>NC_018012.1:0-695833 GCF_000227745.2 Thiocystis violascens DSM 198 | reverse complement strand
GTTCCGCCGGGGCCTGGACCAGCGATTCGGACGACATGCAGCCTGACTTCGAGCAGCATGGCCCGCTCGGCTTCGCGCGCGGCGACGATCAGGGGCGCAAGCTGCTGGCGGTGGCGGTCGAGGGGCGTTTCCAGTCGCCCTTCGCGGGCCGGCCCTCGCCGCTTCTCGCCCGGGAGGAGGACGGCGCAGCGGCGGATTCATCCATCCCCGATGAGTCGGAAGAGACGGAAAAATCCCAGCCGGTGTTTTCCGGCGTCGTGGAATCGTCACCGCCCTCGGCGCGGCTGATCCTGATCGGCTCGTCGAGTTTTCTCACCGATACCGCGATCAGTCTGGCGGGCGAGGCGACCCAGAGCCGCTATCTCAAGCCCATCGAGTTGATCCAGAACGCGGTGGACTGGTCGCTTGAGGATCGCGGACTGCTGACCCTGCGCGGACGCGGCCAATTCAGCCGGCTGCTCGAACCCATCGGACAGCAGAGGCGTCTCTTCTGGGAATCGCTCAACTATCTGCTGGCCCTGGGCGGACTGGCCCTGGTCTTTTGGCTGTATCGACGACTGCGCGCACGCCGCGAACAAGGCTACGCGGCCATTCTGAGCAACGGAGGAACCTCGTCATGACCTCGCCGAACACGACCGCCCCCCGCCCGGATTCCGGCTGGGCGCCC
Source organism: Thiocystis violascens DSM 198 (assembly GCF_000227745.2). NCBI lineage: Bacteria > Pseudomonadati > Pseudomonadota > Gammaproteobacteria > Chromatiales > Chromatiaceae > Thiocystis > Thiocystis violascens. Next base: position 695,166 of record NC_018012.1, on the reverse strand, counting down.
GATCTGCGTTCGCCGCTGGTGATCGCGCTGGCCCTGCTGCTGGGTCTGCAACTGTTTCTCGCGCTCGGGCTCAGCCTGAGAGCGCCGGGAATGGCTGCCCTGACCGCCCAGACGCCCCTGCTCGACTTCGCCCCGGATGACGTGACCGCTATCCGCATCGAAGGCGCGGACGGCGGCGTGACGCTTCGCCGCGCGCCGGAGGAAACCTGGGTGCTCGCCGATCTGGCCGATTTTCCGGTCGCGCCGTCCAGGGTCGATCCCTTGCTCGCGCAACTCGCCGACCTGAAGCGCCCGCTGCCCATCGCCACCAGCGAGGAGGCGCGCAAGCGCTTCAAGCTAGCGGACGACGGCTTCGAGCGCCGCCTGACGCTGGAGGGAAAAGACGGGCCGCTCGCGACCTTGCTGCTCGGCGACTCGCCCGGTTTCCGGCGGCTCTTCGCCCGACCGGCGGACGATCCAGGGGTCTACGAACTGAGTCTGGCGCTATCCGACCTGTCCGCGCGTCGCGACGACTGGCTCGATACCGGGCTTCTGCGTTTGGATCGGGAGCGGATCGCGCGCATCGCCAGCCAGGATTGGGCCTTAGTCAAGGACGGGGACGTGTGGCGCTTGGAGAACAGCGAACAACCGGTCGACCAGAGCACCGCCAATGCGCTGGTCACGCGGCTAGCCAATCTCGGCTATCGCGGCGTGCTCGGCACCGAGGACGCCCCCGCCTACCGGCAGCAAGCACCAAAGCTGGTGCTCGACCTCGGGCTCACCGATGGCACCGCACGGAGCTACCGCATTTCGCAAGCCGAAAACAGCGAGGACTATGTGCTGAAGGACGTGGAAAAGCCCTATTTCTTCAAGCTCTCCGCCTTCGATCTGGACGGCGTGCTCGATCTGGATCCGGCCAAATTGACGCTAAAACCCGCGTCGCCGGACACGTCATCCGCGGATACACCGCCGCCGTCCGCGCCGACCGTGGAGACGGAACAGCCCTAGCGAAACCGAAGGATGCCGCGCGCCGAGACTCGCCGCTATAACTCGCTCAAGCGATCCCTGGCCCAGGCGATCGATTCGAGATAGAGGCGCGAAAGCGCTTCCGGGGAGACATCCAGTTCGTCGGGCAAGGGATTGTCCGTGTGCTCGAAGGCGTCGATGACCTCCAGCACGAGGGCCATCTGCCCTTCCCGGTTGAGCAGCGCGGCGGTCATCTCCGGGCTCAGATGAATCTGGCGCAGAATCTCGGCCAGCGGGACGCCGAAGAGCCGGTCGATGCCCGAGAGCAGGCCGAGCGTGAAAAAGCGCTCGGCATCTTCCTGGCGTCCGCACGCCGGCGCCAGCAGTTCGCTCATACGCGCCCGGATCAAGGCCAGTTCCATGGCCTGCGGATTGCCGGATGCCGCGCGCAGCGAGAGCAGCAACGCCCATTGGCCGATGAGTTTCCGACCCAGCAGCAGCAGCGCCTGACGGATCGACTCGATCGGCGCGGGCCGGCGAAAACGCGCGCTATTGACCAGCTTCAGCATCTCGATGCTCAAGGCCGCGTCGCTGGTCACCAGCCGCTCCAGCTCGTCCAGCGTACTGTCCGCCCGCTGCAGGATCTCCAGCAGACGCAACAGCGCCAGCGCGCCGCCACCCATGCGGTGACCCTCGACCACGTTGGGATAGGAGAGAAAAAAGCCCTGGAAATAGGTGAAACCCAAGCGCCTGGCAAGCTGGTACTCGGCCTCCGTCTCGACCTTTTCAGCCAACAACCCGACCCCCAGTGACACGCAATCCCTGGCTTGCCGCGCCAGGGTCGTGCGATCCAGCCCGCGGACATCGATCCTGACGATCGCGGCAACCTCGCGCGCCACGGCCGGGTCGGTCAGCAAGTGTCGAGCGTCCATGACCAAGCGGAATCCCCGCGCCGCGAGCGCGCGCGCCACGCCCACGCTGTCAGGGTCAAGCGGGCGATCCCGAAAAATTTCGAGCGCGGTCTGTCCGGCGGGCAAGGCCGCGAGCAGATCGCTGTCAAGAAAACGACGAGGCAAGGTAATGAAGGCAAGGCGGTCGCCCACCAGATTCTCGACGCCGATATCGACGAAGATGCTACGCAAGAGGTCGGAGGTCGTGGAGTCCTCGTCGCTGTCCGGATGGCTCGTTCCTGGAGCGGGTGCCGAATGACCGCCGCGAAACAGCAGTTCGAAGCCAACGATCGATCCACCGGCATCGAAAATCGGCTGCCGGCCCACGAAGACCGGCTGCGTGTTCGATGGCAAAGCCATTCAGGATTCCGCGCTCGCGTAGCCGCGTTCGCTCAGTTCGGCGACCGTCTGGCGGGCAAGCTCCGGCAGCGTCGTCATGACCGAAGAGGTCATGTCCGCATCCCCCTCGCGGGCATGACGTTCCAACGCCGCCGCCGTCTCGGAAAGTGCGATCGCGCCCAGATTGCCCGCGCCGCCCTTGAGAGAATGGGCAATGCGGGCGATCTCGGCGAAATTCGTCTGCTCCAGCTGCGTATCGAGAGCGGTTAACTGATGACCAAGCTGCTCGACGAAACTGTCCGTGATCGAGCGCAGATCCTCGTCTCCCAAGATTTCAAGCAACTCATCCAATACATCAGTATCCAAATAGGTCATTCGGACCCCCAGTCCTGTTCGCGGCAGATCGTTCGCGCAAGCGGCATCTTCAATCTCAAGCGCTTCCTTGAGAGGTTGCGGTTGATTATAGTGCCGCTAGGCATCCGATTTAACCGGTAAATTGGCTCGACGGGCGGAGACATAGAGTGGGCGATCACGAAGACAGGCAGGACCATCGCGATCTCTTGCTGATCGTCGACGATGATACACCGACCCGCCGGTTACTTCGTGGTGTCCTTGACCGCCAGGGATTTCGAGTGAGCGAGGCGGCGGATGGCGCGGAGGCCGTCGAACTGTTCGAGCGAGAACGCCCCGCGCTGGTGCTGCTCGATGTCATGATGCCGGTCATGGATGGTTTCGAGGCCTGCGCGCGCATGCGCGGGCTCGACCAGAGCGAAGGGACGCCGCTGATCATGCTCACCGGCGCCGACGACATCAAGGCCATCGACAAAGCCTTCAGCGCCGGCGCCACTGATTTCATCACCAAACCGATCAACTGGACCCTGCTCACCCAGCGCGTCCGCTACGCCCTGCGGGCCGGTCGGCTCGGCCGCGAGGTACGTCAGAACCGTCTCCGCCAGGCAGCGACTCGACGGATCGCCAAGCTGGCGTTTTGGGAATGGCGCCTCACCGACGATTCGCTCCACTGGTCCGACGATCTGGAGGCGGTCATCGGCGTCTCCAGCCAGGCGATGAGCCAGGTGGAGGATTTTTACGCGGCACTCCATCCGGAAGACCGCGGACGCGCCCAACGTCTGATGAATCTGTTCCGTCAGTCCAAGGGACAGATCGAGATGGAACTGAGAATGGGCGCGGCTGGACAGGATCGGCTGGTGCGCATGGTCGGCGAGCGGGGCGTCCAGGGCAGCGATAACGATCTGGTGCTCGGCGCCTTGCAGGATGTGACCGACCTGCGTCACACCGAGGCCCTGGTGGATTATCTGGCCCTGCACGACGAACTGACCGATCTCGCCAATCGCCGGCTGTTCCTGCGCCGGATCGGCGAAACCCTGGAAGAATTGAAGGCGGGTTCGGACGAGATCCTGCTCGTGGGCTGGATCGATATCGCGCGCTTTCATCGCCACAACGATGCCTTGGGCGAAGCGGGCGGGGATCTGCTGCTGACCCGGCTGGCGCGGCGTCTGCGCGAACTGGTCGCCAAGCAGGACGCGGTCGCCAGGGTCGGCGGCGACGAGTTCGCCCTGATGCTGCGCGCCCCGCGGATGGCCGAGGCGGTCGATCGTTTCGAATCCATTCTGCTGCATCTACGGCGGCCTTTCCATGTCGATCAAGGCGAAACGATTTTGACCTTTTCCTCGGGTGTCGCCTGCTTTCCCGAGCATGGAATCGATGCCAACCAGTTGCTGCTGCTGGCACAGGACGCGCAACGGCTGGCACAGAGTCAGGCTCGGCCGATCCTCGTGGCAACCCCCAACGCCGCATCGAAATCGCGCTTCATCGAAGCCCTGGAGGTTGAACGTGCATTGCACGCCGCGCTGGAGAGACAGGAATTCTTTCTGGTCTATCAGCCGCAGATGGATCTGCGCACCGGCACCATCGTCGGGGTCGAGTCGCTCCTGCGCTGGCGGCATCCGACCTGGGGCCTGGTTCCGCCAACCCGCTTCATCACCCAGTTGGAGAGTCTCGGATTGATTTCGGCGGTCGGACAGTGGGTGCTTGAAGAAGCCTGCCGTCAGTCCAGACGCTGGGAGCAGGCCGGGCTGAATCTGCGCGTCGGCATCAATCTTTCGCCACGACAGTTTCTGGAACCGGACTTGTTCGCCAGGATCCAGCAGGCCATCCGGACTAGCGGAGCCAGTCCTGCCCGGATCGAGCTGGAGATTACCGAAAGTCTCGCCATGCAGGATCCGGCCAATGCGATCGCGCTCCTGGGGCGGTTGCGGGAGGCGGGCATCAAAATCGCCATCGACGATTTCGGCATCGGTCATTCCTCCCTGGAATATCTGCTGCGCTTTCCGATCGACGCCATCAAGATCGACCGTGCCTTTGTCTCCAATATCACCTGTGTCCAGGCGGATCGGGTGATCGTGCGCGCAGTGACCGCGATTGGCCAGACCATGGGCCTGAGCGTCATCGCGGAGGGGGTCGAAACCCTGCGCCAATGCGACTTTGTCGATGCGTTGGGAGTCAGCGAAATCCAGGGATATCTGATCGGAAAACCGATGGAGCCGGAACGCATCGAATCGCTCCTGGAAACATTTGTTCGCCCCGGATCCGCAACGCACGAACACGTTGACCGCTCAACCGCCTCATGAGTGTGTCCGCCGAAACCGCGCTGCTCTACGAACTCGCGCTCGCCATCGGCGACAGCACGGAACTGGAGCCGATGCTGCGCCGGTTTCTGGTGGACATGCTGCGACTCCTCGACGGCAGCGGCGGCGCCATCCTACAGATGCAAGGTCAGGAGGACGCCGACACCGATCCGATCGTCTGCATGCTCCCCCGTAACCTGGCCCGACATCCCTGTTACAGCGCCTTCTGGAAGCACTGGTCGCCGACGACCCTCTATGAAGCGCTGGCCCAGCAGCCAGACGAATTGCCCCTAATCTCCCTTCAGGATGGCTGCGCCGTGCATGCCTTCCGTCTGACCGATTTCGGTCTTCTGATCTTTCTCCGCCGCTGCGACGCCGGGGTCTTGCCGAGCCATGTTCAACTTGCCTTTGCCCCTCTGGCGCGCAAACTGGCCAACGCCTCCCGGGCCTGTCTGTTCGAGGGGCAGATGCGCCGGGCCGAAGCGGAGATGCGCCGGGCGCTGGACAGCGCGGAGGCGGCGAACGCGGCGAAAAGTCAGTTCATCGCCAACATGAGCCATGAAATCCGCACCCCAATGAACGGCATCCTGGGCATGACCGAGCTGGCCCTGGACACCGAGCTGACCCCGACCCAGCGCGATTATCTCAACATCGTCAAGTCATCGGCCGAAACGCTGCTGACCATCCTGAACGACATCCTCGATTTCGCCAGGCTCGATGCCGGCAAGATGCACATCGAAGCAATCCCCTTCGATCTGTCGGAGCTGGTCGCCGAGACCCTCAAGGCGATCGGCATGCGTGCCCGGAACAAGGGTCTGGAACTGGTCTGCGATCTGCCCGCCGACCTCCCCCGGCAAAGCCTGGGCGATCCGGGGCGTCTCCGTCAGGTGCTGATGAATCTCTGCGATAACGCCATCAAATTCACTCCGACGGGCGAAATCGAGGTCAAGGTACGGTCTAGCCCCAATCGGGATCCGCGGCTGGACGACATCCAGATCACCGTTCGCGATACCGGCATCGGGATTCCCGCCGCAAAACTCGCGGAGATTTTCGAGGCATTCAGTCAGGCCGATGCCACCATCACCCGCCAGTTCGGCGGCACCGGATTGGGTCTGAGCATCAGCGCCCGTCTGCTCGAACTCATGGGCGGACAGATCCGGGTCGAAAGCCGCGAGGGTCAGGGCAGCGCCTTTCATCTGACCCTGCCGCTCGCCCGCATCGAACCTTCCGCGTCTTCCCCGCCGCCGTCGCCGTGGCGGCACAAGCGCGCGCTCGTCGTCGACGACCATCCGATCAATCGCGAAACCCTGGCTGGCTGGCTGCGTCACTGGGGGTTGACGACCCTGGAGGCCGGCAGCGGACAGGAGGCGCTCGCACTGGCCAGAAGCGGCCAGTCCAGTCGCACGCCTTTCGATCTTCTGCTGCTCGATGCCCGCATGCCCGACATGGACGGCCTGGAACTGGCCGCCCGACTCGTTGCGGAAGGCTTGATCGCTCAAGGCCGGATGGTCATGCTCTCGTGCGGCGGAAGCCCCGGCAATGCGCAACGCGGCCAGGATCTTGGAATCGCGGCCACGCTGACCAAACCCGCCACGCCACGCGAACTCATCGAAACCCTGACCCGTCTTCTCGACCCCATGGTCTCCGCCGCGTCACCGCCGCCGCAAACCCCGCCGCCGCAAGACGAGCGGCAGGGCGCGCGGATCCTGTTGGTCGAGGACAACCCGATCAATCAAAAGCTCGCCCGTAAGCTGCTCGAACGATGGGGTCATGAAGTAACCCTTGCCGAGAATGGCAAAATCGCCGTCGACCTCTTCGAGCCATCCGCCTTCGACCTCGTGCTCATGGACATGCAGATGCCGGTCATGGACGGCATCGAGGCGACCCGTCGGATTCGCGACAAGGAGCGGGGATCCGCGCGCACCCCTATCGTCGCCATGACCGCCAACGTCATGGCCAGCGACCGGGCACGTTGTCTGGAGGCCGGCATGGACGAACATCTCCCCAAACCGCTCCGGCCTAAACATCTCGAAGAGATGATCTCGCGGTTCACGGAAGCCCGATTGAGTTAGGGGCAAGGGGCAAGGGGCAAGGGGCAAGGGGCAAGGGGCAAGGGGCAAGGGGCAAGGGGCAAGGGGCAGGATAAGGCGATTTTTGGAAAAGCTCATACCAGATTGCATCCGTGACATTGAATCCGTTCGTGGTGAGCTTGTCGAACCATGAACGGGTTCAATGTCAGCATCGGAGCGAAGATCTTCCGGAAATCGCCTTACCTTGCCCTTGCCCCTTGCCCCTTGCCCCTATTATTCCGCTGGCCGATAGCCTTACACCTGGCTTTCAGTCAGACCGACGCGAGCCAGTAAACGCGGCAACTCCCGATGAGGATCGCCCATCAACAGCAAGCCGGCGATGCGCATCACGACGGAATCGATCCTGACCGTTCCCGTCGGCAGCAGATAGGCGGAGCCGATGCGTCCGCGGATGGTGTTGGGGATGTTCCATTGGGTCTTGATCCGATTCCCGGCCTGGCTCGAATGCGTCTTCAGGACCGACGCGCAGACGCTGTCATCGATCACGTTCCCCAGATCGATCCATGACTGCATGAGTTGCAGCAGGGAGAGCTCGCCGACCCGCAAGAGCATGCAGGCAGACCGGCAGGCAGGGAGATCGAAGGTCGCGTTCGCGCCGAGCTTCGTGACGATTTCGGCCAGCGACAGAGAATCGCGGTGGAATTGCACCCGCCGGGTCTTGAGAAAATCCGCTTTCAGTTCGCTTCCCGGATGCAGCGACATCTCCACGGCGAGATTGATGAAACCAGCCAGGCCAACCTGATGGATGGCCCCCTCGAAGGTTTCGACCGAGTCCCTGCCTTGAATGTACTGTCCGCTATTGACCAGACTCAACACGCGAAAGACCAGCGCGGGATGAAACTGACATTGGCGCAATAATTTGGTTCTTGCTCCCGCGTCCAGCTCGCGAATCCCCTCGATCGCGCCAGCCAGCTCAGGGTCGATCGGCAACCCGAGGATACCCTGCGTCATTTGATACCCGACGAAATCCTCAATGGAGTCAACGGGCGCCTGCTGCTGCGCATCCGCGCTCGGCAGCGCCATAATCTCGGACAGACGCGCCATCACCTGCTTCGCGGCGAACGGCTTGACGATAAAGGCGTCGACCTGATGGGTGCGGGCCGCGAGAATCACCTCACGGTCGGCGTTGCCTGAAATCATCACGCAAACCGTCTTTGTTTCGGATCGTCGAATCTGTTTCAAAACGTCGATGCCGCTCATCCCCGGCAGCCCCCAATCGAGCAGCACCAGATCCGCGCCAGCGCTTTTCCATTGATCGAGCGCCGACAGCGCATCGGACGCGAGCACCACGGACGCCCTCGGCCACAGCCGCTTGACCAGTTGCACCAGCAATGCGCCCGTTGACGCATCGTCCTCGACGACCATCACGCGAATCACGAATCGCCCCCAGGGTTCAATTGTTTCATTATCAACTCATGATCATCATCCCAGACTTCACGGATTTTGACCAAACCCACGAAGAGGTTTAATTTGCTCATCGTCCTGGTTCCCGCCGCGCGCCGATGGAAATCAGCCCATTCCCCGCCAGCCATTTTTCCAGGCTCGCCCGGATTTCCGATGCAACTCTTCGAGGACGAACATGACCAGTGTGAACCGCTCGTTTTTAGCCGGATTGTTATTGATTGCGATGGCGTTCCCAACCTGGGCGGCCGATCTGAAGGACATCCAGGAACGGGGCGAATTACGTCATCTCGGCATCCGTTACGCCAATTTCGTCACCGGCGCGGGGGATGGCTTCGACGTGGAATTGATCCAGGGCTTTGCCCGGGAGATCGGCGTCGACTATACCCTCGTCTATTCGGATTTTTATAATGTGATCCGCGACCTCCTCGGCAAGGACGTGGTCCGCCAGGGCGACGCGGTCACGCTGGAAGGCGACTACCCCGTGAAAGGCGACATGATCGCCACGGGGTTCACTGTCCTGCCCTGGCGCGAGGCGGTCTTACTGTATTCCGAACCCACCTTTCCCTCCCAGGTGCTGCTGGTCGCCCGCTCCAACTCCAATTTCACCCCGATCAAGGGCAGCGACGACCTCGCCGAGGACATTGGCGAGACCAAGTCGCTCATCGGCAAAAACAGTCTGCTGGTGATGGAGCGCACCTGCCTGGACCCCGGAAATTATGGACTGAAAGGATCGGGGATCGATCTCAAGTCCTATACCAAGAGCACCAATCTGAACGAAATGGTCCCCGCCCTGCTCAACGAGGAAGCGGAACTGACCCTGCTCGACGTGCCCGACGCCATCCTCGACCTGCGCAAATGGGCCGGTCGGATCAAGGTCATCGGCCCGATTTCCGAACATCAGGAGTTGGCCGCCGCCTTCCCCAAGGACGCGCCCGAGTTGCGGGCCGCGTTCGACGCGTACCTGGTCAAGATCAAGGCCGATGGCCTCTACGATCAACTGGTCGACAAATATTACCCCGGCATTCGCCGTTATTTCCCTGACTTTTTCGCCCGCCAGGATTGAGGCCAAGCCCTGTTCATCCGCGGACGGATCAGGCAATGACCCTTCTTGGCCGACTCGCGCCACGCTGGCCGCTGATTCTGGCGGCCATCTTTTGCGTTTACACTTTTATCCTGCTCTGGAATGTCCACACGTCCCAGAGTCTGCTGCGCTCCGCGGCGGATGCCCGGCTGGTGGCGGACAGCCAGCGGCGGGCGGCGGCGATCGGCGATTTTATCGCCGCGCGGCGCGATGGCATCGCCGAACTGGCCGAACACCAGGATCTCGAAGCCTACCTGATCAACCGCGCCCTGGGCATGTCGCTGCAATACGGACTCAATGCCAATCTGGATGCCATCGAACAGCGTTTTCGCCAGAAGGTCGCCCAAAAGACGCTCCGCGGCGCGCCCATTTATAGCCGCATTCTGTATCTCGACGAACACGGCGAGGTGCTCGCCGACCTCAACCCCTCGGCGCCTCCCGTCATCCTGCCGTCCGGATTCGAGACTGCGGTCAAGGTCTTGATCGACTCCGAACACAGCCAGATCGTCACCAGCTCGCCGGTGTTTCACAAAGGCGTTTACAGCGGCGTGGTCGTCGCCGTGGGCGATCTGAAACAGCTCGCCTGGCTGTTGATTTCCAGCGGGACGGACGACCAAGAGGACGTACCCTATCAGGAACTGCTCCTGTCCGCCGATGGACAGGACATCACGGCACCCGGCAGCCGCCTGACGCTCGGGCGCGACGTCGCACGGATGCTGGCCCGATTGCCGGAGAACACCCTGGCGCCCGTGAGCACACTGACCAAGACCAGCGCCACCTTGACCGACAAACTGGCCCTGCGCACGGTCGTGGCGGAGACGCCGCTCTCGCTGGTGACTCTGATCGCCGAGGACAGTGTCTATGGACACATCAGTTCCCGCCTCTTTCTCTCTTCGCTCAGCGCGGTTCCGTTCATCCTGCTGTTCGCCGCCATTGCGATCGACCGCCTGCGTCGGCGCGCCCTTCAATTACAGGCCGAATACGCCGAATCCGACCGGCTGCGCGACGAGTTCCAGCGTCACAATCAGGTGCTGTCGGCTGAAATCGCCCGCCGCGAGGCGTTGGAAAGCGAGCTTCGCGACAATGCCAACCGCCTGGAACAGATGGCGGCCGAACTGCAAGCCAGTGTGCTGAGAGCCGAGGACGCCAGCCGCGCCAAGTCCGATTTCATGGCCACCATGAGTCATGAAATCCGCACCCCCATGAACGGCATCATCGGCATGACCGAACTGACGCTGGACACGGAATTGACGGACGAACAGCGCGATTGCCTCAACATCGTGAGAATGTCCGCCGACGGTCTTCTGACCATCATCAACGACATCCTCGATTTCTCGAAGATCGAGGCCGGCAAGCTCAACGTAGAATCCATCGATTTCGATCTCCATCGCTTGATCAATGAGGTGATGAAGACCCTGGCGGTCAAGGCGGACGAAAAGCATCTGGAGCTCCTGTGCGAGATCGACTCCAAAGTGCCGCGGGCGGTATTCGGCGATCCTGGGCGTCTGCGCCAGATCCTCACCAATCTCCTCAATAACGCGATCAAATTCACCGAAACAGGCGAAGTGGCGCTACGGGTCGTGCTGCAGGAGACCGTCGTCGATCGGCTCAACCTGCATTTCGCCCTGCGCGATACCGGAATCGGTATCCCGCCCGAACACCAGGCACGCATCTTCGAGGCTTTCTCGCAGCAGGACACCTCCACCACCCGGCGTTTTGGCGGAACCGGATTGGGACTCACCATTTCCAGGCGACTGGCGGAACTGATGGGCGGCCGCATCTGGGTGGACAGCCGTCCCGGCGAGGGCAGCACCTTCCATGTGGTCCTCTGGCTGGGTCTGAGCACACGCGAGGCGCTCTCGCCCCCGCCCCAGGATCTGCGGGACAAGCGCGTCCTGCTGGTGGACGACAATGCGACCAACCGCCGCGTGCTGGGGAAACTGGTGGTGCAATGGGAGATGCGACTGACCGAGGCGGCGGATGGACGCGAGGCGCTCCAGGTTCTGGAGGCCAATGCGTCCACCCCCTTCGATGTGCTCTTGATCGATTATCACATGCCGAGGATGGACGGCTTCGAGCTGGCCGCGGCGCTCAAACAGGATGCGCGTTTCCGCGATCTGAAGCTGATCATGCTCTCCTCGGCCTCCGTTCGGGGGCTTGGGATGCGCTGCCGGGAACTCGGCATCGACGCCTTCCTCACCAAGCCAGTGGCGCGCCACGAACTCCTGAAGGCCATCCATGCGCTGCTGGGTCGCACCGATCGTCAACCGGATCCGGCACCCCTGATCACCCGTCACTTGCTACGCGAGGGTGATGGCCCAACCGCGCTGAAAATCCTGCTCGCCGAGGACAATGCCGTGAACCAGAAGCTGATGCTGATGGTTCTGAGCAAATGGGGCCATGAGGCCACGCTCGCCCAGAATGGTCAGGAGGCGGTCGACTGGAGCGCGCGCGCGCCCTTCGATCTCATCCTGATGGACATGCAGATGCCTGTCATGGGCGGACTGGAGGCCACCCGCCGGATCCGCGACCGCGAAGCGACCGCGCCGACCCCGAGTCGCATCCCCATTTACGCCCTCACCGCCGCCGCGCTTCCGGAGGAGCGCGCGGCGGGCCTGGCCGCGGGTCTCGACGGTTATCTCACGAAGCCGCTCAACAAAAAGGAATTGCAGGATCTGCTCTCCGAGGCGATTTCCTGGAAAGTTCATACCAAACCCACACAAGTAGAAATCGCACCCTAAATCCTGAACTGCCCCACCCGCTCCTGTAACTGCGCAGCCAGACCGGCCAGTTGCACGCTGGCCGTGGCGATCTGCGACGAACCGGCCGAGGTTTGATCCACCGTCTCCGAAATCGTATGGATGTTGCGATTAATCTCTTCCGCTACCGCCGTCTGTTCCTCGGCGGCGCTGGCGATCTGCCGGTTCATGTCATTGATGCTGGTAATCGAGGTGCTGATGGTATGCAGCGACTCGCCCGCCCTGCGCGCCTGAGCGACACTTTCGGTTGCCTTGGACCGTCCCTTCTCCATCACCTGCACCGCCCCGGCCGAGCCGCTCTGCACCCGCTCGATCTTCTCCTGAATATCCAGGATCGAGGACTGGGTGCGGCTGGCCAGGGTGCGCACCTCGGCGGCCACCACCGCGAATCCGCGTCCCTGCTCGCCGGCGCGCGCCGCCTCGATCGCGGCATTGAGCGCCAGCAGATTGGTCTGCTCGGCCACGCCCCGGATCACATCCAGCACCGCCCCGATCTCCTTGCTATCCTCGGACAGCCGCGCGATCACCTCCCCGGCGGATTCCACCTCGCGAGCCAGCGACTCGATGGCCGCGATCGTCTGCATCACCACCTCGCTCCCCGCATCGGTCTCTGAGTCGGTGTCCTGAGCGGCACGGGCCGCCGCCGCGGCATGGCGCGCCACCTCCTCCACCGTCGCCGTCATCTCGTTCATCGCGGTGGCGACCTGATCGGTCTCGGACTGTTCCAGCTTCACCTGCTCGCGCATTTCCTCGCTGGTCGCCGAGAGTTGCTCGGCCGCCGCCGCCACCTGCGCGCTGGCCGTCGCCACCTCGCGCAGCACGCGCTGCATATTCGCCACCATGCGCGCGAAGGCGGCCAACAGACTGGTCGTGTCATCCTTGCGCAGGTCGATCCGCGCGGTCAGATCGCCTTCCGCGACACGGTTGACCACCTCGACCGCATAGGCGGGTTCCCCGCCAAGCTGAAGCAGCGTGTCGCGCGTCAGATACAAACCAAGAAACACCGCCAGCAGCAGCCCCAGGCCCATCCCGACCGCAGTGAACTTCACCATTCGACCCGCTTCCGCCAGGGCTTTCCCGACTGCGGCATTGGTGGCCTGATTGTTGAACGCCACCATCGTATCGATCAGAACGCCCACGCGATCCGAGATCAACATCATGTCCGTGACCAATCCAACAAATTCCGCGTAAAGGGGGTCATACTCTTCGGGGCCGGTCGCCTGAATCATGCCCGCGAGGAGTTGATCCAACCGCACGTAGCTCGCGCGCCAGGCCGCGTATTCAGTCATGAAGACCTCGTAGACGGTTTTCTCGTCGGCGGACTTCGGCAGTTTTTCATACGCGGCCAGGGCCTCCTCGACATTCTTCCAGGACGCCAGGCGCTGACGCGAGACCAGTTCCAGAACCTTGCGCGTCTCCGGCGACCAGACTGCCTGTCCCTGTACCTCAAGCGTCTGCGTGCGCACCTGCAGGCGCTCGATATTCATGCGATCCAACTCGATAATGGACGGTAGGCGGACCAGGCCGATCGACTCGATGTGCTCCCGCATGTCCAACTCGCCCTTGATCCCGAGCAACCCGACGATCAGCACGAGCATCGCGATCGACAGAAAACCGGCCTGCAACTTCACACTCAGACGAACCTTTCTCATGACAACGTTTTCCTTTCGATAAGGACTGAATCCGATGAATCCTGTGTACCGATGGTTGCGTTTTTCAGACGGACCGAATCAGGACAAGCACCAGCAAAACGCATGCATCCCTTCGTCGATGAGGTAAAGATGCACGAACGTCGCAAGAGATTTCGTCAGCGTCGCGTCAAGATCATCGATTGCCATGAAAAAGCGCCCGACAGGCGCCTTTTCATTCCCCGCACAGGAAGGCTCGAAGCCATCGAGCGTGGTGTGAGTCTACTGCAATTTGACCGGCCACGAGCGACCTCATCCTAGGACACGCAAAAGGAATCGACCTGCTTGCAATCGGGGGTTCCCGAGCCCGCCAGTACCCGATTGCAGCCAGCGCGCTTGGCGGCATAGAGCGCGCTATCCGCCTGATGATAGAGTTGATCGAGATCCATCCCATGGCGATACGTCGCGACCCCAATGCTGACACTGGCATTGACCTGCTCCCCGGTCACGGTCGCGATCGTCAGTTTCGCCACCGCGCACCGGATCCGCTCCGCGCATTCCATCGCGTCGGATAGATCGGTTCCTGGCAGCAGCACCACGAATTCATCGCCGCCGATCCGCACGCACAAATCCGCCGTGCGTGTCACCGCGCGCAGGGTATCGGCAAGGGCGCACAGCAGGCGGTCGCCCACCGGATGGCCATGGTTGTCATTCACGGCCTTGAAGCGGTCGAGATCCATCACCAGCATGGACAGCGGGTGTTTGTGACGGATGTTATCCGCCAGCCACTGCACGCCCTGCAAGGTCAGGGCACGACGATTGCCGAGACCGGTCAGCGGATCGCGCTCCAACTGTTGACTCATGTCATAAAAGCGCAGGGCGTTATGCAGCGATTGAGCCGCCAGCCCCAGCAAACCCTCGATGCGGATCTGATCGGTCTCTGAGAAACGGCGGCCGCGCATCAGTTTCAGCGTCCCCATCTCCTGCCCGTTCAGGGTCAAGGCATATTCCAGCCGATGACGATCAGGCTTCCCGCCCGACAGCTCGAGATCGGATTCCGCATGCCGGTACTCCCAGCCGCTCTGGGCAACCAGATCGTAGAGGAAACCGCTAAGCGTGTTCAGAACCTGGTCAAGATCCAGCGACGCCGTGATCGCCTGTAAAAACCGGATCGGATCGATGGACTCCGACTGTTGACGCACCGTCTGCTCGGCCGAGGTCACGAGGGTCAGATGCGGCGTATCGGCTTGGCTGGTCAGATTCACGGGAGTACCCCAAAGGTGTTGATCCTGCCCTTGGTTTAGCCAAAGCCGTGCCAGACATAAAACAGTCTATTTAATAATGAATTAGCGATTTCGCAAACCAAAAACGACGGAATTCTGACGGTTCGTGATAGAAGGGAGCATCAGCCGAAGCGTCGTCAACCCGTGACCGCCGATATTTTGTCGGTTCTGGCTTGCACCCGCGCGGGGGCCAGCGGACAATCGAACCTTATCCGGAATCGGAGCGCACCGTCATGCAGGCATCCCTTGGCCTTGCCAACTTGATGCGCCGCCATTTGGCGGGCGAGGACTTGACGCCATTCGGCCGATCCCTGCTCGCACGGGCGACGCAAGACCCGAACGATGCAGCCTCACTCTTCGATGCCGCCATCATTTTGCAGTTTCTCGGCAATCCGGCCCTCGCGCTACAACTGCAACGGGAGGCGCTCAAGCTGTGCCGGCACTACGTCATCCCCGCCGCCTTGCCAGCCCGGCTGCGCCTGCTGGCGCTCATGGCGCCCGGCGAACTCATGGCGAATGTCCCCATCGAGTGTCTGCTGGAAAACTCCGATATCGAGCTTCATCTGCATTACGCCATCCCTGGCGAGACCGCTCCGGCGGATCTCCCCGAGCATGACCTGCTGTTCGTCGCGATCGGCGAATCGGAGGCGAATCATCGCCTGCTGACCGACTGGCTGCCCCATCTGGGCATCTGGCCGAAACCCATCCTGAACAACCCGCGACACGTCGCCCGCGTTGCCCGCGATACCGCCGCTCAGCGCTTGCAGGGATTGCCCGGGATCGTCATGCCACCGACCTGGCGCATCGCTCGGGAGACGTTGCGGCAACTGGCCGATCACCGCGCGCCGGACCCCAGCCTGCCCGCCGAACTCGACTTCCCGCTCATTCTCCGCCCGCTCGACTCGCACGCCGGTCACGACCTGAGCAAAACCGACACCCCCACGCAGCTCGCCGAGCAACTCCAGGTACTGCCCGACGACGAATTTTTCGTGGCGCCCTTTATCGACTACCGCAGCCCCGATGGACACTTTCGCAAATACCGCGTGATCCTCATCGCCGGCACGCCCTATGCGTGTCACATGGGCATTTCCAGCCACTGGATGATCCATTATCTCAACGCCGGAATGGCCGAAAGCCCCGCAAAGCGGGCCGAGGAAGCCGCGTTCATGGCCGATTTCGAGCACGCCTTCGCCGTCCGGCATGGACCGGCGCTCGCCGCTATCGATCATGCCATCGGACTGGATTATCTCGGCATCGACTGCGCCGAACTGCCGGACGGACGCCTGCTGATCTTCGAGGTCGACCACGCCATGGTCGTTCATGCCATGGATCCGGTCGAACTCTTCCCCTATAAACAGCCGGCCATGCGGAAAATCTTTATGGCCTTTCGGTCCATGCTGCTCCAGGCAGCCGCGTCCGCGTCATCCGGCACCTGTCGATGAATCATCTGAATTTTTCCGGCGGACCCGGTGTCCTGCCCGCCACGGTGCTTGCCGAAACCCAACAGGCCATCGAGTGCGTCCCCGAGGTCGGATTGTCGATCCTGGGCATCAGCCACCGCTCGGACTGGTTCGCGGGCGTCGTCGACGAAGCCGAGCGCAACATCCGCCAACTGCTCCAACTCCCCGAGAGCCATGCCGTGCTCTTCCTGCAGGGCGGCGCCACGCTCCAGTTCTCCATGATCCCCATGCTGCTGCTGCGCCATCGCCGCCAAACGGCCGACTATCTGCGCACCGGCTACTGGAGCGCCAAGGCGATTCCCGAGGCGCGCCTGGAAGGCGATGTGCGCGTTCTTTGGGATGGCGAGCCCTGGGGCTTCCGGCGACTGCCCCGCCCTGACGAACTCGCCTATTCCGACACGGCGGCCTACCTGCACTACGTCTCCAACGAAACGGTCGAAGGCATCCAGTTTCACGCCATCCCCGGACTCGACCGCGTGACGCGCGTTTGCGATATGTCATCGGATTTTCTGTCGCGTCCCTTCGACCCCGAGCGTTTCGATCTGATTTATGCGCACGCCCAGAAGAACATCGGTCCCGCAGGCGTCACCGTCGTCATCCTCCGGCGCGATCTGCTCCACCGGGCGCCCGACGGACTCCCTACCCTGCTCGACTACCGCACCCATCTCAATGCCCATTCCATCTATAACACTCCGCCAGTCTTCGCCATCTATGTCGTGCTGCTGGTCACCCGCTGGTTGCTGAACGACATCGGCGGACTGGACCGGATGGACGCCATCAACCGTCAAAAAGCCGCCAGTCTCTACGAGGTGATCGACGACAGCGACGGTTTTTATGACGGCTGGGCGGCGCGCGAGGATCGTTCGCTGATGAATGTGGTCTTCCGATTGCCGACCGCCGACTTGGAAGCGGCCTTTCTGCACCAGGCAACCGATCAAGGCTTCAGCGGACTCAAGGGACATCGCTCGCTCGGCGGAATCAGAGCCTCCATCTATAACGCGATGACACCGGAGGCGGTCGACTCGCTCTGTCGTTTCATGTGGGAATTCGCGGACGCCAACCATTCCACCGGAGAATTTTGAGCATTCTCTTAGAGGGTGTAGACAAAATCAAACCGTTGTGGTCAACCGCCGCAGCAGGATGCGCGCCTCCGCCAGCCAAACCCAGGTTTCGGAGACCGCTGGCAGACGGTCATGATGCATGATCAATCGACGGGCACGCTCATTCCACGCATGGGTGCGCTCGACAACCCAGCGCTTCGGCAGCGGAACGAAGCCGTCGGCGTTGGCGATCACCACTCGGTCAGGCGCCCCGTCCACGTGCCAGGAGCCAACGCTTTTGTTGGCTGGATGGCGCACGACTTCCACGCGGATCGCGTGGGTCTGCTCGGTGGTTTGGGCAAATTGACCGGCGTAGGCGCTATCGACAAACAGCGTGTTGATCTGGGGGTACTTGGCGGCCGCGTCAGCGACGGCGCCCGAGGCGGCATCGCGGTCCTGAAGATTGGCCGCGACCACGCTCACCGCCAACACGAACCCCAAGGTATCGACCACCAGGCTGCGCTTGCGCCCCTTGACCTGCTTGCCCGCATCAAAGCCGCTCGGTCCACCCTGCGGCGAGCCGCGGGTCGATTGCGCATCCAGCACCGCCGCCGTCGGCGCGATCTCACGCCCCTCGCGTTCGCGCCATTGCCCCCGCAGTCGATCATGCATCTGCTCAAACTTCCCAGCCGCACTCCAACGGCGAAACGTCTTGTAGACATTCTGCCAAGGCGCGAAATCGTGCGGCAGCATCCGCCACGCGCACCCCGTGCGCACCACGTAGCAACACGCCTCCAGGATGCTCCGGCGCGACACGCGGGGCGGTTGACCCCGCCCGCCCGGCATCTCAAAGAGAGCGGCGACCAAGTCCCACTCCGCATCGGTCAGACAACTTGGGTAGCTTTGGTCGGGGTCGTGGCGACGATGCGCATCCGTATACCCATACCGACGCGGCGTTGCGCGCGCTTGCGCCTCGAGACCACTCTCGCCCCGGAGGCGCGTGACGCCCGCCTCCCGCAAGGACTTGCGAATCGTTGCTTCATGAGCCTCGATTCCCGTCCGTGCCGCGAGTTCCCGGGCAATCTCTGACAGCGTGGAGGTCGGGCGATCCGTGACAATTTGACGCAATACCGCTTGCTCCGCCTCGTGAATCTTGGGGGGACGACCAGCTTTCGACATCAGCGCACACCAGCTCAGTTGTAGACTGGTATACAAATAGCAGCTCAATTATTTTTGTCTACACCCTCTTAGACGCGCCCACGCCGAGCGGACGCGACGGCCAGCCCGACCGTGAGCAACAGGGCGGCGGAGGCAGGCCAGACAAAGAGTGCGCGCTGGGGTCGAAAGGTGCGTTCGTCGCGTTCATTGGGTTCCAGCCGATCCAACTCCGCATACACCGTCTCCAGTTCCTCCCGATTCGTCGCCGAAAAAAACCGGCCGCCGGTGAGCTCGGCGATCTGTTTGAGCGTCGCCGGATCGTAGTCGCTGCCTTGGCGCATCAGGCGGATCCCGAAGGGCGTCCGAATCCCCATCTCGCCGCCGCCAATGCCGATGGTATGGATGCGCACGCCAGCCTGCGCGGCGAGTTGCGCGGCGACCAGCGGATCGAGCGTGCCGGCGGTATTTTGGCCGTCGGTGAGCAGCACCAGAACGCGCTGGCCCTCGGGCTGTTCCCGCAAACGCTTGACCGCCACCGCAATGGCGTCACCGATGGCCGTTTCACGTCCGGCCAGGCCAACCACCGCCTCGTTCAGCAGGGTGTCGACTGTGGCCCCATCGAAGGTCAGCGGGGTCTGAAGATACGCCTGAGTCCCGAACAGGATGAGCCCAAGCCGGTCCTGGTCGCGTCGTTTCACGAAATCCGTCGCCACCGCCTGCACCGCCGCCAGCCGGGTGACCGCCCGGCCATTCAGTTCATAGTCCTCCTGTTCCATGCTGCCGGAGATATCCAGGGCCAACATCAAATCCCGTCCGGCAATGGGCAGACCGATGGGTTCGCCGACCCACTGCGGACGCGCGGCGGCAAGTACAAGCAGGATCCAGACCAGCGCCGCCAGCAGCAGCCGCGGCCAAGACGCGCCCGCCGAGCGCTCGACCGTCACCGCCGGAAGTTCGGCATAGAACGGCAGGCGCAGAGCGGATCCGATGTGAGCGCGGGCACGCGGGAGCCGAGTCGTCAGGAACGGCAGTGGCAATGCGAGCAGCACCCAGGGCCAATCCAGTGTGATCATTGGAGTGTTTTCGGTCTATCCAGGGGGAATGGGTGTGTCGCCCGCCAGACGGGCCAGAGGCCTATCCCCCGCACGTCAGGCGATTGCTGGAAAAGTTCATAGCCACAGATTGCATCCGTCCGTGGTGACATTGAAGCCGTTCGTGGTGAGTTTGTCGAACCACGAACGGCTTCAATGTCGCGCCTCGGAGCGCGATTTTCCGCTCATCTCATTCGACCCTTCGGCTCCCGCCCAGGGCTTAAGGACGAACGGAAACCTGGATCAGATCAGGATTTCGTCGGCGTGGAGCAGGTCGGCGAACTGATCTTTCTTGATCACGTCCCAATTCCGGCGTGCCTTGGCTGACGCGCCGATGATATAGCGGCGGGCGATGAAGACCTTGCGGCTATCCTCTTCCGCCTCGTCCATCAGCAGCCAGCCGGTGTACAGATAGGAATAGATTTCCACCAGTTCCTTGGCGGCGATGCTCTGGAAATGCTTGTCGGTTTTGTCGGTCACATATTTCAGCGCGTCCAGGAACAGCACGCGCATTTCCTTCAGTTCATCGGCCAGACGCGCCAGACTGCCGGACGTCTCCTTTTGCTCGCGGGCGGTGAAATCCTCGGCGAAGATGTCGTTGATCACCCCGCCGGTAGCGGCGACGATCTGAAGTTGCGAGGTGCCCTCGTAGATGTTGGTGATACGCGCGTCGCGGGTCAGTCGCTCGACATTGAATTCCTTCATGTAGCCCGTGCCGCCATGGATCTGCAGAGCGTCATAGGTGACCCGGTTGGCGTTCTCGCTCAACACGTACTTAGCCATCGGGGTGAGCAGCGCGGCGACTCGGGTCGCTTCCTTGAGCTTGGCGCTCTGCGCGCTGGAATCCTTGCCCTCGGCCTTGAGTTCCTCGACCTTCTCTTCGAGTTTGTTGCGCAGGTCGACCCAGTGGCAGGCGGCGTAGAGCAGCGAGCGATCGCTCTCCAGGGTCACGCGCATGTCCATGAGCAGATTGGTGATGACGGGGATCGCGTAGATGCTCTTGCCGAATTGCTCGCGCGCCTTGGCGTAGCGCAGCGCCTCGTCATAAGCCGCCTGAGAGATGCCCAGACCCTGGGCGGCGACGCCGAGGCGCGCACCGTTCATCATGTCCATGACGTACTTGATGAGGCCGAACTTGCGCTTGCCGATGAGCTGCGCCGGGGTATCGTTGAACTGCAACTCGCAGGTCGGCGAGCCATGGATCCCGAGCTTGTTCTCGATGCGCCGCACGACGACGTTATCCTTGCCGTAGCAGGCGAACAGACTCAGGCCGCGGCCATCCTTGGTGCCGGGCTCCGAACGGGCCAGGACCAGCAAGATCTCGGCGTTGCCGTTGGTGATGAAGCGCTTGACGCCCTTCAATCGCCATTGCCCGTCATCGTCCTGATAGGCCAGCATGTTGACGGCCTGCAGGTCGGAACCCGCGTCCGGCTCGGTCAGCGCCATCGCGCCCGTGGCCGCGCCGCTGGCGAACTGCGGCAGGAACTCCTGACGTTGCTCCTCGGTGCCGTATTTGTTGATGGTCTCGGCGATGTCCTGCAAACCGAACAGGTTCATCAGCGACGCCTCGGCACGGGAGACCATTTCGATCGCCATGGTGTAGAGGGTGGTGGGGATGTTCAGACCGCCATAACGCCGGGGCAGCGTGAAGCCCATCAATTCAGCCTGGGTCAGCAGACTTAGCGCCTCCTGAATGCCCTTGGCGTAGGCGACCTTGCCGTCGGCGAAATGGCTCCCCTCCTCGTCCACGGCGGCGGCCTGGGGGGCCACGTTGTTCGCCGTGATGTCGCCGACGATCTCCAGTACCTTGCGATAATTATCCAGGGCGTCCTGATAGTCGACCGGGGCGAAGTTGTAGTCAGTGGACTCGGTGTAGCCGTGCTCGGCGATGTCGACCACCTCCTGAAGCTTCAGGCGGTCGAAATGAAAGAGTAGATCGGTGTTATCGGTGAAATAGTTGGCCATGGCTCGACTACTTTAATTTGTGCTTGTAGGCATCGATGAGCTTCGGAATCACGTCCATCACGTCACCGACGATGCCGTAATGGCAGACACCGAAGATCGGCGCGTCGGGATCGTCATTGATGGCAATGATCTTGTTGGAGTCGCTCATGCCGGCCCGGTGCTGGATCGCGCCGGAGATGCCGCAGGCGATATAGAGTTTGGGCCGCACGGTGACCCCGGTCTGTCCGACCTGCCGGACATGATCGATGAAACCGGCGTCCACCGCCGCGCGCGTGCCGGCGACCTCACCCCCGATGACATGGGCCAACTCATAGAGGATCTGGAAGTTCTGAAAGTTGCCCATGCCGTAGCCGCCGGAGACGATGATCGGGGCGGCCTTGAGATTGACTTTGCTCTCTTCGTGATGCTGCTCGATGATGCGCACGAGCTGGTCGGCAGCGTCGGGCGTATAGGGGACGGGCGTGATGCGTCCGGCGACCGGCTGCGCCAGCGGGATCTTTTCCATCACTCCCTCGCGCACCGTCGCCATCTGGACCGGGGCATCCGGACAGATGATGGTGGCGATGATGTTGCCGCCGAAGGCCGGGCGAATCTGCAGGAGCAGTTGGGAGTAATCCTTCCGCAGATAGGTCACGTCGGAGATCTGCAGATCCGTGCAGTCCGCGGTCAATCCGCTGCGGGTATGGGAGGCGACCCGGGGCGCTAGATCCCGACCGATGAAGGTGCCGCCGAACAGCACGATGCGCGGTTGATGCTGGTCGACCAGCTCGCTCACGAGACGGCTGTAGGGCAGCGTGTTGTAGTGTTTCAGTTCGGGGTGATCCGCCAGCAGAACTTCGGTGGCGCCGTACCGAAAGGTCTCCGCGGCCAGGGCCTGCAGGTCATGACCGATCAGCACCGCCTTCAACTCGCCGTGCAGGCTTTCCGCCAGCTTTCTGCCCTTGGAGAGCAGTTCGAAGCTCACATCGGCGGGCTTGCCCTCGCGCTGCTCGATGAACACCCAGACCTGTTGTTGATTTTCGCTCATAAAGGCTTATCCGAAGATGTGATCTTCCATCAGTTTATCGATCAGCGCGTGCATGCCGTCCTTGGTGGGGGGGATGATTTCATGCGCGCCGCCGCCCAGGATCACCGACTCGATCTTGTGGACCTTGGTCGGCGACCCGCCGAGACCACAACGCTCGGGATCGACATCGAGTTCGTCGGCGGTCAGGGTGGGGATAAACAGGCCCTTGGAGACATACTCTTCCTTGAGCTGATCGAGATAGAGCAACGAATTGCCTTCGATCATCTTTTCGAGTTCGAGCAGGGTATGGGCGTTCTTGTAGGCCATGACCCGCTTGGCCATGAAGGGCCGGGGCGTGGCGGCGTCCTTGATCACGGTGATCAACAGGGGCAGCGTGCCTTCCAGAATCTCGAAGCCGCGGTCCACCTTGCGCTTGACGGTGATCTTTTCGCCATCAGCCTGGAGGATCTCTTCGGCATAGGTGATTTGGGGCAGTCCCAGTTTTTCGGCGGTCTGAGGGCCGACCTGGGCGGTGTCGCCATCGATCGCCTGCCGGCCGGCGAAGACGATATCGTAGGGTGCCAGTTGACGCAGCGCCTCGGACAGCACATAGGAGGTCGCGAGGGTATCGGCGCCGGCGAATTTGCGGTCGCTGATCAGGATGGCCTCATCCGCGCCCATGTAGAGACAGTCGCGCAGCAGGTCCGAGGCTTTCAATGGCCCCATGGTCATCACGCGCACGGTGCCGCCGTAACGGTCCCGCAGTTGTAGTGCCAATTCGAGGGCGACTTTGTCCTCGGGATTGAAAATGGTGGGGAGTTTACTGCGGTTGACGGTTCCGTCCGGCTTCATGACCTGACCGGAGATATTGGCCGTGTCGGGAACCTGTTTAACCATTACGATGGAATGGTAGCTCATGCTCTGCCTTGTCACATTCGTCTGGAAGCGTTGGGGACGCGGTCACGGCAAGGCCCGGCGCTCGGAGAACGCAGGGCTGCGATGACGACATCGCCCGGAAGGTGGTTCGTGTCGAAGTCCAGCCTGACTCAAGACAGCCGACATCGAGAGTCGGCAGTCAAAAGTCGGGGCGGTTGAATTGGGACTCCCTGAGTGTCGACGCTCGCCACCGCCTGAAAAAAGGGGCGCGAAATTCTAACCTTGATCTTGTCGACCGGCGCGATTCGCGCGGGGCATTCAGGGTATGAACTTCAAGGACTCCGAACCCATGTTGACGGATACGGATCCGAAATTCAACCGCATTACGAGGGGTAGGCGAGCTTCCTGCCCTGGCTGGACAGGCCAGGATGGCCTATCCACGACAGAATCAGAGATCTTCCACGGAACTGGCAGCCTTTCGCTCGATCTTCGCGCGACTTTCCATGTCTCTCAGCATGTCGGCATAGAGTTGCCGCGCCATCAATTGAGACAGCATGGAGGCCTCCGGCGCCGTCTGACCGGCATCCTCCGATTCGACCTCTCCATCCTGTACGCGGATCAGTCGCACGACCGCCGCGTCACCATGATCGAGCGCAGCCGTCCCGACGCTGATGGATCCCTCGCTTGGCGCCGGCAATGTGAAGGCCGTGTCGAGGATCGGCGCGGGCACGCTGGTCGTCTGCCGATCCACAAGCCCTGGCTCCTCCAGCTTGAGAGTCCCAAGCGTCGCCGCCCAGTCCGCCCCATCGCGTAACTTTGCGGCGGCGGACTCGGCGGCCATCTCGGCGGCCAGCCGGGCTTTTTCCCTGCCGATCTCGGCCACGATCTCCTCGCGCACCTCGTCCAGCGGTTTGGTTGCCGCGGGACGATGTTCGACAAACCGCAACACGATTGCCTGGAGCGAATCGCGCTCCGGCTCGATCAGGTCGCTGTTGTTGCCCTCGACAAGCACCTCATTGCTGAACGCGGCGGCAAGCACCTTGGGCTGGCCAAGGATTCCCTCGCCGCCCTCGCGACCGATCCAGTCGCTCTGCTGGATGGCAAGACCCAATTCCTCGGCAGCCGGTTCCAGACTGTCCGGCGATTCGTAGACGAGATTCGCCAGTCGTTCGCCCAACTCGTAGAACAGGGCATCGGCGCTTTGCTTGGCGAGTTCCGCGCGTAATTGCTCGCGAACTTCCTCGAACGGCTTGACCACCGAGGGCACGATTTCGTCCACCCGGATCAGGTGATAACCGAATTGGGTCCGCACCGGCTCGCTCAGTTCTCCCGCCGGAAGCGTAAACGCGACCTGCTCGAAGGCAGGGACCATGACGCCCTTCTCGATCATGCCGAGCGAACCGCCCTTCGCGGCACTGCCGGGATCGTCGGACACCTGTTTCGCCAATTCATCGAGGGATTCGCCAGCCAGAAGACGATCACGAACCGCCTTGATCTCGGACAACACCTGGTTGGCCGCGGCCTCATCCGCATCGCTCGGGACACTGAGCAGCAGATGACTGACCTTACGACGCTCCGGTTGAGTGAAACGCGCCGGATCGTCATCGTAATGACGGCGCAGTTCCTCTTCGCCGATCTCGGCTGTGCCTGACAGCGTGCTCGCGTCGAGGATCAGGTAGTCGAGTTTGACTTGTTCGGGCGTCTGAAAGCGTGCCGCATTCGATTCGTAATAGGCCGTGATCGCGGTCTCGTCAATCGGCTCCGCGGACGCAAAATCGGCGACGGGGAAGCGCGCATAGGTCAATTCGCGCTTCTGTTGCGCGAGGCGCTGATACTGCGAGAGTTCGGATCGAGTGACGAATTCGCTGCCGGATACGGCGCGGACCAACTGGGTGCCGGTCATCTGCTGGCGCAATCGAGACTCGAACAAGGCGGGCGTCATTCCCTGGAGTTCAAGGATGCGCTCATAGGCCCCCTGATCGAAGCGCCCATCCTGCTGGAACGCCGGCTCGGAGAGCACCTGAATCTGGATTTCGCGATCCGACACGCGAAGACCCAGGCGCCGCGTCACATCCAGCAACAGTACCTCGCGAACCATCTCGTCGAGCACCTCGGCGCGGAGTTGCTTGTCATCGAGGGCCGCAAGGTCATAGGCCGCGCCGAGACGCTCCCGGAGTTCGATTCTGGCCTCCTGAACCCGCCGATCCAACTCGCGGGCGGGAATCTCCACGCCGTTAATTTTTGCCACGACCGGCTCTCCCCCGACACCCAGATAGGACTGAATCCCCCACAGAGCGAAGGGCACGCTGATCAGAACAACGATGGCCCAGGCAATCCAACCCTGAGCGCGATCCCGGATGGTTTGAAGCATGGCGATAGGTAGAGATAGCGAGTGGGACTTGGAAAAAAGAACGGGGTACCCAATGGGTACCCCGTTCTATCCGAGATGGCGGAGCGGACGGGGCTCGAACCCGCGACCCCCGGCGTGACAGGCCGGTATTCTAACCAACTGAACTACCGCTCCAAAGATCTTATCGATTTCGATCTGAAACTCTTGGTGGGTGCTGCAGGGATCGAACCTGCGACCCTCGCCTTGTAAGGGCGATGCTCTCCCAGCTGAGCTAAGCACCCTTCAAGCGAGCGACTATTGTACGGCGTCCTTCAGCGCTTTGCCAGCTTTAAATGAAGGCGTTTTGGATGCCTTGATTTCAATGGGGTCGCCAGTCTGAGGATTCCGCCCGGTGCGGGCGGCCCGCTCCTTGATCGAAAAAGTCCCAAAGCCGATCAGCGAAACCGTACCGCCCTCCTTCAAGACGATGGCGATTTCATCGGTCATTGCGTCCAGGGCACGCGCCGCAGCGGCCTTGGAGATATCGGCGGCGTCCGCCATTTTTTCGATGAGTTCCGATTTATTCATTTATTTCCCCTATTAACTGACTGAGTGTTCGAGAGTCCAGCGGCGCGCCCAACGTGAGCAGCCCACAAGAGCTTGGCTATCAAGGAGGACCAGGATGCCTTTCAAAGGCATCCTGAAACGATGCCGCATGCTAAGACGGAGACAGCGCGAGGGCAACCGACTTTTTCACCCTTCATCTCGATATCCAAACGAGGCAGGCCATGTCAAACGCGGTTTAATGATGCAGCCGCACGGCTTGATAGCGCGCCAGATCGGCGGTCGACTCATGACTATCGGCATCGACCGTCACCGGATCCTCGCCGTCGATCTTGAACCCAACCGCCTCTGGACGCTCCGTCAGCGCCAATTCAAGCACTTCATCGATCCAGCGCACGGGATGGATTTTTAGATGTTGCTTGATGTTTTTCGGGATTTCAGTCAGATCGCGCTCGTTTTCCAGCGGAATGATCACCGTCTCGATGCCGCCACGGTGCGCGGCCAGCAGTTTTTCCTTCAAACCGCCGATCGGTAAGACTTCTCCACGCAGGGTAATCTCACCGGTCATGGCAACACTCGAACGAACCGGGATCTTGGTCAGGGCGGAGACCAGCGCGGTGCACATCGCCACGCCCGCGCTCGGTCCGTCCTTGGGGGTCGCGCCCTCGGGCACATGGATATGCACATCGAAGTTCGTGTGGAAGTCCGGCGGCACACCGAGCGCGTCGGCGCGCGAGCGCACCACGGTCATGGCAGCCTGGATGGACTCCTGCATCACATCGCCCAGTTGGCCGGTGTAGCTGAACTTGCCCTTGCCAGGAACGAGCGCGGACTCGATCCGCAGCAACTCGCCGCCCACTTCGGTCCAGGCCAATCCGGTGACCTGCCCGACCTGATCGTGCTCGTCGGCGCGACCATAGCGAAAACGCTGGACCCCGAGATATTTTTCGAGCGTTTTGGAAGTCACCGTCGTTGGCGTATCCCGCTTCTTGAGCAAAACCTCCTTCACGACCTTGCGGCATATCTTGGAAATCTCGCGCTCCAGATTCCTGACCCCCGCCTCGCGGGTGTAATGCCGGACGATGTCGCGCAGGGCGCTCTCGCGAATCACAAGCTCGCCCGCCTTGAGACCGTTGTTTTGGGTCTGCTTGGGAACCAGGTAGCGCTCGGCAATCGCGACCTTCTCGTCTTCGGTGTAGCCCGAGAGTCGAATCACCTCCATGCGATCGAGGAGCGCGGGTGGGATATTCAG
Organism: Thiocystis violascens DSM 198; assembly: GCF_000227745.2. Taxonomy (NCBI): domain Bacteria; kingdom Pseudomonadati; phylum Pseudomonadota; class Gammaproteobacteria; order Chromatiales; family Chromatiaceae; genus Thiocystis; species Thiocystis violascens. The sequence continues at coordinate 667,298 of NC_018012.1, read as the reverse complement.
GGTATTGGCCGTGCCCACGAACATCACCTCGGAGAGATCGAAATCCACCTCCAGATAATGGTCGACGAAGGTATGGTTCTGCTCCGGATCCAGCACTTCGAGCAGCGCGGAAGCCGGATCGCCCCGGAAATCCATCGCCATCTTGTCGATCTCGTCGAGCAGGAAGAAGGCGTTGCGCGATCCGGCCTTGGACAGATTCTGAATGATCTTGCCCGGCAGAGCGCCGATATAGGTCCGGCGATGACCGCGAATCTCGGCCTCGTCGCGCACGCCGCCGAGCGACATGCGCACGAATTTACGATTGGTCGCGCGCGCGATCGACTGCCCCAGCGAGGTCTTGCCAACGCCCGGCGGTCCGACCAGACAGAGGATCGGCCCTTTCAGCTTGCGCACGCGCTGCTGCACCGCCAGATATTCCAGGATGCGTTCCTTCACCCGCTCCAATCCATAGTGATCCTTATCCAGAACCGCCTCGGCGACCTGGATGTCATTGTGAATCCGGGTGCGTTTTTTCCAGGGGACGCCAACCAGGGTATCGATATAGTTGCGTACCACGGTCGCCTCGGCCGACATCGGCGACATCAGCTTGAGTTTATTCAACTCGGCCTGCGCCTTGTTCTTGGCTTCCCGCGGCATGCCGGCGGCCTGAATTCGCTTGGCGAGATCCTCGATCTCGTTGGGCGCGTCCTCAAGTTCGCCAAGCTCTTTCTGAATCGCCTTCATCTGTTCGTTCAGATAGTACTCGCGCTGATTCTTCTCCATCTGGCGCTTGACGCGCCCGCGGATGCGCTTTTCCATCTGCAGGATGTCGTTCTCGGACTCCATCAGGCCCATCAGATGTTCGAGCCGGCCCTGCACGTCGATCATCTCCAGAACGCGCTGTTTCTCGTCGAGCTTGAGCGCCATGTGCGCGGCCATGGTATCGGCGAGCCGGCCGGCGTCCTCGATGCTGGCCAGCGAGGTGAGCACCTCGGGCGGCACCTTTTTGTTGAGCTTGACATACTGATCGAACAGGGTCATCGCCGAGCGCATCAGCACTTCCTGCTCGCGATCATCTGCCTCCAGGGTCTCGTCCATGGGCTTGATGATCGCGGAAAAGGAGTCTTCCGTGGTGACAAACCGGCTGATGAGCGCACGCTGATTGCCTTCCACCAGCACCTTGACGGTTCCATCGGGCAGCTTGAGGAGTTGCAGGATATTCGCCAGGGTTCCGATTTCGTACAGATCCTTGACGCCGGGATCGTCCACATCGGCGCTCTTTTGCGCGATCAGGAGGATCTGCTTGTCAGTCGTCATGGCCCCGTCGAGCGCTCGAATGGATTTATCGCGCCCCACGAAAAGCGGAATCACCATATGGGGATAGACAACGACATCCCGCAACGGAAGCACCGGGACTTCCTGGGAAGAGACGGTCGAGGAAGCAGTATTCTGTAGCGCCATGGATACCTGTACTCGTTCAAACGACCGTCCACGGGGTTGGCGATGCGAGTTGTCTGGGTCAGCGACCGGCGAATCGCCACCGCGGATGTCGGTGTGATGGGAATAAGGAAAGGGTCGGGGCGATAGGCGGTGAGTTCAACGACCGCTCGTGCCCGACCTTGAGTCACGCAAACTGATGCGCTAGACGTTCTGCTGACCGGGAAAACGCTCAATCCGCCACGGCGGCCTGCTTCTCGACGCCTTCATAGATGAGGAAAGGCTTGTTATCGCCGGCAATCACCGAAGCGTCGATCACGACCTTGCTCACATGATCCATGGAGGGAAGGTCATACATAATATCGAGCAGCACCTGTTCCATGATGGTCCGCAAACCGCGGGCACCGGTCTTGCGCTCCATGGCCTTGCGCGCGATCCCGCCCAGCGCGTCGTCGCGGAGTTCCATGACGACGCCTTCCATCTCGAACAACCGCGCGTACTGTTTGACCAAGGCATGCTTGGGCTCGGTCAGAATCCGCATCAGCGCCGGCTCGTCAAGCTCTTCGAGCGTCGCCATGACAGGCAGGCGGCCAACGAATTCCGGAATCAGCCCGTAGCGAATGAGATCCTCGGGCTCCACCGCGCTCAGGAGTTCGCCGATCTGACGGCTGTCGTCCTTGCTGTGAACCTCGGCCGAGAAGCCGATTCCCGTCTTGCGCGAACGGTTCTGGATGACCTTGTCGAGACCGGCGAAGGCGCCGCCCACGATAAAGAGGATGTTGGAGGTATCGACCTGGAGAAATTCCTGCTGCGGATGCTTGCGACCGCCCTGCGGCGGCACCGAGGCGACGGTACCCTCGATCAATTTCAGCAGCGCCTGCTGGACACCTTCGCCCGACACGTCGCGGGTGATCGAGGGGTTGTCCGACTTACGCGAAATCTTGTCGATTTCGTCGATATAGACGATGCCGGTCTGTGCCTTCTCGACATCGTAGTCACACTTTTGCAGCAGCTTCTGGATGATGTTCTCGACATCCTCGCCGACATAGCCCGCTTCGGTCAGGGTGGTCGCATCGGCAATGGTAAAGGGCACATTGAGCAGGCGGGCCAGGGTCTCGGCGAGCAGGGTCTTGCCCGATCCGGTTGGCCCGATCAGCATGATGTTGCTCTTGGCAATCTCGATGTCTTCCTTGGCCTCGGCCACTTCAAGACGCTTGTAATGATTGTAAACGGCAACGGAGAGAACTTTTTTGGCCTTCTCCTGCCCGATCACGAACTCATCCAGACGCGCCTTGATCTCGTGCGGCTTGGGCAGGTGGCTGGTGGTCTCGCCAACGTTTTCCTGCATCTCCTCGCGGATAATGTCGTTACAGAGTTCGACGCATTCGTCGCAGATAAACACTGAAGGTCCGGCGATGAGTTTGCGGACTTCATGCTGGCTCTTGCCGCAGAACGAACAGTAAAGCAGTTTGCCTTCGTCGCTCTTGCCGTGATTGTTTCCACTCATCGAAGATGGGTCTCCAGTGGGTCGTTTGAGGACGCAATACCAGCAGTCCCGATCGATGCCTGCTCAATCATAACCATTTGGACTTATATGGCAAGTTCGTTAATGAACGCTTTGTTGCGCGTCACAAATTCGCACACTTGGCGCGCCTGTACGGGGCGCCAAGCATGCTGTCGTGAAAAAAACTCGAATCAGGCTTTGACCGGCGCGGGTCCACGCTCGTTGATGACCTTATCGATCAATCCGTATTCCTGAGCCACTTCTCCGCTCATGAATCGATCGCGCTCGGTGTCCTCGGCGATCTTTTCGATCGGCTGTCCCGTATGCTCGGACAGGATCTGATTGAGTTTGTCTCGGATATAGAGGATTTCGCGGGCATGGATATCGATATCGGTCGCCTGGCCCTGGAAGCCGCCCAGGGGTTGATGGATCATCATGCGCGAGTGCGGCAGACAATAGCGCTTGCCCTTCGCTCCGCCAGCGAGCAGGAGCGCGCCCATGCTCGCGGCCTGGCCGATACACATGGTGCTGACATCGGGGCGGACGAAGCGCATGGTGTCATAGATGGCGAGACCGGCCGTCACCGAGCCGCCGGGGGAATTGATATAGAGGTGGATATCCTTATCCGGATTCTCTGACTCCAGGAACAGGAGTTGCGCGACCACCAGATTCGACATGTGGTCCTCCACCTGACCGACCAGAAAGATGACGCGCTCTTTCAAGAGCCGGGAATAGATGTCGAACGAACGCTCGCCGCGCGCGGTCTGCTCAACGACGATCGGTACCAGCCCGAGCCCTTGGGGCTGCCAGTCGGTACGGCTCTGAGGATTGGTCATGATAGTGGTCTTCACCTGTAACTGAATGATTGCGTGCGCAACGAACCGTTTGGCGATGCTCGCTCGGTTCGCGCGCGACGCGTGACGATCAGAGTTCCGGCGTCGGGTTCGTCAATTCCGCGAAATCGACGGTCTCGTCTTCGACCGTGAGCTGTTCCATCATCAGCTCGACGATTTGATCCTCAAGGACGACCACCTCGACCGCACCAAGACGTTCGCGATCACTGTAATAGTAGTCGACCACCGCCTGCGGCTGATCGTAGGTGGATGCCATCTGCTCGATGATGTCTCGGACCCGTCCGGCATCGACCTTGAGGCTGTGTTCGTTGACGATCTTGCCGAGAATCAACCCCAGCGCCACGCGCCGGCGCGCACCCGCCTCGAACAGCGAAGGCGGCAGATTCAGCTTCGCGCCTCCGAGCGACTGGGCCATCTTCCCGGCCATGGCGTTCATCTCGTTCTCGACCAGCGCGCTGGGCAGATCGAGCGGATTGGCCTCGACCAGCAGATCCATGACCCGTTCCTTAATGCGGGCATTGAGCCGCTCTTTCAATTCCCGCTCCATATTGGCGCGTACGTCGGCCAAAAAGCGGTCCAGATCGCCGTCCTCGACACCGAACGCCTTCGCGAACTCGGCGTCGACAGCCGGCAAGGCGGGTTCGGTCACGGCATCCAGGGTGACCTCGAAGCGGACCGGCTTGCCGGCCAAGTGGGCGGCCTGATAGTCCTCGGGGAAGGTCAGGTCAAGCGTGCGCTGTTCGCCGACGCTCGCGCCGATCAGCGCCTCCTCGAATCCTGGGATCATCCGGCTGGCGCCAAGCTCGATGGTCAAACCGGTCGCTGATCCGCCATCGAAGGCTTCGCCATCCACGGTGCCGGTAAAGGACAGGGTGACCTGATCGCCGCTCTGACAGGGGCGCTCGACCGGCGTCCAGGTCTTGCGCTGAACGCGCAGCCGCTCGACCATCGCATCCAGATCGGCGTCCGTCAGCTCGCACAGGGGACGCTTCAGGCTCTTGCCCGCCAGGGACGCGAGTTCGAACTCGGGCATCACCTCGAAGACCGCCGTATAGCTCAAGCGTTTTTCGTCCAGATCGATCTCCGGCTCGATCCGCGGCATCCCGGCGGGACGCAGGGACGCCTGAGTCAGCGCATCCTCGTAACTGGACTGCACCATCTCGCCGAAGACTTCCTGATGCACCTGACCCGCAAAGCGCTGCCGCAGCACCTTCATCGGCACCTTGCCCGGACGGAAGCCGGGCAGCCGAACAGTCCGCGCCAATTTCTGCAAACGCTTGTCGACTTCAACCTCGACCTGCTCGAACGGCAGATCGATCTTCATCCGTCGCTCAAGCCCCTCGCCCGCTTCCACCGAAACTTGCATTCATTCTCTCCCGTGGGCACCGGCCGAAGCTCCGGTCCGTACCTTGCTGAATTCTGACGCGGACAACGCGCCCGCACCGTTAAAAGCCGTCCAGTATAGCCCGCGGGCGATCAAGGCTCCAAGCGCCATCAGATCACCCTGGAGAAACCGATCGGCCCCGTTTTGGTCGCCAGATAGGCATCGAAGGCCATGCAGATGTTGCGCACCAGCAGGCGTCCGCGCGACAGGATGCGGATCTGGTCCGCGCCGATCTCCACCAGACCATCCTCGGCCATGCCCTGGAGCTTCGCCAGCGCATCGGCGAAATACTCGGCGAACCGGATGTCCCAAGCGGCCTCGGCGGCACGGATATCCAATTGGAAGTGACAGATCAGCTTGGTGATCATGTCGCGCCGGATCAGATCGTCGCGGTTCAGTTCGATCCCGCGGAACACGGACAGATGCCCGGCGTCAATGTCGGCGTAATACTCTTCGAGTTCGCGGCGGTTCTGGCCGTAGGTGTTGTCGATCATACCGATCGAGGTGACGCCGATGCCGATCAGATCGCAGTCGGCATGGGTCGAATAGCCCTGGAAATTGCGGTACAGCGTCCCCGCCTGCTGGGCCAGCGCAAGTTCGTCGTCGGGACGCGCGAAATGGTCCATGCCGATATAGACATAGCCCGCTTCGGTCAGACGCGCGATGGTCGATTGAAGGATGTCCAGTTTGACCTCGGGGGCCGGAAGATCGTCGTCCTTGATCCGGCGCTGAGGCTTGAAACGCTCCGGCAGATGCGCGTAATTGAAGATTGACAGACGTTGCGGATTGACCTCGATCACCCGGTCCAGGGTCTTGCCGAAACTTGCGACCGACTGGAAGGGCAGACCGTAGATCAGGTCGATACTGGTCGAGCGGAAGCCCTCGGCGAGGGCCGCGTCGAGTACCGTCATGGTCTGCTGCTCGGTCTGGAAGCGGTTGACCGCCGCCTGCACCCGGGGGTCGAAGTCCTGCACGCCCAGACTCATGCGATTGAAACCGATGCGGCGCAGCAGCTTGACCGTTGATGCATCGGCCTCGCGCGGGTCGATCTCGATCGAGAATTCGCCGACATCGTCGCCGGCCAAAGTGAAGTGACGGCGCGTCACGTCCATCAGCTCGGTCATCTGATCGTGGCTGAGGAAGGTCGGCGTGCCGCCGCCCCAGTGCAACTGCTCCACCTGACGCGAGCGGTCGAACAGCGCGGACTGCATCTCCAGCTCACGATAGACGCGCTCCAGATAGGGCGGCGCCAGCGAGCGATCCTTGGTCGCGATCTTGTTGCAGGCGCAATAGAAACAGACCGTATCGCAGAAGGGGATATGGAAATAGATCGACAGCGGGCGTCCGCTCGCGTTACTGCGTGCGCAAGCGGCCTGGTAGGCCGTCTCATCGAAAGACTCGGCGAACTCCACCGCGGTCGGGTACGAGGTATAGCGCGGACCGCTCTGGTCGTAGCGACGAATCAACTCAAGATCAAAGGAAACACCTTGCTCCACCGTTCAATCCTCCAGCCGCGGGGCGCGCGTCTGGCCCCCGAACGGCATCGTTCGTAAAGCCTGTTCAGGCATCATCCCCGCCCACGTCGATTCCCCGCCGATGGGTCTCGTTGATCTGTTTGAGCAGGGTATGGAATGGAATCTCTTCCGCGTACTTGCCGGCCAAGTCCATGAACGGCAGATCCTCGCGTCCGAAGGCGTAACTTCCGTCCTTCATGGCGGTATAAATGGCCTTGATGCCGGCTTCGAGCGGGTCGAGAAAGGCTGGGAAGGTCGCCAGATCCTCGCTTTCGTATTCCAGGCAATCGCGCAGATCGTCCACCTCGAAGACGGCCTGACGCACCCACTCGACATACTCGTCGACGCTCCGCGCCCGTCTCAGGCTCATGTAATGAACGCCTCCTCGAATTGCGGTTGGTACTCGACAAGTTGTTCGCGCAGCAGCAGAAACACGCCCTCCCCGCCACGCTCGAATTCGAGCCAGGTGAAGGGAACCTCCGGCAAACGCTGCTGAAGGGCGGGGGCCGAATTGCCGACCTCGACGATCAGAATGCCGCCCTCGGTCAGATACCGAGCGGCGTCGCTGAGGATGCGGATCACGAGGTCGAGTCCATCCTCGCCGCCTAGCAGCCCCAATTCCGGCTCGTTGTGATATTCGGCGGGGAGTCCCGCGAATTCGAGCCGGGAGACATACGGGGGGTTGGAGACGATGACGTCGTACTGACTGCCCGTCAGCGCGGCGAACAGATCGGATTCCAGCACCCGAATCCGCTCCCCGACGCCAGAACGCTCGACATTGCGGCGAGCGACCTCCAATGCCTCCGGCGAAATATCCACCAGATCCACATCCGCATCCGGAAGATAGGTCGCAGCCGCGATGCCGATGCAACCGCTGCCGGTACAGAGATCCAGGACGCGGCCAACCCGCTCGCTGTCGATCCAGGGGTCGAAACCGGCCTCGACCAACTCGGCGATCGGCGAACGGGGCACCAGCACATGCGGATTGACCGAGAATTCCAAGCCGGCGAACCAGGCGCGTCCGGTCAGGTAGGCGGCGGGAACCCGCTCCACGACCCGCCGCTCGATCAGATCACACACCAGCACCCGTTCGGCGGGCGTCAAACGGCAATCGTAGAACCCCGTGGGCAATCCGGGTTCCAGATGCAGACCGCTCAGAACCAACTGCGCGGCTTCATCGATGGCATTGTCGGTGCCGTGCCCAAAAAAAAGACCTGCCGCATTAAACCGGCTCGCGCCCCAGCGCACGAAGTCTTGAATCGTGATCAAACCGTCCGGCTGTTCTGCCATAGCGAATATCGATCAGGTTGGTCCTTGGCCAGATAAAGAGATGACGCGGCGATGACCGCGACATGCAGATGAGCGGGCAAGCATAACACCGCTGGGGGGATGTTTTCAGCTTGACCTTGATGAGCGAATACTTTTTTGCGGAGGGCGGGCCTTGAGAAACCCGGCGCGGCCAGACCATCGCGGAGATTCACGCAGCCCGGCGTTTTCTGTCCCGCTCCAGACCAGGATCCGGCTCGGTCTTCTCGACCTTCAAGGGTGCCGGGACTTGCCGTTGACCGCGATCAATCAAATCCTGGAGCGTGATCGCGTCCAGGAAACGAAAAATTTCATCGCTCAACTGATCCCAAAGATGATGCGTCAAGCAGCGTTGTCCATCGTGACAATTCTCACGCCCTCCGCAGCGAGTGAATTCGACCCATTCGTCCACGGCGCAGATAATGTTGGCGACGGTAATCTCCCCCGCCGTTTTCCCGAGATAGTATCCCCCACCCGGCCCGCGGACGCCGCGCACGAGTTTTTTCGCGCGCAAGGCCGCAAACAATTGTTCGAGGTACGAAAGCGAAATCCCCTGGCTCACGGAGATGTCCGCCAATGTCACCGGACCTTTGCCTGAATGCAGCGCAAGTTCAAGCATGGCGGTCACCGCATATCGGCCTTTCGTCGAGAGTCTCATAATTCGGGTGCCTGTAGCGTGTCTGTGGTGGTCGAGTCGGTTGGCGTTTCAAACGCCTTGTCTTATCGACTAAATTAGTCAACATTTTTGCCATTTCAAGACGGCGCTTGTGGATTTCAGAGGGGAGAGCATGGGCGCCCGCCACGCATGGCATGCCGAACGGATATCAGGTGCAGAAAGGCGTGGACTCGACAAACCCCAGAGGTGGCACGGAAACTTCGCGATGCTGAAAGCAATGTCCCTGACGAAGGCAAAACGTCAGCCATTTTGCGAGGAAAAGGTTTGCCTGCCACTTGTCCGCGAGCGCGGGATGCTGATAGCCGCCCCGCAGCGGCAACACCGATTGACGCAAATCAAGAACCTCAACCTGCCGCGCATCGTGGTAGACCCGCAGACGTGCGTTGGGTTCGGGGCGTGGATCCGTGGAGCCGGGAAGATGGAAAACGTGGGTCAGACGTAGCTGCGTGGTGTAAGGGGCCTGCTCCTCGACCTCAAGGTGCAGATCGACGCCACCGGAACGACGCGAAGTGAGTCGCCCCGCGGCATCTCGAAGCCCCGGAGCCAGACGCAGCAACCGGCCGTGGTTCTCCTCGCACAAACTCATCAGGGCGCCCACATTCGGACGCTCCAAGAGCAGGCAAGCCGCAGGCGAGAGGTGAGATGAGTTCGGTGTCATCTGGATTCAAGGCACTCGATGGGACGCCGCCGAATCCGTGGCGAACCTGATGACGTCAGTCACCGCGCCATCTAGTGAATTCGGATCCACCCGACGTGAATAATGGACATCCGACCGCGAAATCGCGCGTCTAGGCTTGATTGGCTGCTTGTTCGGCAATCTGGCGTTTCACGTCGACCATGTCGAGTTCCCCGGCCTTCGCGAGAAGATCGCGGAACGACCCCTCCGGCAAGGCGCCAGCCTGGGAGAAGATAATGACCTGCTCACGAAAGATCATCAGGGTCGGAATGGATCGGATCTGAAAGTGCGCCGCAATCTCCTGATGCTCTTCCGTATTCACCTTAGCGAAGATCACGTCGTCGAAATCTTGCGAAACCTTCTCGTAAACCGGCGCGAACGAACGACAGGGTCCGCACCAGGGCGCCCAGAAATCAACGATCACAAAGTCGTTGTCCTGGATGGTCTGTTCAAAGTTGGATGTTTCGAGTTCAACGACGGCCATGAGCGTTTCCCGTAAAAAAAGATGGCGGACATCTTACCAGAATGGGGTGCTCCCTGTGTTTTTCCATGACCGCCCCGCCGTCAACCGCGCCCGGCGCGGTACGCGCCGGGCGGGCAGCGCCAGTCAACGGCCGCCTGAAACAGTCGATGAAACGCCGTTTAAGGTGATTCGCCGAAAACAACCCACCCACGGAGAGGCGGCGAATGGACCGATCGCACCGACGCCGCCGATCATGCCGAACATGCCGAACGCGGTTTAAACGGCATCGAGTTGCCCGAGGATTCCTTCGCGAATCTCCTCGACGGCGCCGATTCCATGCACCTTGATATATTTCGGAGCGCCCTCGCCGCCCCGGTTGGCCCATGAGGAATAGTATTCGATCAGCGGCTCGGTCTGATCGTGGTAAACCTTCAGGCGTGCCTTGACGGTTTCTTCCCGATCGTCCTCGCGCTGGATCAAGGGTTCGCCCGTCTCGTCGTCCAGGCCCTCTTGGCGTGGCGGATTGAAGACGACATGGTAGGTCCGGCCGGAGGAAAGATGCACCCGGCGCCCGGACATCCGGCGAATGATTTCCGCGTCCGGCACATCGATTTCGACCACCGCGTCGACAAATACGCCCGCTTCCTTCAGCGCATCCGCCTGGGGCAAGGTACGCGGGAAGCCGTCGAACAGATAGCCGGTCGCACAATCGTCATCGGTGATGCGTTGCTTGACCATGCCCAGGATAATGTCGTCGGAGACCAGACCGCCCTCGTCCATGATCTTTTTGGCCGCCTGACCAAGTTCGGTGCCCGCCTTGACGTGTGCCCGGAGCATATCGCCGGTGGAGATCTGCGGAATGTTGAAATGTGCCTTGATGAAACCGGCCTGGGTGCCTTTGCCGGCACCGGGGCCACCGAGCAGAATGATGCGCATGCGATATGTTTCCTCATTGGTTGAAAAGGGTCGGTGGCCGGAGTGTGCCACGGGTTCGCTGGCGCGACTACTCGTCACGCATCGCCAAAATTGATCGCCGAAGCGCGGGAGCGGGCTTGAAACCCGCTCCAATGGATGGGCGTTTCGGACATTGCCCAAACGGCAAGGCGTCTCAGCCGCCCGCCATCATCATCTTCATCATCAGACTGTTCAGCCGTGCGACAAACCCGGCCGGATCGTCGAGTTGGCCACCCTCGGCCAGTTGCGCCTGATCGAACAGAATCATCCCGAGATCGCTGAAACGCCCTTCGTCGCTCTCCGACTCCAGCCGTTTGACTAGGGGGTGATCCAGATTGACCTCCAGCGTGGGCTTGCTCTCGGGCGCGTTCTGACCGACTGCCTTGAGGACGCGCGACAGGTTGGCGCTCATGTCGTGCTCGCCGACCACCAGACAGGCGGGAGAGTCGACCAGTCGGGTGCTGGGACGCACCGCCTCGACGCGCTCGCCGAGCGCCGTCTTGAGCCGTTCGAGCAGGGAGCCGTGTTCGGCGGCGGCTTTTTCCTTAGCTTCTTTCTCTTCCTTGTCCGCCAGTTCGCCGAGATCCAGATCGCCCTTGGTCACCGACTGGAAATGTTTTTCCTTGTACTCGGTCAGATGGCTGACCAGCCACTCATCGACCCGATCGGACAACAGCAGCACCTCGACGCCCTTCTTGCGGAAGACCTCCAGATGCGGGCTGTGGCGAGCGGCGGTCGCGCTGTCGGCGGTGATGTAGTAGATCTTGTCTTGACCTTCCTTCATGCGCTCGATATAGGCATCGAGCGATTCGCGCTGGGCGTCGTCCTCGCGGTGGGTACTGGCGAAACGCATCAGACTCGAAAGGCGTTCTTTGTTGGCAAAATCCTCGGCCGGGCCTTCCTTGATGACGCGCCCGAACTCGTCCCAGAACGCGCCATATTTCTCGGCATCGTCAGCCGCCAGGGTCTCCAGCAGACCGAGCACGCGCTTGGTGTTGGCCTGACGGATGGTGTCGATCTTGCGGTTGTGTTGCAGAATCTCGCGCGAGACATTCAGCGGCAGATCATCCGAATCCACCACGCCCTTGACGAAGCGCAGATAGTGCGGCATCAGCTTGTCGGCCTCGTCCATGATGAAGACGCGCTTCACATAGAGCTTGACGCCGTGCTTCTGATCGCGATCCCAGAGATCCCAGGGCGCCTTTTTCGGCAGGTACAGCAGCGCTGTGTATTCGTTGGTGCCCTCGACCCGGTTGTGAGCGTAGGCCAGCGGCGGCTCGAAGTCGTGCGAGACGTGCTTATAGAAGTCGTGATACTCCTCCTCGGTAATCTCCGACTTGTTGCGCATCCAGAGCGCCGTGCCGCGGTTGACCTGCTCGTATTCGGGCGGCTCGTCCTTTTTCGCCTCGGCCTCCTCGCCGTAGAACTCCTTGCGCATCTCCACCGGCAGGGCGATGTGATCGGAGAACTTGCCGATGATGGAACGCAAACGCCAGCTATCCAGAAATTCCTTTTCCTCCTCTTTCAGATGCAGGATAACATCCGTGCCCCGCATGGCCTTCTCGACCGTTTCGAGCGTATAGCTGCCGCGTCCATCGGACTCCCAGCGCACGCCATGCTCGGCGCCCAGGCCCGCCCGGCGCGAGATCAGCGTTACCTTGTCGGCGACGATATAGGCGGAATAGAACCCGACGCCGAACTGGCCGATGAGCTTGCTGTCCTTGGCCTGATCGCCGGACATGCTCTCGATGAAACGGCGGGTGCCCGAACTGGCGATGCTGCCGATGGTCTCCATCACCTCGACACGGCCCAATCCGATGCCATTGTCCGAGATGGTCAGGGTGCCGGCGTCCTTGTCCATTTCGACCCGAATGCGCAATTCGGTATCGCCCTCGTAGAGCCCGTCGTCGCTCAATGCCTCGAAGCGGAGCTTCTCGGCGGCGTCGGAGGCATTCGAGACCAACTCGCGCAGAAAGATTTCCTTGTTTGAATACAGGGATCGAATCACGAGATCCAGCACCTGGCTGACCTCGGCCTTGAATTCCAATGTTTCCTTATGCGCTTCGACGATCATGTTGTGTGGTTACCTTCTGTTTCGATTGAGTTGAATCTTGAAACCAATGGCGCGAAGCGGTCTTCGACGCCAATCCGGTTATTGTCGCACGGGCTTCGGGGGATACAATGTCTGACTTCGATTGCCTCGCCTCACCGGCCGCCGTCGGTTACCGCGAGGCTTGGGCCACCCAAGATATCGCATATCATCACTCGACGCGGTTTTAAGCGATAGGACCGACGCGTTCGCGCATACCGCCTCACGACGCCCGCGCTGCTCCGCTCAGTGTAGGCAATCCGATCACTAATCAAGGGTTTGAAGATGGAACCACAGATCATCGCCACCACGCCTTTCGATGGGCAACGTCCCGGAACATCTGGTCTGCGCAAAAAGGTCAAAGTTTTTCAGCAGCCGCATTACCTGGAGAATTTCGTTCAGGCGATCTTCGACACTCAGCCTGAGTTGAACGGCGGCGTGCTGGCGGTTGGCGGCGATGGACGTTTTTATAACCGCGAGGCGATCCAGGTCATCCTGCGCATGGCCGCAGCGAATGGCGTGCGCAAGACGCTGGTCGGACGCGGCGGCATCTTTTCGACCCCCGCCGTTTCCTGCGTGATCCGCAAGTACAAGACCCAGGGCGGCATCGTGCTGTCGGCGAGCCACAATCCCGGCGGCCCCGACGAGGATTTCGGGATCAAGTTCAATTCCGCCAATGGCGGCCCCGCGCCCGAATCGGTCACCAACGCCATTTTCGAGCGTACCTGCACCCTCGACCGCTATCTCACGCTCGATACGCCGGTGCTCGATCTCGACCACGACGGCAGTTTCATGCTCGGCGCGATGGAGGTCGTGGTCATGGATCCTGTCAGCGACTATGCCGCGCTGATGGAATCGCTGTTCGATTTCAACGCCATCCATCAGATGTTCAACTCCGGCCTGTTCCGGATGCGCTTCGACGCCATGCACGCCGTCACCGGCCCCTATGCCGTCGCCATCCTGGAAAAACGGCTCGGCGCGCCGCCCGGCACGGTGATGAACGCGATCCCGCTGGAGGATTTCGGCGGCGGACATCCGGATCCGAATCTGGCCCATGCCCAGGAACTGGTTGCCCTCACCGAGGGCTCCGACGGACTCGATTTCGGCGCCGCCTCCGATGGCGACGGCGACCGCAACATGATCCTCGGCAAGAATTTTTTCGTCACCCCAAGCGACAGTCTCGCGGTGCTGGCCGCCAATGCCCACCTCACGCCGGGCTATAAGACCGGCATTCGTGGCATTGCCCGCTCCATGCCGACCAGCCAGGCCGCCGACCGCGTCGCCGAGCAGATGGGCGTGGAATGCTTCGAGACCCCGACCGGCTGGAAATTCTTCGGCAATCTGCTCGACGCCGGGCGCATCACGCTCTGCGGCGAGGAGAGCTTCGGCACCGGCTCGGATCATGTCCGCGAAAAGGACGGACTCTGGGCGGTGCTCTTCTGGCTCAATCTGCTCGCCATGCGTCAGCAATCAGTGGCCGACATCGTCAGCGACCACTGGCGCCGTTTTGGGCGCAATTACTACACCCGCCACGACTACGAGGGCGTGGATCTAGCCGGCGCCGAGGGGCTGATGGACCATCTGCGGATTCTGTTGCCCGAGCTGCCCGGCAGACAGCTTGGCGACCAGACCGTCAGCTACGCCGACGATTTCGCCTATACCGACCCCATCGACGGCAGCGTGTCCAGCAAGCAGGGCATCCGGATCGGTTTCGAGAGCGGCGCGCGCATCGTCTTCCGGCTCTCCGGCACCGGCACCGAGGGCGCGACGCTGCGGGTCTATCTCGAATTCTACGAGCCGGACCCGACCCGTCATCACCGCGACACCCAGGAGGCGATGGCGCCGCTGATCCTGATCGCCCGCGAACTGGGACAAATCGAGACGCGGACGGGGCGCAGCGAGCCGGACGTGGTGACTTGATCGAGGATCCGTCCCTTCATTGAAATCGCGACGAAGAGCGACCTATCCTTTCACCGTAACCTGATCCGTCAGACGATTCACCATGCGCGGAGAGACGCGGTTTCCATTGCGAGCGATGGAGACCGCGTCGCCTCCGATCAATAACCGATGAACACCACATGACCATTACCGAAAAACAGAAGCGCTGGCTCAAAAAGCAGGTGCACCATCTCAATCCCGTCGTCCTCGTCGGTCAGCACGGGCTTACCGAGTCCGTCCTGGCCGAGATCGAGATCGCCATGAGCCACCATGAGTTGCTCAAGATCCGCATCAACGCGGGCGACCGCGAGGCACGCGACGCAGCCATTGCAGTCATTCAGGAACGCACTCAGGCCAATCTCATCACCCGCATCGGCAATGTCGCCGCCTTTTACCGTGCAAATCCGGACAAACGCGAGCCGATCGTTTTGCCCAAACTGTAAACCGCGTCTTGAGCACTCTGCGTTGCTTGCGCATCGGCTCGGTCTTACAGGAGCCAGCCGCGCCGGTGCTGGCGCGGTTTACGCCGTCTGATTGTTGCGTGTCAGTCCCAATTGGCCGCACAGAGTCAGACCCAGGGACTTATCCCGACAGCGCAGAATAGCCGACCGATCAGGGGTGTGGAGATCCGGTTGGATCTTCACCCCAAGCGCGGAAATCCGCGCTTGCTGCTCAAGACTGAGTTCCTTGGCGCCAAAGACCGAGATTACCAATCCACCTGGAATCGGCGGCGGCGGCGCGCAAGACTTGTCGTCCACGAGTGCGACCCAGGCGGACAGGAACTCGGGACCGTAGAAGTCGAAAAAGCCGTTGGAGCCGCGCAGATGCGCCTCGATGGGCCGCCCGCCGATCAGTTCCAGATTGCATAGCCCCGTATACCCCCGCAGATGATCCGCCACCCACCGCGCGAGCACGGGCTCCAACTCCGGCAAAGGCACGCCCACGTCCCAATAGATCGGACGTTCGTGGTGTTTCTCGTCCGATCCGCGCGTATGGGCAAACCAGATCGCACGGCCATCACGTACCAGACAATCGCTGCTCGTATGGGTGCCTTGGAGCCGCTCGCACCAGAAACTGCCGGCCTCTGGTGGAACGGCGTCGGCGGCCACCGCCCGGGCGCGCACCGCCATGCCGGCGAGATTGACGATGGGCTTGACGAAGACCAGGGTATCGGGGGCGATGCCGCAGTCGCGCGGATCGACCCCGCAGGGCGCCGCCTTCAGCCCGGCGTCGAGCGCCAGCGTGAGTTTGTCGTACACCTGTCGGTGCTGGGGATTCAGCCGCCAGGCGGCGGCATCGCTGACCGCGACCTCGCGCCGGGGTTGCGGCTGGAACAGAGACTCGCGTTCGGGCAGAACACCGATGAAGGGCATGACGTTTAAAGCCGCTCCACTTCGCATAATCCCGACTTGAACGGCGGAAATCCGCTGATCGGATCGAGATGGCGGTCATCGGTCAGCTCGTTGATATTGGCGCTATTCCAGCCGTGCGCGCAGTGCACCACGCCGGGCTTAATGCGGTCGGTCACGCGGGCGACGAAGCGCACCTCGCCACGCGGCGAGCGCACCCTGACCGACTCGCCATCCGCGATCCCGCGCGGCTCGGCATCCGACGGATGGATTTCGACCAAGGGGTCGGGAACCGCGCGGCGCATGCGTTCCATGCGCTGATGCTGAGAGTGAGTGTCGAACTTGGTCCGCGCCCCGCTGGTCAGGACCAGCGGATAGTCGCGGGCGATCTCGGGGGTCGACAGCGGACTCTCGGCCGGCTCGCGATAGAGGGGCAATCCGTCATGGCCGGCCGCGCGCAATTCGGCCGAATCGAATTCCACCTTGCCGCTGGCGGTCGGGAAACCGCGCAGTCGATAGAGTCGATCCGCGTCCAGAAAGCCATGTTCGACCAGATCCTCGATCGCTTGCGCATAGACCGTCACGCCATCGGGATTCGCGAACACCTCCTCGCGGATCTCCTCCGGGATGCCTTCCGCCGCCTCGCTCCAGGAGGCTTCCAGGTCGCCCTGCCAGAATTGATCGCCCATCCCGAGACGTACGCCGAGTTCCAGAAAGATGGCGCCATCGGGCCGCGCCTCGCCCTTGGGCGCGACCACCGGACGGCGATAGCGCAACTCGCCCTGATAGGCGCAGCCCGGATAGGCGATCAGCGCGGGCCGTTCCAGATTGGTCGCCGCCGGCAGGACGATGTCGGCCTGAAGCGTGGCCGGATTATGGAAGAAATCGGTTACGGCGAAAAAATCCAGCGCGCCCAACGCCTGTTCCATGCGCTTTGAATTCGGCCACATGGCCGTGTTGATGCCCATGGCGAGTAACGCCCGCACCCGCTGCGGCCGACCGTCGAGGATACAGTCCGGCAACAGCATGCTCTGTCCCGCCGGCCAGTATTTCGTCCAGACCGGATAGACCTCGTCGCCGATGCGCGGCGGGAGATGTTTGCGGCAATAGTCGAACAGCTCGATCGGCTTGGGCATGAACTTGTCGTTGAAGAAGCGGTTGCCGCCCTCGCGATCCAGATTGCCAGTCACGGCCGAGAGCAGAATCACCGCCCGATGGTTCTGAAAACCGTTGCTGTGCTGCACGGTCGCGGTCGGCGACAGGGTGATCTGGGCCGGCGCGGTGGTCGCGAAGAGTTCGACCGCCGCGCGCAGATTGGTCTCATCGATGCCGCAGATCGTCGCCACCCGCGCGGGCGTGAAGTCGCGGACATACTCGCGGAAGGACGCGACGCCAGTCGCCCATTCGTCCAGAAAGGCTTGATCCTGCCAGCCGTTCTCGAAGATCAGATGATGGAACCCGAGCGCCAGGGCGCCATCCGTGCCAGGCCGGATGCGCAGATGGATGTCGGCCTGATCGACCATTGGGGTACGACGCGGATCCACCACGATCATCCGCCGACCCGCCTTGAGCGTGACCAGCCCGTGCGTATCGAACGGCGGAATGGAGCCGCGCGGATTGGTCGACCAGATCAGATGACAGCGCGTCTTGGGCGAGATCACGGTCGAGGTGGTTTTGATCTTGTAGCCGAAGGTCACCTTCTCGGCGACCATGGTCGCGGAGAAACAGCAGCCGCTTTCGGTCAGATAATTGGGCGAGCCGAAGGCGTGCGCCAACCGCTGAAGCTGGGGCCGCGCTTCCTTGGTATAACCGGCGAAAAAGGCCACTGCCGGCGCGCCATGCGTGGACTTGACCGCGGCGAGACGCGCGGCGATGGTGTCCAACGCCTCGTCCCAGGAGATTCGCTCGAAGGCGCCGCTGCCGCGCGGTCCGACCCGCTTGAGCGGATACAGCAGGCGCTCGGGATGATTGCGCCGATCGATCTGCACATAACAGCGCGGACAATCCGGACCCTTGACGCCGATCGGCTCGCCCGCCTCGTCGAGTTCGACCTCGATGGCGCAATTGGCGTCGCATTCATAGCAGGTGCTTGGTTTGAATGACATCTTGGCGTTCTCAAATGACGTGCGAGGAAGGCGAATAAAGACGGTTTTTTCTCTTTTTCATTCATGCGGTTCCAGAAAACCGTGACACGGGTCACGCCGCAAGCCGGAAAGGTATGCCATCCTTTGCGGAAAAGTAAGGATGAATGTTGCCATCCCCGTTTCCCGACCAGCAGACATTGGATCCTTGACGATGAAAACCAAGCATCAGCATCGAATTGGACAATTGCTCCTCTCGCTCCTGGGCCTGGTGCTGGTTTTCTCCGCGCTGGCCGGTACGCCATTGGATACCATGGATCCGGCGGTCACCACGCAGGATTGGGAATCTTTCATCGACCCTCTCATGACGACGAACGCGCCTGCCGCCGAACTGGCGCAACGGCGCGATGGATTGCTGGAGCAGGCTTTTGAACGGGGTGCGGTTCCGGTCATCGTGCGCTTGAAAGCGCACTCCAATTCACGTCCCATCTCGCGGACAGCGCTGTCGGAAAGCCAGCAGCGCCTGCTCGACCGACTGGGGCTCCAGGATGGGCGGGATCGCGTCGGATCGCGTGTGAAGCGGTTCGATCGCGCGCAGGGACTCGCCATGCAGGCCGACGCGATCGACGTGCAGGATCTGCTCGACGACCCCGAGGTTCTGGATGTCTTTGAAGACAAAGCCTATTCGCCCGCGCTGATCGAAAGCCTGCCCCTGATCGGCGCGACAGGCAATAGCGTCTTTGCTGGGTATAGCGGTCAGGGGCAGGTCATCGCGATCCTGGATACCGGCGTGGACAAAAACCACCCCTTCCTCGCCGGGAAAGTGGTCTCGGAGGCCTGTTATTCGTCAAGCTACAGTTCTCAAGGCAGCACGTCGCTGTGCCCGGGAGGCGCGAGCGAGTCCACCGCGGTCAATTCCGGACTCAATTGCAATGCCGGCATCGACGGTTGCAGTCACGGCACCCATGTCGCCGGGATCGCGGCGGGCAGGGGCGCGAACTTCTCGGGCGTGGCCAGGGACGCCCAGTTGATCGCCATTCAGATCTACAGCCGATTTCCCGCCCGCGAATGCGGCGGGGCGCGCTGCGTGATGGCCTACACCTCCGACATCATCAAGGGGCTCGAACGGGTTTACGCGCTCCGGAACAGCTATCCGATCGCCGCCGCGAATCTCAGCCTGGGCGGGGATGTCTCCACCACGACCTGCGACCGGGATCCGACCAAACCGATAATCGACGCACTGCGCGGCGTCGGGATCGCCACCGTCATTGCCAGCGGTAACGGCGGCTACACCAACGCCATCGGCGCGCCTGGCTGCGTCTCCACCGCGGTGACCGTCGGCAGCACCACGAAGTCGGACGAGATGTCCTCGTTCTCGAACAACGCCAGTTTTCTGGATCTGCTAGCGCCGGGAAGCGTCATTTATTCATCGATCATCGGCAATGGCTTTCAGACCTGGAACGGCACGTCCATGGCCGCGCCGCATGTCGCGGGCGCCTGGGCCGTCCTGAAATCGGCGCGGCCAACGGCCACTGTTGACGCAATCTTGACCGCGCTCCAAGCCACGGGCGTCCCGATCAACGATGCCGGCCTGGTCAAGCCGAGAATCGAGATCGCCGATGCCATTGACTTGCTGAATACCGCGAGCAAAGCAGAAGGCGGCGATTCCTCAATGCCTTCCGCAATCCCCGCCGCACCCACGATCAATACCGCCAGTCACATCAACTCCAGCGGGTTCACGGCCAACTGGAGCGAATCGGCGGGAGCCGACGGCTACCGACTGGATCTCTCCACGACAAATAACTTCCGCCGTTTCGTGAACGGCTACCGGGATCGGGACATGGGTGACGGAGCAAGCGCGCGGATAACGGGTTTAGTGGCTGGAACGATCTACTTTTATCGGATCCGCGCCTACAACGCGAGCGGCGTCAGCGACAACGCGATGATCCGGGGTGTCATCACGAAGAAATGATTCTCGGATCAGGGCTATCGACTAGAGCGGTGCAGACACCCGATTATCAGGGCGGTGGAATCGTCAACCTGATGAGCAGCATCCTCCAGGCGCGTGGCGGACATTCCGGTTACCCCGTGCTGGATGCGCTGCCGGTCGCGGAACTGGCGCGAGCGACTAACCTCATTCTGCTGGTCATCGATGGACTTGGCGCCGACTGGCTCGCCCGTCACTCGCCCAACGGCATCCTCAACCGCGCCCGACGGGGCACCCTCAGTTCGGTCTTCCCATCGACGACAGCGGCGGCCATCACCACCTATCTCACCGGCGACGCCCCGCTCCAGCATGGCTTGACTGGCTGGCATACCTATCTGAGCGAATTGGGCTGCGTGATGACCGTGCTCCCCGGCAAGCCCAGATATGGCGGCGTGCCCTATCGCCAGGCCGGCATCGATCCAGTCAAACTTTTTGGTCATGCGTCCGTTTTCGATCGCATCCAAACGCGGAGCGTCATCGTCTCGCCCCATTTCATCGCCCGCTCCGACTTCAATCTGGCGCATGCGGGACGCGCCAAAATACTCGCCTACGACGGTCTGCGGGATCTATTCCGCCAGACCCTGCGGGCGATCCGTCCCCCTCGTCGCTGGCGCCAGTCAGGTCCGTCGGAGCCGAATTATCTCTATCTCTATTGGCCCGCGCTAGACACCATCGGTCACGAGCACGGCATGGAAAGCACGGCGGCCGTCGCCCATCTGGTCGAGATCGAACAGGTGATCGAGGACTTTTCGAGCGCCGCCGCCGGCACCGACTCGCTGCTGCTGATCAGCGCCGACCATGGTCAGATCGATACCACGCCACAGGACAACATCGACCTAGCCGATCACCCCGAACTGGCGGACTGTCTGCTGCTACCGCTGTGCGGCGAGCCGCGCGCGGCCTTCTGCTACGTTCGCGCCGACCACGCAAGGGTCTTCGAGGACTACTGCCAACACAGACTGAAAGATCGTGTCGATTGCGTTCACAGTCGGCAACTAGTGGCAGATGGGTTATTTGGATTCGGCACGCCCCACCCACGCTTTATGGGTCGCGTCGGCGATTATTGCCTGCTCCCGCGCGGGAATGGGGTCATCCGCGATCACCTGCCCAGCGAAACGCCACACGCCCAGATCGGCGTCCACGGCGGTCTGAGCGAGGAGGAATTGATGGTGCCGCTCTGCGTTCTGGCGGTTTAGAGCAACAAAACAGCCCTCGATTTCTCGTTTAAGCGACGCAAGCCGAGGTCCGGTTGCGAATCAGGACAAGCGGCTGGTGTTGACCGAACGTTCGGTTGAGTTCTGTTCAGCCGCCAGTCGTCTCGCGGTCACCCCGAACGATCGGCGAGACGCGGCTGAATGATACGCTTCATGTCCCGCACGGCCTGATCCAGCCCGACGAACAGCGCCCGCGCGATGATGGAGTGGCCGATATTGAGTTCGCGCACGCCGGGGATGGCCGCGACCGCCTGGACGTTGTGATAGTCGAGTCCATGTCCGGCGTTGACCTCCAGGCCCAGCTCTAGCCCCAGCTCGACGGACTGACGGATGCGCGTCAGGGCATCCGCCCGCTCGCGTGGCGAGCCTGCATCGGCATAGTGTCCGGTGTGAATCTCGATCACTGGCGCCCCCACCGCGCGTGCCGCTTCGAGTTGCGCCGGTTCCGCGTCGATGAACAGCGAGACCCGAATACCGGCCTCGGCCAGCCGTGCGCAGAAGTCGGTCAGATGAATCTGATTGCCGACGACATCAAGACCGCCCTCGGTCGTCAGTTCCTCGCGCCGTTCCGGAACCAGACAAACGTCCGCGGGTTTGAGACGGCAGGCGATCGCACCCATCCCGGCGGTCGCGGCCATCTCCAGATTCATGCGGGTTTGCAGGATGTCGCGCAGCAGTTCCACGTCCCGATCCTGGATGTGCCGGCGATCCTCGCGCAGATGCAGCGTGATGGAATCCGCGCCGGCCTGTTCGGCCACCAGCGCGGCCTGAATCGGCTCGGGGTAACGGGTACCGCGCGCCTGTCGGACGGTGGCGACATGGTCGATATTGACGCCCAGCAGCATTTCGGCGGGGCGTTGAATGTCCGTCGGCATTGAGGTTTCCATCGCAGTTAAAGGACGTGTCGTCAATGGTCGTGCAATTGCGCCTGGCATGAGGCGCGGTTTATTGGGCGAGGGATTCGGTCGGGTTCCGGGCACCGTACCAGCGTTGATAGAGTTCGCGGCTGTTCAGCGGACGTTCGCCCAGATAGGGCGTCAGTATCCCGCGCAGCAGGATCCGCGCCTCCCGTCGCTGCGCGAGATCCAGATCCTCGCCCCGCGTCAGGGCCAGCAGGGTCGCGCCGGACAGCACCGGCCCCGTCTCGACCGCCGCCGCCCGGCGCAATCCCCGTTCCGCCTCGTAACGATAAGAGCGCTCCGCCAGCACGGGTTCCCGCCCGCCCGCCTCCCGATCCAGGGTCGGACCATAACCCAATTCGTCCAGCAGACGTAGTTCGAACCGACGCAGCAGCGTCTCAAGCTCGCCCCCCTCGGCCAGACGCGCGAGCGCGTCCTGATAGAAAGCAAAGAGCGGGTCATGAGCATCATGTCGGACGAGCAGGCGAATCAGCAGTTCATTGAGATAAAAGCCGCCCAGCAGGGCACGCCCCTGAAGTGTCATCGGGCGACCCGCGCCCTCGCTGCGGGTCAGGGTACGGACCTCGCCACGCCCAACCGCCGCGAGCCATAAGGGTTGAAAGGGTTGCAGCAGCGCACTCGCCGGATTTCGCGGTCGACGCGCGCCCTTGGCGATCACGGCAAAGCGCCCTACCCCGATCCCGAAGACCTCCAGCAGTAGACTGGTATTGGTATAGTCGCGCCGGTGCAGGACGAACGCCTGGAAGAGTCCATCGCGAGCAGGCGCGGGGACGAGTCCGCTCATATCGTTTTTAAGGTTTAATGGTCTTCGCTATACCCAAGACTGGCGATGGCCGCCTCGTCGCTTGACCAGCTCTTCTTGATCTTGACCCAGACCTCCAGATGCACCGGGCAGTCGAACAGCTTCTGCATCTCCTGGCGGGCCTGGCTGGCCGCGGCCTTGAGCGCTTCGCCCTGCTTGCCGATGATGATCGCTTTTTGACTCGCGCGCTCCACCCAGATCAGCGCATGGATCTGGTAGCGTCCGTCCACCTGCTCGAAGCGTTCGACCTCGACCGATGTCCGATACGGGAGTTCCTCGCCATAACGCTGCATCAACTGTTCGCGCACCAGTTCGGCGGCGAAAAAGCGTTCGGAACGGTCGGTGAGCTGGTCCTCCGGAAACAGCGGTTCGCCCTTCGGCAGGGCCGCCAGCACCGCTTGCTCCAGCGCCTCGACCTGATCCCCATGGGTCGCGGAGACCGGGATCAGGGCCACAAAGTCATGACGCTTGGACAGGGTTTGCAGATAGGGGAGCAACGCCTGCTTGTCGGCCACCCGATCGACCTTGTTGACCACCGCAATCACCGGCACGCCGGCCAGAGCGACCGCCTCCAGCGCCTTGGCGTCTTCCTCGGTCCAGCGCAGCGCCTCGACGACCAGCAGGGCCAGATTGGTGTCGCTGAGCGTCGTGCGCGCGGCGCGGTTCAGATAGCGGTTGAGCGCGCTGCCGCCGCGCTGATGGATACCGGGCGTGTCGACGAACAGGATCTGACCCTCGGGACGGATCTTGATGCCCAGGATGGAGTGGCGCGTGGTCTGGGCCTTGTGGGAGGTGATGGCCAGTTTCTGGCCAAGGATGCGATTGAGCAGCGTCGATTTGCCCACATTGGGACGGCCGACGATGGCCACATAGCCGCAATGTCCGGGCGCGGCGTCGGAGACACTCTCGTCCGGCATTTTCTGGTCGGTCATTTTTCGATTTGCTCCAACATGGCCTGGGCGGCCGACTGTTCGGCGCGCCGACGGCTGCTGCCCGTGCCGAAAGCGCACAGATTCCTGTCGGTCAACAGACAACTGACGGTAAAGATCTGATCGTGCTGATCGCCGCCGATCTCGGTCACGACATAGTCAGGCAGGGGCCACTTGCGCGACTGCAACCACTCCTGGAGACGGGTTTTGGGATCCTTGCCCGACTGCGCCGCGCTGGTGTCGTCGAGCCGCTCGGCGAACAGCCCCATGACCACGGTTTGCGTAACCGCGAAACCGGCATCCAGATAGACGGCGCCCAGCACGGCCTCCAGCGCATCCGCCAGGATGGAATCGCGCGCATGACCGCCGGTGCGCAACTCGCCCGCGCCCAGTCGCAGATAATCGCCAAGACGCAGACCGCGCGCCAGCCCGGCCAGCGATTCACGCTTCACCAGCGAGGCCCGCATGCGACTCAGGGTGCCTTCGTCGGCCTCGGGAAAACGTTCCCACAGCGCCTCGGCGATCATGAAACCGATCAGGGCATCGCCGAGAAATTCCAGTCGTTCGTTATTGAACGCCCCCGCGCTGCGGTGCGTCAGTCCCTGCTCAAGCAAATCTTCGCGTTTGAATGCATGCCCCAGGGCAAGCGCCAGCCGGCGCGGATCTGCGTTCACTGGGTTTTCACATCCACCTGGTAGGTGAACATCGCGACCGCATCGACATTGAAGAAGAGATGCACGCGCTGTTCGTAGTTGACCGTCACCTGATAGGTATTCTGCTCCAGCTTTTTGATGTCGAAATCCTTGGTGGTGATATTGGCCACGCTGTTGACATCCATGCGCTTGCCGATCATATCGGCGATCCCGCGCGCCCCGCCCTGAAGGGTCTCGGACTGCTCGGCCACGCTGGTCATGATGGAACGGATGGTCCAGAAGTTGAGATAGAGCGGTCCGAGCTTCAGCAGGAGCGTCATGAAGAAGGCGACCAGCCCCACGGTAAAAATGATGCCGAGCATCCCCATGCCACGCTGGCGCGAACCGAACCTCGACATTTTGTGCATTACAAATCTCTCCAAGGGTCTACAAGGCCGAATCGGCGCACCGGCGGCGCGGAGCAAGCCGGACGCGGTTTAATGAATCCCATCGCCCAGACGCGACCAGGCGATCGGCAGACCGTCGCGCTCGCTGTCCCAATGCATCCAGATCGCGAATGCCTTGCCGACCAGATTCGCGTCCGGCACGAACCCCCAGCACCGGCTGTCATTGCTGTTGTCGCGATTGTCGCCCATCACGAAATAATGCCCCGGCGGAACCCTGATCGGACCGAGCGCCAGCTTTTGACAGCCGAAGGGCAGATTCGGTGCGTTGGAGCGGGTCAGGATACGATGTTCGACTCCGTCCAGACTCTCCAGCGCCTCGCGCGCGCCGGTCATTTCGGTTCCGGAACCCTCGCCCGAGAAAGCGCCGATCGGCAGTTGGCCCATGGGCTCTCCATTGACGAAGACGGTCTTGTTCCGATAATCGATCTCGTCGCCCGGCAGACCGATCACGCGCTTGATGTAGTCGGTCTTGGGATCCAGGGGGAATTTGAACACGAGCACGTCGCCGCGCCGGGGCTCGCCGAGTTCGACGAATTTGCGATTTAGCACCGGCAGCCTTAGACCGTAGGCAAATTTGTTGACCAGGATGAAATCGCCCGTCAAAAGGGTCGGCATCATCGAATTGGATGGGATCCGGAACGGCTCCACAATAAAGGAACGTAGGATCAAAACCGCGAAAATGACCGGGAAAAAGGAGCGCGCGTATTCGACCAGGACCGGCTCGCGCACGAGAGGCCTGCCCTCATCGATCCGCGCCCCGCCAGCCATGGCTGCCTCGGCCAACCGACGCCGGCGCGGCGCGAACAGCAGCGCATCGATCAGCCAGATGCCACCGGTCAGAACCGAGGCCAGCACGAGAAAAGCTGGGAAATCAAACGTCATCAGCGAATCCTTATGGGGTTTTCAACCGTGTAACTTAAAACCGCGCCCAGAGCGAAATGCGCAATTTTCATTTTGTGTCTGGTTTTGAGGGTATTTTCGGCCTCCGTGGAGACGCGGTTTAAGTTTTTAATTTTTTGACACTTAAACCGCGTCGACTCCAACGCCCCAGATGAGTGCCAACCGAATTGACCACTCGAAACGACGCATACCGTAATGGACGCGGTTTAATTATCCTTGCCGACTTGCAGCACGGCAAGGAAGGCTTCTTGCGGGATATCCACCTTACCAACCTGCTTCATACGCTTCTTGCCTGCCTTCTGCTTCTCAAGCAGCTTGCGCTTGCGGGTCGCGTCGCCGCCGTAGCATTTGGCGGTCACGTTCTTGCGCAGGGGTTTGACCGTGGTGCGGGCGATGATCTTGGATCCGATGGCGGCCTGGATCGCGACCTCGAACATCTGGCGCGGGATGAGATCCTTCATGCGCACCGTGACGTCATGCCCACGGGTCTGAGCGGCGGCGCGATGCACGATGGATGACAGCGAATCGACCTTGTCGCCATTGATCAGAATGTCCAGCTTGACCAGATCAGACGCCTGGAAACGCTTGAATTCGTACTCAAAAGAGGCAAAGCCTCGGCTGCACGACTTGAGCCGGTCGAAAAAATCGAGCACCACCTCGCTCAACGGCAGTTCATAGGTCGCCTGCACCTGACCGCCCAGATACTGAAGCTGCTTCTGAACGCCGCGCTTCTCGATACAGAGATTGATGACCGCGCCGAGATAATCCTGCGGCACCAGGATATGGGCCTCGATGATCGGCTCGCGCACCTCGCTGAACTTGCCCGGCTCGGGCAGGTTGGCGGGATTGTCGATCTTGATCAGTTCGCCGTCGCTACGCAGTACCTCGTAGACCACGGTCGGCGCGGTGGTGATGAGATCCAGATCGTATTCGCGTTCGAGACGCTCCTGAATGATCTCCATGTGCAGCATCCCAAGGAAGCCGCAACGGAAACCGAACCCGAGCGCCTGCGACACCTCGGGTTCGTAATGCAGCGCGGCATCGTTGAGCCGCAGCTTGCCGAGGGCCTCGCGCAGATCCTCGTAGTCGTCGGAAATCACCGTGTAGAGCCCGGCGAACACCCGAGGGCGCATCTCTTTGAAGCCGGGGAGTTTGGGCGCCGGGTTTTCGGGGCGGGTAATGGTATCGCCCACCGGCGCACCGTCGATCTCTTTGATGCCGGCGACCATGTAACCGACTTCGCCGGCGCTCAGGACGTCGCGCTCGGTCTTCTTGGGGGTAAAGACGCCGACACCATCGATCTGCTGGGTGCGGCCGGTCGACATGATCAGGATCTTGTCGCGCCGACGCATCTCGCCGTTCATGACGCGCACCAGCGACACCACGCCCACGTAGGGATCGAACCAGGAGTCGATGATGAGCGCCTGCAGCGGGGCCTTGGGATCGCCGGTCGGCGCGGGAATGTGCGCGACCAGCGCCTCCAGCAGATCCGGGATGCCCTCGCCGGTCTTGGCGCTGACGCGCAGCGCGTGCTCGGCATCCAGACCGATGATTTCCTCGATCTCCTTGATCACCCGATCCGGCTCGGCGGAGGGCAGATCGATCTTGTTCAGGACCGGCAGTACCTCCAGCCCCTGCTCGATGGCGGTGTAACAGTTGGCGACGCTCTGCGCCTCGACGCCCTGGGCGGCGTCGACCACCAGCAGCGCGCCCTCGCAGGCGGCCAGCGAGCGCGACACCTCGTAGGAGAAATCCACATGCCCTGGAGTATCGATGAAGTTCAACTGATAGGTCTCGCCATCGCGGGCCAGATAGTCGAGCGTCACGCTCTGGGCCTTGATGGTGATCCCGCGCTCGCGCTCCAGATCCATCGAGTCCAGCACCTGACTGGACATCTCGCGGGCGGTGAGCGTGCCGCTGATCTGGATGAAACGGTCGGCGATCGTCGACTTGCCGTGATCGATATGGGCGATGATCGAAAAATTGCGGATATGGCTGATGTCGGTCATCGAGAATCTGGACGCCCTGGGGGCTCGTGAAGACAGTGGAAACAGGGGTCCATGACGGATGGTCGGGACGAGTACGCCAACCGGGGAAGCTGGAGATGGCCGAGACCGCCGAGCGTATCGCGAACGGACCTGCACGGGTTAACCGCGCAATAGTAACAGAACGGAGCGGATCGGCGCACCGATCCGCTTGGCGACGTGGGACGGGCCTCCGACCCTTTATTCGGCACGAGGAACCGCAAAGGCGCAAAGCGTTGTGCTCTTTGCGGTTCAACCGCTCTTTTTAGGCTAACCCGTCCCCCACTTCAGGTCTTCGGCATCTGGATGACGTAAAACATGCGGCTGTCGGCGCGCTGGATCAGCACCGCGACCGGGCGCCCCGGCGCCAGGGTTTCGAGGATTCGGTCAAACTCGCCCAGATCGTTCACGGGCTGGTTGTCGAGCATGAGAATGAGATCGCCCGCGCGCAAACCGGCCTGTTCGGCAGGTCCGGCAGCGACGCTTTCGACCAGCACGCCGCCCTGCTCGATCTCCAGCAACCGGCGCTGCTCGGCGGTCAGGTCGCGCACGATCAGACCGATTCGATTGGCGGACAGATCATGGCGCGGCGACTCTCCGCCCGCCATCTGCTCGTCTTCGGGAAGCTCCTCGATCCTGACGCTGAGATCGACCTTTTCGCCCCGCCGCAACACCTGAAGGGTCGCCGTTTCGCCAACCGCGGTCGCGCCCACCAAGGGCGGCAGCGTGCTGGAGGTCAGGACATCGCGGCCATCGAAACTCAGAATGACATCGCCTGGACGCAAACCCGCCGCCGCCGCGGGACTCTTGGGCAACACCTGCGCGACCAGCGCCCCGCGCGGCTGGGGCATGCCAAAGGATTCGGCCAGTTCGCGGGTCACGTCCTGGATCAGCACCCCCAGCCAGCCGCGGCTGACCTTGCCCTTGGTCTTGAGCTGATTGACCACATCCATGGCGACATCGATCGGGATGGCGAACGACAGACCCATGAAACCGCCGGTACGGCTGTAGATCTGACTGTTGACGCCGACTACCTCGCCGTTCAGGTTGAAGAGCGGACCGCCCGAGTTACCGGGATTGATGGCCACGTCCGTCTGAATGAAGGGCACGTAATTCTCGGTCGGCAGGCTGCGGCCCTTGGCGCTGACGATGCCGGCGGTCGCCGATGCCTCGAATCCGAAGGGCGAGCCGATCGCCAGTACCCATTCGCCCACCTGAAGTTCCTTCGTGGAGCCGATGCGGGCGACCGGCAGGCCCTCGGCGTCCACCTTCAACAATGCCATGTCGCTACGCTTGTCGGTCCCAATCAAGGTTGCGACGAATTCGCGGCGATCGCTGGTGCGCACCACAATCTCGTCGGCTCCATCGACAACGTGCGAATTGGTCAGGATATAACCGTCCGACGAGACGATGAAGCCCGAGCCGAGCGAACGCGACTGTAGCGCATCGTCTGGCGCGTCACCCTCTTCGCCGAAAAAATGGCGGAAAAAATCGTTTAACGGGCTGTCTTCCGGCAAATCCGGAACGGAAAATCCGCGCGGGGCCGTCAGTGATTGAGCCGACTGCTTGGTGCTGATATTGACCACGACCGGGCCATTCTCGCTCACCAATGACGTAAAGTCGGGCAGCTCGCGACTCAAGGCAATCCCTGGGGCCAGCGTCACAACCAGTAACGCGGTCAGGGCGAGCGACAGGGCAGGCATGGATACTTTTGTCATAGATTGATTTCGCTAATTGAATTCAAGCCGTCGCAGAATCAACGGCGTGGACGCGGTGGCTACACGATAGCCGCGCAGCCATCGCAACGCCAGTATCAGGCCAAGCAAAGCGCCGAACAAGCTCGCCGCCTCGCCATGGGCGCCACCCAGGGCTTCACCCAGGAGCGCACCCGCGAGCAAGGCCAGGATCGGCGCCAGATAGGCCGCCATGGCGGCTGCAAGCAGACCCTGCTCCGAGATGCCGACGAGCACGCGATCGCCCACGGCGGCCTGTATCTGGTTGAGCGCGGTCAGCTCGACGGCACGCCGTCCGAGGTAACGCTCCAGCAACGAGGTACCGCAGGCACCCTGGACGGTGCAGGTTCCGCACGCGCTCCGTCGCTCTGTCCTGACCTGGGCATAGTCCCCGGAGAGCGCCACCACCGTCCCCCGCTCCTCGATCATGGCGACCGACGAGCACCCGCGATGGCGGCTTGAACGGTTGCCGCGGGGACTTCGCCGATGACGGTCACCTGATGGCCTTCGACCTTTCCGCCCATGGCATGCACCGCGCCGATATTGGTCAAACCGTTCAGGCCGTCCTGGATGCCCTCCTCGACATAGATCGAATAGGCGGAGAGCCGATCCGTGAACAGAAAATGTTCGGCCGCAGAGCCATCCGGCTGCTGCATTGTAGTATGCATCACCAGCTGAAAACCCGCTGGCGGATCGTCGAACCGCCAGCGACTCGCCGATTCTGTCACGGGAGCATTTCGCACGGGTTGACCGACCAGTTCGGGCGCCACACCATCGGAAGGTTTGAAGACGATGGAGGTGAACATCAATTGCTCAAGCGGCTCCTCGTGCAAATCGATCAGGTCGGATTTCAACGGCAGGGCGGTTTCGCGATCGATGTGAAACCGATACCCATAACGGAGCTGGTCCCGCGGGATGATGCCGACGACATTGGTCTCGCGGCCCGCGACGCGCGCGACGCCCAAGATCGCCGTGCGGTAATAGCGCCCCAGAGCCGCGGGATCGATCCCGTCGGTGGCGAGAATATGGCCGCCGCCATGACGCTCGACCGAGAATGGATGGCCATCGGGGAGCGCGCACAGAACGCGATCCCGTTCCCTAGCCACCGCCCGCACCGGACCGCTTAACGACACCAGGCGTTCCTGGACCCGACCCTGCTCGACATGGTGCAGAAGATTGAGCGTTTCCAGCCGATTTTCATGCAGATACACCAGAGTCCCCTCGTAGTTCAGGGAGCGCAGGGCCTCTGCCATGCGTTCGAGAAGATCCCCGACCTGTCGCGCCGCATCGACGGGGGGCGCCTCATCCTCGCCCGCCGCGCTCATGGACAGTCCGATCGCGCCGAATCCACAGAAAAGGAGGATTCCACCCCACCACAGGGTCATCCGCACGTTAGCGTGGGATTTCATAACCGACGAATGTCGCATAATGGAGCATGCCCTTGGCCCCGGTCGCGGGAGCCGTCTCTTGGTGGGTCACCAGAAAGCGGTCGAGCTTATTGGCGAGATCGGGGCGATCCAGTTGCCAGCGCGCATCGACCGGACGGGGGAGCGACGCGCGAGCGATCAAAGGCGTTTCCCCGACCGTGACCCGCGGGTGCGTTGCCGTGTCCCGCAACAGAACCGGAGCCACGAAAACCGCAAGGAAAGCCACGCTGGCGGCAATCGCCACACCGACCAGCGGTCGATAGTGCGTTCGCGCCCGGCGGCCACGCGGTTGGAGCCGGGTCGGCTCGACCGCGAGCGTCCGGCGCACACGCTCGGCGACCGCCCGATGCGCCGGATCGCAATGCTCGCCACGAATCACATGGCCAATCAGGTGATAACGCTCCCAGGTCGCACGCAGGCTCGCATCCTCTGCCAGCGTATCCAACAGGCGCGAGGCGCTCAATGGGTCGAGTTCGCCATCCTGCAGCTCGGAAAGCCGTTGTCGTTGCCAGTCGGTCGGTCGCTGCTCATTGGTCATTGGATTCATGCCTGAGCTGAATATCGTCGGTGTTCAATTCTTTAATCCTCGAGCAAAGGCCGCAGCCGCTTGTCGATGACCTCCCTGGCGCGAAAGATTCGCGATCTGACCGTCCCGATCGGACACTCCATGGCCGTCGCGATTTCTTCATAACTCATTCCCTCAAATTCCCGCAGCAAGATGGCGGTCCGCAGATCCTCGGGCAACTCGTCGAGCGCGCGCTGTACCGTCAGGGCAATCTCATCGCTCAACAGGAGTCGCTCGGGTGTCGCCGACTCACGCAGGCGAGCGCCCATGTCCATCTGTTCGGCCAGTTCGGCCTCGACATCGTCGCCGGGCGGCCGGCGCCCCTGGGCGACCAGGTGGTTCTTGACGGTATTGACCGCGATCCGATACAACCAGGTATAAAAGGCGCTGTCGCCACGAAACCCCGGCAACGCGCGATACGCCTTGATGAAGGCATCCTGGGTGACATCCAGAACCTCGCTCGAATCCCGGATGTATCGGGAGATCAAGTTTGCTACCTTCTGCTGATATTTCAAAACCAGAAGGTCAAAGGCGCGCGTGTCTCCCGACTGAGCGCGCTCCACCAATTCATGATCGGCCTGGCGCTCAGACATGAGATCGTCCCGTTGGGCTTTCGACCATCGGTTCCGTTGGCATGGACAATTCACCGAAAAGGAAGTTCGTAAAAATGGACGATGTGCGCCGGGGCACACCGAATCATCGACTAAATCCTGATCCAGGTCGACGAAACGACACCGACTGGATGACACTGGGTCCGCGCGCGACGCCGCCGCCTGCTGCGTCGAGACCGTCGCGGACCGACCGATTTCCGCCTTGAAGCGAGCGCACTCCATGCCCGAACCGTTTTTTCGTCACGATGTTCTGATCCTCGGCAGCGGCGCCGCAGGCCTCAGCCTGGCGTTGCGTCTGCGCACGGATCTCTCCGTGGCGGTCATCTCCAAACGCGAGCTTGCCGAGGGCAGCACACTCTATGCCCAAGGCGGCATTTCCGCCGTCATGGACGCCCAGGATTCGATCGAATCGCACGTTCAGGACACCCTCAAGGCCGGCGCGGGACTCTGCGAACCGAGGGTGGTCCGGCACGTCGTCGAACGCGGCCCCGACAATATCCGCTGGCTGCTCGACCAGGGCGTCGAGTTCACGCGCGACGCGGAATCCAGCTCCACCGGCGGTTATCACCTCACGCGCGAAGGCGGCCACACCCACCGACGAGTGGTGCATGCCGCCGACGCCACCGGCTATGCGGTCGAAACCACGCTGGAGGCCAAGATCCGCGCCCGGCCCAACGTCACGCTCCACGAACAGCGGATCGCGGTCGACCTCATCACCTCCAAGCATCTCCCGGACCATCGGGATCACCGCTGTCTTGGCGCCTATATCCTCAACCGCGGCACCGGCCGGGTCGAGACCTTCCTTGCCCGCTTCGTGGTGCTCGCGACCGGCGGCGCCAACAAGGTCTACCTTTATACCAGCAATCCGGACGTTTCGACCGGCGACGGCATCGCCATGGCCTGGCGCGCGGGCTGCCGGGTCGCCAACATGGAATTCATGCAGTTTCATCCCACCTGTCTCTATCATCCGGACGCGCGCACCTTCCTGATCACCGAGGCACTGCGTGGCGAGGGCGCGCATCTGTTACTGCCCGACGGCGAACGCTTCATGCCGCGCTTCGACCGCCGCGCCGAACTGGCGCCCCGCGACATCGTCGCGCGCGCGATCGACCACGAAATGAAGCGACTCGGCGCCGCCTGTGTCTATCTGGACATCTCACACCGGCCCGCCAACTTCATCGTCGAGCACTTCCCCACCATCCACAAGCGTTGTCTGGAATTGGGGATCGACATCGCTCGCGAACCCATCCCGGTCGTCCCCGCCGCCCACTATACCTGCGGCGGCGTCATGGTCGACGCGCATGCCCGCACCGATCTCGCCGGTCTCTACGCCAGCGGCGAGACCGCCTACACCGGACTGCATGGCGCCAATCGCATGGCGAGCAATTCGCTGCTGGAATGTCTGGTTTATTCGGAGTCGGCCGCGCTGGACATCGAGCGGCGCATCGCCGATTGTCCAGAGCCGCCCGAGGTGCCCGATTGGGACGAAAGCCGGGTGACCGAACCCGACGAGGAGGTCGTGGTGACGCACAACTGGGAGGAACTGCGCCGTTTCATGTGGGACTATGTCGGCATCGTGCGCACCAACAAACGGCTGCGGCGCGCCAAGCGGCGGGCCGACCTGCTGGCGCAGGAGGTCATCGAATATTACAGCCACTTCCGGGTCAGCAACGACTTGATCGAACTGCGCAATCTGCTCGAAGTCGCGGATCTGATCATTCAATCGGCGCTACGCCGGCGCGAGAGCCGAGGGCTGCATTACACCCTGGATTTCCCCCACAAGGACGCGACCCAGCGCACGCCCACCATTCTGATCCCGGACAGCTATCAACCGCGGCGCGAGTGATGCCTGCGGCCCTGCGGCCCTGCGGCCGGCGCGCGACACGGCGCCAGCCGAGCCGACGAACGATGACCGTCAAGCTGCTTCGGGCGGTGCCGGCCGATCTTTCCGTCAGACGTCAGGAGGGTTTTCGCGCTCCGCCGCTCTGGCGGTGCTCAGCATCCGTACCTGTTCGAGCCGTTGCCGGCAGCGCTCCCAATCGCCTTGAAGACACTCGGTTTTTCGACAATCGAACTCGCAGGGCGAAAGTTCGTCCGGCACCGATGCGCTCCAGATGCGGGAAAATTTATTCCAAATGCCGAGAATTCCCCCGGGTTTTTCTGTCGATGCCTTGGCCATAGTCTGGACTCGCAAAAATTGGCAAGGGAGGCGAGAAATACGGGACGCGCAATACACATTAAACCCCATCCCAGAACCTTAATCTGTCCTAAAGAACAGATAAAGCAATTTTTGCGCCAGAACAAAAAACGAAAGATAACTTTATTTAAAAACAAACGTTAAAGTTACCTCGCTCCGATTTCAGCAACCTCATATTCACGCGATTGCCAAGTAATTGTAAAGAAAACCGACACCCACAAGGCATCTGGGGAGGCGCCTCAACGAAAGCGCTACAAGACCTTGCTCACCAGCTTGATCGCCAGATCCTGCGGATCGCTCTCGATGCGGAAACCGAGCGATTTGACCAACGCCAACATCCGGTTGTTGGCCGTCAACACCTCGCCATCCATGACCCGAAACCCGCGCGAGCGGGCGTTCTGCATCAGCGAGCGCATCAGCCGGGCGCCGATCCCGAGATTGCGCCAGGTGTCCGAGACGACGATGGCGAACTCGCAGTCCTCGCCGCCCGGGCGGGACATGTAGCGAGCCACGCCGACCTCCACCTCGACGCCGTCGTTCTCGACCACGCCGATCAAGGCCATTTCGCGGTCATAGTCGATCTGAGTGAAGCGCACCAGCATCTCCGGCGACAGCTCCTTGATCGCCTGCATGAAGCGGAAATATTTGGTCTGCTCCGACAGACCGCGCACGAAATCTTGCTCCAGTTCGGCGTCCTCCGGGCGGATCGGACGGATCACCAGATCCCGTCCGTCGGGCAGTTGCGCGCGTTCGATCAGATGGCTCGGATAGGGATGGATAGCCATGTGGCCATAGGTCGGCTGCTGGGGCGGGCGATAGTCGACATGGATACGGGCATCGACCGCGATCACTTCCTTGTCGTTGCCGATCAGCGGATTGATGTCCATGCGGATGATCTCCGGCAGCTCGCAGACCATCTCCGAGACGCGCTGCAGGATTTTTGCCAGGGCGACGCGATTCATCGGCGGCATGTGCTGGAAGGCGCCCATCAGACGCACGATGCGAGTGTGATCGATCATGGTCTCGATGATGAAGGCATTGAGCGGCGGCAGACCCAGCGCCCGGTCTTCCAGCACCTCCTCCTGGGTGCCGCCGGCCCCGAAGCTGATCACCGGGCCGAAGATCTTGTCGCGGAACACGGTGACCATCAACTCGCGCGCGGCCCGCGTCGAGGCCATGTGCTCCACGGTGATGCCTTCGAGCCGCGCCTCGGGACGCAACCGCTTGGCGCGATCGACGATCTCGGTGAAGATCCGGCGTACCGACAGGGCGTCGTCGATGTTCAGCCGCACCCCATCGACATCCGATTTGTGCTCCAGATCCGGCGAGTTGATCTTCATCACCACCGGAAAGCCCAAGACCTCGGCGGCCATCAGCGCCTCGTTGGGCGTGCGCGTCAGGACCGCCTGCATGGTCGGGATGCGAAAGGCCGACAGGATCGCCTTGGCCTCCACCGTGCCGAGCGTCTTGCGGCCCTCGGCCATCACGCCCTCGATGATCAAACGCGCCCCCTCGACATCGGGCGGATCCTCATAGGACAGCGGCGCGGGCGACTGCATCAGCAGCTTCTGATTGCGGTGATGGGTGGCCAGGAAGGAGAAGGCTTCGGCCGCCGCCTCCGGGCTCTCGAACTGAGGCACGTCGTTCGCGGACAGCAGCGCCTGCGCTTCGACGACCCGCTTGCCGCCCATCCAGCAGGCCAGCACCGGCTTGCGGCTCGCCTTGGCCGCCTCAATGACCTGATTGGCGGTCGCGACCGGATCCCCGAAGACCAGCGGAGACAGGATACAGAGTACCCCATCGACTTCATCGTCCGCGAGACAGGCATTGAGCGCCAACCGATAGCGCTCGGGCGGCGCGTCGCCGATGATGTCGATCGGATTGCCGTGCGACCAGTACCCCGGCAGCCCCTGCTCCAGCGTCTGGCGCGTGGCATCGCTGAATTGCGCCAGTGTCAGTCCCAGTTCCACCATGCGATCAGCCGCCAGGACGCCTGGCCCACCGCCGTTGGTGATGATAGCGATGCGGTCCCCGGCCAGCCGGCGACGGGTGCCGAAGACCTGGGCGGCGGCGAACAACTGATCTAGATCAGAGACTTGAACCACGCCCGCGCGCTCGGTGACCGCCCGGAACACGTCCGGAGACCCGACAAAACCGCCGGTATGCGACTTGATCGCGCGCGTGCCGGCGGGATGCCGTCCAGCCTTGACGACGATCACCGGCTTGAGCCGCGCGGCGGCGCGCAGACCGCTCATGAAATGGCGGGCATGACGGATGCCTTCCACATAGAGCAAAATGCACTGAGTCTGGGTATCGAGCGCGAGGTAATCGAGGATATCGCCAAAGTCCACATCCGCCGCCGCGCCCAGCGACACCACGGCGGAAAAACCCACCTTGCGCCGTTCGGACCAGTCGATCATCGCGGTACAGATGGCGCCGGACTGCGAGACCAGCGCGACATTGCCCGGATGCGGCAGATCCTGACCCACGCTGGCATTGAGTCCGTGCTGCGGGCGCATCACCCCCAGACAATTCGGCCCGAGTACCCGGATGCGATTGCGCCGGGCCGCCTCGACCATTTTCTCCTGCAACACCTTGCCGCGTTCGCCGTGCTCGCCGAATCCGGCGGAATGGACCACCGCCACCTTGACGCCATAACCGCCGCACTGATCGAGAATCGCCGGAACCGCCTCGGCCGGGGCGGCGATCAGAGCCAGATCGATCTGTCTGTCGAGCGCCTTCAGATTCGGATAACAAGGTTCGTCGGCGACCTGGTCGTATTTTGGATTGATGGCGTAACAGTGACCCTTGAACCCGCCCGCCAGCAGGTTGCGAAACACCATGCCGCCGATCGAGCCCGCGCTGTCACTCGCGCCAAAAACCGCCACGGCACTGGCTGTGAAGAGTTGATCGATGTCCGACAAGCGCATGGGGTTTGCCCTCCGGGGCAAAAAAGCGGTTAATCTTCGGTACTGCCGCCGAAGCGCGGCAAAGAACAATCCGGGCACTGCCCGAATCGAGAATCGCACATGACCCGCCGCGTCACGCACCGCGATCGAGCCTTAGAGGAGCCGACATGAACCTCGCCTTCATTTCTCATCAGTCCTGCAAAGAGCACCGCATGGGCGCGCATCACCCGGAATGCCCCGAGCGCCTCTACGCGATCCAGGATCGCCTGATCGCCTCGGGCATGGAGATGCTACTGACCCATTATGACGCCCCGGCGGCCAGCGTCGAACAACTCGCCCGCGTCCATGAGCGCGACTACATCCAGCACATCCTCGACAGCGCGCCTCAGGACGCCGACACGCTGGCCTGGATCGACGGCGGCGACACGGCGATGAACGACCACACGCTGGAGGCCGCGCTGCATTCGGCCGGGGCTGCGATCCTGGGCGTGGATCTGGTGATGAGCGACCGGCACCACGCCGCCTTCTGCTGCGCCCGCCCGCCCGGTCATCATGCCGGCCGGCGCAACGGAGGCGGATTTTGCATCTTCAACAACCTCGCCGCCGGTGCCGCCCACGCGCTCGAACAGCATGGCCTGGAGCGCATCGCCATCGTCGACTTCGACGTGCATCATGGCGACGGCACCGAGAACATCGTCAGCGGCGACGAACGGATCCTCTTCTGTTCCAGTTTTCAGCACCCCTTCTATCCCGGCACCGGGGCCAACAGCACGGCCCCCAACGTCATCAACCTGCCGCTGCCCAAACTCACCGATGGTGCCGCCTACAAGGCCGCCGTCGAATCCGCCTGGCTACCGTGCATCGACGCCTTCGCCCCGCAGTTGATCATGATCTCCGCTGGCTTCGACGGCCACATCGAGGACGACATGGCCCACTTCAACCTGCACACCTCGGACTACGGCTGGATTACCCGCGAACTCCACAAACTCGCGGTCAAGCATTGTCAGGAGCGGGTGGTGTCCTGTCTGGAAGGCGGCTATACGCTGTCGGCGCTCGGGCGCTGCGTGAGCACGCATCTCGACGAATTGATCGGACATGCCTGAGCGGATTGCCGCCGCTTTTGCTGCAATGCAGCATCAGGATAGCCCGGCGAGTTGCGGACTGCAATTCCCTTCGGTAGAGCGTGGTGCCGTTGGTGCGTGGGAATGACCTTGGTTTTCGGCTTGCCGTCAGCCCACGAACGGCTTCAGTCTCCAAGCTAGCTCGTTTCGGCTTCGCTCAACGCGGGGCGCGAAGACGGAACGCGGCGGTTCGCACGAGAGGTCGGGCGATTTCAGCGATGGCAGCACCGGGCGTGGAGCACGAGGCGTACCGAAGTAAACACTATCTTTGAGATTTTTATCCGCGCTTGATTTCGAGTGTAAAATTTTCCGACACCACGAAGGGCCTATTGTGCGCTTGTTGATCGGATCTAACGACACGGTTTCCGCTATGTCATTGTGATGAAAGAATTTCAAGCGCAGAAATTGGCGAATGCGAAGTGTAAGAAATCCTGACACTAGGGCAGTGGTTAAGTCCATCGCCTTTATCAGGGGAGCGATCAGGTCGCGCAGGGGATGCGCGATGTCGGACGGATGACGCTGATCGCAGAAGTTATTTATCTATAAAATACAAAAGTTTGTATTTTTAAATTAGCGCGGGGATGTCAGTATTTCTGTGTCGGTGGTCATTTTATCCTCGTGCTGCTTCAAAGCGTTCGGCGTAGAGGAAAGGGATGACCCGGTCCCAGGCTCGCCGCCAGGCCACCGCGACGGTGGGAATTTCTCGCCCCAGGGGCGCTGCGCGAAGGCATCCAGTTCGGCCAAGGCCGCTTCGGCGCTGGGTGCCGTGTCAATCGGTTTGATCGCCGCTGCCAGCGCCTTGCGATCCTTCCAACTCGCGTCGTCGAGGCTGTTGCGAGATGGCCTTGTTGCGAACCACCGCGTCCTCGCGAATCTTGACCCGCAGCGCATCGAAGAAGACGACCGGAGACATCGGTTCCAGCGCACGCGACTGCTAGGCGGTCACCTCGGCCATGACCGCATCGGTGACCGAACTGATGAATTCCGGTGACACCTCGGTGCCGTACTGCTCGGCCAAAAATCCCTGAATC
Organism: Thiocystis violascens DSM 198; assembly: GCF_000227745.2. Lineage (NCBI taxonomy): Bacteria > Pseudomonadati > Pseudomonadota > Gammaproteobacteria > Chromatiales > Chromatiaceae > Thiocystis > Thiocystis violascens. The sequence continues at coordinate 627,626 of NC_018012.1, read as the reverse complement.
TCGCGGACGCTCATACCCCGAGCGTACAGGGCGACGATCTTGTCGTCGAAGCCGGTGAAGCGCCGCTCGTGCTTGGGAATGAGCAAGGGCTCAAAACTCCCCTGCCGGTCGCGTGGGACGTCGATCCGCAACGGCCCATCGTCGGTCAGGACCGTCTTGCTGCTCGCGCCGTTGCGATGGTTGGCAACCTCGCTGGGTTTCTCGGCACCGGGCGGGTAACCCAGATGATGGCTGAGTTCGGCACCCAACGCGCGCGCGACCAGCGCCTTCTTGAACGCCATGGAGGTCGCATTGATCGCCTCGGCGTTCACCGAGCCGCTGACCATCTGGTCAATGAACTCTTTGGGGATGCTGGGTAGTGCCGCTGCCGGTTGCTTCTTGCTCGTCTTGCTTGGCATACATGCTCCTGCTTGCTGACATGTTATGCCTCACACACAAAATTTCTGACAGGCTCATTGGCGGAGAGGGAGTCCGCGTTTATCTAGTTCAATCATGTCCAGAAAGATCCACAAGAAAAAAATAAATTCTTTTAATATTTAGTAGTTACAATTATTTTCGTCCAACTCCGTCCAAGCGAATACCAGCGCAGCCGACTATAATGTGGTGGGCTGAGTGGTGGGCTGATCGATTCGCTGGAGGATTGCGGCAATGAGTTTGACTGCACTGGAGATCAAAAACGCACGGGAAGGAATGCATGCCGATGGAAATGGCCTTTATCTCAGGGTACAGAAAAGTGGGGCGAAATCCTGGATTTTCCGCTTCCAGTTACAGGGTAAGCGGCGCGAGATGGGGATCGGCACACTGACCGACAAGACCGCGCCTGTCGCTCGGGCTGAAGCCGCACAGCTTGCCGCTCTCGTCCGTGCTGGCACCGATCCCATCAAGGATCGTCATGCCAAGGCTATCCAAGCCACCGAAGACGCGAAAGAGGCCGACGCTGAAACGATTACGTTTCGAGCTGTAGCGGCTGACTACATCGCGAGCCATCGCGCTGGCTGGAGCAATGCCAAACATGCGGAACAATGGGCAAACACCCTGGAAACTTATGCAGCCCCAGTTATCGGCGACAAACCCATCAGGAGCGTTAACACAGATGATGTGCTAACAATTCTGAAACCGATCTGGAACACCAAGACCGAAACGGCTACGCGCGTTCGATCCCGTATTGAATTGATCCTCAGCTACGCGAAAGCCTTGAGGTTACGCCAAGGCGAGAATCCAGCACTGTGGCGTGGACATCTGGACGCATTGCTTCCCAAGCCGACAAAGCTTAAGCGTGTACGACATCATTCTGCCCTGCCATATGACAAAACTCCTGCATTTGTAGCGAGACTCAGAGAGGTGACAGGTCTGGGTGCGCGGGCGTTGGAGTTTGTCATTCTAACAGCCGCTCGCTCTGGAGAGGTCCGGTTAGCGACCTGGGCTGAAATCGACCTGAAGACGAGATTATGGACGATTCCGGCTGCGCGCATGAAAGCAAAACGAGAACATCTTGTGCCACTGTCCAGCGCCGCGATGCGACTCCTGGAAGCTCTCCCGAGGATCGACGGCAGCCCTTACCTGTTTCCGGGCAGTCGCGAACAGAAACCGCTCAGCGATATGTCGCTTACCCAAGTAATCCGACGCCTCAATGAGCGTGCCTTAGACAATACAACGTTACTGGAATGGATCGATCCGAAGACCGGCAACCCAATCGTTCCGCATGGTTTTAGATCAACGTTTCGCGACTGGACGGCAGAGCAAGGCAATTATCCCCGCGAAGTGTGCGAACACGCGCTGGCACACAGCCTGCCAGACAAGGTGGAAGCAGCCTATCAACGAGGCGTAATGCTGGAGCGACGCAGACCCATGATGCAATCATGGGCTGACTACCTAGAACCACAAGAAACGATGGTTGCCCTGTTGAAAGACATTCGCGACATCCTGCACAAACCTGAAAGAAGCAACTGAACAGTCATTCATGTCATACCCTTCGATTGACGTGGACTCACTCCCTTGCCATTGAACGAGAAAAACTCGTCCACCAAAAGCGTTTATAGCCGTCAAGTGTGATATTCTTACATACCCCAGGGCAATCGCATCAAGCGCTGCTAACATTAGCGGGTACCGATGTATCAGCGTCGCCCTTCCTCTGAGGCGACTCGAAGAGCAATTTCGACAGGTAGGACTCGTCCCAACCGGCTTTCAAGCGTTTGTTCTGGATGCCGAGCTTGGTGCCGTCATTCTTGAGGCGCGAGAGGGCGAGGTGACGCAGGACGGCAAGATTCTCGCGCGCCACCGGATCGCGGACACGGCACTCATCCTCACGAAAGGCGATATCGAGATTCCAATGCAACCCGTTTTCGATGCCCCAGTGACCGCGTACTGCGTGGGCAAAGCGCGCGGCGCTGGTGCCGATGCTGCCAATGAAATAGCGGGTCTCGACCGAGACCTTGCCGGCGACCTCACGGCGCGATTCAACCATGCCGATCATGTTCATTGCCTCCCACGAGGCGCTGTGCGGCACGCCGGAAAGATCGCCCAAGGTTTGGTAGCGACGGGTTTCGAGACGACCATGCCCTCGCTCGACGGTTTCGAGGAATGCCGAATCGACACCGGCGTAGCCTCTGGCGTCGGCGTCGATGAACGCCTCCTCGACCTCGGCGGCCAGCGTTTCCTGGTTGCCTTTGAGCGCGAGCACATAGTCCCCTCCCTGGTGGATGATCTGCGCGGCAATCTTGGTCTGGCAGCCCATGGCGTCGATGGTGACGATGCAGCCCTCCAGCTTCAGCCACTCCAGCAGACGTGGAATGGCCGTGATCTCATTGGATTTGGCGTCGGTGGCGACCTGTCCGAGCACCACCCGATTGGCCGTCGCCCAGGCACTGACCAGGTGCAACGCCGCCAAGCCCTTGCCGCGGCTGTGGGAGCGGCGCAGGGTCTTGCCATCGACGGCAATGATCTCTTCGGGGATCAGTTCGGCCACCGACGCGCTCCATTGGCGAAAGCAGGCGGCAAACTGTGCGGGATCGATGAGCGCAAACACCCGCCCGAAGGTGTCGTGCGACGGAATGCCCGCGGGCAGTTTCAGAAACGTGCGCAGCCACGCCTCCTTGGCCTGTCCGAACGTCTCGACACCCACCCAACCGTCGGCGCCACTGAAGGACGCCGCGATGGTGATCACGATCATCTCACTTAAGAGGTGCCGTCGTTGGATCGCGCTGCGCGGCTCGTCCAGCGGGGCAAAATGGTGCGCAATCGATCGCTCCACACTCAAGTCGCACATCGGCGAGATCTCCCCAAGATTCTAAAGACTCAAATCATTGGGGCCGCAGTACGGATTGTCTAACAGTATGCGCTAATGCGTTGATGCGATTGCCCTGTTACATACCCTCTCCGTTATCCCCCGTAAATAGTCGACTTTATCAAGGGGCCAGTGAAAATATCACATCAGAGGGCTATCACAAGATGGCCTATTTATTGACTACATTTTCTGGGATTTCGTTCGGAAAGTTGCTGCGATTAACGTCGCGATCATGGGTTTTTCGCGGTCTTCCACGTTTGATTTTCGGTACCGAAGGGTGAGCACCCCGACGGTAAAGGCGGATCGAAGTACCATATTTCGGCTTGATAAATTGATCTAATTTTGTCAAATAACCGATGACGCGATTCAAGAGATTTTCGCGTAAAAGTGTTTGATCGTGGTTAATTGGACCGATTCCTCGAATCCCATTCTTTTCAAACTCACTGGCTTGTTTGTTGCAGTTCCAATATTCGCCTCGACCTTTGGTAATCGTTTCTTTCCAATACTCGCCAATCTGTTTCGCATGATAAATATGGCTTTCATTTTTCCGCTTCGATCCATCAAAAAAATAGATTACATGGACATGAATCCCCTTCTCGACGCCATACTCTAATTTTGTGATATAGCCGCACATGTTCGCAAAGAGTTTATTGGACCGTCGATTGCTAAATAAGCGATTTAAATCTTTCCCAACATCCTGGATATTGACGGAATTGGAGAATTCCTTTTTGTAAAACAAATCAAGACGCAATACAGAAAGACGACCATACTTTTCAAACAACTTATTGCAATAATCGCAATACTCCGTGAATCTCTCAATGGATTCTTTGCGTCGTCTATATATTTTCTGTTTTATTCTAAATCGCCTCGCTTCTGTTCTAATACTGTTAACGAGAGCGTTAAAAATTTCTCCCCCTGTCATTCCGTTTCGATGCCGATAGTTTGCGGATGGCATGTTACAGTGCGGGCTCCAGTCACATGCTTCCTCACTCAAACTCATTGCGCGAGAACAATGGATGAAGAGCATAATATACTCGTCGTATTCGTAGTCTGGAGAAAGTAAGTTGACGGTTGAAATGAAAAGTGGAATTAACGCAAAATACTGCCTGGCAAGTGGTGTGGAATCATATGTAATTCTGTTGGCGATGACATTAGATCGCACAAAAGGGATAGTATCGTCGTTTAGGAGATCTTCGACAAAACACTCCAAATCCGCAAGGTATTTTGAGTATGCGGCGTTGTTATATCGTTTCAACTTGAACTCAGGTAATTGGTCAGATGAATCAAAAATTTCGTCTGCCAACATCGAATAAAAAGCTCTGCACGCATGTCTATCAAGGTGAATTTTTTCTTGAGAAACTGTCATGTTAAAACCCATAGCATTAGAATTTTGAGACGGAGATTCCAGACGAATTAAATCATCAGGAATCTCTCTCAAGTGAGATCGCTATCAGGCTTGTTTCAGTTCATGCAAACCGATTATGTTCAGCCACAGCGATTACAATGAGTTGCTTATTTGGATAGCATCTCCATCCCGAAATGTTTGAAATCTGGATGTGGTTTTAGCCGTAAATAGAGATCACGCTTTAGTATCCCACTCATATTCGACAAGAGTGTTGAATGATAAAAATCATGCTCTTTCCCAATTGATCCTACATTCCCGAGGATGCCATTATATGGCGATAAAATATAGTCGCACACGACACCTATGCCATCCGTCGCTAGTTGCCATTGGCTGTCGATTTCCACGAACGATTCGCCACATAACGTATTGCTTGAATTGATAAAAATCACGACAGAGTAGCGATAGCTTGCCTCTGTAATGTACTCGCGTTTCCACCAGCAACCCAAGATATGGCAATCAGGAAGATCGCTGATTAATGCATTGATAAACCGTTGAAGATGGCCATCCGTTTCCTGTAGACTGATGTTATTCACTACATCGTGTTTATAGCAAAACGTCTTTCTGACAACATATAAACTGGGTGTTTTTTTAAAAAACTTTGCAATGTTGCGTTCTGTGATACGGATCTGTTCATTGATCAGTTTTCTACGTTCGTTAGACTTGGTTTTATACTCGTTTCCTTTCGCCGCTTCGCGTATTCGGATGATAATGTTGTTGATTAACTCACCTTCCAGAAAGCCATTCTCACCAATTACTGTACCAGGATCTCCAGTAAAATTGATGTTATTCAAGTTTAATGCACGGAGAACGTGAGCGATAATCTTTGAACTTTCGCTGACTTCCATCATCGGAGGATAGTGTGCTTGTGGCAATCGCAACAAATCGTAGACTAGCTGAGAAAATGGTTGTTCGGTCTTGATATCAAGACTTGTCGCTGTTCGATTAATCGTGAAAGCCAATTTATTCGACTTTGCAATGTGCCTCACAAGGCGTTCTTCAAATTCTGCACGTACAGAGCTGAAACCCTGGATGTCTTTGCTGACACACCAAGATTGATCGGTGGACTGAAAAGTGTACGCAATTTGAATGGAGTGGATCGCGTTCCAATCAGCCGTCATCGCTAGTGATTTTTTCATCGTTTACTCCTGATCGATTTTGTTTACGGTTGTTCATGTGCGTAAGTCTCTTGCTCTTCATTAATTGGCGTTTTACGCCATAATCTTTAGGCATCAGCGATTGTTCTTGTGGAACCATCGCTGATTGGCCTTCACTAAATCTAGCCATGTCAAGCTAGTGCTAATATCAATTCAAATCACATAAAAACCAATAAAATGGCCATGAAAATCTCCTCGACTGCTTTGACATGAGCAGTCGATTTGCTAGACCTACCGAGAAAAATGCCTGCGTCTGCTTGTACTGACTTAGCGCCAGTCAAGTTTGATCGCCACGGTTGTTAATTGTTGTCACGGCTCAGATCAGCTCTGTGTTTGACCCATGCCACCACTTCTGATCGAATCCATGCGACAGCTCCTCGGCCACTGGCCGACAGTCGAATGGGTTTCGGAAACGACGGATCGTACTGTGGTGCTTGGGGGTTTAGACGTGCCCAGATACTGGATCGTCCCAATCCTGTGAACAATTTAAGTGTCGGCAGTCGCATGAGTGAATAGTCTTCGTTCACCTCGTTGGTCTCCTGATGTACACCGCGACTGGCGACTCATGGCCAGCAGCGGAAATTAATGTGTACGCGAAACATCGCTTCGCGTGTTTGAACGCAAAATCTGAAAATGAGGAGATTTATGGATGGACTAGAGAGAGCAAATTCACATCACGGGAAGCGCGATGGGCTCTGAACTGATGTGCGCGAAGTTAACTACTTCGGCAATTTGACACCTTAGTTTAGAACTAAGGATTGATCTATTTGGCCACGCGGAGGCGGCGGCATATGTAGCTTAGGGTATGTCCCAAGCTTTCATTGGCGTGGTCGTCTATCGACACGTCCGGGAGAGATTCTACGGAAATCCCCACAGAGAATGCAAGCAAATCTTTGTGGCCGATGTTGGTTGTCGCGAAGCCTAGCTTGTATCCACAGTCCGTAATTCATTTCGCATCTTCGGGCACCTTGACGCATGGCTGCAACCCAGATTCTGATCCTAGTCAATTTTGAGAACCTGCTGAAAATTTCCACCGGCACAGAAGCGTCAACTTGTGCTTGACTTGGCGAGGTTCAGATGTTCATCCGCGAGATCCACAGTGATAATCCGTATCATCTGGAGCTGCATCCTCAGTGAGTCGTTTGCTTTTGGCCGAAGTGACCCCGATTCCGTAAGCCCTTTCATCGCAAGTGTAAAAGCCAAGTCCGTATAACTGTGAGATGCGTAAAGCTAAGCCTGTATGGCCTTTTTTGCGCCGGGCTGCGATCGTTCCATGGTCGACTGATTCACGCCTTAGCGCGAATCAGATTCAATGTCAGTAACCAGCGTCGGGCATCTCAAGCGGGATGAGCGTTATAGGGGGCAGCGTGTCGATTCACACGAATTGTTTAGAAATCGCCTTGTTATCATCGCCACGAATGCCCTGACGCACAACGATTTGACATCAAAACGCCGTGCTTTGACGGCTAAGCCGCCTGAACATAGATGCTATGACGGCCATCGACATAGCTATCGAAGATATGGCAGTAGGCCAGATCCGATTTCACCGCGCGTAGCTCCGGGCTGTAGGACTCGGGCAAGGTTTGAGAGAAGGTGCGGGTGATGGTCTTCCTCACTGCCGCTCGCGCCTGTTGTTTCTCCCGCCAGTCTAATACCAGCTTCTCGCGCTTCAGCGTCTCCAACAGTGTCCTTGCCACCTTCTTGACCGCCTCGCGCTCTGACGGCGACAGCTCGGGTTCGGGTTTGGTCAGGATGTCGAAGATCGCTAGTTCTTCCGCTGTCAGGCGTTCCGCCATGCCGCGTTGATCTTCTTCGGAAAGGCTCTGCGCAAACGTCACCAGCTTGGCGAAGAACGCCTCGATGTTCTGACTGCCCGCGTTGTACTCCGCGATCATCTGCTGAAACTTCTCCAGGAAGTCGAGACGGGAGCGGTTCTCACGCAGCATCTGATCAATCTTCTTCGCCAGAATGGCCTGGAGCTTCTGCGCTTCGGTGCGTTTACGTTGGGTTGCAAACTCCTTCGCCAATTTCTCGAAGTCGATCTGCGACAGATCAATCAGTGGTGCGGGGGTCGCTTGGGCTTCGATCCGATAGGGTTCAGTGGCGATGGAGTCGTTGAGCAGTGCTTCCACGTCGTCCATCACATCGCTGATGTCCGCCTTTGGCGAGAGCGAGCGGATCTTGCTGGCAATCACCGCGAGGAGCACCGTATCAGGCGCAAAGGTCTTTGCCTCGGGGTCGGGGAGGATGGCCTTGTAGATGCGCGCGGCACGACTGGCGAGAGACAGATACCGCTTGCGAACGTCATCGCTCACCAGCAAGGCTTCCACGGCATCGTCGAGCTTGCCAATCCGGGCGAAGCCTTCTGCTTGGCGGATGGCGTCGAGATCAATCCCGTGGGTCTGACAGAAGGCGCGGGCCTCGATGAGTGCTTCGCTTAAGCCGTCCACCAGCGCCTGCTTGTTCTTGATCGGCAGTTCCCCGCCGCCGCCACCCTGTCGGGCATAAATCGCCAGCGCCTTCTGCAAGCTGCGGAAGATGCCGACGTAATCAACGATCAGCCCGGCGGTTTTGCCCGGTGCGACCCGATTCGCGCGGGCGATGGTCTGCATGAGCGTGTGGTTCTTCATCGGCTTGTCGAGATAGATCGTCGAGCAGGACGGCACATCGAAGCCGGTGATCCACATCGCACAGACAAACACCAGTCGCAATGGGTTGGTCTCGTCCTTGAAGGCGGCGTCCAGATCCTCGTTGACCAGACGCTGACGATGCGGCGCGATGTCCAAGCCCTTGGCCTTAAGATCCGCTACTTCGTTCTGTGCCTGCGAGACGATGACCGCCATGTCGGTCGAGTCCATGTAGGCGATCTTCTCGGCGAGTGCGGCCTGTTCAGCCGACCCGTCGTTCGCTAGGCGTTCCGGCGCGACCAGATCGCCGGTCGTATAGGCGGCGGCCTGCTCCGCGATGGCCGTCTGACTGGCCAGCGTCACCTTCAATGTCGCCAGATATGCCTGCCAGTGCGCGCGTACCTTGTCATACATCCGCACCGCCGTCGCCTTATCGATGCAGACCATCATGGCCTTGCCGCGATAGCCACGTCCGGTGAAGTGCTTCACCAGATCCTCGGCAATCGCTTCCAGGCGGTCCTCACGGGTAATGAGGTGATACTCGCGCGCAAACTGGCGTTCCAGCAGTCGCTCCTGTTCCTCATCCAGCTCGGCGGCTTCGAGCAGCGCCGCCATGTCTTCGTTGAGGTTGTCGTTGGTCAGTTGCAGCTCGGGGATGCGGTTCTCGTAATAGAGCGGCACCGTGGCGCCATCGGCGATGGAGCGCAGGAAGTCATAGACCGACACGTAATCGCCGAAGACCTCACGGGTCTTCTCTTCTTCGCCGCTGATCAGCGGGGTGCCGGTGAAGCCCAAAAACGCGGCATTCGGCAGCGCCGTGCGCATGTTGAGCGCAAAGGTGTCGTACTGGCTGCGGTGCGCTTCGTCGGTGATGACGATGATGTCGTGGCGTTCCGAGAGCAATGGATAGGCTTCGCCGTGCTTGGTGTGGAATTTCTGGATCAGGGTAAAGACGTAACGGTGATCTTCGGTCAACAGTTGCTTGAGATGCTGACCGTTGCGGGCATGCGCCTCGGTTCCAGTGAAAGCGCCAGTGGCAACGAAGGTCTTGTAAAGCTGGGTGTCCAGTTCGTCCCGGTCGGTGACGACGACAAACGTCCATTGACCAAGCAGCCGGCGCAACACCTTCTGGGTGAGGAAGGCCATGGACAGACTCTTGCCGCTGCCTTGGGTGTGCCAGAAGACGCCCAGGCGTCCCTGCTGGTCGCGCAGCAGCACGATCCTGGCGTAGACCTTGTTGACGCCCAGGAACTGGTGGTTCTTGGCGATCTTCTTCACCAAGCCGCCGCTCACCTCCTCGAAGAGCGTGAAGTTTTCCACGTAGTCCAGCAAGCGGGTCTGCTCGCACAGACCGCGTAAGGCGGTTTCGAGCGAGACGAGGCCGGTCTCGCCTTCATCGTTGATACGCTTCCATTCAAAGCAATGCTCCCAGGCCGCGCTAAGACTGCCGATGCGCGTGTGACTGCCGTTCGATAGCAGGATGAAGGCGTTGGGGATGAAGACTTGCGGAATGGTGTCGCGGTAGTCGCGCAGATTGTCGCTGTAGGCGTTCTTCAGATGTTTGTGCGACGCCTTCAGTTCGATGAAGACGAGCGGGATGCCGTTGACGAAACCGATCAGGTCGGCGCGGCGACGGTAGAGATCGCCGGAGATCCAGAACTGCGAGGCGAGAAAGAAGTCGTTCTGACTGGGATCGGACCAGTCGATGACCCGCACGTCATCCGTCGCGGTTTGCCCGTCTGCATCGCGGTAGGTGACGGGTACGCCGTGCTTGAGCAGGCGGTAGAACTCGCGGTTAGCAACGGTCGGGTTGAGCGTGGAGCGGTCGCGGGTGATCTCGGTCATCGCCGCGTCGAGTGCGTCGGGCGGAAGCTCCGGATTCAGCCGTTCGAGCGCGGCCTTGAGTCTGCGGGGCAGGATGACTTCATGTTCGGACTCGCGTCCTTCCGTACCGGAGACACCAAAGGTTTCATGGTAGAGGTTCGCCGTGGTCCAACCGAGTTCATCGAACAAGGCGATGGCGGGTTGTTCAACGAGCGTATCTTCCGAGTAATGACCGGACGGCGAGCGGAAGCTCATGGGATGGTTTCCTCGGGAAGCGTCGAGACATCGAGTTGACCGGAGAGTAGGCGTGGAAGCAGGAGGTCGCGGGTGCGGCGGAGGTTTTGATTTTTGGCTATCAAACGCCAACACATTTCAAGCATCGGCTCGCAGAGTCTTGACCAATGTTCCTGCAAATTTATAGGCGGCATCAATATATTGAAATGCCGAAATTCTTTTAAAATTATTCGGGGCAATGCAGCGCCGGAAACGTACCCCTTCATGCGCAACTTAACATCTGGGTCTCTAAGCATAATAGCCAGCAAATGCGGCTTAAATCGGTGATTTGGACGCAATATCGCAATTGAAGATAATAGCGCAACCTGCATGTCTTCCTCGACAACAAAGCAATGCTTAAGATAGCTTCCATCTTTTGCTATCAAAACATCATTTTTTCGCATCGTTGAATCATTTCTTTCTAGTTCCTTAAAATCCTCCTCGCTGATCTTGCGGCAAGATTCGATGTTGATTCCCCAATCGTGCATATCTTTTACTGATGCCATTGGATAACCTAGTTCTTGAGTCTTTGGGCTATGATGTGCACCGTCAGTTATTCGGTCACAAACAGATTCCATGGGGCCAATCTCCCACCCTTCTGGAATCTTCCCGAGCGGAGAATCAACAAACTTGACGTTCTCATGTCCTGGAAATCGAAACTCGACGAACCATTCGCGATAGAGCGACCGCGCCATGTTCTCCAGAATCTGGATGCGTCGCTGGTTGTTCTCGATCAGGTCGTCGTAGGCGGAGAGGATGTCAGCGATGCGGTGTTGGATAGGGAGGGGAGGAACGCGAAAATTAAAAGTGATTAGCTTATCTACACTTAAATTATCCTGAGTTGTGCCACGCGAGGCTCCTTGCATTTCCAGCTTGAGAGTATCAATGGAATACTTGATAAATCTTACGTCTGCTTTATTCTGATCTGCGACGAACCCGACAACACTATCTGGAAAGCAAGCAGGAATTCCAAGTATCGCGGTGTCAGCTATATTTGCAGCGATTGTAATACACAGTGTTCCGGGTTCCCAAAGTTTACTCTGGGCCAACCCTTTTTCGTTATATGTCTGCGAGTATTTTGTAAGACGAAACTCTGCTTCCTTAACATCACCTGTTTGAACGAACGGATACTTCCCGCCGTAAAGTGATGTGTCATTGCGTGGGCGGTGCCTTGACTTGCCTCGCCCAACTGAACCTAGATCGTCTAACTTACACTCACGCCACTCTCTCCCTAAGCCACTCATATCTCCAAAATCTCCACAACATCCCACACAATAGCCTCTCGTTTATCCATGCTGGATTTCCACCGACTGACTGCGTAACCCGGCAACGCCCAGCAATTGCCGGTCGTTGGTCAGCAAGACCGCATTCTGTGTGGCCGCACTGGCGGCGATGATGGCGTCGGGGACTTTCAACTGACAGTCTCGACGCAAGCGGATGGCTGCTTCGCACACGGCGGCGTTCAGATCCACGCGCTGAAATTGGTTCAACAGCCAGCGTAACTCTCGTTCCTGGGTCGGCGTGATGTTCGACCAAGACAGCAGTTCGATTTCGCTGATCACCGAGTAAGCGTAATAACCGGCTTCGATCCCAACCATCGTTTTGCCAGCATGAATGTCAATCAGGATATTGGTATCGAGGAGATAGTTCATCGCCATTCCGTATCCCGAATCTGCCGCTGAAAGGCGACGCTCTCCTCGGTGATCGGCTCGGTACCCGTGAATCGTGGAAAGTCACGGGCGGGGTCGATCAGCGTCCGGTGTGCATGGGCTTGGCGCGTCGCAATGAACTCCACGAAGTCCAGGACTTCGGCTTGATGGTCTTCATCAAGGGTACGCAGCCTGTCGAGTAGCGCAGTTTCGATCAGGGTATTCATCCTGGATGCCTCGGCTCAATCGAGTAAGAAGGCCGCATTCTCGGCAATGCGGGTTTGCAGTTCCAGTGCTTGCGCATTCAACGCCTCCAGTTCCTCGTTCCACGCTTCAAACTGCGCCTTGAAGTCCTCGTCACTGACGGACTCGCCCGCCACCACGCCAACGTAGCGGCCTGGGTTGAGCGACCAGCCCTGCGCGGCAATCTCGTCGAGCGTGGCGACTTTGCAGAGTCCGGGGACATCCTGATAGACCAGTTCCGGGAAGGTCTCGCGCAGATCGGGATCGGTGCCGGGGTAATCTTCGTCTGGTCCGGCCATGAACTCGGGCGCTTCGCCACGATAGAGCCGGGCGATGTTGGCGAGATACTCGATCTGTCGTGGGCTCCACTTGCGCAATGCCCGATTGACTTGGCGGTAGAGATGGCGAGCATCGATGAACAGCACCTGCTTGGCACGCGCCGTCTGGAATTTCTTTTTGTCCAGAAACCAGAGCGTACAGGGCAAGGTCACGGTGTAGAACATATTGGAACCGACCGCGACCATCACATCGACGGCCTTGTCGTCCAGGAGCTTGCGACGAATCTCCTGTTCGGCCCCGCGCGCATCGCTGGCGGAGTTCGCCATTACGAAGCCCGCGCGTCCGATGGGGTTGAGGGCGCTGTAGAAGAGCTGAATCCAGAGATAGTTGGCGTTGTCGGTGGTGGGAATCCCAAAGGGAAAGCGTTTGTCGCCTTTCAGGCGTTCCTTGTCCACTCCACTGACGTTGAACGGCGGATTCGCCATCACGAAGTCGAAACGACCCAGTGCGTCGTGCGGGTTCTCGTAGTAGGTATTCGCCACGCGAATGTCCCCCGAGAGACCATGCACCGCGAGGTTCATCTTGGCGAGCTTGACGGTTTCGGCGTCCTTCTCGGTGCCGAAGACGCTGATCTCGGACGCCACGTTGCGCTGGTGACGTTTGCCGAAGGCGGCACTCTGCACAAACATGCCAGCGGAGCCGCTGGCGGGATCAAAGATGCGTCCGTGGTAGGGCTCGATGATCTCGACGATGAGTTCGACCAGGGATTTGGGCGTAAAGAACACACCGCCTTTCTGCCCTTCCGCCAGCGCGAAGGCACCCAGGAAGTATTCGTAGATGACACCGAACGCATCACCTGCTTGATTCAGCGGTGCCAGCAGACGCAGCAGCTCGATGAGCGTGGGGTTCGAGAGCAGGGTGTAGTTGCGTGGCAGGACGCCGCGCAGCTCCTCGTTCTCGGCTTCGATGGCAGACATGGCGTCGTTCACGGCACGACCGACATTCTCGCCTTCCGGCAGCGCCAGTAGATGCGAGAAGCGGGCCTTGTCAGGCAGATAGAGGGTACCTTTCTCCTGGTAGTCGTACTTATCGGCGTTTGCGGGCGACACGCCCTCCTGTTGGAGTTCGGCCTGTGCATCGACAAACCGCTGCTCGGCATGGCGCAGGAAGATGAGGCCCAGAACGGGCGTCGAGAACTGCGAGGGACGCAGCCCGGTGTTGGCCCAGAGCTGGTCAGCGGCGCTCCATAAACGCGATTCGATGTCCTTGATCGTCATGAGTCTTCTTGCTGGTGATGGTTTCAAGTCTTCAAGCACATCCCGTGCAGGAAAGCACTTGAGTCATTCAGGCCAGGGTGTCTGCGCGCGAGACGACAAGACAGCAGAGGCTCCTATGCCTGATGCTCCGCCATGCGCCGTCAAAGATCAACCGATAGGGCGTCATTCTGTCGTCGTGCGGCGTCTGAGAGGCTCAAGCTTGGGTGATTTGATGTTGGAATGCCTCGTGCTTCGTACAAAGGTCTTGGCGCTAGGAACGTAAAGAGCATGTTTAAGGCATCGGCCCATTACGGACGGTCAGATTGCCAGGGAAAGGTGAGTTACGCCCAGGTCGTACAACTCGCGAAGAAGTTCATTTGCACCAGATACCTAAAGCCTCTCGAACAGATAATCTCGACGCTAGACGGCTTTCAAATGGCGTATGACCGCAAACAGGGCAGACAGAAAGAATGTCGCCCGGCACTAAAGCGTCGCTTCTCGGGGACACCGTCTTGCGCCATCGACAAACAGGACAAGTGTAAGTCGTTGGTGGAGGACGAATAGACATGATATTTTCTCATTTTTCCTGATTCTCGACCCCACGTCGAAGCGACTTGGCTTTTTTAAAAGACAGAGCGATTGCCCCGTTCACGACGCCGGCTTGATCGTCATCTCCGCGAACCGCTCCGCGTATTCCTGCACTTTCTTCTTCATCACCTCGCGCAAGGGATGTGTGTTACCGATCACGCCCAACAGGCGTTCGGTCTCCAGCGTCGGGCAATCCTCGACAAAGGCTTGTTCGATGCCTTCCTTGACCACCGACTCGATGTCCGCGCCTGAATAGCCCGCCGTCGCCTTGGCCAAGCGTTCCAATTGAATCCGTGCCGACAGTTGCTTGCGCCGTTGCAGATGCACCCGAAAAATCTCGACCCGCTCGGCCTCGCTCGGAAAATCGACATAGAAAATCTCGTCGAAGCGGCCCTTGCGCAGCAGTTCCGGCGGCAGCGCCGAGATGTCGTTGGCGGTCGCGATCACGAACACCTGTTTGGTCTTGTCCTGCATCCAGGTCAGGAAATAGCCGAACAGCCGGGTCGCCACTTCCGAACCCTCGCCGCCGCTGCCCATGCCGACGAACGCCTTTTCCACCTCGTCCACCCACAGCACGCAGGGACTGACCGCCTCGGCGACCTGAATCGCCCGGCGCATGTTGCCCTCGCTCTCGCCGACGTACTTGCCCATCAGCGAGCCCATGTCGAGCTTGAGCAGCGGCAGATTGAAGAGCGCGGCGGTCGCCTTGGCGGTCAGCGATTTGCCGCAGCCGGGCATGCCGACGATCATCACCCCTTTCGGCGGCTCGACCCCGAAGGCGCGCGCGGCGGGCCAATCGGCCATCACCCGCGCCTTTTGATGCAGCCAGGGTTTCAGCTTGCCCAGCCCGCCGATGTCCTCCAGCCGTTCGCGCACCGTCAGCATTTCGAGAATGCCGCTCTTCTTGATGATCTGCGCCTTCTCGGTCAGCACCAGATCCAGGTCTTCCAGCCCGATGTTGCCGTCGCGCTGATAGCCGCGATTGATCAACTGGCCGATCTCGTAGCGGGTCAAGCCTTGCAGAGCCAGCGCCATCTTGCCCAGGGTGTCCGCGTCCAGCGTCAGATCGTAGGCGGCGGCGTACTCCGCGACGACCGACCGGATCAGGGTTTCGTCCGGCAGCGGCAGCTCGAATAGGGTGATGAATTTTTCCAGTTCCGGCGGCACGAACAATTGAGACGAGAGCAAAAAGATCGTCACCGCCGCCTCGTCATCGGCCAGGATGCGGCTGACCAGCGCCTTGAGCCGCGCCACCGCCAGCGGCTGATCGCGCAGCCCCAGATGGGCATCGCGGATCACGATGAAATGGTTGTCGAGATCCTGATCAAGCAGGTTCTCCAGCGCGGCGGCCAGATCGCACCACTCCATCAGCGGACGCTTGGTAACGAAATCGACCATGCCCCGCGCCAGGTTCCATTCCAGGATCTTGCGGTCGTCGGCGAGGGCGGCGATCAGCGCGTCGGCCTCGGCTTCTTCGTAGGTGAGGAGATAGAGAACCGGGTAGTGGGATTCGATGTGGGCGCGGAGGGTGTCTTGGAGTGTTTTGGGCATGGATTTAGAGTCTCGAAAAACGGATTTTAGAAAATCGCTGTCGTATTCCTGAAAAATGAGACAAAGCCGTTTTTCTTTCAACATCAGCGATTCATCAGAAATCTTCGTCAGGCGTATCAAAAAAACGACTTAATTTTCTGATAGAACTTGCTGATTTCTTCCTGAACAAAACTGGCTGTAGAGTGACTTGAAAAAGTTTCTACCCTTAACAAAATCGTACCGTTTGAGACCTTGCTTTCCTCATCAATAAGGATCTCTCTGACAATTCCGGTCGCGTTTGAGCGAATTGATTTACCTCCTGAATATGAATACTTTTCCTTCGCAATAACATCGTTTGCGTAAATCCTGTCGCCGACTTCGACACATAGCTTTATATTTTTTTCTTCGCTATCTTCAAGTCCATACATGATTATATCTTTTTTATCGATATTTTTATTGAAAAAAATTATCTTGCAGTGGTCTTGAGGGAGTCCTGCGAGGGAGTCTAGTAACGAATTTCTTGCTTTTTTTAGCTTTCCCGCTATTTCGAAATCATCACTATCTTCGTCAACTTGTTCAATTCCTTGTTTTACTTCCTCATTGTTCCATAACGAAAAAATCATTGATAACATTCCACTTTTTGGAAGCTCGTAACTATCAATAATGTCAATAACCGACTGAATAACTGAGATGCGGCGATCAATTGCTTTTTTAAACAATGTAATATTCGTTTTTTCCAAAATGAGTTTTGACACAAGATCAAGAATATTTTGTCGATGCTTTAAAATGGATAAAAGAACATGCCAGTTACCAGAATAATCTTCCGCACTTTCCGGCAGGATAAACCATCCAATAAGATCTCCTGACACTAATTTCTGATGATCATCGGCAATCTTTTCAACTATTTTGCAAGCGACAGGTGGAGAAAAAAACAGATCCGAATATGGTAGTGCCCCAATCTATAGGATCTAAAATCTGACTGGATTTATTCAAACATGAATCACTGCCCAACTTGCAACACCACCAAGATCGTGAAGAATGGATTTAATGCAACCGGAAAGCAAAACCATCTTTGTCGGGAATGTGGCCGTCAATTCGTGATTGACCCCTTAGTTTCAGCGATTTCTGAAGAGACCAAATCGCTGATCGATCGACTGCTTCTTGAACGGATTGCGCTTGCTGGTATCGCGCGTGTTGCAAATGTCTCTGAATCCTGGTTGCAAATCTATGTCAATCAAAAATACGAGGGCGTTCCGCGCCAATTAAACGTGCCAAAGTTGTCTGATTTTCGACTGGTTGTCGAGTGCGACGAACTGTGGTCATTTGTTTTGAAAAAAGATGAAAAACAATGGGTTTGGATCGCGAAAGATCGTGACTCTGGATATGTTGTCGGACTTTATATCGGATCTCGTGGCATTAAGGGTGCGCAAGGATTATGGAATTCATTGCCACGCGATTATCAAGAATTGGCCGATTTCTACACCGATTTTTGGGAAGCTTATCAATCCGTTTTTCCAGAATTCCGTCATTACGCTGTCGGTAAGGAATCGGGAAAGACAAATCATATCGAACGATACAACTGCACACTCAGGCAACGTATTTCCAGGCTCGTACGAAAAGCACTTTCTTTCTCAAAAAAGCTTGAGAACCATATTGGAGCTATTTGGCATTTTGTCCATCATTATAATAGCACTCTCTCAGTTAAAGCTCATTCGTGAAATCATATAGAGAAGGGCACTACCCCGAATATTTCTCGAAAACAGATTCTCCTTTAAAATAAACCTCTTTCTGAGGTGCCCAGCATAATTCCACTTCTGTATTCTCTGCTTTATTACAGTTGGCCGTAATGCAATTGAGCCTTATCGCTTGATAAATCGCTAAATCAACGATCTCTGCCAGATCGTCATACATTTTCACCTGTTCATTCACGCTAATTTCTGTTTTCGTGGGTGCCTTGTTTAACATCGCCGAAGCAATTTCATCGTCGATATCGACACCAAAAATCTCGCACAATCCCTTGAGCAAAGTATGATCCTCCGCGCCATCGAGTGTCTTCACCGCCGCCAGTTCATCCTGCAACTTTCTCGAACTCAGCCACTTAGCCAGCAGTCCACTGTGGGCATGAGCCAGAATCTCAAGCGTGAAATGATCCCGCAACTCATCCACGGTCTTCACTTTCACGCCATCGATAGGCAGATCGAACTTGATGATTTTCATTTGTGTACATCCGCTTGAAATGAAATTTAGATGGCTGCTCAGCGCCTTCAAACACACGAATCCGCACAATTGATTAAGAGAATAAAAGTATGCAGTCAAAAGGAGGACACCATGCACCCAACCAGCAAACTCTAGACTACTTTAAACGTAGTCACCGTATTGATCAAGCAACCGAATATCGAATTTGGATAGCTTGCTTTTGTCTTCGATTTCCTTAAGCTCTCTTACAATCTCTTTAAGCTTAGGCGTCATGTATGGACCTGGATTAGGATTTTTCTTTCCGAACAGATACTCACGTACTGTGAGTTTTTCATCAATAGCTTTGTTGGTGTGAATCGGTTTCTTAGGAGACGTTTTGAAAATTACATCAAATACGTCTTTGGGCTCTTCAAACGATGTGTCTTTAGAAACTTTATTTACACATTCGTTTTCTTGCGTAGACACGACTGTCACTGGGTCAACATTCATGATGGCGCTGGTGAGGGCATCGACGACGACTACCACTGAGCATTCTTTTTCTGGCTCGGTCTCACTTACAATTAAAAAATAATCGCCAGCTTTTTTTCTTTTTTTTGCATCAATAATGGACGCTAAACCTTCATCAGTAACATCGACATGCAGAATTTGGCTCAGACTTTTTAGGAGAGAGTAATCATCTGCTTCATCCAACGAATTGATCGCTGCCAACTCATCGTCCATCTTTCGGGACGACATCCACCTAGACAGTTTCCCGCTCCGATAATGATCAAGGATCTCCACGGTAAAGTTGTCGCGTAGCTCCTCAATACTTTTGGCGTTCATGCAATTAATAGGAAGATCAAATTTAATCGTTTTCATCTCGTTGTTGCTCCAATTTGAAAACCACTGCTTTACCCTATTCGCCGCGATCTGACAGAGTCAGGTTGAGGTGTGCGGTGAAATAGGCGTTCGCTCCAGTTTGAGTATCCATTGATCCGTCGTGCGCGGAATCGCTCCCGCGCATCTCGTCAAACACTCAAGCTGCGAACCAAGTCAACGGGTTCAATTTGCGAGTCACGGCAGCGCCGGCTTCTTTGAGTCCAACGTTCAGGGTCTTGAGCATGGTCGATGCCGTCTTGACCAGCACCTTGCCGCCCGCATAGACGGCCTCGCCGATCTTGCTCCCGGCCATGCCGCCTGCGACGCCGCCGACAAAGCCACCGACCACTACGCCCACTGGTCCCAAAATAGCGCCAAGGGCCGCGCCCTGGGTCACGCCGTAGCTGGCTGCCATGAGTCCGCCCAGGGCACTGCAACTAACCGTGCCCATGGCGTCGAGCGCCTCCGAACCGGTGAGTTCGCCCTGGGTGAGCTTGAATAGAATCTTGGCGTTTTCGAGGCCGATATACACGATATTGGCGATGCGACCGGCGGGGGTATTCTTGAGCAGCGTCCCCAGCCAGCCATTCTTGACGGCGACCACCACCGCGCCAGAGACGGCGACCTGGACGCCGACATGCTTGCCGCTCTTGATGGAACTGTCGAAAAACTCCCGGAGATCCTCGCTGGCCGGTGGGTTTTCCTTGCCGGTGAGCCGATTCCAGACACGTCGACCAAGAATCCGCCCGCCCTGCATACCAGCGGCGATGGTGGCGCCAATCAGCGCCTGCTTGCCGATGCCCTTGACGATGTTGATGCGGTTGACATCGTTCCATTCGTATTGGCGCAGTTCCTGCTCGTGCTGCGCCTTCTTGCGCATGACGGCGAGTTCCTCGCGACTTGGCATCTCCACCTTGACGCCATCGGTTTCGAGCGTGCTGGTGACTTTCAGATCCGGAAATTCGCGTTGCACGCGCTCGACCTGATCCTCGTGCACCAGCAGGGTCGTGCCCTTTGGGTAATCGTGTGCGCGAACGTTCTGGATGAGATTGTCGGTGTTGGCGTAGGTCTTGACCTGGACGTTTTGCACCAGATGATTGGAGGCATCACGCAGTACCAGATCGTGCGAGTCGAGCGATTGGCTGCGGAGCACTTCGGCGCGAACACCGGAATGGCTGGCCTGGGCGTTGAGATTGAACTGGTTGGCAACCTCGGTCTCGGCGATATTCCCGTGGAGCGTTCCGGCCTGGTTGATGGGTCCAGTCCCGTTCCGCGTCAACACCGTCTTCTCGAATTGCCGATTAGCTTCGCCAAGCGCCCGATCAATCTGGCTGGCATAGTGGCCGACCTGAGCCACGCCCGCGATGCCCGCGCCGTCCTCGATCCGTTTCGCCAGCCAGCTTTCCCGGCTCTTGCCCTTGTCGAGATGGGCGTAGAGCGACGCCTTGGCGGCGTTGGCCTGCTCGACGCTGACGATGATGTCGCGGGCGGTGGACTCGATCTCGGCTTCGTCCCGCCAGAGCGTCGGAAACTGGCGGAGTTCGGCGGTTAGCCATTCATCGAGCGGTTGTTCCGTTTTATGTCGTTCGTAGGAGGCCACAAAGCGCGTGATCAAGTGCCCGGTTTGTGTTGCGTTCGCTTCCCCATCAAAGACTTCTTGAGCGATCTGCTCCGCCTGTTGGTTCTGGCATTCCTCTTGGGTGATGTGATCGACATCAATGGATTCGGACGAGGATATGGATCGTGACTGATTCATCGTGTGTGTACTTCTTCCAAAGTTGAAGATCGATGGCGCCGGATTGCGAGACCTTGAAACTATTGTTGTCTATCAGTGTAAGTGGCTTCTGAAAGCGAATACCACAGTTATCAGCGTGCGGCTGTATGACTGGGAATCAGTGTAAAAGACACATGCGACAACCTGTGTCGTTCGCGTTGAGGTTTCCGCGACAGACAACGAACCAGCAATCCCCTCGTGCGAGTCAGCAAAAGGCGATGCAAGCAATCGCCAGCGTCCGAATCGGTGATCGCAAGGCAAAAAAAATCGATGCCCATCCATCAGGACTGATCCAACCCGTCATGGCTGACAAGCATCGGATAAAAGCCCCTCTTTCGGAAGTGAAAATACAACTCTTCGTGACCATCGACTGTGATGCACTTCGCGTTTCGCCATACCAAAAGTCCCCGAGATAGGCCCGCTTCAACCCTAAAATATCGCCAAGCATCGTTCTGCGGGGCTGACAGCCCCGCATTTTCTGAAACACGATTCGGCGAATACTAGCCGCCGACAATGAGCAACTGCTCCGCTTTCTGGAAGAGTTCGCGTTTCAAGTCGGCAATGTCGTGAATGCGGATGGCCACGGGAAATAGCCGCGACACATCTAAGCCAATCCCCACGCCGATCATCTGAATCCCCGCCACTGTCGCTTGACGAACCAGCTTCGCAGCACTCGTGAAGTCATCGGGTCCGCCATCGGTCAAGGTGACGACAACCTTGCGCGTCTCGCGGCGTGCCAGCAGATCTGCGACCGCGAACCAGAGCGCCCCAGTCATGGGCGTTCCGCCCCGACCACGTTGCACGAACGCGCCCGCTCTTGCAGACACCCGGTCGTCATGCGACAGAAGGCGCGTGATCTTCTCATCTTCGCCGTCGATTCCTGGAAAGGCGGAGACCGCGCGTGACACGCCATTGGTCGTTTCCAGCGCGAGCGCCAAGGCCATCGCCGCATCCAGCGCGATCACGTCTTGACCTCCAGCCATCGAGCCTGAGAGGTCGACCAGCAGGTGCAGCGCGGTATTCGGTGCCACCTTGCGCTCCTTGAGACGGAAGATCCTGGAATCTCCGACAGCAGCGCGATGCAGGTGATGCGTGGATAACATCCTGCCTCTTCGCGCGGAGCGCCGTGTCTCCAAGGTATGAGCTTCAATGAGTCCTTGCAGTCGAGCCGTCAGTTTGGCGGAATGCACCTTGACCCGGTTCAACGCGAGCTGTCCTTGCTGGCGATCTCCGGCGTATTGCTCCAATGCAGGCAGCAGGGTTGGTGAATCACCCGAATGCTTGCCCAGTGTTTCGGCAACCGACTCGAAGAGGTCGGCGGGAAGCTCGGCGTCTGTCGCATCCAAGGCGGCTTGGAGTGCTGGTTTCACGTCAACCTGCTTGGGTTGAGTGCTTTGATCTGGGTTATTACCGCTTTGATCCTGGCGATTAGCGCCTTGTTCTTGGTTCTGGCGGGTTCCTTCCTCCTCCTCGTCTGGTTCAGCTTCCGGGCTGGCTTCCTCTTCGACCAAGGCGACAATCTTGGCAGCCAGTGCGATTGAATCGGCGGTACTGGTCAGTCTTGGAATCTCGGACATGAGACCTTGCAGTCGGTGGACGAACCTTGAACCCAGTACCTTGCGCATCACGCGATCCGCTTGCTTCGCTTGGGTTGCCAGTGCTGGTTGTTGACGGTAACGGTGCCGTGCCAGCGCAAGGATGCCGTTGCTTAGGATCTCGACCGGCTTGTCCGTCGCGTTCACTTCAGACATCCTGCCGTCAGCCATCAACGTCTCGATCACACTGTCCAAGGTCGTGCGTGTCCCTGGATAAGCCTGGATCATCTCGGCTTCGATGCGAATGTCCTCGATGATATTTTCGAGATGGCGACCCAACGGGGTGAGATGCCGTGGTAGGCCGAAGTCGGTGTAGCGGACATGCCCGGCTTCGTGCGCCAGATAGCCAAAGGCCAGGGTCTTGCTGGTGGCGTCATCGCGGATCTCTGGGATCTGGATCATGGTGCCATCGGTCCAGGCGTGCGAGCCGCTCACCTGAACCGGAATCCCGAATTTGCGCCCATAGGCGGCGGCGACAATCGGTAGGGCGTTGGTGATGGTGTGTCGTTGCATGGTGCACTCCAATAAAAAAAAGGCGCCTCACCGGTTGGGTGAAGCGCCTGGGGGATGAAGACGAGGGTTTTTTGAGGTGTCGGTTAAAAGAAGAAACTCTCGATCTCGCGGCTCGCACGCCTGGACCCTGGATTGACCGCCGCCTGTTCGCCGTCCACAGCCGCGAACGACGGTTGCTCGGCGTCCGGTTCCCAACCTTCAGTGTCGTGTTGCAGCGACCATTGACCGGCACCGTGCCGCGCCAAGCGGTGCGGATCGGACAGCAAGAGCGCCAGCCCCATTCCTTCGTTGAAGAGGCCACCCGTGATCGGTGCGGCCATGGGTAGACGCCCGACCCAATCGTCGATCGCATCAACGACCGGTTGAATGCGTTCGTCGAGAAACGATAGACAGGCGAGCTTCTCGCGAATGCGTCCGAAGGTGCCCAGCGCGCGGCGGTGCAGTTTGTCCTTGCCCTCGAAACTGCCGTCCAGGTCGCGCGCCAGTTGGCTGACTTCCGCAAAAATCCCGTCGCCGAGCCCCGCCACCTCCTCGGCCAAGGTGCCGGGATGGTCCGCCGGTGCGATTTGCACCAGTTGGTAGCCGAAGCGCAGCCGTGCGCCAACAACAGCAGCAGGCTCGATCGCTCTGCGAATCGGTTCCTCGAACTCGGGCAGACGATTGATCCACTGCTCAAGTGCTTGGTCGTAACCACACAGAAAGGTCCGGGTTTCCCGGTCGAACTCTGTCTTGATCATGTCCAACTGTTCGGCCAAGGCTTCGGCGTGGGCATGCGGGACGGCATAGCCGCCCAGAAAACGAGTGCCGACACGCAAACAAGCGCGATCCGCACGCTGTTTGATGCGATGAAAGCCCTTTAAGGCGTCCGGATCGCAAACGCGCTTGCTTCCTAGCGACACCAGATCCTCCGGTGGCATCTCGGCCCCGAGTTTCAGGTCTTCGGCGCGGAGCTTCTTGCGTCCGGACCAAATCGCGATGGACAAGATGACCAAGGTGACTTGATCGGTGATGGTGGTGATGGCTTGCATGTTGATCTCCTGCCAAAGCACGGCGCACACGCCCGCCTCACCACGGCAAACGAATGCGCCGCTGTTGGCGATGGATGGGTTGAAGTTAGAAGTAGAAGCTGTCGCCTGGACCCAGCAGGGTGGTGAGATCGACAGTGTTCTTGCGGAGGGGTCGTACCGCGTGGGTGTTGACAGGTCGGCCCGCGTCATCGAGCCAAATCGTCCCAATCGGTCGATAGCCCTTCCCGAGCTTCTGTTGCGCGCGTTCCTGCGCCTCCCGCAGCGGCTTGATCTGACACTGACGAAGTTGATTGCTCGGTCCCCAGCGGATCTCGGCAGTCCCATTGCCCAGATGGCTGTAGGCCCACTCCTTGGCGGTGCCGTCGGGATGGGTGTAGCGGTACAACGCGAAGGACTTCATGGCGTCGCCTGCCAGTAGTCGCCGAAGATGTCGGCGGCAATCCGATGAATGGCTTCCTGCTGTTCCGGTTCGGCTCTCGCCGTGAGTGCCTGGGTCAAGGCGTACTCGAAGACATTCGGAGCGCCCTTGAACGTCAAGCTCAGGGTGGCCCAACGCACCAAGGTCCGCGTGCTCATCGTCAGGGTTAGCTCCGGCTCGCCTTCGCTGGACCCCAAGAACAAGCGCCGGATGTCCTCCGCCACGCGCAGCATCTTGTCGATGATGTCGAGTGGCAGCTTGGGAGCCGCCGCGAGAACAACCTGCTTCTCGGTGTCTGCGTCTGGATACCCAACGCTGATGACACGAAACCGGTCCATAAAGGCGAGGTTTTGGCGCAAGGTGCCCTGGTACAGCCCTGACCGATCTCCTGAACCTGCGGTATTCCCCGTGGCGAAGACGCGGAATTGGGGATGCGGTTGAATGACCTCGCCCCCGTTTTCCGCGATCACCAGCGGCTGGCCTTCCAGAATGTCGTTCAGACCGGCCAGTTCGGACGGGTCCATCAGATCGGATTCATTCAGGATGAGCAGGTGCCCATCCCTGGCCGCGACCGATAACGGCCCATGCACGAAGCGCGTGGAGCCATTGATCAGCACGAACTGACCGATTAAAGCGTTCAGTTCCAAGCGACCGTGACAGGTCACGGTTTGGACCGGGTAGTTCAACCGGGCCGCAATCTGGCAGATCAGCGAGGTCTTGCCGCTGCCCGTGGGTCCAGTCAGGAACAAGCCGTCACCATTGGCAGCGTGCAGATAGGCCAGCACATCCCGGAGCAATTCGGGACGAAAGACATAGGGCTGCCTGACCGGAATCTGCGGATGGGCGTCGTCGGCAAAGCCGTGGACTTCCAAGCCCGGTTTGGCGTTGACGCCGAAGGTGGCGGCGACGTTAAACGTTTGTCCTGTGGGGATCGTGGTCATGCGGGTCTCCTCAAAGCAAGCGCGGGAGACGCACCGCCCCCGTGGGGGCGGGCGCTCCCCAGGGGGTGAAATGACAAGCGAGCGCGGGTTACGCGATCACTAACCGCGTCGATGACGCCAGACGGGCACCGGCCACGCTGTGACCGGCCTTGAGTGCCGCGCGAATCTCGGTCTTCAGAATGGTCGTCACCGTCTCGGTGCGCCGGTAGGCATCGGGCAAGCGCGTGGCATCCTCCACCAGCACCGAGGGCGGATTTTTTTGCAGGCGCACCGCCAGATCCGGCGCTTTCGGGGTCAATCCCGTCCGTTCCAGTTCCAGCTTCAGATAGGCTTTGAGCCGGGCGGCCTGATGGGTCGTGGCCTTGGCGCGCGCCTCCATGCGCTGCTTCGCGTCCGCGATGGCGTCGGCTTCCGCTTCCAAGTTGCGCACATAGCGGGCGACATTGAGCGCCTTGTCTTCCCACGCCCCGGCCAGTCCGTCCAGGGTGTCGGCAATGGCGTCCGGGGGCAGATCCTCTTGTGCGGTCAAGGCATCCAGGGCGCGTAAATAGTCGGTCGAGAGTTCGTAGAGTTTCAGCGTCGCAGTCATGGGCAATGCTCCAGAAGCGCGCTCCCAGGGAGGATCGCGTGGATGGGTGACGTGGGTTAATTCATGGCCGAGCGGCCACGGGTTTCGCGGTCGGTGTCCTGACCGTTGCCGGCGGGCGGGGGATTCGCGTGAGCGGCCTCTAGGATGGCGAGCTTGCGGTCGCTGCAACACGCGGTCAGGGCTTCCCGATCCGCTGGGGTCAGCAACGCGATGTCGGAGCGGTGTTGGCGCCACCAGTTCGTGAGATGCGGAAGCGCGTCAATCGGAGCGACCGCCGCCAGCAGCGCCTGCAACCGCTGCCGACTGTCGGCGAGCGGATCGCTGCCGCCGTCCAGCCACCGGCGAAAGACCTCGCCGGTGCCGACCGTGGGAACGAAATGTTGCCCGTCGAAGCAACTCGTCCGGTCCTTGGTGGCCGTGGCGACATGGCTGTCCACCGCCAGATCCAGCACGGTCGTCAACTCGTACTCCAGTCCGTCGCGTTGGACCGGGGCCAGTCCAATCTTGATCGGCTTTTTGCCGCCTTTGTGGTCGTCCACCACGTCGTAAGCGGTCTTGGTGCGGATCGTCACGATCACATGCAGGTTGACCCCCAGGATGGCATCCACCAGGGCCGTCTGTTGCGGCGTGACCTCGCGCCACGCCATGAAGGAATTGCCCGAGCGACTGGCGGCGGTCGCTTTGTCGTGGAGATCCAACACCCCGCCTTCCCCGGTCCAGGCATGACTCAGGCTATCGACGATCAACACGTCATAGCCGTCCTGTTCCGCCCGGCAAATCCGTTCGATATAGCGCGCCGGGCTAAATGGCGGCTCGATCAAGGTGGCATCATAGGGCGTCAGATCGGCATACAACTCCCCGCTGCCCCGTTCGCTATCGATCAGGGCGATCTGACCGTCGGGCGCCAAGCCCCGCGCAATCAGTAACGCGCTGTAGGTCTTGCCCGATCCCGAGGGACCGCAGAGCGCCAAGCGCAATTTGGCTTGGCGTCGTTCGGCTTGGTGGAACATGCTTGAGACTCCTTACTTGTGAATGTGCCTTCGGAGTGAGTAACCGGACGCTTGCGAGGGGCCAACCTCCCAAGCGTCCACCATTAGAACGGCGCTTCCCCGTCCAGCAGCGCCAGCGCCCCTGTTTGCCGGGGATCGATTCCCCAATACGGCGGTTGCTCGCCGACCGGTAACGCGACTTTCGGGCTGGTCAAGTGCAGCACGATCCGTCCGATCAAGGCGTCTTGCGGATCGAAGAGTTCCAACTCCTGCCACCAGCACATCGTCTGGCTGCCATCGCTCAACAGTGCCCCATTGGCCGACACCTGAATGCGTTCGACCCGATACCAGCTCACTTGCATGCTCATGGCTCAATCCTCTCCGGGTTGCAGAATGGTGATCACCGGCTCCGCCTGATCGCCGGGGCCGATATGCAGCGTCAGTTGCGTCAACGCCGGCTTGGCACCGCCCCGAGGGACGCGCAGCACCCGAAACGGCACCACTTGCAAGTTGCCGTGCCGACGGGCCTCGATCCGCGCCATCGTCAGCACATCCCAGAGCCGACCGGGTTCGTCCTGCAAACCATCCTGAAACGGCCAGGCCACGCAATCGGCCCACACCGCCGCTGTCACTGCGACCGGCACCTGAAAGCCCGCTTCCTGGGCCATGACCGAGACATCCATCAGCACCCCGTCGGCAATCGCCTGGGCACGGGAATAGACATGGATCGGATCCATGCGGTTGAACAAGGGAGACAAAGACATCACAACCTCCTGGGTTGAATGCGTGCCGGAAGATCGAACCCCGCACACGACAGTGCGCTTTATAACGTTGCGTGTTAAGGACAGAAAAAACCCCGCTCGGTGCGACACCGAGCAGGGTGATGGCGAAAACAGCGGGAGGACGGAAAAACTTGACGTTAAGCCGCCAGTTGCCATGCCTTGTCCAAGGCGCGTTGTTTCAGCAGGGCACCCTGACCGAACCAGGCGCTATCGAGACGATAGCCATGATTGCGCGCTCGTTTTTCGTGATCGACATACTCGGTCACGGCGCACAGCAGACCCCAGGCCGTCCCATTCGCTGCCGCGAGATCCGCGCCTCGCCCCTGTCCTTCGTACAGGCGCTGCACCGTCTTCAGTGCCCGCTCGTTGCTCAAGCCTGGGTTGACCGTGCGGTCGGGTTGGTCGGATTGGCACAGCACCTGGAGGAAGTAGTGCAGGGCTTCATGATTCTTCACCTTGCGTTCCGACAGCATCTTGATGCGATACAGAAAGCTATCCCAGTGCGAGACCGCGACCTTCAGTGGTTGTTTGACCGCCACCGCATCGAAGCGTGTTCGGTGCGGTACCTTGATGGCGCTGCGGCTGCCGTTGAAGGCGACCGCGAGGGTGTTGTTACAGACCGTCCGGATTGTCGTTGGCGTGGCGGTGGTGGCCAGTGTGCCATCGCAAGACGTGGCCAACAGCAAATAGCCCTTCACCCGATCCGTTCCCTTCAGCGTCGTTTCCTGGCCAGTTCGCGCCAGTGCCCAGAACTTCTTGCCTTCCTTGAGTACCCCTGCCGTTTCCAGTTCATAGCCCGACTGTTCGGCGAGATCGCGGTAAAACGCCAACACCTCCTGCGGTTGCACCACTTGGTAACGCTCGCTCACCACCGACAAGGGCGCGTGGGTGTCGCTGCGATAGAGTACTTTCTGATCGCTGACGGTGGTGATCGCTACTAGCGCACCCGCGCGTTCGGTCATAAAGCACACCGGCGCTTCACGGATGCTCCAATCCATGCCGGCCTGACGTGCCCAGATTTCAATCGGTTGTTTCGGAGGCAATGCCTGTCCAAGGCGATGCCAGGGGGCTTGGCCGGTATCGGCCATGGTTTCAACGAGAGGGAACATGGAATCCTCCTAAAAAGCCACGCGGCAAGGCCGCGCAGCAGACGCTCGATGCGCCGACGTGGAGCAAAAAGATTAGTCAGACCAGAGACTCGGTCCTGGTCGGTCCTGGTCGGTGGTGACGTGGGCATGGCTGAAGAGGTAATCGCAGGCGAGACACTGGTAGTTGTCCATGATCTGTTCGTCGATCGCTTCTCCCAGGTGTGCCCCGGCCAGGCAGCCTGCCGTTCCACCCAGCAAACCCCCGACGAGTGCGCCGGCCAAACTACCGACGGTCGCACCCATCGGTCCCGCGACATCCATACCGAGCGTGCCACCGAGTTTGGCGCCAGCGAGCGCGCGCGCGGCTCCCGATGCGGCACCGCTTACGGCACCGATCACCGCGCCCGTTTTTTTCGCCACATTGCGGGTGACAACCCGGTGAGACTGGCAAGACGGACATTGAATCAACATGGGAAAACTCCGTTGAGATCGCAGAAAACACCCGAGCCGCATCGACTGATCGCCAAACCGCGCCTGTCCGGCCTGGACCGCAAAGGTCCAGGCCGAATGGCGCGCGGGATGGCGAAGGCGAAGGAAATCACTCGCGGTCAAGGACCGGAGGGCGGAGACAATGGAGTGGTGAGGCTCAGGGATGAAGGAGCAAGGACGCTCCTCACATTTGGTATATGTGACCCAATTTTATTCAGATCCAACTTAACCGTGGGGATGGTCTGTCATTGATGACGACCAGTAGCACTGGAATGCTGTAGCGACTCGAACTGACCCGAATATGGTTCGGCGCAGCGAATCGGCTGATTGCGGGCATGCCGCACCTAACAGTGGATTTGATGTGGTGGGCTGAGTGGCGGGCTGATCAAAGCTAGAAAACAAAAAAGCCCATAAAATTATGGGCTTATGTCGCATATTTGGCGGAGAGAGAGGGATTCGAACCCCCGGACCCTTGCGAGTCAACGGTTTTCAAGACCGCCGCTTTCGACCGCTCAGCCACCTCTCCGGGCATTGCAAAAACTCAAGGGAAACCCTTGGCTCCATCTAAATTGCCCATATCCTCAAGCGCGGCATCATACCGCACGCCGAGCCTTTGCCCAACATCGATGATGTCTTGCGCCGGCTGAATCGTCAGGTATGCTTTCGGAACCGTATCCGTATCGCCGGGTCTCATACTCGGTCACCACCCAATCGTTATCCGCTCAAACTGAGGAATGAACCACATGGCTAATCCAGGTATTTCAGTCGTCCGTGACGCCCAAGGTGCGATCTCGGCCAATAAAGTCCTCAAAAACACCTATCTACTGCTGTCCGCGACGCTGGGATTCAGCGCGCTGACCGCTATGCTGTCCATCGCGCTGGCGATGCCGGCCTGGACCTATCTGGCGTCCGTGATCGTCGCGATGGTGCTCGGAATTTTCGTTCTGCCCAGAACCGCGAATTCCGCGTCGGGCATCGGGGTGATTTTTCTGGTCACCGGTCTGCTCGGCTTTGGGCTCGGCGCCATCCTGACCCAATATCTGGCCCTGCCGAACGGACCGCAAACCGTCGGTCTCGCCTTCGGCGGAACCGCTACCATCTTCCTGGGTCTGTCTGGTTATGCCCTGACCAGCAAGCGCGATTTCAGCTTCATGGGCGGCTTCATCTTCGCCGGAATGATGGTGGTGATGATCGCGATCATCGCCAACCTCTTCCTGCAGATGCCCGCGCTGTCGCTGGCCATCTCCTCCGCCATCATTCTGCTGATGAGCGGTTTCATCCTGTTCGACACGGGCCGGATCGCGCGGGGCGAGGAAACCAACTACATCATGGCGACCTATGGCATTTACCTGAGCATCTTCAACATCTTTATCAGCCTGTTGCAGATTCTCGGAATCATGGGCGGCGACGATTGAACGACCGCTGACGCATGACCCCAAGCCCCGGCCCGCGCGCCGGGGTTTTTGTTTCGCACTGGAGGACAGCATGGAATTGTTCCTGAAGATCGCCGCCGCCGCGCTGCTGGTTCTGATGCTCTTCTATCTCTGGCCCGTCTACAAACAGTGGCAGGAAAATGGTCCCAAGGCCCAGAAAGGCGATTGGCAGGCGGCCATCCTGCCGCTCGGCGCCGTCGTCCTATTCGTCATCCTGTTGATTATGGCGGTTCGTTGACGGCTGGAGTGGGCCGCGGAATGTTGCATCGACCAGCGCCGGCTCGGGACGACCGGTTTTACCTGGAAGCCGCGCCGGGTAGTCGGCCCTCGAACACCCAGGCACGATCAGTCAGCATCCGCGCGATCGACAGCCCGATGGCAATGCCGGCGACGATGAACATGGCCTCGTAGGCATTGGTGATCGCCTCCATGGGCATGTCCTGATTGGCGTAAACCAGCGCCTGATAGGCCGTCGTCCCTGGAATCATGATAAGGACGGGGGGCACGGATAGCACGATGCGCGGACAGCGCATCCAGCGCGACACCCCGGCCGCCAGCAGGCCGACCAGCAGGGTCGCGATCGGCGCGGCCACCTGCAACGGCCACTGCATATCCACCAGATAGAGACGCAGCGTATTGGCCAGCATGCCGATGAACGCCGCCGCCAGCGCCATGCGCAGCGGTGTGTTGAACATAATGGCGAAACCGAAGACGCCGCAGAAGCTGGCGAGCAACTGCAACAGCAGGAGTGTCGACCGCGGCAGATTCAGTTCGGGCGCCCGCAGCGGAATCAGATGGACCAATTCGGCAACCAGCCAGGCACTGATCGCCGCCACCGTGATCACCAGGATCGCATAGGTCAGGCGCGAAATCCCCGCGGTAAAATCCAGACGCGCCAAATCCAGCGCGGCGGTAATGAGCGGAAAGCCGGGGATGAGGAAGAGCACCGCCGAGGTATAGCCGGCGGCATGCCGCGCGCTAGGCACCCCGAGACTCATCAGGAGTCCCGTGCCCCCCAGATAGAGCAGACAGGCCGTCGCCCCCGCCATGAGGGTGACGCCGAGCTGATTGAGCCGATAGCGGGCCAGGGTCGCGCGCAGGAATTGTCCCGCGCCCGCCCCGACGGCCACCCCCAGACACTCGACCCAGCCCCCGTGATTGAGAAAGCAGAAGGCCGCGCAGGCGACCAGCGCCGCCAGCGCGGTCGTGAAAGGTCCGTAGCGGGCGGGCTGGCGAGCGATGGCGTCGAGCCGTCGATTAAAGTCCTCGACGCTCGTGTCCGGTGGCGTGTTCAGCGCCAGCGCCTCCATCTCGACGATCCGCCCGGCATTGACGCTCACGGCGGGAATGGTCCCGACCAGCGTATGACTCTGGCCCTGACGCAGGCAGGTTGCGATCACCGTGTTGAGCGTCACCTCGGCATGGACGGCGTCCAGACCCAGCGCAGTGCCGACCCGGTTCATCTCTTCCTTGACGCGATAGGCGCCGGTGCCTGCCGCCGCCATCAGCGTTCCGGCGCGCACGACGGCCTGGCAGATCGCCGTGTATTCGGAGGATTCGAGGTGACTTGACTCAGCAGGGCGTTTGATAGGATGAATCCTCCAGGATCGTGATTGACGTGGATGCGTGGTGCGTGCCCGCTTCCCCAGGTGTTTATCCGAGCACCGAAATCGTACCGATGGACGTTCGTCCGACCCTCGATCAGCGCCAGCGTTCTCGCCGGCATCGCCCTTGGACAGTTAGAATCGGTCGCGAAACTGCGTCGGCCCCAGCGCAACAGAGCGGCGCTCATCTGGCCGACGAATCATAATGCCAACTCCCGCGCCGGACGCGGTGTAACTCCTCAAACAACCCAAACAACCGAGACCCGCTAAATGCGCCGACTGCCCGCCGAATGGGAGCCCCAACACGGGGTCATGCTGACCTGGCCACATGCCGACACCGACTGGGCGGACCACCTGGATGACGTGGAGACGCTCTATGCCAATCTTGCCGCCACCATCAGCCGTTACGAAAGGGCTCTGATCGTCTGCCGGGATCGCGATCATGCCGAACGCGTGAGGGGTCTGGCAACCCGGGCAGGCGCGGATCCCGCGCGGCTGGATCTCGGCATTGCCCCGAGCAACGATACCTGGGCGCGCGACCATGGCCCCATCAGTCTCCTGACCGATCAGACGCGGACCCTGCTGCTGGATTTTCGCTTCAACGGCTGGGGCGGCAAGTTCAGCGCCGACCTGGATGACCGGATCACCGGACGTCTGGCCGCGTCCGGCGCCTTCGGCGATGCACTCCTGGAAACCAGCGAGTTGGTGCTCGAAGGCGGCGCCATCGAGACCGACGGCCGGGGCACCCTGCTCGCGGTCACCCGCACCCTGGTCGATCCACGGCGCAATTCCGGCCGTTCACGCGCGGACATCGAACGCGAACTCACCGCCCGACTCGGCATCCGTCATTTTCTCTGGCTGGAACATGGCGCCATCAGCGGCGACGATACCGACGGACACATCGACACACTCGCCCGCTTCTGCGATCCTCGGACCATCTGTTACGCCCGCTGCACCGCACCGGATGATGCGGATTTTGCCGAACTCGCCGCGATGGAAGCGGAATTGAAGGCGCTGCGCGATCCCCATGGCCATCCCTATCGGTTGATTCCCCTCCCCTGCCCCACGCCGATTCTCGACGCGGACGGCGCGCGACTCCCGGCGGGTTACGCCAACTTCCTGATCGTCAATGACGCAGTGCTGCTTCCGATCTATGGCGATCCGGCGGATGCCGAGGCCCGGTCAATCCTGAGCGGTTTGTTCCCCGACCGCGACATCCTGACGCTCGACTGCCGCCCGCTGATCCGCCAGGGCGGCAGTCTGCACTGCATCAGCATGCAGCTTCCCGGAGCGCCGCCGGCACCCGAGCGTTTTTGCTAGGGCGCGGACTCCGACGCCAGCGCCATCGCGTCCATGTGCCGCAGAATCTCGCGCAGATGATCGCCCTCCTCCGGCAATGACGGTGCCCAGGCAGAGCACCGGCGTTGCCGGCCCCAAAGATTCGCGCGCCAGTGCCAAATTGGCGTGCAGTGCCACATCGAGTGCGTTAATACGTGGTGTGTTCTGATGCATCAGGATCGCAAAATACTCCGGGCCGAGCCGGTACAGTTGGGCATTCAGGTCGAGCACGCCAAGCAGGGTATCGAGTACCTGAGCCAGCAAGTGATTGGCCGCTGGCGCCTCAAGCGCCCGCAGTCCGGTGAGGCCGAAGCAGGTCATGGCGAGCGGGAATTCAAACTGAATCGGTGATCGAGACGCTCGGGGCGTTTGCCGGACGTGGTTCACGTCCCGGGCTCCCAGGGACCGAGTCATTTTTCCAAGACCTCGGCCAGAGCCGCGGGGCGCACCGGCTTGGCGATATAGTCGCTTATCCCCGCCGCCAGGCACTGCTCGCGGTCGCCCTGCATGGCATTGGCGGTCATAGCGATGATGTGAATGGCATGATCGAGGACGGCACTGCCTGGATCGCGGATGTGGCGCGATGCCTCCAGTCCATCCATCACCGGCATCTGCACGTCCATCAGCACCAGGTCATAGGATTTGTTGAAGAGCAGGCCGAGCTTGTCGAGCGGAATCCCGATCCCGGTGTCGCGCACCTCGAAGCGCAGCAGGACCGCATCCCCGGTGTCGGTCTCCTTGGCGCGGGCGTTGGCATCCTGAAGCTGGCGGTTGGTTTCGCGGAGCGTCTCCTCCGCGCGCGCTTGTGTTCGGTGACGTCTGGGCATGGCGAATTATTTCGCCGCGCGCGGCACGCTCTAGGTTTCATCGGTTTAACGGTTCTCAGGAGGCATCCCACACGGGCGCGGAATCAGAGCGATACAACGCATCGCGAATCGCGTGCATGAGCCGGTCGGGATCCAGTGGCTTTGGCAGAATCGATGGCCATCGTTCGTCGGCGTCAAGACGGATTGGTTGCAGCTCCTGGCCGGTCATCAGAATGACCGGCAAGTCCGGGCGTTCGCACGCGAGGGTCTGGAACAGGTCGATCCCATCGAGCACTGGCATGGCGATATCCGACAGCACCAGGTCGAAGTCCGGCTCTTGCCGCAAGCGCTCCAGACCGGCGGCGCCATGTTCGGCGGCGGCAAAACGGATGCCGTTCGCGGTCAGCAGGCGACCGACCGATTCGCGAACCCGCGGATCATCCTCGACCAGCAATACCCGCGGCACGGCGCCGAGGCCGGTCATGGGAGGCGTGTGATTTAACTCCAGAGGCGCGGCGGGCGCGCTGGCGTCGATGGGCAACCACAGGCGGAATTCGCTCCCCTCGCCCAAGCGCGAAGCGACCGCGAGCGCGGCGCCGGTACGGGTGACGAATTCCTGCACCATGAACAACCCGAGTCCGTGACCGCGCTGCTTGGCCTTGGTCGAAAACAGCGGCTCGAAGATGCGTTCCAGGGTCTCGGGGCGCATGCCGTGGCCGGTATCGCTGACGCGGATTTCGAGGTGCGCGCCGCTCGGCGCCTCGCCAAGACGCGGGGGAAAGACTGGCGCCGCGCTCACCAGGCAGGCTTCCAGCGACAATTGGCCGCCATCGGGCATGGCGTCGCGGGCATTGAGCACCAAATTGAGCAGGGTCGCCTGGAGGAAGGCGCCATTGCTGGACGCGAACAAACCAGCTTCGGTCCAGATCCGTACATCGAGGACACTCGGCAACAACTGCCTCAGGATCGCGGTCAGTTCCTCGAAGACCTGACTCAGCGCCACCCGTTCGCGGGGAATCCCGCCGGCCCGGCTCAAGGAGAGCATGCCCGCCGTGATGATCTTGGCATGACCGAGCGCGCTCCGGGTCTCGCCCAAGATCTCGGCGATCTCCGGGTCGGCGCCCTCCCCGCTCAGCGAATCGCTCAGATAATAGAGATTGGCGTCGACGACCCCGAGCAAGTTATTGAAATCATGTGCGATTCCGCTGGCGAGATGACCGATGGTCTCGCGCTCGCGGGCGCTCTCCAGTTCGTGCTGAAGCCGCTTGTTGTCCGCCTGGGCCACCAGTTTTTCGGTAATATCCTCGACGATGCCGACCGGCAGCGGCGATTCGCCCGCTTCCCCCGGCATCAGCGTAACCCGCAGATCGCCCCAGACGATCTCGCCATTGGGACGGACATAACGCCGATTCATACGATAGCTGTCGCGCTGGCCCGATAGGAGTTCGGCAAACAGCCGATCGGTCTCGGCCCGATCGTCCTCATAAATCATGGGGTCGATCGGCTGACCGATCAGTTCGATGCGCGCGCGGCCCAGCAGACGGGCATAAGCGTGATTGACATAGACGAAGCGGCGCTCCCGATCCGGGATGGCGATCCCCATCGGAGCATGGTCGAAGACGGTGCGCAGACGCTGCTCGCTGGCGGCGAGCCGGGCGAGCGTCTCTTGCCGCGCGGTGATGTCCTGACTGGTGCCGCGATAGCCCAGCAGTTCGCCATCCGCGCCGAAAAACGGCTGACCGTGGGTGAGCAGCCAGACCCGCCGACCGTCGCGATGCTCGGCGAGATTGACGAAATCCTGCAACAGTGCGTGACGGGCGAAGACGTCGAGCCCTTGCCGTTGGATCGTCGCGCGGTCGGCGGCGGGCGCCAGCTCGTAGAAATGGCGTTTTCCGACCAGTTCGCCCGGTTGCCACCCGAGTACCAGCTCGACCAGCGGACTGACAGAGGTATAAAGCCCTTGCGCGTCAACCTCCCAGGCGACGGAGCGAGTCTGTTCCGCGAGCCGATCGTAATGCGCAAGACTCTCGCGCAGCTTGAGATCGGTGCGCTCGCGCAGGAGCGCGCCGACTAGCAGATTGGAATACACCCGCAGAAACTCGCGCTTGTTGATGCTCCAGCGATGCGGCAGACGCACCGCGTCGAGACCGATGATCCCAAGCAACCGATTGGCGTGGATCATGGGCATCAGCAAGAGCGAGCGCGTCTCCGGAGATGCGAGCCGGGCGCATTCGTCGCGCCAGTCCGCGGGCAACTCGGACACGTTGTGCAGGCTCACTGGTTCATTGGCGCGCAGTTGCTGGAGAAGGATCGGGAAATCCGCCTGCGGCGTGCGCTGACCGTGCGCGTGTCGTGGCGTCACGTCGGCGGCTGTCCACTCATGGGTCTTGCTCAGGGTGTCGGTCCCTTCGTCGACGAGACAGACAAAGGCGCGGTCGAGATGGCGGCCGAAGCGCCCAAATGAACGCGCGATGAAGGAATCGAGTCCAGCCGGCGGCAGGTTGACCAGTTCGCCAGCCAGATCGACCAGCAGGCGATCCAGCAACTCGCGCCGTTTCAGTTCGAGCTTGGCGGATTGGCGTTCGCTGATGTCGGTATGGGTGCCCGCGAAGATCCGTGGCCGACCCGCGGCATCGCGCGCGACCACGCGTCCCTCGTCGCGCACCCAGACCCAGTGACCGTCGCGGTGGCGCATCCGCAGTTCGCAGACATACCGGTCGGACCGACCGCTCAGGTGCGCGGCCACTCGCTCCTCGCTGACCAGGAGATCGTCGGGATGCGCCAGTTGTCGCCAGGTCGCGAGCGAGGTCGGCGCCAACTCCGCGAGCCGATAGCCGCAGAGCCCCGCCCAGTGCTCGTTGAACACCACCGCGTCGGTCTCCAGGTTCCACTCCCAGGTGCCCAGGCGGGTGCCGTCGATGACATTGGTCAGGCGCTGGCGTTCGCGCGCGAGCGCCTGTTGAGTTTCCCGGAGATGGCTCTGGTCGAACAGATAGCCGCGACTCTCGACCACCTGCCCGCGCGCCTCGCGCACCGGCCCGGCGGAGAACAGATCGCGCTCGGCGCGCAATTCGTCGCGTACCGCCATTTCGTCGGTGAGATCCTTGGCAACGCCGAACAGACAATCCTGGCCATTCCATTGCCCGCGCCAGATCCGCGCGGCGACCGGAATCCGGGCGTCCTCCCGGGTCACCAAGGGCAGGAAGCAGGTGTCGCGCTTGCCCACTCGCAGCGCGGCCAGATGCCCCTCGCAATCCTGACTCTGCTCCGCCGGGTGGAGCGCCATGATCGACATCCCCGCCAGCTCCTCGGCGCGATAATCGAGCTTGCGTTCGACGGACGAGTTGACATCGAGAATCCGACCCTCGGGCGTCATCACGAAGATCAGATCGTCCATGCTGTCGAAAAAGGCGCGGAAATTAGCCCGCTCGTGTTCGATCGCACGGAAGCTGGCGTCCAGCGAGTCGGCGATCACGGCCAGCGTGGTTAGCAATTGGTCCGTTTCGACGAACAGATCCGCTGGCGGCGCGATCCAGGGCGCGCGATCGCGGATCGCCACCGGCAGATGGCGCGCGCTGGCGTTCAGAGACTGCAACAGACGCGACAGATGGCGGCTACCGATCCAGGCGACGAGCAGGGCGATCAGCATCAGGAACGTCAGCGTCTCCATCGCCTCCATCACGGCCAGTTGGGCACGGTCGATCAAGGGGGCCGCGTTGTCGGAGGTGGCGATCAGGAGCCCCGGCAGCAGGATGGCGGTCAGCAGGGTGGCGAAGAAAAAATCGGCGATCGGCATCCCGCCGCGCGGTTGGCGAGCCAGCGCGACCAACAGCAGGATCAAGCTCGCCAGGGCCGCGTTGAGAATGCCGTTGAGCGGTTGCTTCAGGGCGATCAGCAGGGTTTGCGACCCGTTCAAGCCGAGTCCGAGACGATAGAACAACAGCACCAGCGGCAGGCCGACGAGCAGCCAGAACACCACGCTGGCGACGGCCAGCGGCGGCGCTGACCGTCCGCGCCGCCGGGCAAGCTCGCGCAGCCCGCCGATGACCGCGATCTCGGCGACGAAGATGATCAGCGCATAGGGATGCCCCCACAGCAACAGGGTGTAGACGCCGCCTGCGGCGGCGACCAGCAGGGCGGGGACAAACCCGAGCCAGACCAGCGTCAGGAGCGCCACCACGGAGCCAAACAGCAGATCGACCCCCAAGAAGAGCGGGAGCGGAAAGGCATTCGCGGCCACCGCCGCGGCCGCGAGCAGCGCCGTCAACAGTGCGCGACGCACGGCGCTGACCGAGACGCCAGGTCCAGGATGGTGGGTGGTCATCAAGATCCTCCATGAGAAAACGTTAACCCTGTCAGAGCTTGTCGAATGGGATGAACGGGAAATCCTCAGCCGCGGCGCGTGAAGCCGTTTATGGTTCGAGGGGCCTCACCACGAACGGCTTCATGGACATCTTGAGGCTGGATGGGGTGAATGCCCCGTCCGGCCTGGTGGAGATACCAAACTGGCTGACCACCGAAAACGACGCATACCATGTCGGACGCGGTTTAGGTGCTCAGGCCCAAAAGATCGCTCGCGTCAAAGGCGTCGGAGCCGTCAGCGCTCAAGCGCGACGCCGCGATCATCCGCTCGATCGCCGCCAACTCGCCGGGCCGGCCGAACAGGTAGCCTTGGGCAAATTCCAACCCGGCGCTGAACAGCAAGTCGCGTTGGGCCTCGGTCTCGACGCCCTTGGCGATCATCTTGAGGCCGAGACGCTGACCGAGCCCAATGATCGCCATCAAAACGGTCATGGCCTTCATGGATTCGAACATCTCCGACACGAAGCTGGCATCGATTTTCAGAATCGTGATGGGAAACTCCGCGAGGTCGCGCAGGGACGCATAACCGGTGCCGAAGTCGTCGATCGCCAGCGACGCGCCTTGTAGTTGAATCTGGGCGGCGGCGGTCTGCAGCAGGTGACGGTCGTGACAGACCGCGGTTTCGGTCACCTCCACGATGACGTGACAGTAGCCTTTCAACTCGGTGACGAGGGGTTGTAACACGTCGACGACATCCAATTGTTCAATCGTGACACGCGACAGGTTCACCGCGAGAAAATCGAGATAGAGAGGCCGCAGACGCTCTTTGAGCGCGATGATCCGACGAAAGAGCGCCCTGGTCATGGGCGCGATCAGTCCGGATGCCTCGGCCAGCGGGATGAAGTCAGCGGCATCGATCAGAGAGCCATCCGCCAGGCGCAACCGCGCCAGCACCTCCACGCCGCAAGGACGCCCATCCATCAAGGAGACGATGGGTTGAAAGAACGGCTCCACGCCGCCGGCCTCGATGCGCTCGGCCAGTACGGCGGCATTCAGTCGGATGATCGAGGTATCGGCCGCGTCCGGGCGGGCGCTCGGGAGTCTGTGCGGCGAACCGACTGGCGGCGGATCGAGCAGTGGCATCAGGTCGCTCGCCAGCAGCGCTTTGGAGACCAGGCCGCGGATTTCAACGCCGCGCGACTTCGCGATCCGCTGCGCGGTGTCGAGCAGATCGTCGCCGTATCCCGACAGGAACACGACCGGCAGCGGGATGCGTTCATCGGCCAGCCAGTCGATCACATCGAGACCGCTTTCCTGCGCCAATCCGAGATCGAGCAGCAAGAGGTCCGGCGCCTTGGCGGCCACGGCGGTCTTGCACGCCTTGATCGATGCGCAGAACTCGAAGCCATGCCCCTGACGCTGAACCAAACGCCGCAACGTGGACTCCATACGCGGCTCGTCATCAAGATACAGAATATGCATGCAGATCCATCTCCGAAAAAATCGTGGTCAGGTGTAAAGGTCAAACGGAATCGGGGCGCCGGCGCGGTCGGTCCGCATCAAGCCCCGCTGGACTCGCAAACCCAATGCTTCCGACCGGGGAATGACGGCCAGATTTCTCTGGGCTGCATTAAGTCTGTCGGGTGGCGACGAAGGCAAGTAAAGGTTTGTAAAGATTTTTGAAACCGTGAAATCCGTTCCGAATAGGAAACTTAGCCCAAGGCGTGCCGCATTCGGGAGCGGTCAATCTTGGGAAGCGTCACGAGATCGAGGGTTAGGGCTCGACAGTCAGCCGGTAACCGTGACCGCGAATCGGCAGGATGATCAGTTCCTTAAAGTTCGCTTCCCGCAACTTGCGCCGGATGCGCCCGATATGGACATCGACCGAACGATCGTCGGGGCTCCAATCGGCTCCCCGCCGGAGACTCGCACGGCTGATCGAGCGCCCCTGATGGCGGATCAACTCGGCCAGGATGAGGGTCTCGGTTTCGGTCAGAACGACGTCTTCGCCGCCCTCGCGGCAGAGCCGGCGTGTCCGTGGATCCAATGTCGCCGATCCGGCCCGCAAACGGCCATCGGACTTCACGGCCTGACCGCGACGGCGCAGCACCGCCCGAACGCGCGCGCGCAGCTCAGCGAGCGCCACAGGCTTGATGAGATAGTCGTCGGCACCCGCATCGAGTCCCTCGACGCGATCCCGCAGATCGGTGCGTCCGCTGACGATGATCAGCCCAACCGCGGTCGTCGCGGCCAGTTCGCGGGCGAGATCCATCCCGTCCTCGGCGCCCAGATTGAGATCGAGCAGCACCAGATCCGCGCCTTCCGAGCGATACTGGAGGAGCAATTCGGTCCCACAGGTGACGACGGCGACCGAATAATCCTCGGTGGCCAGACAGCGCTGCATGACGCTGGCCAGGAGCGGATCGTCTTCAACGATAATGATTCTGATCGATGACGGCACAGGGCGCGAAAGCAAAGGGCTCGCCACGAACGGATTCGGTGGTTTCCGGTCCATTAACGGCCTCTCTGTCTCTGTCGGTAATTGATTCCAGGAAATGGCCTTAAATCCTGAACCGTCCCACCCCGTTCTGCAGTTCGGCCGCCAGACGCGCCAGTTCGCCGCTGGCCTGCGCAATGTTCGCGGAGCCGGCGGCGGTCTGGTCGACCGTCCTGGAGATGATGTGGATGTTGCGGTTGATCTCCTCGGCGACCGCGGTCTGCTCCTCGGCCGCGCTGGCAATCTGCGTATTCAAATCATTGACCGCGGCGATCGCACCGCCGATGGTCTTGAAAGATTCGCTGGCCTGGCGCGCCTGATCGACACTCGCGCACGCCTGGATCTGGCTGCGGCCGATCGCGGCCACGGCGCTCCCCGAGCCGGTCTGCACCCGTTCGATCTTCTGGGCGATGTCCTCGGTCGAGGCGCGGGTGCGGCTGGCCAGGGTGCGAACCTCGTTAGCCACCACCGCGAAGCCGCGTCCCTGCTCGCCCGCGCGCGCCGCCTCGATGGCCGCGTTCAGCGCCAGCAGGTTGGTCTGCTCGGCCACGCCCCGGATCACTTCCAGCACCGCGCCGATCTCCTTGCTGTCCTCGGACAGACGCGCCACGACGGCGCCCGTCTGCTCGACCTCCGCCGCCAGACCCTCGATGGCGGTAACGGCCTGCTGGGCGATCAGATCGCCGGCATCGGCCTCGCGCTGCGTGTCCCTGACCATGCGGGCGGCCTCCGCCGTATGCCGGGCCACCTCTTCCACCGTGGCTGTCATCTCGTTGATGGCCGTCGCGACCTGATCGGTTTCGGACTGCTCCTGAGCGACCTGACGGCTGGTGTCGGCGCTGGCGAGCGCAAGTTGCTCGGCCGCCGCCGCCATCTGGGACGCGGCGCCTGCGGAATGGGTGACCAACTCATGAATCTTATCGACGAAGCCGTTGAAGGCGAGGGCCAGTTCGGCCAGTTCGTTGCGCCCGGTCGCGTCCAACCGCCGGGTCAGATCGCCGTCGCCATCGGCGATGGCATAGAGTCTCTCCACCGTGGCGCGAATCGGTACAGTAATGCTGCGCGCGGTGAACCAGGCCAGGACCAGGCCGATCAGAAGCAGCAGTCCGGTGGCCGTCAGAATCGAGATCAGCGCCGTGCGATAGGCGGTCGCCGCATCCGTCCGGTCAATCAGCAGTTCCAGCACGCCGACCGGACGCCCGGAGAAATCGTTGATGACGCGCCCATAGGCCACCGCCGGGGCGCCACGGTAATCCAGATGACGGGTGAGGATGTCGCCGTCCAGAGCGCGCCGCAGCGACTCGGGGTCGAAGGCGCTGCCGCCCTCGATGGTGCCCGCAAAGGTCTTGAATCCCTCGCCGTCCGGGAGTTGCAGGGCGACATCGACGCCAAAATCCTCCTTGAATGCCGTAAAAAAAGCCTGGTCGAAGGACAGGCCAAACTCGACCACCCCCACCGGCTGGCCCTGCCAGGAGACCGGTTCGACCCCACGCACCCCCAGACCGGCCACGCCGGTTTCGAGGCCCCGCACTGGCTGCTGCGTACGATTGGCCTCGACGATCGTCTGACGGATCGCCGTCAGATCGTCGCCATAACGATCCAGCATGTGGACACGCAGGAAAGAGGTCGCGGGAGCGGTCAGAAATTGAAACTGGCGCACCCCGTGACGCAGTTTCATGTACTCGAAAATAGGGTGAGTCAATTCGGTCAGGCGCGCGCGGTCGGCGTCGGCGAACGCCTTCTGAATCTCGGGCATCCGGGCCATGGTCGCGCTCAACGCCTGGGCGCGCTCCCCCTGCTCGGCGATGGCATTGCTCAGGGTGAAAAACAGGTCGTCCAGATGG
Source organism: Thiocystis violascens DSM 198 (assembly GCF_000227745.2). Lineage (NCBI taxonomy): Bacteria > Pseudomonadati > Pseudomonadota > Gammaproteobacteria > Chromatiales > Chromatiaceae > Thiocystis > Thiocystis violascens. The sequence continues at coordinate 584,431 of NC_018012.1, read as the reverse complement.
CGGCGCTCGGCGCGATCGGACATCTCACTCAATTGCGCCAGCACCAGCGGCAGGGTGATCCCGACGGTCAACGACAGCAACAGGGCAAACCCAATGAGCACACGCCAGCCGATCTTGAGATTTTTCATAAGTAAACATCCATTTTTTAATTTTTAATTTTTAATGTTTTAATCACTTTCAATGAGCGGGGGAATCACTTGAGACAACGTCTTTTATCCGGACGCGGTTTAGAATACAAGCGCCGATCGAAAACCGGCACACTTGACAACCGAACGACAGCGACCCGCGGCGTCCTGACCGCTAGTCGCCCCATCCACCACCGAGGCCCGATGACAGCATGAGCGACGCAGTCAAATATCTGCTCGATGAGCAGCACCTTCCCCGCTTCTGGTACAACATCAATGCGGATCTGCCCCAGCCGCTGGATCCGATCCTGCACCCCGGCACCCAGCAGCCGATCTCCCCGGCGGAACTGGAAGTCATCTTCCCGCGCGCCGTGATCGAGCAGGAGGTGAGCACCGAGCGCGAGATCGAGATCCCGGAGCCGGTGCGCGAGGTGCTGCGTCAATGGCGTCCTTCCCCGTTGTTTCGGGCGCGGCGGCTGGAAAAGGCGCTGAACACGCCAGCCAAGATCTTCTATAAGTACGAAGGCGTCAGCCCCGCCGGCAGCCACAAGGCCAACACCGCCATCGCGCAAGCCTTTTATAACAAGGCCGAGGGCGTCAAGCGCATCACCACCGAGACCGGCGCCGGTCAGTGGGGATCGTCGCTCGCCCTGGCCGGATCGATGTTCGGGCTGGAAATCCTGGTTTACATGGTCAAGGTGAGTTTCAACCAGAAACCCTACCGCCGCGCCTTCATGGAAACCTTCGGCGCCGAGTGCATCGCCAGCCCCAGCAACACCACCGAATCCGGCCGCGCGATCCTGGCCGAGCACCCCGACAGCACCGGCAGCCTGGGCATCGCCATCAGCGAGGCGGTGGAACTGGCCGCCCAGCGCGACGACACCAAATACGCGCTCGGCAGCGTGCTGAACCATGTCCTGCTGCATCAAACCGTGATCGGACTGGAGGCGCAAAAGCAGATGGAAATGGCCGACGCCTATCCGGACATGGTGATCGGCTGCACCGGCGGCGGCAGCAACTTCGCGGGCATCGCCTTCCCCTTCATCGGCGAGCAGATGCGCGGCGGGCGCAAGATTCGGAGCATCGCGGTCGAACCATCGGCCTGTCCGACTCTGACCAAGGGATTGTTCGCCTACGATTTCGGCGATACAGCCCATCTGACGCCGCTGTGCAAAATGTATACGCTCGGCTCCACCTTCGTGCCACCGGGCTTCCATGCGGGCGGACTGCGTTATCACGGCATGGCGCCGCAGATCAGCCATCTGGCCGCGCTCGGCCATATCGATCCGCGTTCCTACAATCAATTGGAATGCTTCGCCGCCGGCATCCAGTTCGCCAAGGCCGAAGGCATCATCCCAGCGCCCGAGGCCAACCATGCGGTGCGCGCCGTGATCGACGAGGCCGAGAAGTGCCGCGAATCCGGCGAGGCCAAGACCATTCTGTTCAACCTGAGCGGACATGGTCACTTCGACATGCAGGCGTATACGGATTATCTGGGCGGCAAGCTCAAGGATCTGGAGTATGCCGAGAACGAGGTCGCCATGGCCCTCTCCGGCCTGCCATCCATCGGGTAAACCGCGTCCGGCACGGCAGGCGTTGCGCGCGCGGCGCGGCCTCGCACACGCCATCGGTGGTTGACGCTGTGTACGTGTTTCGTTGTTCATCATGGAAACCGTATCCCACCAATCGCCTTGGGTGACCGCGAGGCTGGTGCCCGCCGACACAACGCCTGTCAATCCGGACCCGATCGACGTCATGCCAGGAGACATCGGAATGCGTCATTGTCGATTCCAGCGGGAATCTCCATCATGGGTGCTCGCTGCCCCAGCGATTCTGCTGTTGACGATTGTCTGGACGGACAACGCCTTGAGCGATTCGGTTGACATCTCCGCGACCTCAGCGCTGGCGTCAACCGAGTTACTCCCAAGCGATGAGAACCAGGCCCCGCTTGAGGAACTCAGACGACGCATTGCCGGAATGGAAGGTAAACTCAAGGAGTCCGCCAACGCCCGAAAGAATGCGGATCAGGCGCGGATGGAGGCTGAACGGCACTTGGCTGAAGGTCTGCAACAGATCGAGCAACTGCGCCGTGCCCGCGACGAGTTAGAGCATCGGCTGAACGCCCGCGAGGCCGAGATTGCGCGCCTGACCTCCGAATTGAGTTCGGCGCGACAAGCGAATGCCGAACTCAATCGCGGCATCGCCGACCTGCAGCGCCGTTTGCCGGTTTTGGATGGAGGGAGCCTGACCGCCGAGGATGCTCGGCAATTGGCCGTCGAGGCGCTCGCAGAGCTGCGCGACGCGAAAAAACGCGACGACCGGGCAGAGGACCGGGACGCCAGACTCGCGGAGGCGGAACAGACACTGCGTCGCCGGCAGTTCCGACTCGCCAGCGTCATCGACGCCCAAAGCGTCTACCGCGTGCGCCCCAATGACACCCTCGCCCTGATCGGCAACCGCTTCTATGGAAGCGGTCAACAGTGGCGAGCCCTCTTCGAGGCCAATCGTCATGTGATCGAGGATCCGGATCGACTGACACCCGGCATCACACTGGTGATCCCCTGATGCGCCTCACTGCCATGATGAAGATCTGTAAGAAAAATTAGGAAATAGCGAACTGTTACGCAACCCCCGCTCGACCCTTCGTCAATCCCCCAAGCACCGCCGGATATGCGCAAGAAACCGAGCGGTCCAGCGGTTTCCGCCAACCGCGCGCAGATGGCTGTAGCAGGCCAGTAGGTTGCCCTGCACAATGCCGTCATGCGCCCCATCGACGCCGACGCCACGCAGCACGTCATAGCCATAGGTCCAGGACGGATCGGGTTGCACCACTGCGGAGTGGTGAAATTCATGGGCGGCGATATCGGCACAACCCTGCGCAGCGCGGGGCCAGGGAAAGTCTGCCGTCTCGCGCAGCCTGACATAGCCCCGGCCCTGCGGCCGCGAACGCATTTCGACCTCGGCCTTGAGCGCGCCGACCATGGCGCGGCGCTCGCCCTTCCAGGTCAGCCCCGCACAGAGATACATGAGACCGCCGCACTCGGCATACACCGGACCGCCGCCGGCGATGAAGTCGGCGATCCCCTGGCGCATCGAGCGGTTGGCTTCCAGTTCGGCCATGCGGGATTCGGGAAACCCGCCGCCGAGAAAGAACGCATCCACCTCTGGCGGTTCGGCGTCGTCGAGGGGACTGAAGGAGACCAGTTCCGCACCGCCGGCGGCGAGCGCGCGGAGATCGTCGGGGTAATAAAAACCGAAGGCTGCATCGCGGGCGATGCCGATCCGCAGCGGCGCGCCAGTGTCGGCGATCGGCGAGGCGGGCGCCGGTACCGGCTCGGGCCGCGGCGCCTGCTCGGCAATCGTCAGCAGGCGTTCCAGATCGACCTGATCGGCGATCCGGCGGCGAATCCCCTCGATCCATGCCTCGGCGCCATCCGCTTCATTGCTCGGCATCAACCCCAGATGACGTTCCTCGATCATGATCGCGTCATCGCGATGCAGCACGCCGAGCATCGGCAGATCCGTATAGTGCTCGACGACCCGGACCAGATTGGCGGCGTGACGGGAACCGCCAACCCGGTTGAGAACCACGCCAGCAAGATTGAGATCGGGATCGAAGGCCCGGTAGCCGAGCAGGAGCGGCGCGATTCCGCGCGCCATGCCATGACAGTTGACGACCAGAACGACCGGGGCGCGCAGATGTTTGGCGAGTTCGGCGTTGCTGTTGGCACCGGCCAGATCGGTGCTGTCGAACAGGCCGACATTGCCCTCGATCAGACCGAGATCGGCCGTGCCGAGTTCGTCACCGAACGCGGCGGCGATCTCGGCCCGGTCCATGGTATGGAAGTCCAGATTGAAACAGGCGCGTCCAGCGGCCTGAGTCAACCAGAGCGGGTCGATGAAGTCGGGACCTTTCTTGAAAGGCTGCACGACCAGACCGCGATTGCGCCATTCGCGACAGAGTCCGATCGTCAGCGTGGTCTTGCCGGAGGATTTCTGCGGCGCGGCGAGATAAAGATGGGCCATCGGTCTCAGGCCGGCTTGGCGAATGCCTCCTCGCTCAGGGTCTCCTCGTCGATCGGGACCACGTCGTCCGCCAGCGATTCGGGCAGGAATTGCAAGACCCGCACACCCACGACCGTGATGATCGATGCCACCGCGACCCCGCCGAGCCCCAACAGAACTTCGGGGATGGTCGGATTATAGGGGCCAGGCTGACCGTTCACGCCATCGAGAAAGCCGGACTCCAGGATGGTCTGGCCAGGGAACATCTGGATGGGATACGCCTGGCTGCCGATGATGATCACGTACAGTGTCGCCAGTCCGCCCAGGATGACCAGGGCGCAGGCGGCCACGATCCAGTTGCGATCCTTACTCAGCTCCGGGTGATAGAGGATTCCGAGCGGCAGCAGGCCGCCGATCAGCACCCAGCCGATCCAGAACAGGAAGGTATAGATCCCGCCGCTCAACAGCAGCCAGTGCTCCAGGTCGTCATGCTTGGCACCGTAGAGATTGGTCAGGTGATACACCAGGGTGAAATAGAGCACGCCGGCCACGAAGACGCCCAGAAGATTTTTCAAGCGCCTCATGATCTTGGGTCCGATCGGACGACCTTCGTCGCGGAAGGTGAACATCAGCACCAGCATGAAAACCGCCAGTCCGTAGGCGAAGGACATGATGACGAACATAGGCGCCAGAATCGCCGCGTCATAGGCCTGACGGGCAACGAGAAAGCCGAAGATGGCGCCGGTGCCGGTCGTCAACGCGAGACGCCACAGAAAGGCCAGAATCCCCACCGGGTGGTTGAACGGCCCGCCCTGACGATCCGCCATGGTCCAGAGATAGGCGATGACGATCACCATGAAACCGGTATAGAGAAAGATGTTCCAGGCAAAGATGGAACTGAAGTTGTAGTGGGTCATGGCCACGATGAGCCGCTCGGGTCGTCCCAGATCCATGACCAACACCAGCAGCCCGCCCATCAGAAGCGCCACGGCCAGCAAACCGGAAAGGCGTCCGAGCGGCTTGTAGATCGGTTTGTGGAAAACGGTGCCGATGGAGGCGATATTGAGCGCGCCGGACGCGGCGATGATGAGGAACACGGCGAAGACGTGCGGGGTACCCCACACCACCGAGTTGTTCATGCCGGTGACCCAGTGGCCGGTGTGCTCCATGTAGCCGAAGGCGAGGACGGCCGTGCCCGCGACCGCTGCCAGGATGCCGAGGATGCCCCAATACCGAGCGGGCGGGATACGCCACTCGCGATAGACGATTCGTTTCATGATCGGTTTCACTCGCCTTGTTTAGACGCCGGAATAGCGCACGCCCGTGTTCAGGGACAGATCCTCGCGGATCTGCCGGCTCGGCATCTCCTTGAGCAATTGGCTGATCGGGCTCGCGGGATCCTTGAGATCGCCAAACACGATCGCCTGGTGGCCCTCGGCGGCACAGGCATCGACGCAGGCCGTGGATGGCTCGCCGAAATCGCGGCGATGGACACAGAGATTGCAACTCTCGACGCAACCCTTGCCGCGCGGGACGGCCGTGAGTTGGCCGTGCATTTCCTCGTGGATGAAACTTCTGGCCTTATAGGGACAGGCCATCATGCAATAGCGGCAGCCGATGCAGAGGTGGCGGTCCACCATGACGATGCCATCCGCGCGCTTGAAGGAGGCGCCCGTGGGACAAACATCGACGCAGGGCGGATGCTCGCAGTGCTGGCACATCATGGGCAGCGTGGTGACCCGCCCGGTCTGGTTGTCCTGAAGCTTGACCTTGCGGATCCAGGCCGCTTTCTGACTCTCCCACTTGAGCGGCGGCTGTCCCTCCGGCTTGGACTGAAGATCGAGCCCGTTCTCCTGGTCGCAGGCCGTGACGCAGGCCGAGCAGCCGTCGACACATTTGGCGGTATCGATCAGCAGCCCCCAGCGGACATCGGCGGTGACCGCCTCCGAGCGCGGCGCGGCGGAGACCGCATGCAGCAGCACGCCGGGGGCGACCACCGCGGCCGTGACGCCGGCGGCCACGCCCATGAAGGCGCGACGGCTGGGATCGACCGCGTCGTCGATGGCTTTGTTTTCGTCTTTCATCTCAGCGGTCCTCTCCATCGCGACGAGACTGGACCAACGGCCCGACACCCGCCGCCCGATGCGCGGCAATGGCCGTGGCATCGAGTCGCGCCCCATTGGGCACGGCGGCGTGACAGTCGAAGCAATTCAGGTCGATGGCGGCGAACGCATGGCAGGCGCCACAGAACTGATCCGGATCGTTGATTGGCCTGGGAACCCGTTCCTGGTCGTAGCTGATATGGCAGTCGACACAACCGGACAGGCTGTATTTCTCGGTTCGGATGCCTTCATGAACCGTGGCGATACGTTGATGCTTGATGAACTCCATGTGTTGACGGCGCATCCGTTCGGTTGGCTCGACACAGGATTCAAGCCCCGCGGCCCGCGAGCCTTCGACCACGTAACGCTTCACGTCCTCCGCCTGAACGGTCTGGACGGCAAGCGTCCAGACCAATCCGACGGCGACGAGGCTGGCTCTGAGTACGGCTGTAGCCATCGACGCCTCCAAGGGCCTTACTCGCCCAGTCCCATCTTGATGTAGCCGGTCGGACAGACATCGGCACAGATGTGGCAACCGATGCAGCGGGCATAGTCGGTATCCACGTAACGGCCGGTTGTCCGACTGTTCTTGTCGACCCGGAAGACGGCGTCCTGCGGGCAGAAGATGACGCAGTTGTCGCACTCGAAGCACATGCCGCAGCTCATGCAGCGCTTGGCCTCGTCGATCGCCTCGGCCTCGGTCAATCCGATGACGCGCTCGTGGAAATGACCCAGCACGTCCTCGGCACTTGGCACTTCTTCCTTGCGCAGATTGCGCGGCTGGAAGTTGAAGTGTCCCAGGAAAAGTTCGTCGTGCGGGATGACCTCGGCGCCCGAGCGATCCTCGTAGTTGTGGATGGCGTAGTTCGCGGAAGACGTCCCGCGCATGTCGCCGCGCTCGGCTGGTTTGAAGGCTTCCGGGGCCAGATGCGCCTCGGTCATCTTGTCCAGCAGATTGAAGTGATGCACGTCGACCTTGGGGCGGCGCTTGTGCTCGGCCTGATTGATATAGGCGTCGATGGATTCGACGGCGATCCAGGCCTGGCCGATGGCGGTGGTCAGCAGATGCGGGCGGATAATGTCGCCGGCGACGAAATGCCCCGCCTTCCCCGGCACCTGATAGAACTTGTCGGAGTCCATCAGACCGCGGCCATTGTCGAACTTTTCCAGACCGGAGAGATCCCCGCCCTGCCCGATGGCGGAGACGATCAGGTCGGCGGCCAGCACGCGCTCGGTGCCGTCGACGGGCGTCGGACGGCCATCGGTCATGACGCAGTCGGCGACCTTCAGCCCGGTCGCGCGGCCGTTGGCATCCTTGATGACCTCGACCGGCATGACGCCGTCGAGAATAGTCACGCCCTCGCGGTTCGCGTCCTCAACCTCGTGTTCGGAGGCGGTCATCTTGTCGCGGGTGAATAGCGAGGTGAGGGTCACCTCGGCGCCCTCGGCGGCGGCGGCGTTCGCGGCATCGTGCGCCACGTAGCCATCGCGGATGACGGTTTCGGGCAGATCACTGTTGCCGGTCTTGGTGATGTGACCGAGCCGGCGCGCGACCGAGACCACGTCGATGGAGGTATCGCCGCCGCCGACGCAGACCACCTTGCCCGCGGTGAACTTCATGCGGCCTTCGTTATACGCCTTGAGGAAGGCGACGCCCGAGACGCAGTTCGGCGTGTCCTGCCAACCCGGCACCGGCAGACCGCGCCCGGACTGACAGCCGATCGCCCAGAGGATGGCGTCATAGTCCTTTTCGAGCTGTTCGACGCTGACATCGGTGCCGACGCGGGTCTTGAGTTTGACCTCGACCTGGCCCAGATCGAGGATGCGCTGAATCTCGGCGTCGAGCTTGTCGCGCGGGACGCGATAGCCGGGGATGCCGAAGCGGAACATGCCGCCGAGACCCTCGTTCGACTCGAAAATGGTGCAGGCATGCCCCTTGCGGCGCAGGTTATAGGCCGCCGCCAGACCGGCCGGGCCGCCGCCGATGATGGCGACGCGCTTGCCGGTGTCGGCCGGCGCGGCGTCGAACTTATAGCCGTTGGCGATGGCGGTATCGCCGATGAATTGCTCGACCGCGTTGATGCCGACGAAATCCTCAAGCTCATTGCGGTTGCAGCCGTCCTGACAGGGCGCGGGACAGACCCGACCCATCATGGACGGAAAGGGATTGGCGTCGGTGGAGCGGCGGAAGGCGTACTCATGCCGGTCCATGCCCGCTGGCGGCTGCTCCAGTCCGCGCACGATCTGCAGCCAGCCGCGAATGTCCTCGCCCGAGGGACAGCTTCCCTGACAGGGAGGCGTTTTGTGGACATAGGTCGGACACTTGTGGGAAGTGTCCTGATTGAAGATCTTGTCGGTCAGTTTGTCCCAAACATGATTGCCGTCTTCAAAACGGCGCCATGAGGGCTTGGTCTTCATCTCGTCGCTGGAAGTCGCCATCGTGTTCAGTCTCCTCTACCAAATGATGCCCTGACGCGGGATCAGGGGGGGTTCGTATCAGGTCGCGAGGCCGGGTCGCGCAGCGGGCAACGCCCTACCCTCGCGGATGGCCCCGGTCAGGCCGCCTCGTCCGTCTCTTTATTCTTCGTTCAGGTCGTCTTCGTCGTCGAGGTCATCATCCTCGGCGTCGTCATCGGGTCCGGGAGTCAGCACGATGGCATCCCCCACCAGTTGATGCAGACTGATGATCTGATCCATCTCCATGCCGTAGTAGGGCAACACCTTGCTGAACTGCGTCTTGCAGATGGCGCAGATGGCGGCCATGTGGGTGACGCCCTTTTCCTGAATGACATTGTTCAGCGCATCGAGACGGGGCTTGGCGCCCTTGACCCGAAGCTCCATCAGATCGTCGGTCAGCAGACCGCCGCCGCCGCCGCAACAGAAGGTCCGGTCGCGGATGGTGTCCTCGTCCATGTCGTAAAAATGGTTGCAGACCGCCCGAATAATGTCGCGCGGAATATCGAACTGACCGCCCGGCACGTCGCCCATGCGCGAGGCGCGGGCCACGTTGCAACTATCGTGATAGGTCAGAACCTTGTCGTCGTTCTCGCTCTTGTCGAAGGTCAGCTTGCCGCGTTGGATCAGGTCGTGGGTGAACTCGCAGATATGCTGCGGCACCGGATAGCGCGGATCCAGGAAATCCCAGGGGCCGGCCAGGGTGTTCAGAAAACTGTAAGCGACGCGCCAGGCATGACCGCACTCGCCGAAGATGATGCGCTTGACCTTGAGCTTGATGGCGGCTTCGCGGATGCGTTGAGACACGCGGCGCATGTTCTCGTAGGAACCGATGAACATGCCGAAGTTGGCCGCTTCCGAGGCATGCGAACTCAGGGTCCAGGAAATCCCCGCCTCATGGAAGACCTTGCCGTAACCGATCAGACCGTCGACATGGGGTTCGGCGAAGAAATCCGCCGAGGGGGTGACCAGCAGGATCTCGGCGCCTTCCTCGTCGATCGGGAAACGGACCTTGACGCCGGTGTCGTCGAAGACGTCTTCTTCCAGTCCTTCCAGAGTATCGGCCAGCGCGGGGCCGGGCAGCCCGAGATTGTTGCCAATCTTGTAGACCTTGGCGATGATTTCGTTACAGTATTTCTGCCCGACGCCAATGCTGTCCATGATCTCGCGCGCGGCCATCGAAATTTCGGCCGTGTCGATCCCATAGGGACAGAAAACCGAGCAACGGCGGCACTGCGAACACTGGTGGAAATAGCTGTACCAGTCGTCGAGCACTTCCTTGGTGAAGTCCTCGGCGCCGACCAGTTTCGGAAAAAACCGGCCCGCCAGCGTGAAGTAGCGCCGATAGACCTTGCGCATCAGATCCTGACGCCCGACCGGCATGTTTTTGGGGTCGCTGGTACCCAGGTAATAATGACACTTGTCGGTGCAGGCACCGCACTTGACGCAGGAATCGAGATAGACCCGCAAAGAGCGATATTTGCCCAGCAGGTCGTCCATCTTGTCGATGGCCTTGGCTTGCCAGTCATCGACCAGTTCGCCCGGAAAGCCCAGCGGCTCCTGAAACTCCGGCTTCGACACGAACGGCAAGCTGTGCGCCATCGCACCGGAAGTGACCGCCGGAACTTCGGTGTACTGGGTCAATTCCGGAACTACAAATGTTGCCTTGGCCATGGATCAACCTCGTATGCAAGCGACGCCTTGGGCGCGCTGGGGGTCTCGCGTTGGACTCATTTTTGTTCGAGTTGTTTTGCCCAGGGCGCGAGATGACGAACCTCGCGCGGGTTGTCGGCCTGGTTGCGGGTCGGACTGAAAAAGAGGCCGGGGGCGTGCAGAAGCTTGCTGTACGGGAACACGATCATCAGCACCGCGACCAGGAAGAGATGCAATAACAGCAACGGATCGGCCGGGAGCGGCTGGATATCGTAGGAATAGAGCCCCAGGAAGAAGGCCTTGATTTCCACCACGTCGGTATGGAACACGAATTTCATCAGCAGGCCGCTACAACCGATCAGAATCAGGAGCGCAAGAATCAGGTGATCGGAGGGCGATGAAATGTAACGCACGCGGTCGACCAGAAAACGGCGCGCCCAGAGACCGCCGAGGCCCACGATCATGGCCATGCCGCCGTAGATGCCGAAGGGCTGCACGAGCTGAATCGGGAACCAGACCGGTTCCATGAAATAGCGCAGGTGCCGCAGCGTGACCAGCAACAGTCCGAAGTGAAACATCCAACCGAAGATCCAGGTCCATTTGTTGCCCCGAAACAGGCTCTCGAACAGGACGACTTCGCGCGTCATCCGCAAGACCACGCCGTGGGTCGTGGTCGGCGCCGGCGTCGTCGGGATCTTCAAGGGCGCGGGGGTCATCGTGTACTGCGCGATCTTGAAGATCAGGCCGGTGACGAGAACCAGAGCGGCAAAATAGAACAGGAAGACGTAGAAATTCGTCAGAAACGCCATGTCTCCGCTACCTCGGTGGATCGAAAATAAGGTCCGGGGAACCCGATGGCTCCCCGGAGAACCGCTGCCTTAGACGCAGCCGGTCGGCTTGGGAAGGCCCGCGAAACGGCACGCCTGCTTGGCGGGTCCGTAAGGGAACAGACTGTAGAGATACTTGCTGTTGCCCTTCTCCTTGCCCAGCTTCTTGCCGACGGCCTTGGTCAGGACGCGCACGGCGGGGGCAATCTGATATTCCTCGTAGTATTCGCGCAGGAAGTTGATGATGTCCCAATGCTCGTCGGTGAGTTCCAGGTTGTCCTGCTTGGCCATGACGCCAGCAATTCCGGGCACCCACTCGTTCAGGTTGGCCAGATAGCCTTCTTCGTCCACGGCATATTGCTTGCCGTCAACCTCGATCGTGTCTGACATTGCGCTATTCCTCTATTGATTTCGGCAAAAAACGAAAACTACAACCAGGCTTGAACCGTGTCGTGTTCTGCGGTGAGATCCACGAAACCCGCATAGTCCACGACACTGATCCCAGCGATCACGCGCTCCTCGGAAAAACCCCGCGCCTTCAGATCGGGTCCGAGCACATGGATGTTCAGTTTGTCGAGCGCGCCGGCCACCTGGGCCTCCACGCTGGTTCCCGACAGCGCCGCGTAGATGCCATCCTCGAACAGCAGGACGGCGGCGCCATCGGTGGCAAACCTCAGGCAGGATTCTAACGAATTCCGCTCGAAGGGTGATTTATTAACGGTATGCAGAATGGCCATTCGAGTCACTCCCTCTGAAACTGAGGATCAGAAGCTGAAGATCGCATCGGATTCGTTCATCAGTTCGCTGACGCGAGCCGAATCGATCACCTCGACGATGTTGTCGATCTCTTCCTCGGTCTCGAAATCCTCCCAGGCGATCTCGACCAGATCCTCCTGAGTGAGCCCGCGCGACTCCATGGACGCGCGATCCACATAGACCTTCTTGACCTCGTAGTCGCCCAGGGTACGGAAGGTCGGGGAGAAGTTCTTCATCCCGATTCCCTTGGTGTCCTGGCCCTTGGTGAGCTGATAGACCCCGTCATCAAGGAACATGACGCTCACGTCCTGATCGAAAGCGGCACCGATCAGCACCACTTCCAGGGCCTCCCAGGCGTAAATCGTGCCGTAGGGGGCCTTGCGGTTGAGGTACATGAATTTCTTCACGACTTCCGACATGTCTGGATCCCCTTAATCGCCGAAGACGACGAGACGGTCGGCCTGGATCGCCGCCTCGACCAATTGCCCGAGTCCCGAGATGCGGAACTTGGGATGGATGTTGGTGGCGTCCTTACCGTTGCGGCTCGCCTCGCCCTCGTCCACGATCCCACGACGTTGGGCGGCGGCGACGCAGACGACCATGTCGAGATCGTACTGCTCGGCCAGCTCGGCCCAGCGATTGACGATATGACGATCATCCTGGGGGGGCGTCGTCAGACGCGTCGAGTTATTGACCCCGTCGTGATAGAAAAAGACTCGAAAGATCTCGTGTCCTTTTTCCAGCGCCGCTTTGGCGAACTGATAGGCCGAGTCGGACGCCTGGTGCTGGTAGGGCCCCTCGTTGATCTGAAGCGCAAACTTCATGTCGACCTCATAAAGAGTTGTCAGTTGTCAGTCGAAGACCCTGGAACCTCTCCCGCCTAGAGGCCGGGGACATAGACAACCCCGACACCCCAGGCGATTCCAGTTTAAAAACGGATATAGGTGGAGCTGTTGAAGCTCGCCCGCGCGCCGCGCCAGGTATCGATGTGATACTTGGTGAACGGCAGCTCGACTTCCTCGAAGAAGCGCGGCCAGCCGATACGCTCGATCCACTCGTTGACCCGCTCCCAATCGCGCGCGCCTTCCTTGTACGCCTTGAGAATGCGCTTGACGATGGCGGTGGCTTCCGGCCAGCGCGGCGGGTTGTTCGGAATGCCGGCGGCGACCAGCTTCTGGAAGGTCGGCTTGCCGCGAGCGTTGGAGTGATTGCCACCGACCCAGATCGCCAGCTTGGAGTGCTCGGCGTCATTGATCTGCATGGGCGGACAGGGCGGATAGCAGGCGCCGCAGCAGATACACTTGCGCTCGTCGACTTCCAGCGAGGGCTTGCCGTTGACCATGGCCGGACGGATGGCCGCGACCGGGCAGCGCGCGACGACCGAGGGGCGTTCGCAGACGTTGGCGACCAGATCGTGGTTGATCTTCGGCGGCTTGGTGTGCTGGATGTTGATCGCGATATCGCCCTGACCGCCGCAGTTGATCTGGCAGCAGGAGGTGGTGATGTGCACGCGGTTGGGCATGTTGGCGTTGCGGAACTCGTCGATGAGTTCGTCCATCATCGACTTCACCACGCCGGAGGCGTCGGTGCCGGGGATGTCGCAATGCAGCCAGCCCTGGGTGTGGGAGATCATCGCCACCGAGTTCTGGGTGCCGCCGACCACGAAACCGGCGCCTTCGAGCGCGTCGATCAGCGGCTGAACCTTGGTCTCGTCATTGACCATGTACTCGATGTTCGAGCGCAGGGTGAAATGGACATACCCATCGGCGAACTGATCGCCGATATCGCACAGCTTGCGCAGGGTGAAGACATCCAGGATGCGCTGGGTGCCGGCCTTGACCGTCCAGATCTTGTCGCCGCTGTAGGCGACATGCAACAGCACGCCGGGGCGCGGATGTTCGTGATATTTCCACTGCCCGAAGTTCTTGCGCATCGTGGGATGCAGATACTGCCAGGGATCGGGGCAGCCAGATTCGATCGGCTCGCGCATGTCCGCCATTGCCTGTCCTCCAGTTTTCTGTCGAAATTTGAATATGGTCGTCAGGATCGGATCGCTCGGCCCGAGGCGGACTGATCAGCGTCAGCCGCCAACGGACCAGACCGAATTACTTGCCAGCCTCGGCTTGACGCTCGAACCACGCTTCCGCCGCTTCGTCCCAACCGTCCATGCGGATATAGGAACTCTGGCGCGGGTGACTGAGCATGTTCGGATCCGGGTCGACCTCGATCCCTTCGAGGAAGTTCGCCAGCCCGATCCGCTCGATCATCTCGCCGCAGCGTTCATGTTCCAGGCCATTTTCAGCCCAGAAGTCGATGATGGTTCCGGCCAGCTCGACCATGGACTCATAGTCTTCCTCGGTCTCCAGCTTCTTGAAGGGAACCAGCACGGTCCCCATCAAGTCGCCGATCTTCAGGGTGCGCTTGCCGCCGATCAGAATGGTCACGCCCTTGTCGTCGCCCGGATGCAGCGCCTTCGGCATGACATTGAGACAGTGCATGCAGCGCACGCAGTCGCGGTTATTGACCGCAAGCGTATTGTCGTCATTGAGCGCCAGCGCCTGGGTCGGACAGCGCGTGATCACGTTATCGATGTAATACTGACGGCCCTTGTCGGCGATATAGTTCTTGACCTCGGCCTGATCGACTTTCATGTCGTCGCGCCAGGTGCCGATCACCGCGAAGTCCGAACGCTCGATCGCATTCTGGCAGTCGTTGGCGCAACCGGAGACCTTGAACTTGAATTTGTAGGGAAGCGCCGGGCGATGCACGTCATCGACAAAGTTGTTGACGAGCAGGCGATGGGCTTTCAACTCATTGGTGCAGGACATCTCGCAGCGTGCCGCGCCGACGCAGGACATCGCGGTGCGCACGCAGGGACCGGCGCCGCCGAGATCCCAACCGTAATCGTTGATTTCGTCGAAGAAAGGCTGAATGCTGGTGCTATCCGCGCCGATGAACATGATGTTGCCGGTCTGACCGTGAAAGGTCACCAGGCCGGAGCCATGCTTTTCCCAGCTATCCGCCAATTGACGCAGCATCGCGGTCGTATAGTGATTCCCTGCCGGCGGCTGCACCCGCATGGTATGGAATTCCTTGGATTTCGGGAACGCCTGACCGACTTCGGAGAAGCGCGGAATAATGCCGCCGCCATACCCGAAGACCGAGATCGTGCCGCCTTTCCAATAGCCCTTGCGGGTTTCATAGGAGTGTTCGAGTTGACCGAGCAGATCATTGGTCATCTCGTTGATGCGCGCTTCCGGATGCTGGTCACGCAGACGTTTAATGCCCGAAATGAAACTCGGCCAGGGACCGGTCTCAAGCTGGTCGAGCATCGGGGTAATGTGCTTATCGATAGCCATTGCGCGTTCTCTCCTATCAATTAACCAGGAAAGGGAGGATTGAATTCGCGTGCAAAATCGCGCCGCGGCGGGCGAACCGGGGCAACACGTCGATGCATCACGTCACGTTATTCTTCAGGATGCAGAGTGATCGCTTTATCGAAGCGGCGATCATTCCCTACCGATCATTTCATCGTCGAGTGCGACTATACCGATGAATCCGGCAGTCGCCTATTCCACGATTGGGAGGGCCGCCGGCCGCTCGCCTATCCCTTTCGGGATATGGCTCTTTCGATGGATCGCGATTCAGGCGGATTAACCCTCAGACGCCGACGTAGGTGTCCCCCCACTTGTGTCGTCACGCCTTGTATTTGGAATGCGCGGATGCTACAGCCCGATGACGGGCAAGTCAACGTTCACTAATATAACCGCCTTCTTATATACCAGGAGGCCCGATCACGAGATCGCCCATCTCCTGCTGCGTGACCAGTGCCCCCGACATATCGAGGCGCTGGACCACCCCGAGGTGCTCGTCATTCCGGCCAATCTCCAGGACGGCAGGGCGATTCGCCCCGACAGCGTCGGCCCCGTCTTCTCGGTTCGGCGGGGCCGCCTGCGTCTGCGATATTCGGCTCGCGGACGCAACGTGCGCTGGCGCGATCCACCCGCGACCGATGCCGCGAGACAGGCGTTCGAGCAGTTGTTTTCGCAAGCGGAGGACTTCACATTCAACTGAAGGATGCAATCTGGCGAAGGCGTGATCGCACACAACGTCTTACATAATCGCTCAGAATTCACCGAAGACAGACATGCAACCGAACGCCGCCTGCTCTATCGAGTGCGCTATCTCGACCGGATCGCCTGTGCGCCAGACACGCAACCGGCACGCATGTCGCCGAACAATGACCCCGCCCCCACCAACCTCGATCCGACCGACTGGTGACGGCGTTTATTTTGAATCATCAACATCACGAGTAGGAGAGGTGACGGTCAATCATGCTAAAGCTCAGCGAAATCCTGGTCGCCAATCAAGGCATCGAGTCCTTCGACGAACTCATCCCGCTCGTGCAGGCCATTGCCCGCGACGGCGAGCGCTTTTTCCGCATGGACGTGAAACCTCCCTACCCCGACACGCCCGAGAACTGGGAAGATCGACTTGAGGCCGCATTCAGTGGACTTATCCGTTAACCCCGGCCCTGGGCATGCCTTCATGAAGCAATTCGAACTCCTCGCCACCCGTCTCTCCGATCAAGCCGCCGATTCCATCGTCAACCAGGGTCTCGAAGCGGCCGCGCTGGAGTCTCACCTTCAGGTCTTGACCGAACAGATGACGCATCTGGAGCGGACCGGCGCCCCCCTGGATCGTCTGGCCGACCTGCATCTGCAGATGGCCCGCACGCTGGTCAACCTGGATCGTGGCGAAGACGCCTGGCCGCTCGGGCGCGCGGCGCTGGATCATTTCATCGCCGGAGACCAGTTCGAACTTGCGGCGGACGCCTGCGATGTCCTCTTTCAGGCCAATCAACCCGACTCGATCGCCGCCCTCGGGCAAGGGATCTGGCTCGCGGTCACCTGTCCGATCGACCCCGAGTTGACCATCGAACTTCTCAGCCATGTCATCGACGAGACCCCGGACGATTCCGATGGCGCTGCCGTCGCTGCGACCACGGCGCTATTTCTCGCCGATGTGCGGGCACAGGGCCGGCAGCGCGAGGATTTGATGTTTTTCTCCACCCAATTGCTCGGCAACGTCGCCCGCCGCCACAGCGGCGTGGACTCGCGCGAGCAGTTGGATCAATGGATGGAGAAACTGGAACTCAAGGAACCGGAGAAATTTCTGGTACGCCTGCGCAATGTGGTCGATGTCCTGGTCCAGGATGCCTGGTGGTTCGACCGCGAAGCGCTGCAGGAGCGCCTGCCGTTCGGTTAATGCGCGGCCGGCACCGCATTGTCCCGACTCGGTTTAGCGCCCATCGCTTTCACCGCCTGTTTTTTCCATGAGACGAACCATGTTCTGGAACGAAGACGAAAATCCCGACGAGATCCAGGTTCCCGACGACATCGTCGACGTCCTCTTTGCGATCGATTGCAAGCGCCTTCCGGTGGATCACGCGCATCTTCTCTCCACTGCGCTCCAGGCGGCCTTGCCCTGGATCGCGGAGGAACCGGGGATGGCGCTGCACACCATTCATGTCGCCGGATCCCAGAACGGTTGGGAGCGCCCCGCGCACGGTACCGATTCCGAGCTGATGCTCTCGCGCCGCACCAAACTGACCATCCGCGCGCCCCGCGCGCGGGTCGACGATATCCTGACGCAACTGCCCGGCACCCGCCTCGAACTCGACGGTCATCCGCTGACCGTGGGCGTCGGCAAGATCAAGCCGTTGTGCAAGGATGCCACCCTCTTCTCCCGTTACGTGGTGACCGGGAACGAGGATCAGGACGAACAGGTTTTTCTTGAGATCGCCGTGCGCGCCCTCTCCGGGATGGGGATCCAGGTACGCAAGGCGCTCTGCGGCAAAACCACGGCACTCGCCACGCCGGATGGCCCACTCCAGACCCGCAGTCTGATGCTCGCGAGCCTCACGGCGGAGGAATCGATCCGGCTCCAGCAAACCGGACTTGGCACCCATCGCCTGATGGGATGCGGGATCTTCATCCCGCACAAGGGGATCGATTCGGTCAAACAAGGTTAACGATAAAAATCGTTTTGATGACGGCTTCATCATAAAATCATAAAATTCGCCGGCTTTGATCAAGCCCTGAAACATTCGCGCCGGTCATGCTGGCCGTGGCGCGCCGACAATAATGACGAAGAGGAGAAGCGAATCATGGCCATCGAGGTCAACGGCAAAACCATCGAGACAACCGCTAATGGGTATCTGGAGAACTACACCGACTGGGACGAGGATGTTGCGCGCAAGCTGGCGGAAATCGAAGGCATCGAACTGACCGACAAACACTGGGACGTGATCAATTATCTCCGTGCGGAATATATCGATAACGCCCAGAATCAGCCGATGGAGCGCGTCGTGCTCAAGGACATGGGGAAACTCTGGGGCTCCAAGCCGACCAGCAAGGATCTGTACACCCTCTTTCCGCTCGCACCCACCAAGCAGGGCACCAAGATCGCGGGACTGCCGGCGGTGATGCGCAAGGGCGGCTACTGAGGCGAATTCGTCGCATCGACGAGACGTTTGCGGAAGAGCAAAAGGCCGGCAACCAGCCGGCCTTTTTTGTACCTGGGCACATCTTCGCGACGCATGACCGCCGCAGCTGCTCACCGGCTATATTGCCCCTTGCCCCTTGCCCCTCAAAGCCTGTCGCGATCAATCCCTGAACGCCCGGACGCCGAACTGTCGATTCCTTCCTCGATGCGATCGAGCAGATAGGGAAAAAATGGATTGGAGGACATTCGGATCAGCATGTCCGCGCCAACGATCAGCGCCCCGCGCTCGCCCCGCAGGGACAAGGCGCCCAGGCGGATACCGAAATCCTCCGCTTCGTCGGGCTCCAGTCCGTAGAGCGGATCGTTCGACGGAAAGGGCAAGGCAACGTGCGAGAGAGAGAAAACCGTGGATGGATATTGCAATCCCAGGCGGTCGATGCGTTCCGTCGTTTCTCCAGCCGGGATGACGCGGGCAACGACCTCGCGACGGTCGGCCTCGGCATTGGTGACGAGCGTGGTCCGGTAGGCGCGCGGCGCGGCAGGCAGCAGGCGGGCGGGATCCAGATCGCCGCCAAAATGCAGCAGCGGACCGAATTTGACGCTGCGATTCAGGTCGAACAGAACCAGTTCGCTACCGTTCGCGGGAAGTCGGGCATAGAGCGAGTCCACGATCGCCCGGGTGCTCACGGTGAAATCCACGATCGACTGAAAGGTGAGAATGGGCGGCAAGGCGTCGAGTCGGCCATCCTGCGCGGCGCGCGCCAGACGGCGCTGAAGCAGGCGCGACAGCAGCGAGGACTGCCGCGCCGCGTTGACGGGGAAGGAGTTGTACTTGAAGGGATTGAACTCGGGCAGCACGCCGATCCAGGCCGCGTTGGCGAAGGCGGGAAAGATCGCCGGAAGTCCCAGCAGACCGGCGAATCGCGCAAAGGCGGTGATACCGATCATCGGCGAGATCAGCACGATGCGCTCGGCCTGGGGCAGATCAGGGTCATCGATGGCGTCAAGGGCGTATTTCATCGCCAGCGCCCCACCCTGCGAATAGCCGACGAGATGCAGCGGCGTGCCCGGACCCGCGCGCCGCCGAGCCTCCCGCACGGCAAGCTGGGTGGCAGCGGTCCAATCCTCCCAGTCGACCACGGTCAATCCGCCTGGAACGGTGCCATGACCCGGCAGCCGGATCGCGACCGCGACATAGCCATGCTCGCGGTAGCGCCGGGCAATGTTGCGCAGACTGTAGGGCGAATCGGTCAGGCCATGCAGCAGAACCACGGCCCCGACCGGCGGTCCGTCGGGATCCAGCACGAACGAGCGGTTCCAGTCCTGCGCGAAACGACCGGGATAAAGCGGACTGCCGTCGAAATAGCGATTGGCCGGCACCCGATCCGCCGGATCCAGTTGCCGGGTCACCGCCATCTCCAGTTCGGTGAAAATGGCCGATTCGACCTCCAGATAACCTGTCCAATCGGACCTCGCCAACTCAGCGGCCGTCAGTTCATTCGGGACATGCGTATGCCAGGGACCGAGCGGCGCGGCGCGATGCGCGAGGTAGGCGCGTGCGGCAAGGATGGCGAACAGCCCGAGCGCAGCCAGAATCAGGATCCATTTCAACAGCTTCAGGTTTTTCACGCGCGTTCAACCGTGGCAAGGGACAAGGGACAAGGGACAAGGGACAAGGGACAAGGGACAAGGGACAAGGGACAAGGATCGTGGCGTGCAAGGTATCATCGTGTCCTGGAATATCCTTGGCGGGATGGTAGACGCTCGCCGGAGACACGACAAGGCGCGGAGCGGTCAGCACCCTTGTCACACAGATACGCGACGACGGAGATCTCATGAAACGACTGTTCACGATCGGCGGTTTGGTTCTGGCGGTTTTGCTTGGGTCGGGCGCCTACGTCTATTTCCTCTCCACCAGCAGCACACTGGAGCGCGCCGAGAGTTTTCAGTTCCGGCGGATGCAGGTGGCGCGGGTCGGCGAGGATGGCGTCTACCGGTTTTTCTATGTCACCAATCGCGTCCCCAATACCACGGATGCGCCACTGGAGGAGCGCTGGAGCGCAACCCGGGATGAACAACTGCGGTTTGGCCGCTTCGATACGGCTATCCAACCCACGCTCGGTCTTGGGATGTGGCTGGACGCGGGCATGTGGTTTCTGGAGGAAGAGATCCAGATCGTTGACACAACCGCATTAGAGCAGGCTGATTTCAGTCGACAGCTACGCCGGATGGTGGCGGACTCGCCCCAGCGTTCGTTACTCATTCTGGTGCACGGCTTCCGTACCGATTTTCCTCACGCCATGCGCGGAACCGCTTTCCTGTCGCACATTCTCGATATCGATACGCCGGTGATGGTCTTCGATTGGCCGGCCGATCAGGGCAGTTCGCTGGGGGGGTATCGGCGCGCTCAACGCATGGCGACCGACTCGGCGGCGGAACTGGCGGCAGCCCTGAAGCTCGTCGTGAACGAGATCGCGCCCGAGCGGATCTGGCTGGTCGCCAATAGCATGGGCGCGCAGGTGGTGGCGGACACCTTTAGCCTGCTCTATCGCGACCCGGCCTGGGCTGACGCCGCGCCCGAAATCGCCGAGGTGGTACTCACCGCGCCCGATGTCAGTCGGGCGCGGTTTACCGAACAGTTCAAGCACGAACTCGCCG
The DNA here is from genome assembly GCF_000227745.2 of Thiocystis violascens DSM 198. NCBI lineage: Bacteria > Pseudomonadati > Pseudomonadota > Gammaproteobacteria > Chromatiales > Chromatiaceae > Thiocystis > Thiocystis violascens. The sequence continues at coordinate 563,344 of NC_018012.1, read as the reverse complement.
CGCTGGCGAACCACACGACGGTCTATGTGTCCGCGAACGATCGCGCGCTACTGGTCAGCCGGGCCATCAATCGCGGACGCCGGCTCGGTGAAAGCACCCTGTCCAAGGGGAACGCGATGTCGGTCGGTGCCACCGCTCCCGCGCTTGAGACCGCGCCAGACACCCTGTCGGAGTCCACGCTGGACGCCGACCTGGCTGACGTCGCGGATCTGCTGGAGATCATCGAACCGGGCAGCGAAAGGGTCACCCTCGTCGATGTGACTCCGATTAATCGAACCCGCAATTTCCACAATTTCAGCTTCGAGGTACCCGAATACTTCGATGACATCTTCATGCGTCTGCTCAACCGGGAAACGCCGGAAAATCGTCTGCGCTATGAGCTTCGTACCCCGGAGGGAAAGCTCTATTCCGTCTTGACCAGGGGACGTTAGACAATGTTCGTCCGGGCGCCTTCCATGCGCGCCTCCGTCGCTCCACTGCCATTAAGTTAAGCCGTTCGTGGTGAGGCCCTCGAACCATGAACGGCTTAACCCTCAGAGGCTTAGGATTTTCCGTTCGTCCCGATGCACTCAAAGAATCGATCTACTGCCCAAACGCGCGCAGATAGGCCGAAAACCGCTCGCCAAGCTCGGGATGCGCGAGACCATATTCCACCGTCGCCTGCAGATATCCCAGCTTGCTGCCGCAGTCATAGCGCTTGCCCTCGAAGGGATGCGCGATGACGTGCTCGTCCTGGAGCAAATCGGAGATGCCGTCGGTCAGTTGGATCTCGCCGCCGGCGCCTTCGCGGGTGTTTTCGAGTTTATCGAAAATCCTGGGCGTAAGCAGATAACGCCCGACCACCGCCAGATTCGAGGGGGCGTCCGCAGGCGCCGGTTTTTCGACGATGGAGACGACCCGCAACTCGCCGTTGCGCCCTTTCTCGACTTTCACGATGCCGTATTTATGGGTTTCCTCGCGCGGCACTTCCTGGACGCTGAGCACGCTACAGCCATAGCGCGCATGGACATCCGCCATCTGCTCGACCACACCCTTGGCGGGACTGTGAATAAGGTCGTCGGCAAGGAGCACCGCGAAGGCTTCGTCGCCGATCACCGGCTTGGCGCACAGCACCGCATGCCCCAGACCCAATGCCTCGGCCTGGCGAACATAGATGCAGGTGGCCAGTGCCGGCAGCACGCCGCGCACGATGCGCAGCAGATCCTGCTTGCCCGCGCTTTCGAGTTCTGCCTCAAGCTCGTAGGCTTTATCGAAATGGTCCTCGATGGAGCGTTTGCTCCGCCCGGTAATGAACACCAACTGATCCACGCCCGCCGCCTCGGCCTCTTCGGCGGCGTATTGGATCAGTGGCTTGTCGACAACCGGCATCATTTCCTTCGGACTGGCCTTGGTGGCCGGCAGAAACCGCGTCCCAAGTCCAGCCACTGGAAATACTGCCTTACGAATCTTTGCCATCGCTGTTGCTCCTTAAGATTGATGAAAATAGTGGTTCATGGTGAAACCGCGTTCAAAACGATCCGAGTTGTCGCGAAGATTCCCGGAGATGCCAGGATCCACGGCAAACGGCGAGACGCGGTCAAGAATACTCACGGGATTGCGGGCGGACCCGCAAGCTCGCGTTCGATCTCGACGATGGTGGCCAGCGGATCGGCCGCTTGGGTGATCGGACGCCCGATCACCAGATAATCGGCCCCGGCGGCCACCGCCTCGGCGGGCGTCATGACGCGCTTTTGATCGCCAACGGACACCCCGGCGGGCCTGACGCCGGGCGTCACCAACAGAAACTCACGCCCCAGCGCCGCCCGCGCCAGGGCGGCTTCCAACGGCGAGCAAACGATCCCATCCAGCCCGGCGGCCTGCCCCAGACGCGCCAGCGCCAGCACCCGCTCGCGCGGCGTGCCAGGACAACCGATCGCCGCCAGGTCGGTCTCGTCCAGGCTGGTCAGCACCGTGACGCCGATCAGCAGGGGGGGACGGGCCATCCGGCTCAGGCGTTCGCGGGTCTCCGTCAGCATTCGCGAACCGCCCGCGATATGCACGTTGACCATCCACACGCCCAGGTCGGCCGCAGCCTCGCAGGCCGCCGCGACCGTATTGGGGATGTCATGGAACTTGAGATCCAGAAACACCTCGAAACCGCGCCGCTGAAGCGCTTCGACGAATGCCGGCCCCAAGCGGGTAAAGAGTTCCTTACCCACTTTCAGTCGGCAACGCGCCGGGTCGAGTCGTTCGACCAGGGCAAGCGCGGGCGATTGGGCGGCAAAATCGAGTGCGACGATGATACGCGGAGACGGGGTTAAAGACTGAGACACGGCGTTCTTCACTCATGTGGCGACTGGGCGGTTAAGCATGGAAGACGCACCAGATCAAGCGAACCGGCGTTCCGGCGATATTTCAGGGGCGACGATGGGCTCGGGCTGCACCGGCAGGACCGTCCCCCAGCTTTTACAACTGGGACACTGCCAATGCAACGAGCGCGCCTGGAAGCCGCACTGTTCGCATTGATAGACGGGGTGGCGAGCCAGCAGGTGTCGCGTCACGTTCAGCGCAACCCGCAGGCGGTTCTGGCGAGTTGCATCCGCCTCCTGGGCCAGGAGGTCGAGCAGACGTTCGAGCGCCGCCAGATCCGCATGGCGGGAAAGATACTCGGTCAAGAGATCGAGGGCGGTCTCGGCGTCGCGCGCCTGCTCCAAGACCTCGGCGAGGCTCAGGATCAGGGGCGAACTCGGATGACGGCGAGCCAGATCCCCGAGCAGTTCGGGAACCTCATCCCGACCCGAGCGCCGCAGGGCGTCGATGAGCGAAGGCAGAATCTCGGCAACATACGCGGCCCCCCGATCGGCCACGCGCAGAAACAGGATCACGGCCCGTTGCGGATCGCCGTCGTCCAGCGCCGCGTGCCCCTCCAGCATCGCCGCACGCACGCCGTTGGGATCGACCTGCTGGGCCAGCAGCAACTGCCGCTGCGCGGTTTCCCGGTCATCCTTGCGCCGCGCGTCTTCGGCGAGTTCGCAATGATAGTGAGCGATCTCGACCGCCATGGGTTGCTCGGTCATTGGCCTGAGCCGCTCCGCGACCTCCAGGCATTTGGCCCAGTCGCGCTCGCGCTGATAGATATCCCGCAGGGCATGGAGTGCCCGCTTGCGATGCAAGTCGAGTTCGACCAGTTCCTGAAACAGCACCTCGGCCCGGTCCAGCAGCCCCGCGCACATGTAATCCTGACCCAGCTCGAACAGCGCGTAACCGCGACGCTCGGCGCTGAGATTTTTGCGCTCGACCAGGTTCTGATGAATGCGAATCGCGCGATCCACCTCGCCGCGACGACGAAACAGACTGCCCAGCGCCAGATGGGTCTCTACCGTCTCGCCATTCACTTCGGCAAGCTTCAGAAACAGATCGATCGCCTTGTCGGGCTGTTCCTCCAGCAGATAATTCAGTCCGCGCAGAAAATCCGGATGGGCCGGTCCCAGCCCGTCGCATTTGGCCCGCGAATCGCGCCGCGATAGCCACCAGCCAGAGGCCGCCGCGACCGGTAACAACAAAAAAAGAAGTTCGATCATGTCAGCGATCCGTTCAACAGGAAACCGCGCCCATGAATCCGCCGCGCACGGGCAATGCCGACCTGGATCCAGTCGGAGGTCCATAACAGGCGGCGGATGAATCCGAATCGATTGCTCACGAACCGAATCATACAGGGTTGGGGCGCGGGTCGCATGGTGCGGGATACCGATCCGGATCTCGCCCGAACGTTGTTCCTCATCGTCCAGAACCCCACCTTTTGACATTGAGTCGGCATTCGCCACAGACCTTCGTTTCAGGAGACCACACCGTGCAGCATCTCAAGGGCAAGACCGTCCTCATCACGGGCGCAGCGGGGAACCTCGGGCGCGCGACCGCCCGCGCTTTCGCGACGCATGGCGCCAGACTGGCACTGGTCGGTCGGGATCCGCAAACTCTCGCCGACGCGCAACAGGCACTCGGACCCGATCCCGAAACGGACATTTTCGCCGCGGATCTCTTGCAACCCTCGGCGGTTTCGGCGATGGTCGACCAGGTCATCGCGCGTTTCGGGCAATTGCATGTGGTCGCCAACCTCGCCGGCGGCTTCACCATGGGGCCGCCCGTCCATGAAACCAGCGACGCGGATTGGGATTTCATGATGGACCTGAACGCCCGGACGGTGTTCAATTGCGTCCGTGCCACGGTCCCCCGACTCCTGGACGCCGGCAGCGGGCGAATCGTTAACATCTCCGCCCGCGCCGCCACCAAGGGCAGCGGGCACATGGCCCCGTACTGCGCATCCAAGGCCGCGGTCATCGCCCTGACCGAAAGCCTGGCCGATGAACTCAAGCATCAGGGAATCAACGTGAACTGTCTCCTGCCCGGCACGCTCGACACGCCCCAGAACCGCGCGGCCATGCCCGATCAGGACTTTTCAACCTGGGTCTCGCTCGACGCGCTCGCCGAGGTCGTCCTCTTTCTCGCCTCGGATGCCTCCCGTGCTATCACGGGCGCGGCCATCCCCGTATACGGACGGAGTTGAGATTGATCGTGGGACTCGCCACCGACACAACACAACGACAGTCGATGCTTGCCGCGCTTACCCGCACCGGTCTCTCGTCGCGTTTCGGAGGCCGGCGCCCAAGACCGGCACCGCTGTCTCGCCATCCGCTGACCTGGCTGATCCTCCTGGCCTGCATCGCAAGCGTGGCCGGCGCCGCGGATGTCCCGGACGAGGAAACACGGAAGATTCTGGTCGAGGCGGTCGAGGCCGCATCCGTGGCGGATCTGTACCACGCCCGTTGCCGGGGCGATGTCTCCGGGCGCCGCATGGAGAATCTGAATAAACTGCTGGTCGGCAAGCTGCGCATCACTGTCCTGACGGTCAAGGATGACCTCTTCCCCGAACGCAGTTACCGTCGCGCCGAGCAGCGACTCGAACAGGACTTTGCAACCATCCTGCGTGATGTCGGCGGCTGTCAGGGCGCCAAGGAATCCACCCTGCCCGAGCAGTGGAAAAACCGTTACGAGGCGACGCTCGATGCCATTCGCGCCCTACCCTGACCGCTCCAGCGCCGTCTTGACCGATGTATAACGATGAGCAATTAGTCATTCTGGACGCCGACGGCACCACCATCGACGCCTTCGACGCCATTGCGGAAACCTTCGCTCGACTCGGAATGGATCTGGGCGATCTGGAAACCTTTCAAAAACGCCGGCATCTCTTCAAATATCTGGGAGGCGTCAAGGTCTTTCCCAAAAACCTGAGCCGACAGATCGGCAAACGCAAACGCGGCACGCTCATCGCCACGCTGACCGAGGTCTATCGGGAGGAAGCCCAACTGTTTCCAGGCATCGCCGCCTTGATGCAGCGTCTTATCGCGGCGCCGCAGATCAAGGTGGGCGTCGTCACCCGCAACATCACCGACCGCCCAGAGGAAACGCTTCGGTGCCTGTTCGCGCGCCACGGCATCGAGACGGACGCGCTGGACTTTCTCGTCCATGTCCCGCTGTCCCAAGAGAAAACCGCTTGTTTTCGCACCGTCCGCGAGCAGTTCGGCATCAATCCCGCCAGAACCTATGCCTGCGGCGACGAACGCAAGGACTTCCGCGCCGCCATCGGTTCCGGAATGCACCCCTTCATGGTGTCCTACGGCTTCGAAAATTATCGGCATCTTACCGATAAGGCCGGTATCCCGGAGGAACTGATCTCGCGCACGCCCGAGGAATTGTGTCAGCGCATCCTCCACGCACTGGACCTTGAACACACCTGCTGCAAAACCCGGCTGCTTTCATAAAGCGGTAACCCTTGTCTGCTTTACTCCGGACTTAGTACGCCTCTTTCATCGCTAAAGAGACATTTCACGGGCTAGAACAGGTTATGAGTATCCGCAAGAGCGTCACCCTGGTCGCCATTTCAGTCACGCTGGTCGTTGCCGCCACACTCATCGTCGTGGCCCAGTTTGGTCAGGCACGTCTGCACGAACGTCTGGCGCACGAGGTGACCACCAGTAAAAACCTGCTCTGGAGCCAGGTCACCGAACGACTCTACGAACGCATGGAAACCGGGATCGCGGACTTCGAGGCGGATTTCGCGCTCCGGCAGGCGTTGAAGCAAGGCGACGCCACCGGATTGCGGCAGGCGGTCGACTCGCTCACCAATCTGATTGGCGATCAAGGCTATTTCGATCAGCTTTATCTGTTCGACGCCGTGCAACATCCGCTCTGCTGTTCCGAGGGAAACCAGGCGCCGCAAGATGTCGCCTCGCTGATGCGGGTCAATTTCGGCAGCGAAAAACCGCTTCGGAGCATCGGTCGCAACGCCAGCGGCGAACCGGTCGCCCTCCTGACCTTCACGCTCTCGATCCGACACCAGCCCATCGGCGCCGTTGTCTTCCAGAAGCCACTGACCGAGACCCTGGAGCGATTCAAAACGATCGATGGCTCCGAGGTCTACCTGGCCGGGGCCGACGGTCGGTTATTCGCGGGAACTCGCCCGGAGCTGTTCGAGCAACTCGGTTTCGCGCTGCCGCCCTTGGGCGTAAGCGTTCTGGACACGAAAACCATCGGCGAAGCGACCTATTCCGTCGCCATCCTGCCCATTCAGGGTATCGACGGACAACCGCTCGCCCATCTGATCGGCATTGCCGACGAGAGCGCCATCCATGCCGCGCAGCGCCGCTTCGAATGGATCGCCTACTCCAGCGTGGCCCTGCTCCTAGTGTTGGCCGCCATTGGACTGTTCTGGTACATGCAGCATGCTCTGAGGCCACTCGACCAGGCGGTCGCCACGGTCTCCCGGCTGGCCGATGGCGATCTCAGCATTTCTTTCGAGACGAATCGCCAGGACGAAGTGGGTCGGTTGATGCGCGCCATGCAAACCATGGTCGAGCGCATTCGGGACATCGTCGGCCATCTTCACTCCGCCAGCGGCGATCTCCACCACTCGGCCGGCGACATGGCGCGTCTCGCCGCAACCAGCAAGATTCAGTTCGATCGTCAGAAGGCCGAGACCGGGCATGTGGATCTCGCCGTCACCCAGATGGCCAGCTCCGCCCAGGAGGTCGCCACGCACACCACGCGCGCCGTTGGGGCGACGACCGAGGCGCGCCAGCGGATCGAACACAGCCGCCAGATTCTCGAACGGACCAGCGACATCATTGGGGTACTGGCGGTCGAGATCGATCAGGCCGCGAGCGTGGTGCTTGGTCTGGCGGATCGCAGCCAGGCCGTCGGCAACGTCCTGGACGTCATCCGCACGATCGCCAGCCAGACCAATCTGCTGGCCCTAAACGCCTCCATCGAGGCGGCGCGGGCCGGCGAACATGGCCGCGGTTTCGCCGTCGTCGCCGACGAAGTCCGCCAACTGGCAACCCGCACCCACCATTCGATTCAAGAGATCGAAACCATGATCGGCGCGCTGCAAAGCAGCTCGAAAGAGGCCGTCGGCGTGATCCACGCCAACCGCGATCGGGCCAAGCAAAGCGTGGACCATTATGGTCAGGCCGTGCTAAACCTCGACGCCTTCTCCGAATCGGTCGGCATCCTGACCGACATGACGCACCAGATCGCCAGCGCCGCCGAGGAGCAGAGCCGGATGGCCGAGGAAATCGCGGCCTCCATCAACCAGATCAGCCTGCTGGCGCAGGAACATGCCGATGCCGCCGAGACTGGATTCGACCAGAGCGCGCACCTGAACGTCCTGTCCGACGCACTCCGGGAGCGCGTCGCCTATTTTCGAATCCATTGAGGCCGACCCATGGATGCGAGCGCACACATGACGGTCGACCGCAACGACGCCTGGGAGACGTCTGGAATCGCGGCGAACCGGACGCACGTCTCTTCCACCCACCAGGAAATCTTCTTCGCGCGCGCACGTGAGACGCTGGCGTACGCATTGCAGCCCATCGTCAATATTCATACCGGAAGCGTCTATGGCCACGAGGCGTTGCTGCGGGGAGTGACCGAACTCGGCTTCCTGGATGTCTTCGGTTTGCTCGACCATGCCTGGAATCACGGCTTCGCCGGCGCCTTGGACAGTCTGCTGCGCGACCTGGCGATCGCGCGCTTCGCGCAACTGCCGAATGCCGGACGTTACCGTCTCTTTTTCAATCTCGATCCGCGGCTCCTGGATCTGGATCGCCCGGAGATCACCAGCGAACTGCTGCGCCGGCATGGCCTGGGTTCCGAGACCATCTGTCTGGAGCTGTCCGAAAATGCCAGCCTGACCGCATCGCCGCAAGTCGCCGAGCTGATCGACGCCTATCGACGCCACCGTTTTCATCTCGCCATCGACGACTTCGGCAGCGGCTACGCGGGTCTGCGCCTGCTCTACGAGCATCCGCCCGATCTGCTCAAGATCGACCGTTTTTTCATCAGCGGCATCGCCGACGATCACCGCAAAGGTCTGTTCGTCGCCAACACGGTCCAACTCGCGCATGTCATGGGAATCAGCGTGGTCGCCGAGGGTGTCGAGACCGAAGCGGAATTTCTCGCGTGCAAAGACGCCGGTTGCGATCTGGTCCAGGGATATCTGATCGCCCGCCCGCAACTGGACATCGACGCGCTGCGGCCCAGCTACGAACAGGTCATCGAGATCAACCGGCGCGACCGGCGCGAGTCGCACGGCGATCTGGCCCTGATCCAGAACGGTCTGGAACGCATTCCGCCGCTCTCGGTCAGCGCCAGCGTCAAGGCCATGTTCGAGGCGTTTCGTCTGACCAAGGTCCACCAGGTCATTCCGGTGCTGGATGGCGCCGAACGCCCGTTGGGTCTGATCCACGAGGTCGACATCAAGGAGTACATCTATTCCATCTACGGGCGCGAACTCATCGTCAACCCGGCGTTCAGCCGTTCGCTGCGGGATTTTGCCCGACCCTGTCCGGCGGTCGACACCCATGTCTCCGCCGAGCGGCTGCTGGAGGCATTTTCAGCCGCGATCAATCCGGCCGGACTGATCGTCACGCAGGATGACCGCTATCTGGGATTCATCTCGGCCACCTCGCTGCTGCAACTTGTCGAGCAGAAGAATCTCGCCGCGGCGCGCGATCAGAACCCACTGTCCAAGCTTCCCGGCAACATCCCCATCCACGAATACGTCTCGCGCATCCTCGACGAGCGCGACAGCACCTGGCATCTGGTCTATTTCGATTTCGACAACTTCAAGGCATTCAACGACCACTACGGTTTTCGCCTGGGCGACCGCGCCATCCTGATGTTCGCCGAACTCCTTCAGAAACATCTGGGCACCGGCGCCTGGTTTATCGGACACATCGGCGGCGACGACTTCTTTGCCGGAACCCAAAACGCCCCAACCCACCAGGTCATTGGCCAGATGCGCGATCTGCTCGGGAAATTCGGCGCCGACGTGCAAAGTCTCTATGATCCCGAGGATCGCCGCCGCGGACACCTGCGCGCCCGCGACCGCTTCGGCGAGGAGCGCGACATGCCCTTGATGCGCTGCAGCGCGGCCGTGATCGAGATCCGTCCCGGCGAGGACTTCGTCAGCGTCGACAGTCTGAGCCGGATCATCGCCGCGATGAAACATCAGGCCAAGGCGAGCAGTTCCGGTCTGGTCTTTCGCCATGACCCCGACCCGCGCGGATCCGCCCTCACCCTTCCGGAAGAATCGCCCCCGCCTCCAGGGATGTCACAAAATCGTCAAACCTTGTCGGTAAAGTGAGTGGCTCAACAGACCGCTTCCGATGGCGCGGTCAACCTCACGCCCCACACGACGAGACGAAACGCCATGAACGAGATGCAGCTGTTGGTCGAAAAAAAGCGCGAGACACTCCGAGAGGGCATCCTGGCGATGGGCGATCTGGTCTCGACGGCCCTGCGGGCGTCACTCGACGCACTGCGCGGACAGGATCTCGCGCTCGCGAGTCAAATTATCGAGGGCGATGAAATAATCAACCGCGAGCGTCGCGCCCTGGAGCAGGAGGCATTGGTGGTGCTGGCCGCGCATCAGCCCGCTGGCCGCGATCTGCGCCTGATCGGGGCCTCGATGGAGATGATCGCCGAACTCGAACGGGTCGCCGATCACGCCGCCGACGTCGCACGCATCCTCCTGCGGGCCGAGGGGCAGGCGTTTCCGGCGGATCCGGTCGACCACATCGCTGCCATGGGCCAGATGGCCGCGTCCATGTTCAGCGATGTCATGCAGGCCTATGCGCGAAATGCCAACGCGGAGCAGGCTCGTATCGCCGTGGCGCGCGAAGACGAGGTCGACGCTCAGGAGCGTGAAACGATCCAGGAAATCGCGGGCTGGATCTGCGGCAATCCGCAAACCTCGATGGCTGGAATCGAACTCTTATGGATCGCGCACCACTATGAGCGGGTGGCCGACCGGGCGACCAATATCGCCGAACGCATTATCTATATCGCCACTGGCGAGACGCCCGAGTTGAATTGACGCATCGCCAACGGAACCTAATTCGCCGCCGCCCGCAACCTCGGTCTGACGATCGCCTCGGGCTCCTGAAACTGCAGCGAGGCGAGGCGCGCATAGAGTCCGCCCTGGGACATGAGTTGCTCGTGACGGCCGGAGGCGACGATGCGTCCCTGGTCAAGCACCAAAATCCGATCGGCGTTACGCACGGTCGCCAGTCGATGGGCGATGACGATGCTGGTGCGGCCCTGCATCAGCGTTTCCAGCGCATCCTGAACCAGTCGCTCGCTTTCGGCGTCGAGCGCGCTGGTCGCCTCGTCGAGCAGCAGCAGCGTGGGATTGCGCAGGATGGTGCGCGCGATCGCAATCCGCTGACGCTCCCCGCCCGAGAGCCGCACCCCGCGTTCGCCCAGATAGGTATCGAAACCCTTAGGCAGACGATCCAGGAATTCGACCGCGTGCGCGGCCTCGGCGGCGCGGCGCACGTCGGCATCGCTGGCCGATTCCATTCCATAACGGATGTTCTCCCAGGCATCGGCCCCGAAGATGACCGGATCCTGCGGTACCAGCGAGAGACGCCCGCGCAGATCCTTGGGGTCCAGATGGCGGATGTCGACACCATCGAACCGAATGACGCCCGCCGAGGGGTCATAGAACCGCAGCAGCAGTTGAAAGAGCGTGGTCTTGCCCGCGCCCGAGGGGCCGACCAGCGCGAGCCGTTCGCCCGGCTCGACGGTCAAGGTCAGATCCGACAGAGCCGGCGTTTCGGGACGCGCCGGATAAACGAATCGCACCCCCTGGAATTCGATCTGTCCGCGCGGCGGCAGGGGCAGCGACTCCGGTTCCGCGGGCGGCAGGATCGCCGGGCGAATCTCCAGCAGTTCCATCAGACGCTCGCTGGCGCCGGCCCCCCGCAACAACTGACCGATCAGATCGCTCAGCGACCCGACCGCGCCGGCGACCACCACGGCATAAAACAGAAAGGCGGAGAGTTCGCCGCCGCTGAGCGTGCCGGCCAGCACCTGATGCCCGCCGATCCACAGCACCACGCCAATGGCGCCGAAGGTCAAGAGCGTGGCCGTACCTGACAGCACGGCGCTGGTCAGCGAGCGGCTCAGCGCGACGTTGAAGGCCGACTCGACCTGATCGCCATAGTGCCGGCGGTCGAGCGGTTCGTGACAGAAGGCCTGCACGGTGCGAATGCCGTGGATAACCTCGTCCACGTAGGCCCCGACATCGGCGATGCGATCCTGACTGGAGCGCGAGAGCTTGCGCACCCGCCGTCCCAGAAACCAGGCCGGACCGATGACCGCCGGCAGACCGATCAGCACCAATCCGGTCAGCCCCGGACTGGTCACCGCCAGCATCGCCAGACCGCCCAGCATCAAAAGGGAGGTGCGTAGCGCCATCGCCAGCGTCGAGCCCACCACCACCTGCAGCAGCGCGGTATCGCTGGTCAGGCGCGAGATCACCTCGCCCGCGCGGGTGACCTCGAAAAAGCCCACGTCCAGTTCGAGAACCCGATCGAAGACCGCCTTGCGGATATCCGCGACCACCCGCTCGCCGATCCAGTTGAGCAGATAGGAGCGCGCCATCACCGAGGCCGCCGTCAGCACCACCACGCCCAGAAACAGCAGCAGCGAGCGGTTCAGCGCCTCCGCCGACCCGGTGCCCAACCCGGAGTCCACCACCACCCGGATCACCTGTCCGAAGGCCAGCACGGAGCCGGCGGCGATCAGCAACGCCACCACGGCGGCGGCCAGATGGCGGACATAGGGTCGGGTGAAGCGCAGCAGGCGCATCAGGGATCCCAGCTTGCGGGTACCGGGCCGGTTGATCGAGTCGGAAGGTTCGTGGCGCATGGATTTAGAGATACTGTAATTGATCGACTCCAAACGGCGTGGGCGTCAGCCCCAGCCGCGCGAAACTGTCGTTCTCGGTGCAGACGTTGCCTTCCATCAGCATCTGGATCTGATCGCGCGAGATCGGGAACCAGGAATACCGATCGAAGACGCCGGCCACGGCCTGAACCGCCAGCGCCGGAGCCGGCGCCATGAGTTTGGTCTTGCCGGACGCGGCGGCGATGGTGCTCAGGATCGCCTTCCAGGTGTACCGCTGGGGACCGCACAGGCTATAGGTCTGGGACTCGGTGCGCGGCTCGGCCAGGGCAATCACGAAAGCCTTGGCCACATCCTCGACGCTGACCGGCGCCAGCTCGAATGTGCCGGCGCCGGTGGGCAGCAGGCCCTTGAAAAAGAGCGGCGCCGGCAGTGGGCTGTCGATGATGTCCTTCTTGAGCTGCGAACAGAATTCCATGCGCCCCTGAGGATCGCCGAAGATCACCGAGGGCCGGAAGATGGTCCAGCGCAGCACCGACGCCTTGAGCGCCAGTTCGGCCTGATATTTGGTGCACTGATAGGGCGTGCCGTCGGCGCGAATCCCGTTCGCGCTCATCAGCAGGAAACGCCCCACGCCGGTCGCCTGCGCGGCGGCGATGGTGTCGACCACGCCCTGGTGCTGAAGCGCCTCGAAGGTGATGCCGCGCGCGGGAAACTCGCGCAGGATGCCAATCAGATAGATCACGGCATCGGCGCCGGCGAGACAATCGGTCAAGGTCGCGGAATCCCCGACATGCCCGTGAACGATCTCGCAGTCGGCGATCCGCTCGATCTTGCCCTCGCTGCCTGGTCGCACCAGCAGCCGCGGAAGATGACCGGCGGCGATCAAATGCCGCACGAGGTGGAAGCCAACGAATCCGGTACCGCCAATCACTGCAACTTTCATGATGAACTCCTGAGCGATGACGTTAAACACGTCCGGCGCGAGATGCCTTGTGGCGGGTAGCCTGAGCCCTGGAGTCGCTCATGGCGGTCGGCGAGACGCGGTTGAAGTGATGAGAACCTCGAACATAAGGTCTGAGCAAGGTCAGTCAAGACCGTTCATCGACATCGCACGGGACGCGCAAGGAGAAATCGGGAGCGGGAATCAACGACCAGCGGCCTGAGCCGCGGGCAGGAGCGCTGGACGCACGGGGGCCAGACTCAGAATGTGTTGCCGGCGCAAGCGACGGACATTGCGGCCCGCGGCATTGAAGACCTCGCGGATCGCCTCGTTGGCGGTCTTGCGCGCGTCGCGCACCACCACCTGACGACCGGCGCCGACCTTGGCACTCAATTCGCAACGGACACGGTGCCCGTGCAGCGGGTCGAACTCTTCTTGAATGGTGACCTGGGCATCGACCTGCCCATCGGGAAACCGGGCCGCGAATTTCATTGCCTCGGATTCGATCTGACGACGGATATCGGCATCCAGTGCGAGCGTATCCCCGCCTATCTTCATGAGCATGCTTGACTTTCTCCATAAGCTCGACCGAATGCCGCGTTCTTTGCCGCGTTTCAGAGATCGAGTTGGACGGATGAGGGCGCTATCGCCTCGATGGATTGTGTCGCCGGGGTGTCTCTGGGAGCGGAAGGCGCGGTACGAGACCTGGCGCGACGGTCGAATCATGGCGGTCGATGACTCAAAAAGCAAGGCTGGAAAGCGTTTTCATGCGAAATCACTCGAACAGGTCGCGGAACGCTCTGGCGAATGTCTTATAGGCATCCCAGCCATCCCGGTCCATGACCTGATCGATCACCCAGCGGTTTTCCTGGCTGATGCCCATCAGTGCCTGGATCTCGAACCCCAGGTGACGCAGCAGCGCATAGCTGGGTCCGTCGGCGCCAAACTGAGATTCGGCATATTCGTCCGAACGCGCGTTCAGCCGGGCGATGAAGGGGCCGCCATAGTCGCCGGGTCCGAGCAGATCCTGGCTGTTGTCCTGGACATGCCCGAAGACTTTCCTGGCGAACTCGGTAACCAGGATCCGGCGATCCTCGTCGTGCAACGGACCGTGCGAAAGCCGGTCGGCGATCTGGATCAGGAACACCAGATATTCCTGAATCACCAGCAGACGCTGTTCGTCGCTCGCATAGACGAAACGTTCACAGTGCAGATTGATGGCCTTTTCCATGGCGATCCGCCAGGCAATGAACGCCAGCGCGCCGGCGATCTCCGGGAGCGACCGTTCCCGCTCCTCGTTCTGCCAATGACTTTTGATCCGTAGTGCCATACCTGACCCCTGTGTTGATCGATTGGGCTGATGCCGACCTGGCGAGTCGCCATTCAGGCGAATTTCCAGGAGTTCTCCGACCAAATTTAATCCGTTCTTGGTGAGTTTGTCGAACCATGACGGGTGACAGATGACGGGTCGGGCGATGACGATTTCTCGTTCGCCCCCAAGGCTCTCTTGAGGGTGACTGTCCGGTTATACTTAGCGGCTTCTTCTCGATTGAAAGCCGTTGACATCATTATCATGGAAATAATCATGGAAAAATGTCCAAAATGCGGAAGCTTGAAAACCAGGAAGTCAAGTTATCAACCCCGCTCCGAGCATCGGAGATGGTTTTCTTCCTGGTTCAGATGTCGTGACTGCGGGATGCGTTTTCTGTCGACGGATCAGCTTTTGATTCAGTTCTGGAGCATGGGGTCGCTTGCATTCCTTGCCATCGCGGGCGCCCTCGTTTGGGCGCTGCAATCTCAACCTGGCGCACCGCTTTCCGCGCAACCGGTCGGGGATTCTCCGCCTGACCAGACGACATCCGCGTTCGCTCCTGTTGAGACATCTCCGAGGGCCGCGGACCTCGATCCCGCAACCCGACAAGCCGCCGAGAATCGCGATCCGGATGCGCAATACCGGCTCGGACTTGCCATCCTCGAACGTCATTGGGACCGCGGCAAACCGGTGGCTCTTGACGAAGCCACCCATTGGATCCGCCAGGCCGCGGAGCAGAATCATGCGCGCGCGCAATTCCTGCTCGGCAAGCTCTATCAGAAGGGACGCGGCGTCATTCAGGACGACCAGGAGGCCGCGATCTGGTTTCGCCGGGCCGCCGAACAGGGCGATTCCCTGGCCATGTCGCACCTGGGTAAACTGATGAAGGCAGGACGTGGCTTCGAGAAAAATCTGGTGGAAGCCTATACATGGCTGAATCTCGCCTCGGCACGCGGCGATCAATCCTCTGAAAGCGACCGCGACCGGCTGCGGCATCGGCTCTCGCCGGAGCAACTCGCCGAGGCGCAGAATCGCTCGCGGGCTCTCGATCAGAGTCTGCCGCGACTTTCCGGGAACACGCACGACCCTTTTCTTGACGATTAGCGGGACGGATCGCGCTCATTGGTTGCCGGTGGCACACCATTGACAGACACGTGTTCAGGCGCTCAACACCGGGTGGAACCAGTCAACGTCACTCAGCGCAAGACGCGCGTTGGAAGACGCAAAAGACGCCAGCGCCTTGCGGATCGCCGGCGGCAAATCGCCCACGCGCTGTCGCAGTTGCGCCAGACCAACACCCTGACGGGCCAGATAGAAGACATAGCTCTGCCAGATCGCAAGCGCGGTGACGCGACGCCTGTCGTCGAGACCGGCGGCTAGCGCGGCCGCGCCAAAATGGGCATCCAGATCCTTGGGCGACCAGGGCTGTGCCCCACTCTCCAGATCCACGATCAGCGGCGTCAGACGACGCCAGGCGCCAGGCGCCAGAACGAGATCGCGTGCCTCCGCGCCAGGCACCGAGATCGAACCGGCCTTCTCGTTCAGACAACCTGGATGAAGCGACGCGAACTCCGCCGGTTTGACCCCCGATAACAGCAAAACGCAGTAGGCCGCGGTCAATGCATCGGCCGCGTTCAGGACCGATGCAATCTCGGACGAGGCGAGTTCGCGCGGCAGCCGCGACAATTCGATGACCGGCGCAGGCCGAGAATCGTCATCCGAGGGCAGCAAGTCGGTCGTCGTCGCGCCACCCTGTAACAGCTCGTTGGCGGCTGCGCTGTTTCCCAGTGGCTGGAAGCGCCCGCTCTGATCGATGCGCATCCCGAGGAATGACACGTTTTGCGGTTGCGCCCGCTCGCTCAGATAATCGAACAGCCAGGTCGCGAACAGGGCCGACGCCAACGCCGATGCCAGCGCAATGAGCAGGTCGCGGGGATAGTTCGGATGGATCGGCCGGGTTGGCGCATGCGCCCATTCCACGACCTGGATGGGTGGATATTTTTCGAGATTGCGCACCTGGATTTGGGCAAGCCGCTCCTGGTTGTCGGCGAACAGACCTTCCAGCCGCGACAGCCCCTCTTCCAAGGCCGAGAATTCCTTGAAACGCTGCGTGAAAACCTGGACGCCCCGCTGCTGCTCTTCCAGACTGCGTTCCAGTTGGTTCATGGAATCCCGCGCCTTTTCCACGTTCTGTCGTGCGTCATCCCGGGCCGTGATGCGCGCCAGTTTGACGGCCTGCTCCAGCTCCGACTCCAGGGATCGAAGTTCAGCCGGCAGATCCCGGAACGACGGATGCCGATCGATATACTCTTGGGTGTAACGCCCCCTGAGATCGTCGAGATGATCGCGCGCACGCTGCACCGCGAGCGTCAATCGCGCCAGATCCGCCTTTTGCTCCGGCGGCGCGACGGTCTCGTTTCGCGCGATGGCGCTGTCGGTCGACTTGAGCGCGGCCTTGGCGGCGATCCATTCCGCGCGCGCCTTGTTGAGCGAGTCGTTCAGTCCCTTGAGCGAGGACAGGGTGCGATTCTCCTCGCGTTCGAGACTGACGATATCGTGTCGCTCGCGGAAGGTCTGAAGCTGCGTGCGCGCCGCCTCGATTTTGCGCGCCAACTGCTCTTGTTCGTCTTCCAGTTCGGCGGTGGTGCGTTCCGTCGCCGCCGCGATCTCCTCGGCACGCAAACCTTCATAGGCGGCGGCCCAGTGGTTCACGATTCGCTGTAATCGCTCGGGCGGGCTACCCTCGGCGCGGAGTTCCAGCAGATTGGTCTCCGCCACCGGAATGACCGACAGCATGCCGCGCAGAACGTCTTGCCGCGCGAGTTCGGTCTCGCCCTCCTCCGCCAGCCGCCGGCCCACCTGGTCGAGAAGGGACTCGCCCAGCAGAA
This sequence comes from Thiocystis violascens DSM 198, assembly GCF_000227745.2. Taxonomy (NCBI): domain Bacteria; kingdom Pseudomonadati; phylum Pseudomonadota; class Gammaproteobacteria; order Chromatiales; family Chromatiaceae; genus Thiocystis; species Thiocystis violascens. Next base: position 545,973 of record NC_018012.1, on the reverse strand, counting down.
GGCGGGACTGGATGGCCACATGCTCAAGATCGGCGGCGGCACTTGGCGTATCGACCGCCTTGGGTTTGACCGTCAGCACGGAGGCCGTGGCGCGATAGATCGGTTCCCGGCTGTAGACGATGGCCAGACCGACAGCCGTGGCGAGGAGGAAAACGCCAAGAAAGACCTTCCAGCGCCGCCCTCGCGCCATCTTCGGCGAAGACTGCCCCGGCCCCTGAATCAACTCGACATTCGACCACGGGGACGTATTCATGCTTGCAACACCTCATGGACTGGAAGGACGTGGACCAGACCCTTTCCGATCAATCCCGCTCGGGTCGAGGCGGCGTTGCGACACGCTCTCGGCTAACGTCGATCCGCTGTCACGTCCGCGCATCCCGTGGCACATGATCCGTCACGCCAGGACCGACATAGAGCTGACGCGGCCGGGCAATCTTGTTGCCCAATGTCCGCGATTGTTCCCACCAATGGGCGATCCAGCCTGGTAGCCGGCCCATCGAGAACATGACGGTAAACATATTGGTCGGGATGCCCACCGCGCGCATGATGATGCCACTGTAGAAGTCGACGTTGGGATAGAGCTGGCGGTCGATGAAATAGGGATCTTCCAGAGCGATCTCTTCCAGCCGGCGCGCGATGTCGAGCAGCGGATCCTGGATCCCGAGCGTGGGCAGCAGACGCTCCGCCACGTTCGCCAGCATCCGCGCGCGCGGGTCGAAATTCTTGTAGACCCGGTGGCCGAAGCCCATCAGACGCACCTTGCTGTCTTTGTCTTTCGCCATGCGCACGTAGTCTTCCGGGCTGATGTGGCCCCGGTGGATCTGGTCGAGCATCTCCAGCACGGCGACATTGGCTCCGCCATGCAGCGGCCCCCAGAGCGCGCACACGCCCGCCGCGCAGGCGGCGAAGAGGTTGGCCTGACTGGAGCCGACCATGCGCACGGTCGAGGTCGAGCAGTTCTGCTCGTGATCGGCGTGCAGCAGCAGCACCAGATTGATGGCGTCGCGCACCACTGGCTCGCAGAAATGCTCCGCGTAAGGCTGCGAAAACATCATGTGCAGAAAATTGGGCACATACCGCAGGCCGGGATCGGGATAGATATAGGGCTGGCCGATGGAATGGCGATAGGCATAGGCCGCGATGGTGCGGATTTTGCTGATGATCCCGGCGGCGGCGACCCGAAAATGGTCTTCGTCCTCCAGATCGAAGAATTCCGGATGGAAGCAGGAAAGCGCGTTGATCATCGCCGAGAGGATGGCCATTGGCGGCGCGGAGCGCGGGAAGCCCTCGAAATGATGCTTCATGCTTTCGTCGAGATTGGCGCAAGTGGTTAGATCCGCGGCGAAATTTTGATATTCGGCGTCGTTGGGCAGATGCCCGAAGATCAGCAGCCAGGCCACCTCGACAAAATTTGGCCCCTCCTCGAACTGTTCGATGGGGATCCCGCGATAGCGCAGGATGCCCTTCTCGCCGTCGATGAAGGTGATGGCGCTCTGACAACTTCCGGTATTGCCGTAGCCGGGATCGAGCGTGACGTATCCCGTCCGCGCCCGCAGATCCTGGATATCGATGGCGCGTTCGCCTTCGGTGCCTTCGCGGATGGGAAACCGGTACTGCTTGTCGTCCAGGATCAGGGTCGCTTCATCGGACATGGCTTAGCTCTCCGACACCACTTTATCGTAGAAACCCAGGAAATCGTCCGGGGTGGAACCCTCGCGCCACTCAATGGCGGTGCGCGGATGTTGGTTGAGCTGGCCGGTGATGTTGTAGGGGATGGATGGCCCCCAATCCAGTTTTTTGCGCAGGGGCAGCAAGTGGTTCTGGATCATCTCGATGACCGGACGGACATCGAATTTGGGGTTGCGCAGGAAGCCGAGCAGGATCTCGGTGTGACAATTGCCCGCGCCGCGCCCGAAGCCGAACATGGTGGCATCGACCCGGTTGCAGCCCAGGATGATGGCCTCGATGGTGTTGGCGAAGGCCAGTTGCAGGTTGTTATGGGCGTGGATGCCGATTTCCTTGCCGGTCCCTCGGAGCGCCGCCGCATAGGTTCGGTACAGCCGGTCGACCTGCTCGCGATAGAGATACCCGAAGCTGTCGACGATCACCATGGTGGTGGCTGGCGTGGGCTCGATGGCTTCCAGGACGGTATCGATTTCCTCCTCGGTGATATTGGAGACGGCCATCAGGTTCGAGGTGGTTTCGTAGCCGAGTTCGTGCGCGTAATGGATCATATCCACCGCCTCCGAGACCTGGTGCGCATAGAAGGCGACACGGATCATCGACAGCGGACTCTCGGCGGCGGGGACCAGTTGGGTCTGCCAGTCGCTCTTGCCGGCGTCGGCCATCGCCGCGAGCTTGAGCCCGGTCTTGACCGGATCGTGATCGCCCACCACCCGGCGCAGATCCGCCTCGTCGCAATGACGCCAGGGGCCGAACTTGTCCTTGGGGAAGACCTTCGGCGAATTCTTGTAGCCGATCTCCATGTAATCGATGCCGGCCTCGACGCAGGCGCGATAGGCGGCCTTCACGAACTCGTCGCTGAATTGATGGGCGTTCACCAGTCCGCCGTCCCGGATGGTGCAGTCGAGCACCTTGAGTTCGGGTCGGAAGGTGATCCAGGGGGCCTTTTCGGACATCGGTTGTACTCCGCGCGTTCATGGGGTGGAGCGTCAGGAGACGACGACCGCGAATCGCGAATTCCGCCCGGACTTCTGCCGGAACAGGGGATGAGCGGCGCGAGACCGGGAAACGATCGTTCGGCATCCTGATGCCGGTCGATCTATTTTGATCCCAAGGGACGATCCGAGCAAACGCCGCCCGCGATTTCTCGACAATTCTCCAGCATGGCCTGACGTTCGCCGTCTCCTGAAGCCGTTCATGTCGATCCCGAAGCCGTTCGCGGCAAGGCCCTCGAACCACGAACGGCTTCACAATCCGATGCCGCGCGTTCCCATCCGCCCCGCGGTCATCCCGGCGCAATCGTTCCGTCGCAAAGCCTCAACGAAACGGTCACGCACACGCGTTATCCTGCATCGGTTTTCGCCAACCGACTTTGGTGATGGGCCGCGACGCCGCATCGCCGGGAGCCACACTTTGAACACGCCAGCGACCACGACCACAGCGACCAAGGCCACCCCGACGCTCGCCGACCGCATCGACCAAAACGTCTTCAACGCGATCTATTCGCGCGCGCTGGTTTATAACACTTGCTGGGAAGACCCGGCGGTGGACCGGATCGCGCTCAATCTGACCTCCGACGATACCCTGCTCGTCATCACCAGCGCCGGTTGCAACGTGCTCGACTATGCCCTGACCGGCCCCCGGCGCATCCACGCGGTCGACGCCAATCCGCGTCAGAACGCGCTGCTCGAACTCAAGCTCGCGGGCATCCGCCGGTTGGATCACGCGGATTTCTTCGCCGTCTTCGGCCACGGCTATCATCCCGAATTTCGCGACCTCTACCGCGACGCGCTGCGCGCCGAGCTGTCGCCCTCCGCCCTCGCCTTCTGGGATCGCCGCGCGGCCTGGTTCGGCAATCCGAACGGTAGCTTCTATTTCCATGGCCTGTCCGGGATCGTCGCGCGTCTCTTCCAGACCTATCTCAAGGCGCGTCCGCGTCTGGCCGCCAGCGTGCGGGAGCTGTTCGAGACCCGCACGCTCGACGACCAGCGCCATGTCTACGACACCCGGGTACAACCCCTGATCTGGACTCCGAGCGTCAACTGGACGCTCTCGCGCCAGCTCACCATGAGCATGCTTGGGGTGCCGCATCCGCAACGCAAGGAGGTCCAAGCCCAGCACGCGCACGGGGTCGCCGGATTCGTGCGCGAGTCGATCGAATACGTCTTCCGCCAACTGCCGCTCTCGACCAACTATTTCTGGTCGGTCTACGTGCGCGGTCGCTACAGCGAGCAGTGCTGCCCCGAATATCTCAAACCCGAGAACTTCGCTGCGCTGAAGGCGGGGCTGGTCGACCGGATCGAACTGCACACCTCGACCGTCACCGATTTCCTGCGCGGCGGCGAGGAACCCATCTCGCGCTTCGTGCTGCTCGATCACATGGACTGGATGAGTTCCTACTATCCGGAAGCGCTGGAGGAGGAATGGCTCGCCATCCTGTCGCGGGCGACCGCCAATGCCCGTGTCATCTTCCGCAGCGCCCATGCCGCTCCGACCTATCTCGACCGCATCGAACTGGGCGCGACCCGCGCGCGTCTGCGCGACCATCTGGAATTTCATCCCGAACTAGCGCGCGAACTCAGTCTGTACGATCGCGTCCACACCTACGCCGGCTTTCATATCGCCGACGTGCGCGCATGATCGCCGACGACGCCCGAGTCCTCTACCGCCTGCTGCGCGGACAACCCCGGCGCGGCTCGCACGCCGAGCGACTCCAGGCTTTCTATGGCCCGCAGGCCGGGGATTACGACCGCTTCCGCGAGCGTCTGCTCAAGGGGCGCGATGAGCTGGTCGGGCTGCTCGATCCGCCGCCGGGATCGCGGATTCTCGAACTGGGCGGCGGCACCGGACGCAACCTGATGTCGTTCGGCGCGCGGCTAGACGGCTTCGCCAGCGTCGAACTGGTCGATCTCTGTCCCGCGCTACTGGAGCAGGCGCGCAAACGCACTGCGGGCATGGCGAACGTGCGCGTGATCGAGGCCGACGCCACCACCTATCGGCCGGACATCCCGCCGGATGTCGTCTATTTTTCCTATTCGCTGACCATGATCCCCGACTGGCGCGGGGCCATCGCCAATGCGGTCGAGATGCTGCGTCCGGGCGGAATGCTCGGCGTCGTCGATTTCTATGTATCGGACGCCGCCGGCGGACCGGGCACGGTGCGTCACGACGCCGTCACACGCTGGTTCTGGCCGCGCTGGTTCGGACACGATGGCGTGCATCCGAACCCGGAACATCTAGGTCTGCTGCGGCACTTGCTCCCCGCGCATGACTTGCTGGAACGCCGTGCCCCCGTTCCCTACCTGCCCGGCTTACGGGTGCCTTACTATCTGTTCGTAGGGCGGCGTTCAGGCGCGGCGAATGGCTAGCGATCAACCACCCATTCTCTATTAAGCCGTTCGAGCCGTTCGTGGTGAGCTTGTCGAACCATGAACGGCTTAACTTGATGGGAGTAGATGCAATCCGGTGCGAACTTTTCCAAACATCGCCTGAACGATGCCGTTGCGCTGCGCTGCTGGCAGATAAGGCGAACAGAGTTACGTTCAAACCGAGAATTGCCGAACGGGAAAGCCTTCGCGGCAGGGTTTTTAAAGGGATTGGGTAAACGGCTACGACAAAACGGCGATGCCAGATGAAAACACAAAAAGCCAAGTGAGCTAACTTGAGTTAGTTACCTGGCTTTTTGGGTATTCATGGAGAATCGAAAACAGACACTGCTTTCAATACTTGAAGATGATGGTGCCGAGAAGAGGACTCGAACCTCCACAAGCTTTCGCTTACATGGACCTGAACCATGCGCGTCTACCAATTCCGCCACCTCGGCATGAGGCTTGGAGTGACATCAAGCGAGCGATGACGACACCGAGCGAGGCGCGAATATTAGTGAGACGCGCCGGGCTTGTCAACGGTACACTTGGCCTTTTTGAGAATTCACGAGATCACGTGGCAAAACGTCAGCCTTCCAGCACCGCCAGAGACGCGGATCCGCATCGCCAACGCGAGGCGAAGAAATATGCCAACCCCATCCCGAGCCGCGAGTTTATCCTCGACACGCTCACCAGCAACGGGGTGCCTCAATCCTTCGAGGAGCTGGCCACCACCCTCACCCTGACCGATGAAGAGGATCGGATCGCGCTGGAACGCCGACTCGGCGCCATGGTGCGCGATGGTCAATTGGTCCGCAACCGCAACCAGGCGTTCTGTCTGGTGAACAAGCGCGATCTGATCGCGGGACGGGTGATCGGTCATCCGGACGGGTTCGGCTTCGTGCGTCCCGACGAAGGGGGCGACGATCTCTATCTCTACGCGAAGGAGATGCGCGCGCTCTTCCACGGCGACCGGGTCGTGGTGCGGGTCAGCGGACGCGACCGGCGCGGGCGTCTGGAAGCCGCAGTGGTGGAGATCCTGGAGCGCAATACCCGTACCGTGGTCGGGCGTCTCTACAAAGAGAGCGGCGTCGGCTTCGTGATGCCGGACAAAAAGCGCCTGACCCACGACATCGTCATCCCGAGCGACCGCATGGAGGGCGCGCAGCAGGGTCAGATCGTGGTGGCCGAGATCACCGATCAGCCAACCTCGCGCACCCAGCCCATCGGGCGCATCGTGGAAGTGCTTGGCGATCACATGGGGCCGGGCATGGAGACGGACATCGCGATCCGGACCCATGATCTGCCGGTGGACTGGCCCGAGGAAGTCAAGGCGGAAGTCGCCGGGCTCACCGCCGAGGTGCCGGAGACGGCGAAGGAGGGCCGCACCGATCTGCGCAAGCTGGCGCTGGTGACCATCGATGGGGCCGATGCGCGTGATTTCGACGATGCCGTTTACTGCGAACGCAAGCCCAAGGGCTGGAAGCTGCTGGTCTGCATCGCCGACGTCTCCAGCTACGTGGTCCCTGGCACCGCGCTGGACACCGAGGCCAAATCGCGCGGCAATTCGGTCTATTTCCCGGATCGGGTCATCCCCATGCTGCCGGAGGTTCTGTCGAACGGACTCTGCTCGCTGAATCCCCAGGTGGATCGGCTGTGCATGACCGCCGAACTCTATATCAATGCGGAAGGCAAGGTCACGCGCACCCGCTTCTTCGAGGGCGTGATGCGCTCCCAGGCACGCCTGACCTACGATCAGGTCGCGGCCATGGTGGTCGATGGCGATGCCGAGCTGTGCGCGCAATACGCGGATCTGTTGCCCCGTCTGCACGAACTTTACCAGCTCTATCAGGTGCTCCACGCGGCGCGGGTCGAGCGCGGGGCCATCGACTTCGACACCACGGAAACCAAGTTCGAGTTCACCAATCAGGGCCGCATCGAAGCGGTGGTACCGCTGATCCGCAACGACGCCCACAAGCTGATCGAGGAGTGCATGCTGGCCGCCAACGTGGCCGCCGCGCGTCTGTTCGAGCGCAAGCGGATTCCAGCGCTTTATCGCATCCACGACACGCCGAGCGAGGAAAAGCTGACCGATCTGCGCGAATTCCTCGGTCAGTTGGCCCTGAAGCTGCCGGGCGGCGCGAAGCCGACCGCCGCCGATTATGCGCAGCTTCTGGAGCAGGTGAAGGAGCGTCCGGATCGTCGTCTGATTCAGACCGTGCTGCTGCGCTCCATGCAGCAGGCGATGTACAGCGCGGACAACGTCGGCCATTTCGGCCTGGCCTTCGATGCCTACACCCATTTCACCTCGCCGATCCGCCGTTATCCGGATCTGATCGTCCACCGCATTATCAAGCATCTGCTCGCGGGCGGGACGGCGGCGACCCTGGACTATTCCAAGATCGACCTGCAACAGATCGGGGAGCAGTGTTCGGGTACCGAGCGGCGCGCCGACGAGGCGACCCGCGACGCCGAGGACTGGCTCAAGTGCGAGTTCATGCAGGACAAGCTCGGCGAGCAGTTCGACGGCACCATCACCAGCGTCAATTCGTTCGGCATCTTCGTCGAGCTCGACGAGGTGCATGTGGACGGACTGGTGCATATCACCGCGCTCGACAACGACTACTATCACTTCGACCCTATCGGCCACCGGCTGCATGGCGAGCGCACCGGGATGGTCTATCGTCTGGGCGATCGGCTGCGGATTCAGGTCGCCGCGGTGAATCTGGATGATCGCAAGATCGATTTCGTGCCGGTCCCGGTCACGGGATCGGGCGGGCGCAAGTCCGCGAAGTCGGGCGGCGACACGTCTTCCGGGCACGCCGCCCCCAAGCCGACCGCCGAACAGGGCAGTCGCAAGTCCGCCGGCCAGGTCGCTCGCAAAAAAACGTCCGCTCGGGGCACGCGGAAAGTCGTCGACGAGGGTAGCCCAAAAGCGGCTGAACCGGCGGCAACCAAGAAGCCGCGCTCGCGCAACCGTCGCAAGCGCAAACCTTCCAGCTCCGCGCCTGAGTCCTGACGATGAAAGACCTCTCCCCGGTAAGCGGCATCCACAGCGTTCGCGCCGCGCTCAAGTTTGGCACCGAGGGCGTCGCCGAACTCTGGCTGGAACACACCCGACGCGATCGACGGCTGACCGAGGTGGCGGAGCTGGCCCGTCAGGCGGGCGTGAAGGTCCGACAGGTGGACCGCGACGAGTTGGACGGCGGCGCCGAGGGGGCGAACCATCAGGGCGTCCTGGCCTGGGTGCGGGTTCCGGCGGCGCGCTCGGAACAGGATCTCGCGGCACTCCTGGACGGTCTCCAGGAACCGCCCTTTCTGCTCCTGCTCGACGAGGTGCAGGATCCGCACAACCTCGGCGCCTGTCTGCGCACCGCCGAAGCGGTCGGTGTTCAGGCCGTGATCGCCCCCCGGGACAACGCCGTCGGTTTGACCCCCGTGGTCTGCAAGGTCGCCAGCGGCGCGGCCGAAACCCTGCCGTATTTTCAGGTCACCAATCTGGTCCGCGTCATGGAAGACCTCAAGGAGCGGGGGGTCTGGCTGACCGGAACCGCCGGCGAGGCCGACATCGACCTCTACGCGGCCGATCTGACCGGTCCGCTGGGGCTCGTCATGGGCAGCGAGGGCCAGGGTCTGCGACGCCTGACCCGCGAGCGCTGCGACCGGCTGGTCCGTCTGCCCATGCGCGGCCAGGTCGAGAGTCTGAATGTCTCGGTCGCCGCCGGAGTCTGTCTGTACGAGGCATTGCGGCAGCGCCGATGAGTCTGTTCCGATGAATCTGTCCCGATGAGCCATTCCTCGCTCCTGCGTCTCTCCCCCGGTCCGATTCGCTCGCGTCTGCTGCGCGATCTCATCCTGCTGATCGCCTTCACGGTCGGTCTGCTGGTGACGATCAATCTCCTGCTGATCGACGAGATCAAGCACGATCTGGCGGGCAATCGCATCGAGGCGGCCACGGTGCTGGTACAGGACGAGGTGCGCGGACTGTTGCTGCCGGTGCGCCAACAATTGCTGATCGTCCGCGACGGGATCGAGAGCGCGGGACTCGCGCCGACCGATGAGCCGGCGCTGAATCGGCATCTGATCCCAACCCTTGCGCACATTCCCCAGATTGCCGGGGCGCTCGACGCCACGGGCGATGGGGTCGAGTATTTTTTGCGCCGCGACGGGGATGGCTGGCTGACCCGGCTGCGCGCGCCGGGCGATGCGGCGCGGATCCGCATCACCCGCTGGGACGCGGCCTTGCGTCAGTTGGAGCGCCGCGAGGACGTCTCGGACCATGACCCGCGCTCCCGCCCCTGGTTCACCGAGGCGCTGGAAACGCCCGGACGAGTCATCTGGAGTCAGCCCTACGTGTTCTCCTCGCTCCGGGTACCGGGCATCACGGCGGCCATCGCTTGGTCGAATGCCGATCAGGCGCGGGTCACGGCCATGGACGTGACGCTTCAGAGCATTCTCGACGCGATCGCGAAACTCGCCATCGGCGACCAGGGACAGGGGTTTCTCTTCAGTGGCGAGGGTGGCGTCTTCATCCCGCCCGCGCCGACTGACGCCTTGAACCACGATCACCAGGCCAGCGGCTTTTTCTCGGCCCAGACACGGCTTGGCGGACCGCTTCAGTTCGACGCCGTGGCGGCCTGGAAGACCGCTGGCGCACCGCGCGACGATCTGGTGCGTTTTCACAGCGGCGGCGAGGATTGGTGGGGCGGTTTTCGCCCCTTGACCGAGGATACCGATGGCGCCTGGATCGGCGTAGTCCTGCCAGTCTCCGAGACCCTGACTATCCTGCAAAGCCGCTGGCATGTCATCGCCTTCACCGCGCTCGGCATCCTCGCCGCCAGTCTCGGTCTAGCCCTTTTGGTCGTGCGCAAATACAGCCGTCAACTGCGCGACCTGCCCAAGCTCAGTCTCGATCGGCACCGGCTGGAGCAGGATCTGCGGGAATTAATCGCCGCCGGCGAAGGGACGCATCTGGAGTTCAAATCCACCATGCGGATGAATCTCCACACCCAGACCGCGGGCAAGGAGATCGAACTCGCCTGGCTCAAGGGTGTGGCCGCCTTCCTCAATACCGAGGGCGGTATCCTGCTGATGGGGGTCGCCGACGATGGGACCGTGCTCGGAATGGCCGCCGATAAGTTCGAGAACGAGGACAAGTGTCAGCTCCATTTCAAGAACCTGCTGAACCAGCATCTGGGGCCTGAATACGCGCGTTTCGTGCGTTTCTATCTGTACGATCTCGACGGACGGCGCATCGGCGCCATCGAGTGCGAGCGCGCCGATGCACCGGCCTTTCTGCGCGACGACAAGCAGCGCGAGTTGTTCATCATCCGCAACGGTCCGTCCAACATCGAACTGTCCATCAGCCGGGCGCTCAATTACATTCGGGGCCATTATTAAACCGTGTCCGGCGTGTCGTGGGCGGTCCGGACGCAACCGAATATCCACGATCCTTGCGCATTCCCTGCACGAGCGATGCACCCTCGCCCTTTATTCTCTCTCTCGTCGGAGCCCAACCGCTCCGCCGCACTCGGGAGGCCCAAGCGCCAACCGATCCCGCAACCGAATCGAGAGGAATGACGGTATGAAAGACTCACGCATCCGCACCGGACTCACGGGCATTGCCGCCGCCACGGGCCTGCTCATCGGCGCATCGTTCATCGACCCCGCCCAAGCCAGACCGCACGAGGGCTGGGGCCTCGACCCCGCGCAAAGCATCGAGACGCGCATCGAACGCATGACCGGCCAACTCGGCCTGACCGAGACGCAACAGGCGGAGATCCGCACGATCCTGGAGGCCGAGCGCGCGCAACGCGATCTGCAACGTCAGGCGCTGCGCGAGCAGATCGACGCGGTTCTGACCGACGAACAGAAAGCCACGCGCGATGCCGCCATGCGGACGCGCCTGGACCGCCGTTTGGAACGCATGACCGAGCGGCTCGACCTTACCGACGAGCAGGTCGCCAGCATCCAGGCCATTTTCGATGAGCAACGGACCAATCCGGATCTGAACCGAAGCGACGTGCGCGAGCGGATCTCGGCTATCCTGACCGATGAGCAGCGTGCGGCCATCAATGATCGGTCGGAGCGCCATTTCGGGTCGGATCGGCGGGATTTCCGCGAACCGGCCGACCGCGACCGTCTCTGACGGCTATTTCCAAGCGCGAACCGTGGAGCCTGGATGTAGCGTAATCGCTCCACCCGAAGGCTCCATTGTCCAGATCAATAGGCCAACGAAGGTCATTTCCTGAAAAGTTCATACCCAGATTGCATCCGCTAGTGGTGACATTGCCTCCGTTCGTGGTGAGCCCTGAGCCCGTCGAAGGGTCGAACCATGAACGGAGGCAATGTCAGCCTCGGAGCGCGATTTTCCGATCATCCCATTCGACAAGCTCATGACAGGCTTCGACCCTTCGGCAAGCCTGTCCTGAGCGAAGCCGAAGGGCTCAGGGCTCAGGACGAACGGAAAATCGGTAAAGTCTTTCCCGGAAATCACCTAAACTAAGCGGACTTGGTTCAGTTGGGCGAAACCCTGGATCCTCTCGACCTTCCCGACGCGATCATTCGCGAATCCGCTCCTGAATCCCCATCTTTCATCCTCAGAACCGCCAGCCAGTCGGACCGATTGCCAACACCTTGAACGACTCCATCCGCCTGCGCGGCCTGCGCCAGAACAATCTGAAAAACCTCGATCTCGATCTGCCGCTCGGCGCGCTGATCGTGGTGACGGGCGTCTCGGGTTCGGGCAAGTCGTCGCTCGCCTTCGACACGGTCTACGCGGAAGGCCAGCGCCGTTACGTCGAGACCTTCTCGCCCTATGCCCGCCAGTTCCTGGACCGCATGGACCGCCCGGCGGCGGATCGCATCGAGGGCATCCCGCCGGCCATCGCCATCGACCAGACCAACCCGGTACGCACCTCGCGTTCCACCGTCGGCACCATGACGGAGCTGAACGATCATCTCAAGCTGCTGTTCGCACGCGCCGCCCGGCTGTTCTGTCATGGCTGCGGACGCGAGGTTCGGCGCGAGTCCGCCGAGGACATTTGGACTACGCTGACCGCCATGCCCGACAGCGATGCGCGACGCGTGCTCGTCGCCTTTCCAGTGCCAGTCCCCGCATCGCTTGGGCTGGATGGCGTGAAGCAGATGCTCGCCCAGCAGGGCTATGTGCGACTGCTGCGCGCGGACGCGGACCGTATCGAGGTCATCCAGGACCGCCTGCGACTCACGCCGGACCACCGCGGACGCGCCATCGAGGCGCTGGAAACCGCGCTTGCCAAGGGCCATGGCCGCGCCCTGGTCTATCCGCTGGACGCGGACCGGCAACCCGGCGCGCCCTGGCGGTTTTCGGGCGACCTGCACTGTCCGGACTGCGACATCGTCTATCGCGACCCGGCGCCGCATCTGTTTTCCTTCAACTCGCCCGCTGGCGCCTGCGAGACCTGTCGCGGCTTCGGTCGCACCATCGGCATCGACTGGTCGCTGGTGGTGCCGGATCCGTCCAAGTCGCTAATCGAAGGGGCCATCAAACCGATTCAGTCGGACAGCTACTCGGAGGTCCAGGAAGAGTTGATGGGTTTCGCGCATCGGCGCGGCATCCCCACCGACGTGCCCTGGCGGGATCTGACCGAGGCCGACCGCGACTGGGTCATCGAGGGTGAGGGGCCATGGGATGACGGCGTCTGGTACGGCATCCGCCGCTTCTTCGACTGGCTGGAGGGACGCAGTTACAAAATGCATGTGCGGGTGCTGCTCTCGCGCTACCGCGCCTATGACACATGCTCCGCCTGCCATGGGGCGCGACTGAAGGACGAGGCGCTCGACTGGCGGCTCGGCGATCCATCGCTGGCAGACCGGACACTGGCTCCGGCGGATCGTTTCCGGCACGCCCGTGTCGGCATGCCTCGCGGCGTTTGGGAAACCTTGCCCGGTCTCAATCTCCATGATCTGATGCGACTGTCGCTCGCGCGCGCCCACGCCTTTTTCGAGGCACTGACGTTCGATGGGGCCATGGATCAAGCGATGGACCTGCTGCTGACCGAGATCCGCGCCCGGCTACGTTATCTCCGCGAGGTCGGGCTGGGCTATCTGACCCTGGATCGTCAGTCGCGCACACTCTCCGGCGGCGAGATGCAGCGTCTCAATCTGACCACGGCGCTCGGAACCGCGCTGGTCAACACCCTGTTTGTGCTCGACGAGCCGAGTATCGGACTGCATCCGCGCGATCTGGACCGGATCACGGACATCCTGCGCCAACTGCGCGATCGCGGGAACTCGCTGCTGGTGGTCGAGCATGATTCGCAGGTGATGTTGGCCGCCGACCGGATCATCGACATCGGTCCCGGCCCCGGCGAACAGGGCGGACGAATCGTCTTTCAGGGGACGCCGGCGGAACTGCTGGCCGCGCCCGACTCGCTCACCGGCGACTATCTCGCCGGCCGCCGTCGGGTCTCCCCGCCCCGCGCACCTGACATCCCGACGGCGGACAGCGCCTGGATTCGTGTCCGCAATGTTCGCGCGCACAACCTCAAGGGAATCGATGTCGGGATTCCGCTCCACCGGCTGGTGGTAGTGACCGGCGTCTCGGGCTCGGGCAAATCGACCCTGGTACAGGATGTTCTCTACCCCGCGCTCTGCCAGCGCAAGGGACACCCGGAGGGCGTGCCGGGCGAGCATGAAGGGATCGACGGGGATGAAGCGGTCGCCGATGTCCTGCTGCTCGACCAGTCCAGCATCGGACGCACCTCGCGCTCCAATCCGGCCAGCTACGTCGGCGCGCTCGACGTGCTGCGCAAACGCTTCGCGAGCGCACCGCTGGCGAAAGAACGTGGCTACACCGCTGGCACCTTCAGCTTCAACAGCGGCAACGGACGCTGCCCGACCTGCGGCGGTAACGGCTTCGAGCATCTGGAGATGCAATTCCTCGCCGATGTCTATCTGCGCTGTCCGGACTGCAACGGACGGCGGTATCGCGCCGAGGTGCTGGAGGTCGCCATCCAGGGGTCGGACGCCGAGGCGCCCGCCCGCTCCATCGCCGATATGCTGGAAATGACCGCCACTGCGGCACTCGCCTTCTTCGCCGCCGACCGGGATCTGCAACGCGCGCTGGCGCCGCTGCAAGCGGTCGGTCTGGGCTATCTGCGACTTGGCCAGCCGGTACCGACGCTCTCCGGCGGCGAGGCGCAACGGCTCAAGCTCGCCGGTTATCTGGCCAAGTCGGGACGCCGCCGGGCGCGCGACGGCGGGTTGCTCTTTCTGCTCGACGAACCCACCACCGGGCTGCACTTCGCCGACATCGCCGTGTTGCTCAACGCCTTCCGCCATCTGATCGAACAGGGTCATTCGCTGCTGGTCATCGAGCACAATCTGGACGTGATCGCCGCCGCCGACTGGCTGATCGATCTGGGGCCGGAGGGTGGCGACGGAGGCGGCGAGATCCTCTGTTGCGGGACGCCGGAGCAGGTCGCCGAACACCCGGCCAGCCATACCGGACGCGCACTGCACGGCCATCGTCGCGCGCTGGTCACCGAAGCGCCCGTCATCGCGTATCAGGTTTGGCAGCCGACATCCGCGCCTCGCTCGCCACGCGACACGGACCATTCGATTTCCATCCTGCACGCCCGCGAGCACAACCTGAAGGATCTGACACTCTCGATCCCGCGCGACCGGCTCACCGTCATTACCGGCGTCTCCGGCAGCGGCAAAAGCACCCTGGCCTTCGACATCCTCTTCGCCGAAGGTCAGCGGCGCTATCTGGAGTCGCTGAACGCCTATGCCCGCCAGTTCGTGCAACCCGCCGCCCGCGCCGATGTCGACGCCGTCCACGGCATCCCGCCCACCATCGCCATCGAGCAGCGCACCAGCCGGGGCGGGGCCAAGAGTACCGTCGGCACCCTGACCGAGATCCACCATTCGCTGCGTTTGCTCTATGTCAAACTCGGCGTCCAGCACTGCCCGGATTGCGCCATCCCCATCGAGCCGATGACGCGCGAGGCCATCCTGGCGCGACTGCTGCGCGATCACGCCGGTCAGCGCATCAGCCTCATGGCCCCCATGGTCATCGCCCGCAAGGGACTCTACAACGAGCTTGCCGCCTGGGCCGCCAGCAGGGGCTGGCCGTTTCTGCGCGTGGACGGCGCACCCGTCGAAACCGCCGACTGGCCCCGGCTCGACCGTTTTCGCGAGCACTCCATCGACCTGCCGCTCGGCGAACTGACGGTCACGCCGTCCGCCGAACCGGCCCTGCGCGCCCTGCTCGATCAGGCGTTGGATCTGGGCAAGGGACAGGTCCGCGCGGTCCGGATCGAACACGAGCGTTGGAGCACCGAAACCCCCTATTCCACCGCCCGCGCCTGTCCCGGCTGCGGCCGCGCCTTCCCCGAGCCCGATCCGCGTCTCTTCAGTTACAACTCCAAGCACGGCTGGTGCCCGGACTGTTTCGGCACCGGCCTGGCCCTGACCGGCTTCGACGGCGAGCAGACTGGCGAGGAAGGTCAATGGTTGGAATCCGTGGGCCAGCGCGCCCCAGTTTGCCCCGTCTGTCACGGCGCGCGACTCAATCCCGAGGCGCTGGCGGTGCGCTTCCGGGAGCGTTCCATCGCGGAACTCTCGGCCCTGACCGTCGACCGGATCGCCGCCGTCCTGAACGCTCTGGAACTGAACCCGCGCGAAACCGCGATCGCCCGCGATCTGCTGAGCGAAGTCCGCCACCGGCTCGCCTTTCTCGCCGAGGTCGGACTCGGCTATCTGGCGCTCGACCGCGCCGCGCCCACGCTCTCGGGCGGCGAGGCCCAGCGTATCCGGCTCGCGGCCCAGCTCGGCTCCAATCTGCAAGGCGTCTGTTATGTGCTGGACGAGCCGACGATCGGACTGCATCCGCGCGACAACCGACTGCTGCTCGATACCCTCGTCCGGCTCCAGGCCAAGGGCAACACCGTCGTGGTGGTCGAGCACGACGAGGAGACCATCCGGCGCGCCGACCACGTCATCGACCTGGGTCCGGGCGCCGGAACGCGGGGCGGCGAGATCGTCGCGCAAGGCACCGCCGAGGAACTGATCGCCAACCCGAACTCGGTCACGGGTCGCTTTCTCGGGCGTCGCCATGAAGTCTCCAAACCGCCGCGCTCGACCGGTCGGGGAACCGACTGGTTGACGATCAAGGGGGCAAGACTGCACAACCTCCAGGATCTGGACGCGCGACTGCCGCTGGGACGGCTGGTCTGCGTGACCGGCGTCTCCGGCTCGGGCAAATCGACCCTGGTACGCGAGGTGCTGGCCGGCAGTCTCGGCCACCTGTTGACCACGAAACCGCCCGCCACGGGGCGCGCCGGCAAGAGCGATCTGGTCGGCTGTCGCAGCCTCGCCGGCTGGCAGGGGCTCGCGCGCCTCCTGGAAGTCGACCAGACCCCGATCGGTAAGACGCCGCGTTCCTGTCCCGCCACCTATGTCGGCTTCTGGGATGGCATCCGGCGTCTGTTCGCGGCCACCCCGGAGGCGCGCATCCTCGGCTGGGGGCCGGCGCGGTTCTCCTTCAACACCCCCGAGGGCCGCTGCCAGGCCTGCGAGGGTCAGGGCATCCAGACCCTGGAGATGAGCTTTCTGCCCGACGTGCGGATGATCTGCGAGATCTGCGGCGGTAGCCGTTTCGACCGCGAAACGCGCGAGGCGCGTTTCAAGGGGCTCGACATCGGGCAGGTATTGGCGCTCAGTGTCGACGACGCCATCGGCATTTTCGCCGCGCATCCAGCGATCCACCACGCGCTGACGCTGCTCGCGGACGTGGGACTGGGGTATCTGCGCCTCGGCCAGCCCAGCCCGACGCTCTCGGGCGGCGAGGCCCAGCGCATCAAGCTGATCACCGAACTCGCCAAGGCACGCCCGAGCGCCGACGGCAGCGCCAGCCGCCCGACGCTTTATGTCCTCGACGAACCCACGGTCGGGCTGCACATGGCGGATGTCGAGCGCCTGATCAGCGTCCTGCAACGCCTCGTCGACGCCGGGCATTCGGTCCTGGTCATCGAACACAACCTGGACCTGATCGCGGCCGCCGACTGGATTCTCGACCTGGGGCCGGAAGGGGGAGACGCGGGCGGACGGATCGTCGCGCAGGGCACGCCGGAACAGGTCGCCGCCTCCGGCGACGCGCCGACCGCATGCGCCTTACGCCAGCACATGGGCCGGCACTGCCGTTAAGTGAAGCCGTTGATTCCGGTACAAGCTTTCCCGGAAATCGCCTAAAGTCCGTGGCGGTTCCGTTCTCTCATCGGAAAGATCCGCTGTTTCTGGCGCGGCGATCCCTTGTTCGACAGACTGCGGAAGCGTGCAATTCCCGCTATGATAACTTGGTTTTCGCGCCGCGCCCGCGCGGCTCGATACTCCATCCACCTTGCCCCACGATCAATTCCGCCATGCCCAGAGTCGAAACCGACCACTTTTACCGCCACTCGCTGGAACACCACGGCCACACGGCCAAGGGAGTTCAGTGGAATTCCGAGCACAGCCAATACACCCGTTTCGAGGCCCTGCGGCGCTTTCTGCCCACGGATCTGTCAACGCTCACGCTCGCGGACGCGGGCTGCGGTCTTGGGGATTTTTTCCGTTTCCTCGACGCGCGCGGCGACCGACCAGGACATTATCTCGGCATCGATGTGGTGGAACCCATGGTGGAGGCGGCTCGGCTGCGCACCGATCGCGAAATTTTGCTCCTCGATATCCTGCGGGAGCCGCTGCCGGATGCTGCGTATTACGTCTGCAGCGGGGCCATGAACACCCTGACCCGCGAGGAGACCAGGACGTTCATCGAACGCTGTTTCAGGGCGTCGACCGCAGGTTTCGTGTTCAATCTGCTGTCCGGGCGGGATTCCTCGCTTCAGTACAATCTGTGCCTACCGGAAGACGTGCGCGAGTGGACGCGACATCTCGATGCCCGGATGGAGATCGCCGACGACTATCTCCACGGGGATTTCACGGTCGCACTCATCCGTACCGGCGCGGCCTGACGTCCCCGGTCGCGCGCGGAACCTTTGGCGATCGCGGCACCCTGTCGCGGTCCTTTCCCCGGCCGTTCTCATTCATTTTGACGTAGGAGCCCGCTTGCGGGCGACGGGGGTTGGCAGACCCAATGCTTGTTGGCAAATCATGTCGCCCGCAAGCGGGCTCCTACGCTGGCGGATGACGCCAAAATGAGAACGGCGGCCCATCTCCACAACGACGCGCCTCTTCGGCCCCGCATCTGATAGTCTCTGCAGGCTGCACGACTACCGCATTCATTCCGACCGGAAGACCTAAACATGAAGACTCAGCCACTTATCCTTCGCAAAGATCAGGAACGCCGACTGCTCGCCGGTCATTGCTGGATCTACAGCAACGAGGTCGACACCCAGGCGACTCCCTTGAAAAACCTGGAGCCGGGCCAGCCGGTCGAGATTCTGAGCGACCACGAACGCTGGATCGGGCACGGGTATGTCAATCCGCATTCGCTGATCTGCGCCCGGATCGTGACGCGCGACCGCAACCATCCGCTAAGTCCGACCCTCTGGCTCAAACGCATCCATGATGCGCTGGCGCTGCGCGAACGGCTCTACAAACGCCCCTTTTATCGGCTGGTGTTCGGTGAGAGCGATGGCCTGCCGGGTCTGATCGTGGACCGCTACGACGACCTGCTCGCGGTGCAGATCACGACCGCCGGGATGGAACGGGTGCGCGGGGAGATCCTGGCCGCACTGGAACAAGTGCTGCGGCCCAGGGCGATCGTGCTGCGCAACGACACCGCCGTGCGCGAACTGGAGGGACTGCCGCGTAGCGTGGAAACGGTGCTCGGAACGCCCGAGGACCATCTGACGCTAATCGAGCACGAGCTGGCGTTCGAGGTCTCGCCCCTGAGCGGACAAAAGACCGGCTGGTTTTTCGATCAGGCCGAGAATCGCACCCGGCTCGCCCGCTACGGGGTTGGCAAGCGAGTGCTGGACGTGTGCAGCTATATCGGCGCCTGGGGACTGCGCGCCGCCGCGTTGGGCGCCGAGGAAGTGACCTGCGTGGACAGCTCGCACACCGCGCTGGAACGGGTCGCCGATAACGCCGCCCGCAACCGTCTCGACAACCGCGTCAACCATCTGCATGGCGACGCCTTCGAGGTCTTGCGGGATCTGCGCGACAAGGGCAAACGCTTCGACACCGTCATTCTCGATCCGCCCGCCTTCATCAAACGTCGCAAGGACGAGAAGGAAGGTACCCAGGCGTATCAGCGGCTCAACCGGCTCGGAATCGAGGTTCTGGAACCCGGCGGACTCCTGGTGACGTCTTCCTGCTCCTTTCACATGGACCGCGACACCTTTTTGCGCTCGGTTCAACTCGCGGCGCGGCGGTCCGGACGGAATCTTCAGTTGCTGGAAGTCGGCCAACAGGGGCCGGATCATCCGGTGCATCCGGCCATTTCCGAGACCGCCTATCTGAAAACCTGCTTTCTCCGCGTCCTGCCGGAATTCTAAAGCTGGATTTTAGTCATCGGCTTACATAAACTTTCTGGCGTTGATTATGAACTTTGCCGGCCGGCCGCTGGCACCGTCGATTCAGGACTCACTCCATGTACTTCAACGCCAAACACTCCCACGCCATCTACCGTACCCCGCCACGGCACCGGCGTATCCGCCCGCTCGGGATGCACGTTCTCGCCGCGCTCGCGCTGACCGGACTACTCGGGCTGACGGGCTGCGGCAGCACGCCTCCAGTCACGCAAAAGGCCACCGGCCCCGTCGATCAGGTCGTGGTCAAAAAATCCGAACGACAGATCGAGTTGCTCAGCCGGGGCCAGGTGGTTCGGACATACCGCGTCGCACTCGGCGGTTCGCCCAACGGCCACAAATACCGCGAGGGCGATCAACGCACGCCAGTCGGCGATTACGTGTTGAACTGGCGCAATCCCCGAAGCAATTTTTACAAGGCCATCCATATTTCCTATCCCAACGAGCAGGATAAGCTCGCCAGCCGCCAGCTTGGGTTCAACCCCGGCGGCATGATCATGCTCCACGGGCTTCCCAACTATATCCAGTCGGAAAGCATGCGCCGTCTCTATACCAACCGCGACTGGACCCACGGCTGCATCGCCGTGCAGAACCATGAAATCGACGAGATCTGGAACCTGGTTCCGGACGGGACGCCGATTCGGATTCTGCCTTAGTCAGCAGCGCGCGGCGCGCCTGATCCACCGTTACGGCATCGTTCAGGGCAGGCTCGGCCAGGGACGGCCCCGAGCAAGGGAGTCAGACTCGGATTGAGACTCCGAAGGCGGGTTAGACAGCGAATCGGACGGACTGGCGACGATGATTCGCGCTAGTTAATGTGACGGGAAGACGTTGGAAGGTCAGCGGGCATCCATCGATCAATCGTAATGCGTCGCCGTCTTGATCGCCTGCTCCACCCCCGTCGGCAAATCCTTGGGCACCACGGGCATCACGCGATTAAAGGGCGTTGGATTGGGGTCGCGACCGTGGATGAAATCCTGATCCTCGACGATGGTACGGTAAGCCTTGTTGAGCCGCATCGCCCGCTCAGGCGAGGGTAGAAGCGCGAAGGCGATGTCGTGCCGCAGGCGCTCGAACGCCTCTTCCCTAGGAATACCTTCGGAAGTAAAGAAGCGATCCGCCAATTCCGGGTTGTCCAGGAACTCGCTCCCGGAACGGGTCTGCTTCAAATAGAAGCCGTACTCAGGATGAACGCCCTCTCCCAGAACCTCGACCCAGGGCTCGGCGAGGTCCGAAGCGTCGCGTCTCGACCAGTGAAACCAGCCGCCGTGCTCGGCGGAAGCCTTGAACTTACGG
Source organism: Thiocystis violascens DSM 198 (assembly GCF_000227745.2). NCBI lineage: Bacteria > Pseudomonadati > Pseudomonadota > Gammaproteobacteria > Chromatiales > Chromatiaceae > Thiocystis > Thiocystis violascens. The sequence continues at coordinate 525,110 of NC_018012.1, read as the reverse complement.
GCAAAAGCGAAGGTTGTATCGGCGGTGACACCGACGCCACCGTGACAGCCCATGCAGTAGAGCGTCTCCTCCTGCGACTGTGGTCGCAATTGGCCGGCGCGATCCTCGATAAACCCCTGGTACACCCAACCTTGCGCGAAGAGCCCGCGCTCGTAATCCCCGGGGGCTTCCTTGACGACGTTGTTCTCGTATTCCCGGCGCTCGGCGCCCTCGCGTTGAGCGATACCCCTGAGTTCGGAGTAGTTGTACCAGGCCTGCTTACGGGCATAGCGCAGTTCCTTCATGCGCGCCGCCGGCTGGATCCGCCCGGCCGCATCGGCGTCCAGATAACGCAGGCTCTGCAGGAATTCGGTTCCTTCTGGAAAAAGCCCGCCCGCCAGGTGGGCCTTCCCTTCCGCCAGCCGTTGCGCCGCCAGTCCGACATAAGACATCTCACGACCTTCAAGCGGCGCCCAGTCGTAGCGAACCCGGTCGGCGAGGTCGAGCGACCCGTCCCGGTCGAGATCGACCCCAAAATCGCGTTCGTCCACCGGATCGATAGGAACATCGGCACGCTTGATCAAGGCTTCGACGATGGCGAGATTGAGTGCGTAGACGCGCACATCCGGCTCCCCGTCCGCGCGGCGCCGAAAGGCATCGGGCAGCCGGATGAGGACATCGCCCGCACTGCCGTTCGTTGGCCAGTAGGTTGCAGGCAAAGGGTAGTAGGCGAAGGCGCGCCAGCCGGTGTATTGACCTTGCGGATCACGGTCGAAACCCTGCTCGTCGAATCGAAAATAGGCATCCGGGATATAACCGTTCCAGTGACGGTCGCCGTCCAGATCCCAGTGCGCGGGCAGTTCGGACAACCGTCGCGCCAGCAAGAGCGAACCATCCTTTGCCTCGTAGTTGCTCGTGCGCACCAGATCGCGCATCCAGATATCGTCGATGCGTTCGATCCGCTCCGAGCGATCCTCATACACATTCGGCCAGGGCATCTCTCGTGCCGACTCCGCCATCTGGAACACCTTCTGAAAGAGGCTGTCGTCGATATAATTGGGCGTATCGCCCAGTTGATGGCAGGTGTAGCAAGGGTTGAGAACCACCCCGTCCTGGAGTCTGGGCATGACATAGCACTGGGGGACAAGGTAGGCGAACGCATTGCGCAGGCGCGTGTCCCGCAGATCAAGGGAGTCAGCCTCCAGGGAACCGATGGCGGCTTGCCCAACGTCGCCATGGTCCTCGTCCGAGCGCGCCGACCACAAGATCCATGCGGCAAGAAGTAAGCACAGAAAGCCAAGAATCGCGGCCCCAAGGATGCGTTGGGGAGTGGCTTGCAGTGAGGGATTCATGGGCGGAAACCTGACTCGGGGCCCGCGAGAAACGACCGTTCCGATCCAATCGCGGGAGGCTGCAAAGAATAGCCGGGGAGCCTAACGCAAACCGCCCCAAACGCGTATGAAGGTTATGTGACCAGCGCCAGCGCATGATTGCGGTCGCGAGTTCGCTTCCGCAGCCCTGACCTGTTCATGACGATACCCCGCCCGTCCCGCGCCGTCGTGTCAGTCGGCGCGCATCCAGCAGCAGGACAGCCAGCAGAAAGATCGCCAGACAGAGCGTCCCCGCCGCCAGCGAATTCCAGCCTGGCACCGAGACCAGCCACCGGCTCGCGAGATAAAGCGCGACCCCGAGAATCACGTAGCCCAGCACGCGCCCGACCTCGTAGGGCACCGGGTAATAACGGCGTCCAAGCAGATAGGACATCGCCACCATCGCTCCGTAGCAGACCAGGTGTGCCCAGGCGGCGCCCTCGTAGCCGTAAATGGGCACCCACCAGAGCAGCAGGACGATGGTGATGCCCGCGCCGATCAGCGAGACGACAGCACCCATCAGGGTACGGTCGGTCAGCTTGTACCAGATGGACAGATTCACGTAGATGCCGAGAAAGAGGCTCGCGAGCAGCAGCACCGGCACCACGCTCAGTCCCTCGCGGTAGGCACTACCGACGAAATACTGGAAGAGATCCAGATAGAGCGTGACCAGCAGGAACAGAAAGACGCAGCAGATGACGAACCAGTTGAGTACCAGCGCATAGGTCTGTCGCGCGTCGCTCTGTTTGGCGTAGCTAAAGAAAAACGGTTCGCCGGCGTAACGGAATGCCTGGATGAAGAGCCCCATGAGTATCGAGAGCTTGTAACAAGCGCTGTAGATTCCGAGTTGCGCCATGTTGGTCGCGTCATCGAAGGGCAACAGGTATTTGAGCGCGGCGCGGTCCAGCATCTCGTTGATAATCCCAGCGAAGCCGATGACGACCATGGGGAGCGAATAGCGCAGAAGACGCCCGAAGAGCGCCGCCTGAAAGGTGCCGAATCCGTCCCGAAACTGCGGGGCCAGCAACATCAGCTTGAGCCCGCTCGCCGCCAGGTTGGCGATGAAGACATAGCCCACGCCGATGCTCGGGTTCCAGAGCGACCCGAGCAGGGATTGCGGATCGGACTCGAAGGCGCGCCGGCAAACGTAGATGAAGAAGATGGTCAAACCGACGTTGGCCCCGATCTCAACCAGCTTGAGTGTCGCGAAACGCTTTGCCCGATCCTCCGCCCGCAGGCGCGCGAAGGCGACCGAACCCACCGAATCCAGGGCCAGGATCGCGGCGCTCCACCAGACATACTCGGGGTGACCGGAATGGCGCAGCAGTTCGGCGATCGGCTCGCGCTGGACATAGATCAGCAGGAAAAAGGCGATATTCGTCAGCGCCAGGAAGCGCAGGACCGTTCCGTAGACAACCTCGGGCGGCCACTCGCCCCCGGCGCGAAAACGGAAATAGCCGGTCTCCAGCCCGAACATGAGCACCACCGCCAGAAACCCCATGTAGGCGTAAAACTCGGCGATCACGCCATACTCCGCTGGGGCGAAGGTATAGGTCAGAAAGGGCACCAGTAGATAATTGAGAAAGCGCCCCAGGACGCTGCTGACACCGTAGATGGCGGTTTGGGAGGCGAGCCGCTTGAGTGGGTTCAAGGTTGGGAGTCCGGGTGTGGCCTGACGGCGGATGCGAAGCGCATTCTAACCCGTGACGGTTGGGCACATTGCAGCGGGGATGCGCACTCGTCTCAATGTCGGGGACGCGGCGGCGATTGCTCGGAATGCAGCGATCGTCCCGGAACGGTCGATGATCGTCCGGGGCGGGTAACCGAACGCCCATCGGGCTGAACCGGACGCGTATCGGAGTGCCGTGGCAGGTGATCCGACCGGTTGGGCCGATGATCCGGTCCTGGGCGCGGAGGCTTCCGGAATCTTGGATAAACGAGGTAGACGGACTGACGCGCACGCTCGGCCTCTGCTTCAGCCAACCGGGCGCGGGCACGGCTCTCTTCGATCTCCGCGAGACGCAGTTCCTCCTCCTGCCGCGTCACTCTCTCCGCCCACCGCGCCGCTTCGCGCTGTTGACGTTCGCTCTCCAGTCGCTTGACCTGGTTCATCACCGAATAGTGGTTATCCGCTGGCCGGGGAGCGGGCGGCGGCAATGGCTGAACCTGGACTGGAGCCGCCGGATTCGACGGTGGTCGATCGCTGAAATGAACCTGACCCTGATCGTCAATCCAGCGGAACAATTGACTGGCCGCGCACGGGTCCAAGGTCACGAGGAGAGCCAGTAATAGGGCGAGCGTACGCATCGTTTCGTTCGCGAGTCTCGTTAAGGCGAATTCCGGACATGACTTGACCAAACGTACAACCCCGTAGGAGCCCGCTTGCGAGCGACGTGCCTGCCAAGATGCCTTCCATGCATCCAGCCGTCGCCCGCAAGCGGGCTCCTACCGGCAGGATCCTTGCCAACAATCGCCTAAAGCGCCAGATTGATCCCCGAAACCAATAGCCCCGGTAAGAGCGCGCTATCGGTCGAGCGGCCGTCATAGGTCTGCGCTGAGAGAATCAGCTCGCGCTCGCGGGTCAGCCCTTCCAGACGGTCGCCCAACAGATGATAGAGGCTGTCGTCGAACCGCATGACCTTGACCGGAGAGACGATCTCGCCGTTTTCCACCCAATAGGTGCCGAAGCGGGTCATGCCGGTGGCGCGACAATCGTTGGGATCCGACCAGTTGCAGTACCAGAGGTTGCCGATATAGAGCCCTGTGTCGAGCCGGGCGAGTACCTCGGCCATCGGCAGCTCGCCCGCGTCGAATCCCAGAGATTCAGGCGAGCCGCTCGCGGCATTGACGGTCTCGCCGTATTCCTTGCCGTCGCGCGCATCCACCAAGCATTGACTAAAGATGCCCCCTTCGATCAGTGTCACGCGGTCCGGTTTGACGAAACCCTCGGCGGTAAAACCGGCCGCCAGCCCGCGCGCGTGTTCCTCGCGGAGCGTGACCCGCGGGTCGAAACGGCGCTCGCCGCGCGTCATCAGGAGCAAAGGGGTCTGATGGGTTCGATGACTCTTGAGATCGAACCCGCCCCAGGCGAGCATGTCCGTCAACTCATTGACCGCGGCCGGGGCCAGGTAGGCGCGATAGCGACCGGGATCGAGGGTGCGCGCGGGTCGCGCCATGATCCGCAGCCCTTCGCGCAGGGCGTCGAGCTTGTGGTTGAGCGCCGCGGTGTCCCAATGAAAGCCGCCCAGGCCCGCCTTGACCGCCTTATCGGCCTCCAGATAACAGCTCCAGTCGAGGTTGAAGCTCAGGCTCTGGTGCCAGTGACGATGACCGAGCGAACTCGCCAGTCCCTCGTCGATCGCCCCGCTGGCCCAGATGCCGACCAGATCCAGACCCTCGGCGGCGGCGATCAACTCGGCGACCGTTTCCTCGGCAGAGGGGATCGCTTCGCCGACCTGCCGGTGGCTCTCGCTGGCCTCGGTGGAATAGTGCAGATAGGGATCGTCCGGGACATGGACGAGACGTTCGCGCAGACGCGCGAGCAGATGGCGCGCCCGGACCAGATCCTGGCGCGCATCGCCGGTGAGGTCGCAGCGGCCTTCCGCCTGTCTTGCCCCATCGATCAGGTTCAGACCGAGCGCAGCGGAGCGCACATGACCGGCCTGACGGATGCGGTTACGGTTCAGACGCACGAAGTCGGATGCCTCCGCGCCCAGGTTGCAGAAGAGAATTTCCGTGCCAGCGAGCCCAGCCTGTAGCCGGTCGGCCAAGGCGAAAAAGGTGTCTTGATTCATTCGCCACCTCCAAACACGGCCACGTCGCGGAACAGACAGGGCGGCGAGGCGTGTCCGACAGAGACCGCCTGATTCGGCTCGCCCTTGCCGCAGTTCGTCACCCCGCGAATCTCCAGGGTCTCGGGGCCGCCGACCCCGTCGAGACGACGCCAGAATTCGGCCGAGATGCCGCGATAGCCGGGATTGCGCACCAGTCCCTTGAGTTCGCCGTCCTCGATCAGGCGTCCCAGTTCGCAGCCGAACTGGAACTTGTTGCGGCTGTCGTCGATCGACCAGGAACGGTTGGTGTCCATCAGGACGCCGCGCTCGACCCGCGCGATCAGATCGTCGAGACTGCCCTCCCCCGACTCCAGATTGAGGTTGCCCATGCGGTCGATCGGCGGACGGTCCCAACCGCTGGCACGGGTATTGGCGGTGCCCGGCAGTCCGGCGCGCGCCTGGGAGAGCGGACCGCCAAGCGGACGTTCCAGGATGCCCCGGCGGATCAGATATTCGCGCTGGGCCGGCGTCCCCACGTCATCGGCGACCATGGACACCAGTTCGCCGGGAACCGTGGGATCGAAGGTGATATCGAGGAGTTCGGAACCGTAGCGATAGCGGCCGAACATGCCGGGCGTGACGAAGCTGGTGCCGGCATAGTTGCGCTCGTCGCCCAAAATGCGGTCCAGTTCCAGCGGGTGACCGATGCTCTCGTGGATCTGCAACACCATCTGGCTTGGCAGCAGGATCAGATCGCGGGTGTCCTCGGGACATTCGGGCGCGTCCAGCAGCGCGATGGCCTCTTCCGCCACGCGCGGCGCGTCGTCCAGCAGATGCACCGCCGCGATGCGCTCCAATCCGCCCTGTTGCGCCCAATCCGCCCCGCCACCCTGCCGACGCTGGGTCTGACTGCCGGCATTGGCGACGGCGAACAGCCCCGGATGGACCGACTCGAACACTTGGGAGACCCGTGCGCCATCGCTGCTCACCAGCAACTGCGACACCCGATGGCGCGTCAACCAGGCGGACCAGTCGACGATGCGCTCGTCGATCGCCAGGGCCGTGTTGGCGGCCTGGAGCAGCGCCAGCTTGTCGGCGACCGCCATGGCTTTCCAGGATTCCAGGATGGTGGAGCGATAGTCGGCGCGCGTACTGGCGCGCGGATAAAGACCGGCATCGAAGAGTCCGAGCCGGGCATGGGCGAGCGCCCAGTCCGCCGCCCGCTCACCGGCGGCGCGCAAACCGGCGGCGCTCAGATCGCTGGTGGCGCCGTAGCCGATGCCGCCGCCACGCACGACCGTGACCATGGCACCCAGCGAGCTATCGAGCACGCTCGGCTCGACCACGCCTTGGCGCACCTCCAGATGATCGGACTCCTCCTCGACCAGGCGCAGGGTCCAGTATTCGCAGGCCGGTGCCTGCGAAGCGAAACGATCGGCAAATTCGGAGAGTTGTTCCATGAGACGAACGGATCCGGTGGCGATGCAATCCGATCACTTTCGTCAGAGGCAGCGCCGCTGTCAAGTCAACCGGAAGAAGCGACCTTGAGCGCCGAATGACGCTCGTCTCCCCGACGACCGAGTGCGATTTGACGCTTGCGGCACGCGATCATTTCAACGACGAGGGCTCGCGCAGCGCCGGAACGACCTTGCCCCTCGACCCTTCGTCATGCATCCCAATCGACCAACTCGCGCAACACGGCGGTCGCATAGGATCCAGCGGTCAATTCAAAGGTCAGTTCAAGCCCCTCGTCGACCAAGCGTCCGGTCAAGTCGATGACCGGCAGGCGCAGCGCGCGGCGCTCCTGATCCATCCTCTGGACGGCGAGCCCTTCGGGCCAACCGGGAAAACCGGCGGCGACCTCCTCCTCTAGCCGCTGAATCGCCGCGCGCGTCGGCGGCGCGCCGGCGCCCCAGAGCGGACCGCTGGGATGCAGATCCATCCGCTCGCAGCGCTCGGTCAAGGTCTCGTCGATCACTTCGGCGAGAAAATGCGAATGGGTGCCGTCGAGTTGCAGACAGTCGCCAGGCTGGGGGCGATCCCAGTCCTCGCGTCGGACCCGCTCGGCCAGAAGCTGATTGAACATCTGCGAACGCGCGGCGGACAGCCAGAGACCTTTCTGATGGCGCGGTACGCGGCCCGCAGTGCCGCCGAAGAGCGCATGGGCGCGGATCAGATTGCCGTCGGCATGACCGAAGCGTTGTTCGCCGAAATAGTTGGGCACGCCGCGCGCCCGGATCGCATCGAGCCGGGCGTCGAGATCGGAAATCGCCAGCGCACAGTCGCGTATCCGGAGGCGAAAGCGGTTCCCGGCCAGTGCGCCGCGCCGGAGCTTGCGCCGGTGCGGATGGACTTTGAGCACCTCGATCCCATCCGTGCTCAACGCCGACCAATCCGGCGGTTCGTCGCGCGGTCGCGGGACGGAAAACCACTGGCTGGTAACGGCGTGACGGTCCTTGAGACCCGCGTAACCGATTTCGGACTGGGACGCGCCAGCCAGCGCCGCCAGACGGCGAGCGACCCATTCGGTATTGGCGCCGGTCTTGCGCACCCACAGCAGCAGATGATCGCCCTCGCCGTCCGGCGCGAAGCCCAGGCGTTCCTCGACCTGAAAATCGGCGGGATCGACCCGCAGACGCCCGTGCCCCAAGGGTTCGCCGTGCGCCCTCGGCAGATCCGCGAAGGTCGTCCATCGCGGTAAGGGGGTTTGCGTCATGCCCCCGACTCTGTCAGCAAGACCACGGCGGAGGCCGCGATCCCCTCGCCACGCCCGGTGAAGCCCATGTGTTCCATGGTGGTCGCCTTGACATTGACGCGCGTCGGAGGGCAGCCAAGATCGATGGCCAGGATCTGACGCATCGCGGGAATGTGCGGCGCGAGTTTAGGCTGCTGGGCGATGATGGTCATGTCCGCGTTGTGCACGGTCAGACCCATCTGACTCAGGCTGGCCATCGCCCGCCCGAGCAAGATGCGGCTATCGATGCCGGCATAGGCGGCATCCGTATCCGGAAAGTGATTGCCGATATCGCCCAACCCGGCCGCGCCAAGCAGCGCGTCGCAGAGCGCATGGATCAGCACGTCGCCGTCGGAATGTGCGAGCAGACCCTGATCGTGAGGGATCGTCAGACCGCCGAGCACCAGCCGGCGCTCCGGCGCGAAACGATGGGCGTCGAAGCCCTGGCCAATCAGCATGTTTTGTTTCCTCGTTATAGGATGCAGCGAGCGAGAGCGAGTCGCATGATTCGGGGTGATGTCGCGATTCTGAATATTCTGCTTCCCGATTGCTTCCGGACAGTGCCGCTCAAGTCGGGAAACAGTTGATGGACACCTTCTTAATGGCCAGACACGCAGTATTGCGAGCAATCCTTCATGGTCTGGAAAGGCACTCGCCCCTTGCATCCCCCATAGACAAAAGGCTTGCAGCGATCCTCTCGATAGTCGTAATAGAACTTCGTTTGAGCGGCGTGGCAGGAACCAGGATCTGGCTTCGCGAGGCATTCGACGGGCAGTTCGTCTCGATTGCTTAGAACATGATCCGAGCCGCAACCGGAAAGAGTCGAAGCAATGGCAAAAACTGCGAAGATCGTCAGGATGCGCATGGTGATTTCGCGTTCACGACCCTGCATGGTCACTTCAGTTTTGCCCTCCATCTTTATTCCATTCCGGCCCTTTGCGGAGGTTCGCGCCACGCACACTCGGCCCTGAATCAGAACCATGGCCGGCAAGGGGCGCCGAACGCGTCCTTTTTATCCAGACTGTCAGACTGGCGTCAAGCCGTCTTCAGGCGTCGAGATTATCGAGCGCCTTCTGGAAACGGTTGGCATGCGAACGCTCCGCTTTGGCAAGCGTCTCGAACCAGTCGGCAACTTCGTCGAACCCTTCGTCCCGTGCCGTTTTCGCCATGCCAGGATACATATCGGTGTATTCGTGGATTTCGCCGGCAATCGCCGCCTTCAGGTTCGCGCCTGTTGGGCCGATCGGCAAACCGGTCGCTGGATCGCCGACGGCTTCGAGGTATTCCAGATGGCCGTGCGCATGGCCGGTTTCACCCTCGGCGGTCGATCTGAACACGGCCGCCACATCATTGTAGCCTTCAACATCCGCCTTCGCGGCAAAATAGAGATAACGCCGATTCGCCTGCGACTCACCCGCGAAAGCATCTTTGAGGCTCTGCTCAGTCTTGCTGCCTTTGAGTTCCACGTTGATTTCCTCGTGATGGACAACATTTGATTCGTTAATCTGGCTTCGCCAAGCCTATGGAGCCGCAGCGAAATAGAGAAATTGTTTGTTCCAATGACACCGATAGCGTCACTTGATGACCGCGCCATCGTCCAACCGTGACCGAGCCCGCAGTCTCGACCGGGCGTCGATCGGCAGGCGCCGAGACGCGAACGGTTTCCTTGCGGCGAACGTAACTGACTGTAAAAATGCCTGGGAAGACATCCTCCAATGACGTCTCGCCAAACGCTTGCGCAGACTGGAAATCGACATGTCCATGCTCCCGGAAGTTCTATCGACTCACGCGCCGGGCCAGGATCCGTCTGCCGCATCGAACGCGGCCGACCCATTGCGACTGGTGCAACTCACGGACCCGCATCTGTTCGGGAACCCCGCCGGGCGACTGCTCGGTATCACGACCAGAATCAGTTTCGAGGCCGTCCTTGCTCATGTCCTCGCGAATTCTCAACCGGTGGATGCCTTAATCCTGACCGGCGATCTGGTGCATGACGAATCGCCAGCCGGTTACCGCTATCTCCGCCAAGCCCTCGACGGCAGCGGACAGCCCTATTACTGCATCGCGGGGAACCATGATCGCCACGATCCGATGCGCGAATATCTCGGTTGCTCGGCCGTGGAGACGCTTGGCATCCGACGCATCAAGAACTGGAGTCTCATTTTCCTGGACTCCCTGAATCCGGGCCGCAATAGCGGACTTCTGCCGCATTCGCAACTGGACCAGTTACGCGGCCTGCTGGCGCGCAACCAGTCGCCGTCGTTGATTTTTCTCCATCACCACCCGATCCCTGTGCACAGTACCTGGATGGATACCATGGGCGCCGAGAACGGTGGCGAACTACTCCGAATCTGCGCACTCAATCCTCAGGTCAAGGCCGTGGTGTTCGGCCATATTCATCAGGCATTTTCAAGTGTCCAAGGGGACTGCCGGATCCTCGGAACCCCCTCTACCTGCATCCAGTTTCTGCCCGGCAGCCGGGAGTTTGCGCTAGACGATCGCCCGCCCGGTTATCGGGAACTGATGCTCTATCCGGATGGTCGCCTGGAGACCCAGGTGATTCGACTGGATGAATTTCATGAATCGCCCACTCCACATTCCGCAGGGTATTGAGGCGATTTCCTGCACATTTCGAGAACCGGCGGCTCTATGGCGCCTCGTAATCCTGCCGATAGCTGATCACTTCTTTCGCCCGCATCGGCGGCCAGGGCTCACGACACTGAGTGATGCAACCCTCGCGACAGTCATGGACACAGTTCCCGCAGAGAATGCAGAGGCCGTGGTCGATGGCCCAGGTCTTGTCTTTCTTGCTGGCGACGATGGCACCGGTCGGGCATTTCACGGCGCAGACGGTGCAAAAGGTGCAGTCGTTGATCTTGAATTCGATGTGTCCGCGCGTCTTGGCATAGGGCGTTCGCCGCTCGAACGGATAAAGCCGGGTCGCGGGACGGTGCAGTGCGCTGCGGGTCACGAGGGCGGAGATGGAGAACCAGGACATGGGCGTTACCTCTCGGTGCAACTGACGCAGGGATCGATGGTCAGCACGATGACCGGGACATCGGCTAGGTCGCAGCCCTTGAGCATGTGCACCAGCGGGGCGATGTTGGCGAAGGTCGGGGTGCGGACGCGGAAGCGCTCCAGGTTTTTCTGGCCGTTGGCGCTCATGTAATAGCAGACCTCGCCGCGCGGCTGTTCGAGCCGGATCATGGTCTCCCCTTTGGGCCGCTGTCCCTTGAAAGTGACCTCGATCTCGCCCTCGGGCATCCGGTCGAGACATTGCCGGATCAGGTCGATCGACTGGCTGATCTCGCGCAACCGAACCACGCAGCGGGCATAGCAGTCGCCCGCCTGTTCGACGATCGGCTCCCACTCCAGATCCGCGTAGGCGGCGTAACCAAGTTGTCGGGTGTCTCTTGCCACGCCGCTTGCACGCAGTACTGGGCCAACGGCGCCCAACGCATAGGCGTCATCTGCGCTCATGACGCCAACCCCGACCGTGCGCTGCTTGACCGTGTGGTCGCCACGGAAGATGTTGGCCACCTCGTCGAAGGCGGCTTCGATGTCCTGCATGCGCCGCCCGACCCGTCGCAGGGTCTCGGCATCCACATCCTTACGAATCCCGCCGACCTTGCACGACCCGAAGATGACCCGCCCGCCGGTGGTCTCCTCGATGATGTCGACCAACATCTCGCGGATGCGCCAACTGTGCTGAAAGAGGCTCTCGAAACCGAAGGCATCGGCGGACAGACCCAGCCAGAGCAAATGGCTCTGGATGCGCGACATCTCGGCCCAGACGGTGCGTAGATAGACTGCGCGCGGCGGAACCTCCAGCCCCAGGAGGTGCTCGATCCCCTGACAATAGCCCTGGCCGTGAATGAAGCTGCAAATCCCGCAGATGCGCTCGGCGACCTGGGCCATCTCGACGAAGTCGTGCCGCTCGGCGAGCAGTTCGAGACCCCGGTGCACATAGCCGATCGAAGGCAGTGCCTGGACGACCCGCTCGTCGTCGAGTTCGAGATCGAGATGGATCGGCTCGGGCAGGACCGGATGCTGCGGACCGAAGGGGACAATGGTGGTATTCGCCATGGTTCAGCCCTCCCGGACTGGCGTGGGTGGGGCGACCCTCGCGCCCGCTTCCGCCCGACTGGACGCGCGCTCCGGCTTCTCCTTCTTCAGGGTCACGTCGCCGGAAAAGGGGATCTTGGTCTTGGTGCGCAGAAAGTTCCCGCCATAGTCCAGAGCCAGACCCGGAATGTTGAAGCCGAACAGATCCTTCAGCTCGTTTTCATAGGTGAAGGAGGCGGGAAAGACCGCGCTTAGGCTCGGCAGTTCAGGCAGATCGCGAGGGACGCGCACGCGATAATTGACGCAACGGTAATCCTTGTCGTAGCTGATCATGACCTCGAAGTGATCCGCGCGCGCGGTCCCGGTCATCTGCACCAACCGGAAGCCCTCGGCCCGGTGGCGACCGGCCGTCGTAACCCATTGATCAAGTTCGATGTCCTCGAAGGATTCGTGCTGACTCATGACGCTACCACTTTACGTTGACGTTTACGGTCCTTGGCGCGCTCCTCCAGAATCGCGAGCGCCTGCACCACCCCATCGATGATCGATTCCGGGCGCGCCGCGCAGCCAGGGACATAGACATCGACTGGAATCACCTGATCGATCCCGCCATAGACGTTATAAGCATCGCGAAAGATCCCGCCGCTCAGGGCGCAGGCGCCGATCGCGACCACCGCCTTGGGGTCCGGCATCTGCGCGTAGAGATTCTCGACCACCTTGCGCGACTCCTCGTTCACCGAGCCGGTGACCAGGAAGATGTCGGCATGTTTCGGGTTGCCGGTGTTGACGATGCCAAAGCGCTCCACGTCGTAGAGCGGCGTCAGACAGGCCAGCAGCTCGATGTCGCAACCGTTACAACTGGTCGCGGCGTAGTGCAGGATCCAGGGGGATTTTTTGAGGAAGCTCATGGGATTCAGGTGATCAGAGGGAGGAGCATGAGGTTGGTCACGCCGAACAAGCCAGTGACCACCCAGGTTGCCTTCAGCGTCGTCGCCCATTTAAGCCGCGCATGGGTGTTGTCGACCAGTACCTCGGCGAAAAACAGCACCAGCGCGATCGGCAGCGCCAGGGCCAAGCCCCAGGGCGCGAAGAAGAGATACAGCCAGCCGAGCAGGATAACGTTCTCGTACCAGTGACCGATCTCCACCAGGGCCAGATCGCTCCCGGACAGGTCGGTCGTGATGCCCTTGACCAGTTCCTGATGACCGTGGTGCGACGCACTCAGATCGAAGGGCGATTTGCGTAGCTTGATGGTGAGGATAAAGAGAAACCCGAGCAGGATGCCGAAGAGTTGCACCACCTGCCAGGGACTGCCCGCGACGATGTCGCTCACCCGGAAGCTGTCCGCCACCAGAAAGAATCCGAGCGCCACGATGATGAGCATCGGCTCGTAGGCCATCATCAGCATCAGCTCGCGCGAGGAACCGATATTGCTGTAGGGCGAATTGGTCGAATAGGCCGCGAGACAGAGAAAGATCCCCGAGACCGTCAACGCGAACAAACTCAGCAGCAGGTCGCTACCGAGAAAGAGGATGAACCCGGAAATCACCATGAAGAACAGGAAGCCCCAGAGATAGAGCGTCTGGAGTTCGGTGACGACGACGGTGTCCTTTTCCAGCAGTTTCAGCACATCGTAGATGGGTTGCAGCAGCGGCGGCCCCTGACGGGACTGCATGCGCGCGGTCAGACGCCGGTCGAGACCGGCCAGCAGCGCGCCAAGCAACGGCCCGAGGACCAGAAAGGCAATCGCCAAACCCCAGTTTTCCGCATTCATGGATTTGCACTCAACAGCATCAAGGTCAACAGGAGCAGCGCGCCCAGCAGACCGCGACGGACCAGGAGATCTTCCTGGATGAATCCGGCGAGATAATACCCCCGGCTTTCGACCTCGCGCGTCGCCCCCATGGCGCCCCGGTAGGAGGCGCCGCCGTCGACATTCGCCCCGCTCAGATAGCCGCTCACCACGGCGAAGCGCGGCGGTCGCAGCCAGAAGATCAGCGGCAGCAGGAAGATCCCGCCCAGCATGGCCGTCATCATCGCAATCGTCTCCCAGGGAATGCGGTCATCCGTCAGCGGGATCAAACCCGCGCCGGTGAGGAACTCGGTATAGGGTTGCACGAAAATCCAATCGGCAAGCGGAAAGAGTGCGCAGGCCACATACGTGATCACCGTCAGCGCGAAGAGCGCGATCGCCTCGTCGCGAGGAATCGCCGCTTCGATGGGGTTTGGCCGGCGCGGCATGGCCACCAGCTTGCCCATCCATTTGCTCCAGAAAAAGAGCGTGGGCGCGCTGCCGAAGGCGAGAATGGCTGCCAGCAGGATACCGTCGCCCGGCATCACGTCCATGGTCAGGAACGCCTGGAAACAGGTGTACTTGCTCAACAGCATGCCGAAGGGCGCGAGGAACATCCCCAGGATGCCGACCAGCATCATCGCGGCCAGCACCGGACGCCGATAGACCAGCCCCTCCATGTCCTCGATGTCGCGGCTGCCGATCAGATGCTCGGTGGTGCCGACACTGAGGAACAGCAGGGCCTTGGCGACCGCGTGGAAGAGGATCAGCAGAATCGCCGCCCAGATCGTGGTGGCCGTCCCGACCCCGGCGCACATGACGATCAGACCGAGATTGGCGATGGTCGAATAGGCCAGCACCCGCTTGGCGTTGCGCTGATTGATCGCGACCAGCGAGGTGACGAGAAAGGTCACCCCGCCGACCAGCGACAAGAGGAAACCGGCATAGGTGTCATGGAAGACCGGCGAAAGCTTGACGAGCAGAAAGACGCCTGCCTTGACCATGGTGCTCGAATGCAGCAGCGCGGACACCGGCGTGGGCGCGACCATGGCCCCGAGCAGCCAAGACGAAAAGGGCAACTGCGCCGACTTGGTCAGCCCGGCGATCGCGATCAGGACCGCCGGAATCAGGGCGAGCGTGCTGCCGGCGGCAATCAACTGGTCCAGTTCCCAGGTATGCAGCCCCGGACCATGAGTCAGCCAAACGATGGCGCCAGCAAAGGCGACGCCGCCGATCAGGTTGAGCCCCAGCGCGCGGAAACCGTTACGGACCGCCTCCTCCGTCCCCGAGTAGGAGATCAGCCAGAAAGAGCAAAGCGTCGTCACTTCCCAGAAAAAGAACAGCCAGGGCAGATGGTTGGAGAAGACGATGCCGAACATCGCCCCCAGAAAGACGAACAGCATGAAGAAGAAGGCCGGACGGCGATCCTTCACCTCATGCTCGTGCGCCTGATAATCCTGCATGTAGCGGATCGCATGGAGGCAGATCAGACCGCCGACCAAGCCGACGATCAAGGTCATCAGGATCGAGAAACTGTCGACATAGAAGTGCCGGGCCACCTCGGGATGCTCCGGGGCGAGTTCCGCGAACAGCATCAGCCCGGTCTGCGCCAGGATCAGCAGCGGAATATACCACTCGCGCCCCTTGATTCGACGGCAGGCGAAGAGCAGATAGGCCGAGAGCGCGATCCCGCCCAGCAGGAAAGCCATGTCCAGCGCGCCGGCAACACCCGCACCGAGGCTGAAGAATTGTGGCTCCATCCGAAAATAGGACAGCGCCAATGCCAGCGCGGCGCCGCCCAGTCCATAGACCGACCAGCGCACCAGGTCAGCGCGCCGCGCGTGGGTCGGGGCAAACAGAATCGCCAGCCCCGCGATCAACGGGAACCCGATCAGGAGGACAATCAATGGCATCCGGGGATCCTCGGATTAATTCGCAAGGAGGCGAACGGCGCGACAGTGGCCGGACGAACCGCCCGGGCGGTGGGTGAACGATGATTCATGGGATCAGGATATGGCGTGTTTGAATGGCGATGGAAACCGGCGCCTGAACGGGCGTCTTCTTATGAGCGACGCGCTAATCTAGCCGATCCGGTCGCGTCCGGCATCAAAAATTCATTGCGAAAACGCAACTGATTGCGCCGGATCAGTCGAGATGATTGGCCTCAGGGGCACGAGCGCCATGGGTTTCCTCTGAGAGGGTGTAGACAAAAATAATTGAGCTGCTATTTGTATACCAGTCTACAACTGAGCTGGTGTGCGCTGATGTCGAAAGCTGGTCGTCCCCCCAAGATTCACGAGGCGGAGCAAGCGGTATTGCGTCAAATTGTCACGGATCGCCCGACCTCCACGCTGTCAGAGATTGCCCGGGAACTCGCGGCACGGACGGGAATCGAGGCTCATGAAGCAACGATTCGCAAGTCCTTGCGGGAGGCGGGCGTCACGCGCCTCCGGGGCGAGAGTGGTCTCGAGGCGCAAGCGCGCGCAACGCCGCGTCGGTATGGGTATACGGATGCGCATCGTCGCCACGACCCCGACCAAAGCTACCCAAGTTGTCTGACCGATGCGGAGTGGGACTTGGTCGCCGCTCTCTTTGAGATGCCGGGCGGGCGGGGTCAACCGCCCCGCGTGTCGCGCCGGAGCATCCTGGAGGCGTGTTGCTACGTGGTGCGCACGGGGTGCGCGTGGCGGATGCTGCCGCACGATTTCGCGCCTTGGCAGAATGTCTACAAGACGTTTCGCCGTTGGAGTGCGGCTGGGAAGTTTGAGCAGATGCATGATCGACTGCGGGGGCAATGGCGCGAACGCGAGGGGCGTGAGATCGCGCCGACGGCGGCGGTGCTGGATGCGCAATCGACCCGCGGCTCGCCGCAGGGTGGACCGAGCGGCTTTGATGCGGGCAAGCAGGTCAAGGGGCGCAAGCGCAGCCTGGTGGTCGATACCTTGGGGTTCGTGTTGGCGGTGAGCGTGGTCGCGGCCAATCTTCAGGACCGCGATGCCGCCTCGGGCGCCGTCGCTGACGCGGCCGCCAAGTACCCCCAGATCAACACGCTGTTTGTCGATAGCGCCTACGCCGGTCAATTTGCCCAAACCACCGAGCAGACCCACGCGATCCGCGTGGAAGTCGTGCGCCATCCAGCCAACAAAAGCGTTGGCTCCTGGCACGTGGACGGGGCGCCTGACCGAGTGGTGATCGCCAACGCCGACGGCTTCGTTCCGCTGCCGAAGCGCTGGGTTGTCGAGCGCACCCATGCGTGGAATGAGCGTGCCCGTCGATTGATCATGCATCATGACCGTCTGCCAGCGGTCTCCGAAACCTGGGTTTGGCTGGCGGAGGCGCGCATCCTGCTGCGGCGGTTGACCACAACGGTTTGATTTTGTCTACACCCTCTGAGGCATGGGTAGATAATCGTTCAACAAAGACCAACTCCGCCACTCCGTCACATCCCCATCGCCCCTTTCCCGGCGGAATCTGGTATTTTTGCGCAGTGCAGCATGCGGCAAGTCCCTCGCCGTCTGCCCCTTTCGCCAAGAGAGAAATCAATGCAAAGCGTCTATATCGCCGGTGCCGGTTCCGGCAGCGGAAAATCCGTGGTGGTCCTGGGCTTCATGGAGTTGTTGTCCGCCGTGAACCGGAAGGTGGGTTTCTTCCGCCCGTTCGCGCCCAAGGATGGCGAGTCGGATAATCTCACCGCCCTGATCCGCAGCCGCTACGATCTGCCCTACCCGCCCGAGATGCTCTACGGCTGTACCCTGGAAACGGCTCGTCAACTCCTCGGCAGCGGTCATTACGATGAGTTGCTCAAGCTCATCATGAACAAGTTCAAGATGCTCGAAGAGCGTTGCGATCTGGTGGTCTGCGCGGGGACCGACTACAACGGTCTCATCCCCTCGCTGGAATTCGACTTCAACGCGGATCTGGCGACCAATTTTGGCTGCCGTCTGGTGGTGGTGGTCAAGGGTTTCGGGCGCAGCCCGCAGGAGGCGGTCGACGCCCTGCATATCGCGCACGAGATGATGCGCGAACGCGGCGGCGACTTTCTGGCAAGCGTCGTCAATGGCGTGGCCGCCGAGTATGTGGAAACGGTCAAGACCCGCGCCCACGACCTGCTGACCGAGACCGAGAACGTCTATGTGCTCCCGGAACAATCCGTTCTCGGGCGGCCAACCGTCGGCGAGATCCGTCAGGCGCTCGATGCCGACTGTCTCTGCGGCGAGGGCGACGCCATGTATCAGGTGGTCACCAACTACAAGATCGCGGCCATGGAGATCCCGGACTTCCTGGGCTATATCGAGGATGGCTGTCTGATCATCACCCCCGGCGACCGCTCCGACATCATCCTCGCCAGTCTGGCGGCGGACGCCTCCTCGGCCTTCCCGCGCGTGGCCGGTCTGCTGCTGACCGGCGGTCTGCGCCCTGCCGAAAAGGTCCAGCGTCTGATCGAAGGTCTGCGCCGGACCAAAGTCTCGATCATGCAGGTGCCTGCCGACACTTTCACCACAGCGATGAACGTCAATCGCATCGAGGCAACCATCCTGCCCGGCGATGACCGCAAGATCGCCGCCGCGCTCGGTCTGTTCGAAAGCTATGTGGACGTGGAGGAATTGCGCGGACGGATCGCCGTGCACCATTCCGACCGGATCACGCCGCTGATGTTCGAGTACGAACTGATCCGTCGCGCCAAGGCCCGGCGTCAGCGGATCGTGCTCCCGGAGGGCAGCGACGAGCGCATCCTGCGCGCCGCCGAGATCCTGACCCTGCGCCAGGTCGCGGATCTGACCCTGCTTGGCGATCCGGACAAGATCCGCCGTCGTATCGGTGAACTGGGCCTCAAACTCGACGACATCCGCATCGTCGACCCGCTGACCTCGCCCGACCGCAAGCGTTATGCCCAAACCTATTTCGAGCTGCGCAAGCACAAGTGCATCTCCGAGCAGATGGCGTATGACGTCCTGGAAGATGTCAGCTATTTCGGTACCCTGATGGTCTATCTGGGCGAAGCCGATGGCATGGTCTCGGGCGCGGCGCACACCACCCAGCACACCATTCGCCCCGCCTTCGAGACGGTCAAGACCAAGCCTGGCATCAAGCTGGTCTCCAGCGTCTTTTTCATGTGTCTGCCGGATCGGGTGCTGGTCTATGGCGACTGTGCCGTCAATCCGAACCCGAACTCCGAGGATTTAGCCGACATCGCCATCAGCTCGGCCGCCACCGCCGCCGCCTTCGGGATCGAGCCGCGCATCGCCATGCTGTCCTATTCGAGCGGCAGTTCCGGCAAGGGCGAGGACGTGGAAAAGGTGCGCGAGGCGGTGCGGATCGCCCGCGAGCGCCGTCCCGATCTGAAGCTGGAGGGACCGATCCAGTACGATGCCGCCGTCGATATCGAGATCGGGCGCTCCAAGATGCCCGATAGCGAGGTGGCCGGGCACGCCACCGTGCTGATCTTCCCGGACCTCAACACCGGCAATAACACCTATAAAGCGGTGCAGCGCAGCGCCGGCGCGGTCGCCATCGGCCCGGTGCTGCAAGGGTTGAACAAGCCGGTCAATGACTTGAGCCGGGGCTGCACGGTGACGGACATCGTCAACACCGTGGCCATCACCGCCATTCAGGCGCAAAACGAACACGACGCCGTCAAGGAGATCGCCCAATGAAGGTTCTGGTGCTCAACTCGGGGAGTTCCTCGATCAAATATCAGCTCTTTCGCAGCGACGATTGGGTGGCGATCGCCTATGGCCTGGTGGCGCGCATCGGCGAGGCCGAGGGCGAACTCAAGCTAAATTGGCTGGATGGTGCCCACAATCATCAGTCCAGACAGGAGACCCTGCCGATTCCGACGCACCAGGAGGGCATCGACCACATCGTCGCCGCGCTCAGGGCGAGCGGCGCACTGGCGGACGTCTCGGAGCTAACGGCGATCGGCCATCGGGTGGTGCACGGCGGCCCCCATTTCAAACATCCCGTCATCGTGGATGACTGCGTGCAGGCCGAGATTCAGAGCGTCGTCCCGCTGGCGCCGCTGCACAATCCGGGTCATCTGGCTGGGATCGAGGTCGCGCGCCGACTCTTTCCCAGCGTGCCCTCGGTGGTGGTGTTCGATACCGCCTTTCATCAGACCATGCCGCCGGCCGCCTATCGCTACGCGATTCCGGAATTCCTCTATACCGAGCACCGCATCCGGCGCTATGGCTTCCACGGCACCTCGCATGGTTACGTCGCCAGTCGCGCCGCCCGCGTTCTCGGCAAACCGCTGGAGCAGTGCAATCTGATCACGCTGCATCTGGGCAATGGGGCCAGCGCCGCAGCCATTCGCGGCGGTCAGTGCATCGATACCTCGATGGGGCTGACCCCTCTGGAAGGACTGGTGATGGGCACGCGCTGCGGCGACATCGACCCGGCCGTGCTCATCTATCTCGGCAAGAATCTGGGGCTCGACGCCGAGGCGCAGGACCAGTTGCTCAATCGTCAGAGCGGGCTGCTGGGGATTTGTGGCGTCAACGACATGCGCGAGATCGAACAACTCGCCGTGGAAGGCAACGCGCGCGCCGAACTGGCCATCGGCATCACCGCCCATCGACTAAAAAAGTACATCGGCGCCTATTACGCCGAATTGGGCCGGGTCGATGCCATCATTTTTACCGGCGGGATTGGCGAAAACTCGGTCGGGATCCGGCGGCGGGCCTGCGCGGGGCTGGAGCGCCTGGGGATCGTGCTCGACGAGGAGGCCAACGCCTCGCGCGAATCGCGCGGGGAGCGTTGCATCAGCGTGGCGGATGGCGAGGTCAGGGTACTGGTGATACCGACCAACGAGGAACTGGAGATCGCCCGGCAAGCGCTGGCGGCGGTTGGGGGCTGACGCGGGCTTTATCAAGCATCGTCGGCGCAAATGCGGGATAATCGCGCTCTTCGATACCGAAGAGCGATCACCGCCGCAACCCAGCCGAAGGAGATGATGATGTCCGATCCCAGCACGTCGTTCTGGAAATCCATGGCGTTTTTTCTGCTGTTTGCCCTGATTGGCGTCTACCTGCTCTATGAGTGGTACGACGACCGACTCTACGCCCGACTCGCGGAAAAAGACGCGCTGATCGCCCAGTCAAACGCGCAGATCAAAAACGCCGGCACGCAACTTCTCCAGGCCGAGGATGCACAGGACAGCGTCCGCTCCGAAATCCTTGCCCTGCAAGAGCGGCATCAAGCCGAAAAGCGTCAATTAAACGATCAACTGGAGACGCTCGCGCAGGCCAAATCCGCATTCGAGGAGGAACTTGCGACACTCCAGGCAAGACACGCGGACGCATTAGCCGCCGAACAGTCGGAGACCAGCCAGGCGCTTGCCGAACGGGACAGAATCGCCATTGCGTATACCGAACTGCAACGACTCTACGATGCGAATATCGCAAAAACCTTCGCCCTGCAGTCCGACCTGGACAAAGTCCGCCAGGCGATCACGGAAACAGCAGAGGAACATCGGGCAAAGGTTGCGGAACTGGAAAGCCACCTCAACGAACGAGTCGAACTGGCCAAAACCACTCCGATGGATGCCGATCTGGTCCGCACGGCGATGGCGATCGGAGTGATACCGCCTGACGAGGCCGATACGGAAGAGCGCCAGGCGCTGCAAAACCAACTCGCCGCGGCAAAATCGCAGTTGGAGACGCTTCGATCGGACGATGCCGCCGTTCGCGAACAACTGGCCGACATCCAGCAGCAGCTTCAGGACACCCAAGCCGAACTGAACCAAAGCAGGACCCAAATTGCCGATCAGGGTCCGATCCAGGAAACCGAGGACAGGCTTGCCACCTTGAACAAGCGACTCGCGACCGAACAGAGTGTCCGCGAGGGTCTTTTGCAGCAACATCAGGCCGCGATTGCGGCACTCACCGAAACGCTGGACGAGACCCGGCAGAAACTCGCCGCGACCGAAGACGCCTTGCGGACCGCCCAAACCGAAACGCGCGAAACGGATCGGGATGTATCGGAGCAGGTCGAGTCGGCCTCCGCCCAAACCGCCGCGCTGGAAACACGTTTGGAAGAGGAACGTCATCGATCGGCAGCGGCTCAACAGGCGATTCGCGAAGAGGCCGACATGGCATTGACCAAACTGCGTGCACGCCATGCCGCCTTTGCCGATCTTGGCGGAACCTATACGCCGCGCGGCATTTTATTGCGACTAATGGAGACCGAACTGCGTTTTTCTCCGGGTCAGGCGACCCTGCCGAATGACGAACTTGCAAGTCTGGCGCGCATCGCCGGCTTGCTCGCGGAACAGCCCGAGCTGTCGGCCCGGATCGAAGGACACACCGACAGCCTGGGTGGCCCCGAACTCAATCGAGCCCTGTCTCAGCAGCGTGCCGAAGCCGTGAAGCAGTCACTCGTCGCGCGTGGCATTGATCCAGAACGCCTGACCGCCGAAGGAATCGGTGCCGCCAAACCCATCGCCACGAATGCAACCTCCGCTGGCCGGAGTCAGAATCGCCGGGTCGAAATTTACCTGGAGGAATAGGCGTCCGCCGATTCCTCATACCTTGCTGGTGGGCGCGGGCAAACCGCTCGCGCTCCCAGCGCGATCAAGCAACCGTTTTCTTTTCCGACGACGTCGCGGGTACCGTCGCGGCCTGACCGGCTCCCGCCGTCGTGCTTGAGACGGTTTTGTCCGCGGATTTGGCCGTCGTCTTCTCCCCCTTTTCGCCGCTGTCGTGCAGGTTCTTCTGTTTGTCCTTCTTGAAATCGGTTTCGTACCAGCCGCTCCCCTTGAGCCGGAAACCGGCGGCGGAGATCTGTTTTTTCAGGGTGGGCTGCCCGCAGGCGGGACAGTCCGCGAGGGCCGGATCGCTGACTTTTTGGATCTTTTCCAACTCGTGGCCACAACTTTCGCAACGGTATTCGTAAATCGGCATGCTTGTCTTCTCGCTAAAGTTTCATCGAATCCGGTTGCGGACGATCTCGGGATTGGCGTTAATGCCCGCCCAGCGCTTTTCGGGATTCCAGACGGATCACCAATGCACTCGACCAACCTCCGTTCCATCCTCATCACCGGCTGCTCCAGCGGCATCGGTCATCATTGCGCGCAAGGACTTGCGCGGCGCGGCTGGCGTGTCATCGCCTCCGCGCGTCGCCCCGAGGACGTCGCCCGGCTTACGCGCGAGGGTCTGACCGCGATCCGGCTGGATCTGGACGATCCCGCCAGCATCCGCGCGGGCGTCGAGCAAACCCTGGAGTTCACCGACGGTCGGCTGGATGCGCTCTTCAACAACGGCGCCTACGGACAGCCCGGCGCGGTGGAGGATCTGAGCCGCGAGGTTCTGCGCGCCCAACTGGAGACCAATCTCCTGGGCTGGCATGACCTCACCTGTCACGTCATCCCCATCATGCGCCGTCAGGGTCATGGGCGTATCGTCCAGAACAGCTCGATCCTGGGCTTCATGCCCCTGCCCTATCGCGGTGCCTATGTGGCGAGCAAATACGCGCTGGAGGGATTGACCGATACCCTGCGGCTGGAATTGCGCGGCACCGGCATCCGCGTCTCGCTGATCGAGCCCGGCCCGATCCTCAGCCATTTTCGCGACAATGCGCACCGCGCCTTTCTGGCCAACATCGACCGCGAACGCAGCCCGCACCGCGAGTCCTACCGCCGGGCCGAGGCGCGTCTGACCAAGGCCGGACCCGCCCAACCCTTCACGCTGCCGCCGGACGCGGTGCTGAAGAAGCTCGTTCACGCTCTGGAGAGTCCGCGTCCGCAAGCCCGCTATTATGTCACCCTTCCGACGCATCTGTTCGGAACGTTGAAACGCATTTTGCCGACCCGCGCGCTGGATTGGATCCTGGCGCGGGTGTCGCGCGGCGGTGAAGGATAGCTTAAAGCTCCGCCGATGGCTGGGCGCCAAGTTCCTCCGCCCAACAGCCCGTGGGCGGCCCCAGTACCAGATCCTTACCCTCGAAGCGCACCAGGAACAATTCCCGGCTCGGCTCCGCTTCCAGATAACCGATGTTGACGATCACCCCGCGCGTCCCCGCGCGGGCGATCAGCGCATCCTCGGGGAGATCCGGGATGCCGCCGTCATTGCGAATATCGGCGGTCGCATAGACCATGTCGCCGGGGTTCAGTTGGCTCAATTCGATCATCATCGTCGACTCCTGTTGTCGGGTTTGTCACCAGAGGACCGCCCTCGCTTGTTCCGGAAATGACAAGCGAATCGGCGTCGCCTTGAAAATTATCAATGAATCAGCGCCCTGCCTGTGAAACTGGCCGTGGCATAGAGTTTGCTGAATTCTCTGTATCGACAAAAGCAAGACTCAAGCCACGCGCCGGCCCTGACGCCGCGCGCTCAAGCCAACGCGACCGGAGACAAGCCATGTGGGAGTATTCTGAAAAGGTCCAGGAACACTTTTTTAGCCCGCGCAACGCCGGGGCCATCGCCGAGGCCAACGCGACCGGCGATGTCGGCTCGCTATCCTGCGGCGATGCGTTGCGTCTGACCCTGAAGGTCGACCCGGAAACCGAGGTTATCCTCGAAGCGGGCTTTCAGACCTTCGGCTGCGGCTCGGCCATCGCCTCCAGTTCCGCCCTGACCGAGATCATCAAAGGCATGACGCTCGACGAGGCGCTGAAGGTCAGCAATCAGGACATCGCCGACTATCTCGACGGCCTGCCGCCCGAGAAGATGCATTGCTCGGTCATGGGCCGGGAGGCGCTTCAGGCCGCCGTCGCAAACTATCGCGGCGAGGTCTGGAAGGACGATCACGAGGAAGGCGCGCTCGTCTGCAAATGCTTCGCCGTCGATTCGGCGCTGATCGAGCACACCATCCGCGCCAACGCACTGAGCACGGTGGAGGATGTCGCCAATTACACCAAGGCCGGGGGTGGCTGTTCAGCTTGTCACGAAGAGATCGAGGAGATCCTGACGCGCGTGCTGGCCGAAACCGGCAAGACCTTCGCGCCCACCGGCGCGGCCACCAAACCGGCGCCCGTCCGCCGCAAGCTGACCAACCTGCAACGCATCCGCTGTATCGAAAGCTCGATCGAGGCCATCCGGCCCAATCTTCAGCGCGATCATGGCGACGTGGAGTTGGTCGATATCGACGGCAAGAACGTCTACGTGAACATGACCGGCGCCTGCGTGGGTTGTCAGATGGCCTCCACGACGCTCGAAGGCATCCAGCAGCGCATCGTCGAGGATCTGGGCGAATTCGTGCGGGTGTTGCCGGCGGCGGCGCAGAGACATTAAGGAAGCTCCTGGAACATAAGGTGATTTACGGGAATGACTTTACTGATTTCCGTTCGTCCTGAGTCCTGAGCGGAGCCGAAGGGTCGAAGGACGGGCGGAAATCGCGCTCCGAGGCCGACATTGCATCCGTTCATGGTTCGACCCTTCGACTGCGCTCAGGACTCACCACGAACGGATGCAATGTCACCACGAAAGTGGGTATGAGCTTTTCCGGAGAATAACGACAACGACAACGAGATGCATGAAGCAGGCTTCGCTTCGCCAGGTCGCATCGTCCGGCTACTAGAGCGATCGGCGATATGTCGCCGCCAATCGCGCCAGTCGACCACATGCCGACGACCCCAGGCGCCGACGGCAAGTCGGCGCTCCCAGTTCATCGCGAGAGAAATCCATGACCACTTCCCCGCCCGTCCAAGGCATCTATTTCGATAACAACGCCACCACCATGGTCGCCCCCGAGGTCGTGGAGGTCATGCTGCCCTATTTCACCGAGCAGTTCGGCAATCCGTCCTCGCTGCATCAATTCGGCAACCGGGTGGGAATGGCGATCAAGCAGGCCCGCCAACAGGTCCAGGCGCTGCTCGGAGCCGAGCATGATTCCGAGATCGTCTTCACCTCCTGCGGAACCGAGTCCGATTCCACCGCCATCCTGTCCGCGCTCAAGGCACAGCCGGAGCGCAAGGAGATCATCACCACGGTCGTGGAACATCCGGCGATCCTCTCGGTGTGCGAACATCTGGAGAAGGACGGCTATAAGGTTCATTACCTGAAGGTGGACGGCAAGGGCCGGCTTGACATGCAGACCTACATGGATCTGCTCTCCGACCGGGTCGCGATCGTCTCGGTCATGTGGGCCAATAACGAATCCGGCACCCTCTTTCCGGTGCAGGAAATGGCCGAGCTGGCCAAATCCGCTGGCGTCCTCTTCCACACCGACGCGGTCCAGGCCGTCGGCAAGCTGCCGATCGATCTCAAGGACACCGCCATCGACATGCTGTCGCTGTCCGGGCACAAGCTGCACGCGCCCAAGGGGATCGGCGTGCTCTATCTGCGTCGCAATACCCGTTTTCGCCCACTGCTGCGCGGCGGTCATCAGGAACGCGGACGGCGCGCCGGCACCGAGAACAGCGCGGCCATCGTCGGACTCGGCAAGGCATGCGCGATGGCGCTGGAGCACATGGAGTCCGAAAAGACCGTTGTGCGCGCGATGCGCGACCGGCTGGAACAGGGAATCCTCGCCGCCGTGCCCAACTGTTTCGTCACCGGCGATCCGACCAACCGCCTGCCGAACACCAGCAATATCGCCTTCGAGTACATCGAGGGCGAGGCCATTCTGCTGCTGCTGAACAAGCTCGGCATCGCGGCATCGAGCGGCTCGGCCTGCACCTCCGGCTCGCTGGAGCCCTCGCACGTGATGCGCGCCATGGGCATTCCCTTCACTGCGGCGCACGGGACCACCCGCTTCTCGCTCTCGCGCTACAACAACATGGACGAGGTCGAGCGGGTCATTGCGGCGGTTCCGCCGATCGTCGCGCAACTGCGCAAACTCTCACCGTATTGGGGAGACAGCGGCCCCGTGGAAGATCCCGAGAGGGTCTTCGCGCCGGCCTATGCTTAGGAGCCATCCATCAACACTTTCCCCTGTATCGGCGTCGCCCGCAAGCGGGCGACTTGGCCGTCGGTTTCGCCGATTCGGGAAATCGTTGCTGGACGGTTTCTTGGAGCCTGACCTCGATCGCTGGAGCAAGACCATTAGCGGTACAGGAAGTGGCATTTTTCCGAGGGTGGCGGGCGGCAAAGTGGTCAAATCCTGACCAGTTACAGGATCAGGCTTCCCAGTCAGTCTGTTACCCATCCATCGCACAGCTTATCCACAGAAGCGCCCACTTGGATTGGGGACAACCACGGAAACAGTCCTCGTCTCACTTGAAAAAGGATTCGACTGAAAATCCTTCTTTTTCCAGGATATCCCGAAGACGTTTCAGTGCGTCCATTTGAATTTGGCGGACGCGCTCGCGGGTCACGCCAAGTTCCTGGGCCACGCTCTCCAGCGTCGAATAATCATAACCGTGCAATCCAAAACGCCGTTCCACCACCTCGCGCTGTTTGTCGTTGAGCTTGTTTAGCCAATGTTCGAGATTGGTCTGGATGTCGGTGTCCTGGATATTGTCGGCCGGATCGCTGGCCGCTTCGTCTTCCAGCATATCCACCAATGGCTTGTCGGCATCCTTGCTGAACGGCGTATCGACCGAGGAGATGCGTTCGTTGAGCCCCAGCATGCGTTTCACTTCGCTGATAGGCTTGTCGAGCAGGCTGGCGATCTCCTCGGTGGTGGGCTCGTGGTCGAGCCGCTGCCCAAGATTGCGCGCCGCCTTGAGATAGAGGTTGATCTCCTTGACGACATGAATCGGGAGACGCACCGTGCGGGTCTGGTTCATGATCGCCCGCTCGATGGTCTGGCGGATCCACCAGGTCGCATAGGTGGAAAAGCGAAATCCGCGTTCGGGGTCGAATTTCTCGACCGCCCGGATCAGGCCCAGATTGCCTTCCTCGATCAGATCGAGCAACGGCAGACCGCGGTTCAGATAACGACGGGCGATCTTCACCACGAGCCGGAGATTGCTGACAATCATGCGCTGACGGGCGGCGTTGTCGCCCCCCTGGGCCAGGCGCGAAAAGTAAACCTCTTCCTCGGCGGTCAGAAGCTTGGAGGCGCCGATTTCGTTGAGGTAGTACCGGGTGGCATCGAAATCGCCATCTCCCGAGCTGAAGCGCTCGCCGCGGGGCTCAATGCGATCCGGGGATTCGACCGCGTCGACCTCAACCTCGACAGCCTCCTCCGCCTCGATCAGTTCGGAATCCTCATTGAGCAAGAGCAGCGATTCGCTGTCGAGATCCGACGAATTCTCGTTTGCCTCCAGGTCTTCGGCGATTGGCATCCACATCTCCCTCCGCCCAGTCGGGCGGGGTTAGTTTCGCGCGGGCAGGTAAGCGATCGGGTCAACGGCCGTCCCGTGACGGCGGACCTCAAAGTGCAGCAGATGGGTTCCTTCGGCTCCTTGACCAACCTCCGCCACGGCCTGACCGCCCGTGACGCGATCCCCCTCCTTAACGAACAGCGAGCGGTTGAAGCCGTATGCACTCAAATAGTTGTCGTTATGTTTGATGATGATAAGGTTGCCATACGCCTTGAGTCCACCACCGCTATACACCACCAGGCCATCCGCGCTGGCTCTGACCGCCTCGCCGGCACGCCCGCCAATGCGGATCCCCTGGCGCGTGCGATCGCCGGCATGGAACCCCTGAATCAATGGACCGCTCAAGGGCCATGCCCAGGCAATTTCGGAGGATTCACGTTGGCTGCCAGGTTTGTTTTTATCTTTTAGCTCTCTGCTTTTTTTGCTGGCGGAGACTCTGGGCGTCTGGACATGGCCGCGGCTGGGGCGCACCGCGGCATCGGATTTTTTCTCGGGCGCGACCGCCGCCCCGGCGATCCGCCTGGGACTGGCTGGATCCGGCGGTGCCGCGCGCAGCAAGGTATCCGCATAGATGACGTAGGGCGGCTTCAGTCCATTCCATTTCGCCAGTTTGCGCGCGCTGATGCCGAGCCGCTGCGCGACAAGACTCAGGCTGTCGCCCGTGCGCACGAGGTAAAATCCCTCGGGAACCGGCCCCCGCCAATTCCAACCATACACTGGCGCCGGAGTCGTGCTACTGCAACCGCCAAGCATCGACGGCAACCAAACAATCAGGCAAAGGGCAAGGAGAACGCGCCTATTTGAAACACCCATCAACCCGCTTATCCTTCCGATACCGAATCGGAAATTCCCATCAGCAAGGGCACAAAACTCACCGCTTCCAGCATCTCCTGCTCGAATCCATCCCCGACCCTGGTGACTCGCACCAGCATCTGCCGCGCGGCATCCCCGATCGGCAGCACCATGACTCCTCCCGGCGCCAGTTGCTCGGCCAGCAGCCGCGGCACTCCGCGTGGCGCGGCGGTCACCAGGATGCCATCGTAGGGCGCATAGTCAAGCCAGCCCTTCGACCCATCGCCAAGCAGAAAACGAATATTTCGCTGTTTGAGAGCACTCAACCGTTGCCGCGCGCGATCCAGCAATTCGCGCACGCGTTCCACACTGTAGACACGGCGCACCATGGAGGCGAGCACGGCGGTTTGAAAACCCGAACCCGTGCCGATTTCAAGCACCGTATCCGGCCTGACGCGTTCCAACAGCGATTGCGTCATGCGCGCGACGGTATAGGGCTGAGAGATGGTCTGACCATGACCGATCGGCAGCGCCGAATCTTCGTAGGCCCGGCTCGCCAGCGCCTCGTCCACAAACAGATGCCGCGGCAGATCCCGCATCGCTGTCAGCACCTCCGGCGCGTGAATCCCGGCCTCGCGCAGACGGAGAATCAACCGTTTCCGTGTGCGCAGGGAGGTCATCCCGATCCCTGGATCCATCGTCACCTCAATCATCCTCTGGCCGCCAACCAATGGCCAAGCGTCTCTAGCGCGGCGTGGCGAGTCAGGTCGACCTGCAAGGGGGTGATCGAGACGAAACCATGACGCACGGCATCGAAATCCGTTCCCGGTCCGGCATCCTGCTCCGGTCCCGCGGGGCCGACCCAGTAAATCGTCCGGCCTCGGGGATCCCTCGCCATCACCACCGGCTCCGCCTTGTGTCGATGCCCAAGCCGGGTTGCCACGAATCCCTTAAGATCCTCGTACGGCAGATCCGGCACATTCACATTGAGGATGATGCTGGACTCCAGCGGATGCTCGCGTAATCGAGAGACCAGCCGCACGGCGACTCTGGACGCCGTCGCCAGGTACCTGGGCTCATGCGAGACGATGGACACCGCCATCGAGGGCAGGCCCAGGAAGCGCCCCTCGGTCGCCGCCGCGACCGTCCCGGAATAGAGCACGTCATCGCCTAGATTTGGCCCGTGATTGATCCCCGCGACCACGAGATCGGGGTCGGGGTCGGTTTGGAACAAGCCCGTCAGGGCGAGATGCACGCAATCGGTCGGCGTTCCATCCACTCGGATATAGCCATTCGCCGTGCGCGTTGCCCGTAGCGGCACATCCAGGGTCAGCGAATTGCTGGCGCCGCTCCGGTCGCGCTCCGGCGCGACCACCACGACCTCTCCGAGCTGACCCAGCGCACTGGCAAGTGCGATCAAGCCCGGCGATTGATAGCCGTCGTCGTTACTGACCAGGATTTTCATAGGATGTCATGCGTTCCGAAGACGGCGATAAAAGCAGGGAATGCTCCTGGGATCATACCCAATAGAAACCCATCAAGCATCCCGGCTGAATCAACGCCCGCACTGATATACTCCGGTGCCAAGTTCTGCACACCGCGGTCGCCACCCGTCATGAAGAAGCAAATCCAAGAGGCCGACCTGGACTTGTTTCGCGAGCAGGTCCGGGACGCCGCGCCGCTGCGGCATGACGCTGTCGCGACCTATCGCCCCAAGCCGCCGCCAATTCCGCGCCCGCGCCACATCGCGCCGCCGGAAGACGACGCGAACGCCACCCTGTCCGAATCCGAAGTCGAAACGCACGACTTCCTCCTGTTTGTCCGCCCCGGCATTCAACGCCGCGTCATCGCCGACCTGCAACGCGGCGCGATCGAGGTGGGGCTGGAGGTGGATCTGCATGGTCTGCATGCCGAGCATGCCCGGCAACTCCTCGCCGAATTCCTTGCCGAGTGCGGCCATCGTCATGTCCGGTGCGCGCGCATCATCCATGGCAAGGGGCATCGTTCCTCGGACAATCAGCCGGTGCTCAAGCAGAAGGTCAATTACTGGCTACGCCTCTACGATCAGGTTCTGGCCTTCTGTTCGGCCACCCGACGCGACGGCGGCACGGGCGCAGTCTATGTTCTGTTGCGAAATCCCAATAAACAGAGGCAGTCAGATCGACTCTGACGATCACTTCAACCCTGTCATATCACAGTGATACCATCCGCACCCATGTTGACCTACCCCGATCTCGACCCCATCGCGCTGGCCATTGGACCGCTCAAGGTCCATTGGTACGGTCTCATGTATCTCGTCGGCTTCGCCGTGGCCTGGACGCTGGGCCGCTGGCGCGGCTCGCGACCGGGCTCCGGCTGGACCGGCGAGATGGTGGACGACCTGATTTTCTATTGCGTCATCGGCACCATCGCCGGCGGACGTCTCGGCTACATGTTTTTCTACGGCTTCGACCAGATCCTCGCCAACCCGCTAAATCTCTTAAAGGTCTGGGAAGGCGGCATGTCCTTTCACGGCGGTTTGATCGGTGTCCTGCTGGCCATCCTCTACTTCGCGCGCCGACAGCGGATACGCTTCTTCCAGGTCGCCGACTTTCTGGCTCCGCTCGTCCCGCCGGGGCTCCTCGCCGGACGGCTCGGCAATTTCATCAACGGAGAGCTGTGGGGGCATCGCACCGACGCCCCCTGGGGCATGCGCCTGCCCTGTGACGAATTTCCAGGTCAATGCCTGGATCAAGCGCGGGACGCCCTCTGGAGTCCGCCGGTCCATGCCTCGCAACTCTACGAAGCGGCGCTGGAAGGACTCGCGCTGTTTTTCATCCTCTGGTTCTTCTCCCGCAAACCGCGCCCCATGATGGCCGTCTCGGGTCTGTTTCTGCTCGGTTACGGGACATTCCGATTCATGGTGGAATTCGTGCGGTTGCCGGATGCCCACATCGGCTACCTCGCCTTCGACTGGCTCACCATGGGGCAGTTGCTGACGCTCCCCATGATCCTCGCCGGAGCGCTCCTGCTGGCGCTCGCGTATCGTCCCCAAACCTCGACGGGGCGACCGCCAGCGCACTGATTGCTCTCTTAAACCGCGCCCAGAGCGAAAAACGTCGTTTTGTGGCTTTCTCCAGCTTTTGCGCCATGACGGACATCCCGGTGGGGCGCGGTTTAAAATATTAAAAAACCCAAGTTGCCACCTTGATGGATCGGCGTCCATCGGAGTTTGCTAGCGTTGTGAGTACCCCTACTGCGCAACGACTGGCGAGGAACCCCGATGGATACACAAATTATATTCGTGTACTGCTTTTGTGACGATCTGTTGAAAGCACTCGGTCATCGTGAAGACCCCCAGTGTCAGGTGTCCGACGCGGAAATTCTCACCACCGCGTTGGTCGCTGCCCTCGAGTTTGGCGGATGCTTCAAACGGGCACATCGGTTCTTGCATGAAACGGGCTATCTGCCACATCGGCTCAGTGCGAGTCGCTTCGTGCGCCGTCTCCATCGTTGCGAACCGTTCGTGATGCCGTTGTTTCATGTCTTGGCCAGCCTCGGGCATCAATTGAACACCGAGCGTCTCTATATCGTCGACAGCTTTCCGCTCCCCGTCTGCGACAACATCCGGATTCGTCGCTGTCGTCGTTATCAAGGCGAAGCCTGGCGCGGCTACCAGGCGAGCAAACACCGCTACTTCTATGGAGTCAAAATCCACCTGATGGTCACTGCTCAAGGACAACCCATCGAGTTTTTTCTGACACCCGGCGCGGACAGCGATGCTAAAGCATTGAAACAATATGCCTTCGATCTCCCGGCTCAGGCGACGATCACTGGCGATAAAGCCTATAACGACTATGGCTATGAGGATCTCCTGAAGGAAGCAGGTTTGCATCTGCTGCCGCTCCGCAAGAAAAACTCCAAGCGTCCCCACGAACCGGCGCTGACGTACTTGATGTCCTCCGCGCGTCATGCCGTGGAAACGACCGGGAGCCTCATCGAGCGATTGCTACCCAAGCATATCCACAGCGTGACCGCTGCCGGTTTTGAACTCAAGACGGCATTCTTTATCCTGGCCTGCAGCCTCAACTTCCTCTTCTGAATCTCGCTGGGTAGCAACTTGGGTTAAAAAATATAAATTTCTAAACCGCGTCTCTACCTGATGTCGCTGAAATCCACATCATTGAACACATAACGAAAATTACGCATTTCGCTCTGGACGCGGTTTAGCTGCGAATCCCGCGCGGAACCACCGCCCGCTCCGCCCGCTCGAACAGCCATTGCGCGGCGAGCGCGAACAGCGCCGAGGGGATGGCGCCTTCCAGGATCAAACCCGTGTCGTCGAGCCGAATGCCGGCCAGAATCGGCTGACCATACCCGCCGGCGCCGATCAGTGCGCCAAGCGTAGCCGCGCCGATGTTGATCACGGCCGCGGTTTTGATACCGGCGAGCAAGGTTGGCAGCGCCAGCGGCAGTTCGATCCGCCACAGACGGGCGCCAGCCGACAGCCCCAAGGCGTCGGCGGACTCGCGCAGGGTGGCTGGGATGCCAACGAGACCGGCATGGGTGTTGCGAACGATCGGCAGCAGACTGTAGAGAAACAGCGCCACCAGGGCCGGACCCGCGCCGATCCCGAGAAAGGGGATCATGACCACCAGCAGCGCCAGGGCCGGAATGGTTTGCAGGATGCCGACCAGGGCAAGCAGAGACTGCCCCAGACGGCGGCGGTAGGCGGCCAGGATGCCGAGCGGCACGGCCACGACCACCGCCGCCAGAAGCGACACGCCGACCAGCATCGCGTGCTCAAGGGTATAGCGTAGCAGGCGTGCGGCGCGGCCCTCGGTCGGGGCGGCGGCCGCGAGATCGAACCGGGTGCGCAGCCAGTCGGCGGCAACCTCGGCCTCGGCGCGGCCATCGATTTTCACCGCCGCATTCAGCGCGATCATCCGCTCCGCGTCGATCAGACCGAGACTGCGCCGCAATGCCGCCACCGCCAGGGGCGAGCGCTGCTCCAGGTCCGCCCGGTAGAGCAGCACGGCATCGTAGCGCGGGAAATAACCTTGATCGTCGACGAGGGTTCGCAGATCGTAAGCGGCAATCTCGGCGTCGGTCGTATAGACCTCGGTGACGTCGGCATCTCCAGCGCCAAGCGCGCGATAGGCCAGCTCGTGTTCGACGCCGCGCACATCGCGCTGCGGCAGTCCATAGACATCGCGCAGCCCCGGCCAACCATCGTCGCGATCCATGAACTCGCTGCCAAAGCGCAGTCGGAGATCCGGTTGGCCCTTCAGGTCGGAGATGTTCGCGATCCCCAAGGCGGCCGCCCTGGACTCCGGGATGCCGAGCGCGAAGTTGTTCTGAAAACCGATCGAGCCAGCCATGTGGATGCCATCCAGCGCCAGGCGGGCAACGAGCGCCGCCTCATCCTGGGGCTCGGCACGGGCCAGGATTTCATGGGTCAGGGTTCCGGTGTACTCGACATAGGCGTCGATCTCGCCGTTGGCCAGGGCATTGAAAAGGATCCGGGTGCCGCCGAGCGCGCGACGGTGACGCACCGGCATGCCGGAATCGGCGACCAGATCCTTCAGCACCTCCCCAAGCACGACACTCTCGGTAAACTTCTTGCTGCCGATCACGACCTCGTCGCCAGTCCGGCCGCAACCGGCAAGCAGCGGCATCAGGGCGGACAGCACGCCGAGAAAAGCCCATGCGCGGCGAGCAGTCAAAAGACCCCCTCCGTCAGATGGCTGCGCTGGGCGCGGATGAATTGTTCGACGAAAGGTTCGGCGGGCGCGGTCATCAGATCCGTCAGGCACCCGGCCTGGACGACCCGCCCGGCTCGCATCAGGACGATGGCGTGAGCGAGAAAGGCCGCCTCGGCCAAATCGTGTGTCACCAAAACGACCGTCTTGCCCAAGGTCGCGAAGATCTGTTTCAACTCTTCCTGAAGCTCGTAGCGGATCATCGGGTCCAGGGCGCCGAGCGGCTCGTCGAGCAGCAGCGCCTCCGGGTCGAGCATGAGCGCGCGCATCAGGGCCACGCGCTGATTCTGACCGCCGGAGAGTTCGCTCGGAAAGCGGTCCAGACCGTCGGCCGGGAAGTGGGTCAGTGCGGTGAGGTCCGCCAGGCGCGGCGCGATGCGCGCCTGGGACCAGCCGAGGTGACGCGCCATCAAGGTTACGTTCTGGCGAGCCGTGAGGTGCGGGAACAGGCCGCCCTGCTGGATGACATACCCCATCCGCTGGCGCAGACGACGCAGGCTTGCCGCCTCCAGGGGCTGAGCGTCAAAGCGGACGCTGCCCGCGTCGGGAGTCAGCAGCCCGATCAATAAACGCAGCAGAGTCGATTTGCCGCACCCCGAGGGTCCGATCAGCGCGGTGGTTCGCCCCCGCTCGAATGTCAGCGTGATCCCGTCAAGGGCGGTCGCCTGTCCGTAACGCTTGCAAACCTGATCGAGCGCAAACATGGACGACATAAAAAAACCGGCTAGAAGCCGGTTTTTTCGATCAGGCCATTGCCTTGATATGAGCGTTGAGACGGCTCTTGTGGCGCGCCGCCTTATTGGCGTGGATCAAACCCTTGCGCGCGGCGCGATCAATCCGTGGCACGGCGTCCTTGTAGGCTTGGGTTGCGGCTTCCTTATCTTCCGAACGAATCGCCTTGATGACCTTCTTAATAAAGGTGCGCAGGGTGCTGCGTTGCGCGGCATTGCGCTGGCGATGGACCTCGGCCTGACGGGCGCGCTTACGGGCTTGTACTGAGTTAGCCAACTGGGTCTCCTGAAAATCCGGTTTTTGAATTTTTATCCAAAACTTTAAGACCGAGCATTCTTCCTGAATTGGGGCCGATTGTCAATTCTTTGATCTCCTTGCTCATCACCTATCACATTCTGGCAAACTGCCGCTCAGGCGATGTTGAGTGGAGTGAGGATCATGGGAAGCGTCAAACGATTGGCTGATGAAGTGGCGCGCGGGCTGCGCGAGGTACATCCGCGCCTGCGCAAGACGGTGGTGAACAAGCTGGCGCTGGCGGTCGGGGCGATGATCGAAGGCCAAACCCCGAACACGGTGGAGTTGGCCAATCTGCTGCCCTTGGACACCGAGCGGCAGGATCTGCGCGAGCAATGGCTGAGGCGTTTGCTGAAGAATCCGCGGTTGGGTCCGGGGATGGTGATCGAGCCCTTTGCGCGAGCGGAGTTGGCGAAGGCGGCCAGCCATGGTCAGACGGTGTCCCCCGGTGTCAGGATAGAAGTCGCCTCCCAAAAGGGAGGCGACTTCTATCCTGACACCGGGGGGTTTCTGGACCTGCCCACAGGTTTATGAAACATCCGGGGTAGAACTGCTGCCTGTGAGGGCCGCGTGGCTCGCCACGAACGGCTGAACGCTACGCTTGTACGTTTTCCGTGCAGGTTAGGCTCAACCTAAGCATTGTGTTTTTGGTTGTATTGAGATCTCATCACCTATCACATTCTGGCAAACTGCCGCTCAGTCGATGTTGAGGTGATTGAGGATCATGGGAAGCGTCAAACGATTGGCTGATGAAGTGGCGTGCGGGCTGCGCGAGGTGCACCCGCGTCTGCGCAAGACGGTGGTGAGCAAGCTGGCGTTGGCGGTCGGGGCGATGATCGAAGGCCAAACCCCGAACACGGTGGAGTTGGCCAATCTGCTGCCCTTGGACACCGAGCGGCAGGACATGCGCGAGCAATGGCTGAGGCGTTTGCTGAAGAATCCGCGGTTGGGTCCGGGAATGGTGATTGAGCCCTTTGCACGAGCGGAGTTGGCGAAGGCGGCCAGCCATGGTCAGACGGTGTTGTTGAGCCTGGACCAAACCGATTTGGGTGATCGGATGGCGCTGCTGATGGTGGCGTTGCGGGTGGGTGATCGCGCGATACCGCTGGCGTGGCGGGCTGAGGAAGGGGCGGCCAATCTCGGCTTCGCGGGCCAGCAGGTGGTGTTGGAGCCGCTCCTGGCCTGGCTGCCGTCCGGGGCGCGCGTGCTGCTATCGGCGGACCGGTTCTATCCGTCGGCGGGCCTGTTCGGGTGGCTCCAAGCCCGGGGCTGGAGCGACCGGCTGCGCCTGAAGAGCAACGTGCTAACGGATACCGGGCAGGGCGATGAGACGACGACGGGCGCGTTGGCACACGGGGTGACGGAACGTTACTTCACCGGTGTGCGCCTGTTTGCGCAGGGGGTGATCACGAACCTCGGGATCCTGCACGAGGATGGCCACCCCGAGCCGTGGATCATTGCCATGGACGCCGCCCCGACACGGGCAAGCGTGCTTGACGACGCTGCTCGCTGGGCCATCGAACCGATGTTCTCCGACGTCAAGGGCCGGGGCTTCGACTTGGAGGATTCGCAACTCCAGCATGCCGAGCGTTTGGAGCGACTGGTGCTCATCATGGCCTTGGCCATGTACTGGTGTGTTCGCGCCGGCCGAGACGAGGGGCTGAACGATCCGACACCACTCGAAAAAAAGTCCAGGCGCAGAACGACCCCGCGCATTGGAGCTTCAGGAAACTCTATCGTAGCCTGGTCTCGTGGTTCACGCGCGGCCTGCGCCGTCTGAAGCGGTGCCTTCAAAACGACC
This sequence comes from Thiocystis violascens DSM 198, assembly GCF_000227745.2. Taxonomy (NCBI): domain Bacteria; kingdom Pseudomonadati; phylum Pseudomonadota; class Gammaproteobacteria; order Chromatiales; family Chromatiaceae; genus Thiocystis; species Thiocystis violascens. Next base: position 487,831 of record NC_018012.1, on the reverse strand, counting down.
TCCCGTTGCCCGCTTTTCATGCCCGTGAGTAACTGATAGGTGATGAGGATCTCCTTGCCCGCCATCGCCGCCAACCCCGGCCAGCCGTATAATCGCCGCTTTCCCGTGGAGCACCCCAATCCTTGGCATCACTCGCGGCCTCGCTCGCCAAGGTCGGCGGCAACACCCTGCTTTCGCGCATTCTGGGCTTTGCCCGCGATCTGGTCGTGGCACACGCGTTCGGCGCGGATGCGGGCACCGACGCCTTTTTCGTCGCCTTCAAGATCCCGAATTTCATGCGCCGACTGTTCGCCGAAGGGGCCTTTTCGATGGCCTTCGTGCCCGTCCTCAACGCGTATCGCGAAACGCACGGCTTCCCGGCACTCAAGCATTTCGTCGACGACATCGCCGGCACGTTCGGCGCCGTCCTGCTTCTGATCACGGCGCTCGGCGTCCTCGGCGCGCCGGTGCTGATCCTGATCTTCGCCCCCGGTTTCGCGCACGACGTCGCCCAGTGGGAACTCGCGACGGCCATGCTGCGGCTGACGTTTCCGTATGTGCTGTTCATCTCCTTGACCGCCCTTGCCGGCGGCATCCTGAACACCTACGAACGCTTCGGGATCCCGGCCTTCACCCCGGTGCTGCTCAACCTGTCGCTGATTGGCTGCACAATCGTGCTGGCACCGCGCATGGAACAGCCCATCATGGCGCTAGCATGGGGTGTGCTGTTTGCGGGCATGATCCAGTTGGCCTTTCAACTTCCATTTCTGGCGCAACTCGATCTGCTACCTCGTCCACGACTCACACGCAAGGATCCAGGCATCGGGCAGGTGATCCGGCGGATGGGACCGGCCCTGTTCGGCGTCTCGGTCGCCCAGATCAGCCTCCTGCTGGATACCCTTCTGGCCTCCTTTCTGACGACCGGCAGCATCTCCTGGCTCTATTACTCCGACCGTTTAATGGAATTCCCGCTGGGGATTCTCGCGGCCACGCTCGGCACCGTTATTTTGCCGCGCCTGTCCAGACGTCATGCCGCGAACGATCCGGAATCGTTCTCCGAGACCCTGAACTGGGCGTTACGCTGGATCCTGTTGCTCGGCGTCCCCGCGGCGGTCGGGCTGCTGGTTCTGGCTGGCCCACTGATGGCAACCCTGTTTCATTCCGGCGAATTCAACGCCGATGACGTAGCGATGGCGAGCCACAGCCTGATGGCCTACTCGCTTGGCCTTATCGGCTTTATGGGCATCAAGGTACTCGCACCCGGCTACTATGCGCGCCAGGAGATGAAAATCCCGGCGCGCATCGCCGCCATCGCCCTGCTGGTCGGCTTGGGCTGCAATCTGATCCTCATGATTCCGCTGGGTCATGCGGGTCTTGCGTTGGGCACCACCATTGCCGCCATGCTCAATGCAGGCTTGCTCCTGCGCGGCCTGCTGAAAGACGGGATCCTGCGACCGCAAGCCGGCTGGATCGTCCTCCTGGCCAGAGGTCTGACCGCCAGCCTCATCATGGGGTGCGTCATTCATCTCGGCGCCGACGACACCGCGCGCTGGATCGCAATGGACTCGGGCGAGCGCATCCGGCATCTTTTGACCTGGATCGCGCTTGGCGGTTTCGTCTATCTTGCCGCCTTGCTCGCGCTCGGGATCCGCCCGCGACACCTGAGGGCCCGGACTTGATTCGCGGCGTCAGACAACAATTGGCAAGAGCCTGCTATACTGCACGCTGATTGCTCGCCTGCACCTTCAACCTTGGATTGTGACCGATGCAGACCACTGGATTCGACAATCGCCGCCAACATCCTCGCGCCCCGCTCGGCTGCGAGGTTCAGTTACAGCCGATCAACAGTCAATTGGCAGGCACGGCGGGATGCAGCTACGACAGTGTGTCGTGCGACATTAGCGCGGGAGGAATGCGGATCTGGTCTGATCGGCCGTATCCGACGAAGACACGGCTGCTGCTTGCTTTCGAGTGCGATGCCCAGGGCTGGTCAGGCGTCACCTCCTGTGTCGGTTCGGTGGTCTGGATCGACCCGCACCCAGCCGAAGGCCGCTGCCTGCTCGGGATCAAATTCGGGGATGCGGAAGATGTCGATAAGGAGACCGCTTAGCCGTCATTGTCATCTCTGGATTCGTTGACGCCGGACCGCGACCGGAGCGGCGGCCCTCGCCATCATCGTCCAGCTTCTCTCCCTGCAGTCTCGCTGGACTGCGCAATCCGAGCGCGCACCTCCAGCGCCACTTCCAGCGCCTTCAGCCCAATCCGGCCGTCCACCAGTGGCGGTTGTCCTTCACGGATGCACCGCACGAATTCGGCAAGCTCAAGATCCAAAGGCTTGATCGGCTCCACCTGGATGCGCTGGCGAGCGATCTCGGGGCGAATGGCGCCATCGACCGGACGAGGCTCGGCGATGTCGATGGTTTGCTCGACAAAGTCCAGCGAGAGATACCGACGCGGCTGAAAGACCCGGATCCGCCGGGTGGTCTTCTCCGAGACGCGGCTGGCAACGACATTCGCGACGGTTCCGTTGGCGAATTCCAGACGGGCATTCGCAATATCCACATGCTCGGTTAGGACCGACGCGCCGACCGCGGAGATGCTCCCGATTTCCGCGTCCACGAGCGACAGAATGATGTCGATGTCATGGATCATCAGATCGGAGACGACATCCACATCCGTCGCCCGCTCCACGAAGCCGCCCATGCGTTGGGCCTCGATATACAGCGGCGAACGGATCCGTTGGGCGAGCGCCATGACGCCCGCGTTGAACCGCTCGACATGGCCGATCTGAAGCGTTGCGCCATGCGCCCCGGCCAGACGCACGATCTCGGCGCCATCGGCCAGCGTCGGAGCGATCGGTTTTTCGAGCAGGACATGAATCCCCCGTGACAGAAAGGGTGCGGCGGCGTCCAGATGCGCCGTGGTCGGAACCACGACGCTGACGGCATCGACCCTACCGAACAAATCCTCGATGCGCTCAACGCTCGCGCAACCGGCTTCCGCCGCGACCGATCGCGCGCGCGCGCGATCAGTGTCGAACACGCCGACCAGATCGACTCCTGACAGACGCGAATAGATCAGCGCATGGAAACGCCCCAGATAGCCAACACCGACAACGGCAATCCGAATCCTGTCGGACAACAGCGGATCAGACATAGACGTCAACCAGATCTGAGGTGATCGAAGCGCAAGTGCGTCAGGATAAACAACAGCGAACGGCCCGCACGGTCAGCCGCCCACCTCCGCGGGCCGAGGCGTCTGTGTCGCGAGCGGATTATCCGTCGCCACGGAGTAGATCGCCACCTGATAGCCGAGTGTCGCAAACATCCCGATGGCGACAAAAACCACAAGCAAAAAAAAGGGATCCGGTTTCCGGCGACTGGGTTTAGAGGGGATCAGCATCGCGGCCATCACTTCGAGTAAACTTTAAGAACAGCATACAACCCTATCAAATAATTAGAAAGGTGCTGAATAATCCGAATGGATGGATTACGCGAAGACATCGAATAGGTATTATCGCGCTTTCCGATCCGCTTGTCCGCAATGGAGTCTCAGGTGAAAGAATTTTCGATCAAAATCGTGACGCAAAGCCAATACCAGCCTGACCAGTCCTCCCCCTCGGAAGGCCGTTACGTCTTCACCTACACCATCACCATCGAGAATCAGGGGGACGAGCCCGCCCGCCTGCTGGACCGGCACTGGATCATCACCGACGCCGACGGCCAGGCACAGGAGGTACGGGGGCAAGGTGTCGTCGGCGAGCAGCCGCATCTGCGCCCAGGCGAACGTTATCAATACACCAGCGGCACCGTCCTGTCGACGCCACTGGGCAGCATGCACGGCAGTTATGGGATGGTCGACGATGACGGGATCCGTTTCGAGGCCAGGATACCGGCATTTTCGCTGATCTCCACGACGAGCATTCATTGACGCCGCCGCGCCCGGCCTTGAAAGGCGTCGTCATTATATTGATGGACGCGGTTCTAAGGTGATTTCCTGAAAAGCGCATACCCGCGTTCGTGGTGACATTGCATCCGTTCGTGGTGAGTCCTGAGCCCGTCGAAGGGTCGAACCATGAACGGATGCAATGTCAGCCTCGGAACGCTTTGTTTAACCTCATCGATCCAGCACGATTATGCCTACCTATGCGATCGGCGATCTCCAGGGCTGCTATCTTGAGCTGAGGGCACTGCTCGACCGACTCGCCTTCGATCCGCAGGTCGATCGGCTCTGGTTCGTCGGCGATCTGGTGAATCGGGGACCGGACTCCCTGAAGGTTCTGCGCTTCGTTCACGATCTCGGAGAGGCCGCGCTCGTCGTGCTGGGCAATCACGACCTGCACCTGCTCGCACTCGCCGCGGGCAATTCCAGGCACGCCAAAAAAAGTACCCTGGAGGCGGTCTTGAGAGCCCCGGATCGCGACGAACTCCTGCATTGGCTCCGTCATCGCCCACTGCTCCACCATGACCCGGAACGGAATTTCACCCTCATCCATGCCGGCCTGCCGCCCCAATGGGATCTGGCGGAGGCGCAAGTCCGCGCGGGCGAACTGGAAGCAGTGCTGCGCGGCACGGATTATCAGGACTTTCTACGCGACCTCTACGGGAATCAGCCAGACCGCTGGTCACCTGATCTAACCGGCCTGAAGCGGCTGCGTTTCATCACCAACTGTCTGACCCGTCTGCGTTTCTGCAAGCCGGATGGCACCCTGGCCCTGACCGAAAAAGGCAGCCTCGAAAACCATACGGTCGGACTCGTCCCCTGGTTTCGGGCCGCGGGCAGAAAGACCCGGTCCGACCGCATCATCTTCGGCCATTGGTCGACCCTGGGCTACCGTCAGGAAGACAACGTCTGGGCAATCGACAGCGGCTGTCTTTGGGGAGGCGCACTCACCGCCATCCGGCTGGACGCCACGTCATTGATTCCGATCCAATTGAACTGCAAAGGCTATCTCGCGCCCGGCCAGGATTGAACCCATCTCGTTATACGCAAGGGTTCATCCCGCGAGCGCGGGGAACACGATGTTCGCGGTGCACCTCTTCGGCGTCGTTCAACGCTCATCCCGCGAGCGCGGGGAACACGAGATTGCCGCCGCGCTCACGGCGGCAGACAACGGTTCATCCCCGCGAGCGCGGGGAACACGAGGGCCATGTGGGTTTCGCCGGTCGCGGGGTCGGTTCATCCCCGCGAGCGCGGGGAACACGTCGCCGACTTCGTTCAGGTGGAGCTGCGCGGCGGCTCATCCCCGCGAGCGCGGGGAACACCAGCACCCAGAAACGCTTTCCCGCACCATGTCCGGTTCATCCCCGCGAGCGCGGGGAACACGGCGGTGGTTTTCATCGGATTCCCCTAGGGGCCGGTTCATCCCCGCGAGCGCGGGGAACACAAGCGGGCCATCTCCTCGGTGCTGGCTTCGGTCGGTTCATCCCCGCGAGCGCGGGGAACACCGATTCGCGACGCCTGCGCGGCGATCCCCGGCCGGTTCATCCCCGCGAGCGCGGGGAACACTTTGATCCGGTAAATACATGGGTCTCGCCAGTCGGTTCATCCCCGCGAGCGCGGGGAACACCCGGATTCCTTGAAAACGTTTCCGCCAAGCGCCGGTTCATCCCCGCGAGCGCGGGGAACACATCAGAATGCGATCCGGGTAAGCACCCTCGTTCGGTTCATCCCCGCGAGCGCGGGGAACACCCTCAGCCGCCTAACCCTCTCGAATTCGCCACCGGTTCATCCCCGCGAGCGCGGGGAACACCGCCGCGACGGTGGCCACGTCCATCAATCCGGCGGTTCATCCCCGCGAGCGCGGGGAACACTTACCGCCGATCTACTCGCCATCCTTCATCACTTCGCGGTTCATCCCCGCGAGCGCGGGGAACACACGATTATGCGATTGCCGATATTCCCGCCGAGCGGTTCATCCCCGCGAGCGCGGGGAACACATCTCGACCAGCAGCAGCATGCACCCGCGCGCCGGTTCATCCCCGCGAGCGCGGGGAACACTCATACGGAAACGACAGCTTGCCGTCGGGCAGCGGTTCATCCCCGCGAGCGCGGGGAACACTTCAGGTCGCTCGCCCATATCTCTAAGAAAAGCGGTTCATCCCCGCGAGCGCGGGGAACACGCTCAGGCTGCCGTGTTCTGATACAGCGCCAGCGGTTCATCCCCGCGAGCGCGGGGAACACAGCGTCCGCTTGATGAAGAAGCCTGGCATCCGCGGTTCATCCCCGCGAGCGCGGGGAACACCCCCTTTGAGGCGGCCGCCATCGATTGAAAGGCGGTTCATCCCCGCGAGCGCGGGGAACACCGCGTTGATCGTGCGAACACGGCCGCCGGTTCCGGTTCATCCCCGCGAGCGCGGGGAACACATGGCCGGTCGTATCAGCGACATGAGCCATATCGGTTCATCCCCGCGAGCGCGGGGAACACTTATGTCAAAGGGAAAGGTTCAGGCGGAAGAGCGGTTCATCCCCGCGAGCGCGGGGAACACGCCATGCGAGAGGCGCGCAAGATGGCTGAAGACGGTTCATCCCCGCGAGCGCGGGGAACACCGCTCGATCTGCGCCCACATGTCCGGTGAGACCGGTTCATCCCCGCGAGCGCGGGGAACACTCCGCATAACTCACACCGCCCCGGCAACGGGGCGGTTCATCCCCGCGAGCGCGGGGAACACCCTGACGTGCTCGAGGCGGTCAAGGCTGGCACCGGTTCATCCCCGCGAGCGCGGGGAACACGACGTGGTGACGATGCGGCGCTACGAACTGGACGGTTCATCCCCGCGAGCGCGGGGAACACTCTCCGGTGACTGGAAGCATGCCGGGTTCGAGCGGTTCATCCCCGCGAGCGCGGGGAACACGGTCATGCGCGCGTCTTCCTTTTCGGCGGTCATGGTTCATCCCCGCGAGCGCGGGGAACACGGCGTTGGAGACGTCCGCCATGCCGTCGAAAGCGGTTCATCCCCGCGAGCGCGGGGAACACGCCATGCGAGAGGCGCGCAAGATGGCTGAAGACGGTTCATCCCCGCGAGCGCGGGGAACACCATCGACGCACGCGCCCGAATCCGGCGCCGACCGGTTCATCCCCGCGAGCGCGGGGAACACGATGCGCTTTGACGGGAAAATCATGCAGGTCACGGTTCATCCCCGCGAGCGCGGGGAACACGCTTGCGAATTGTCGGCGAGATGGGGCCGGAACGGTTCATCCCCGCGAGCGCGGGGAACACGTCCGCGAGCAGCAACGATTCGAGTCGAGAATCGGTTCATCCCCGCGAGCGCGGGGAACACCATCTGGTCGGCGACCTCGCCGGTGCCCTTGCCGGTTCATCCCCGCGAGCGCGGGGAACACAACATTGCCGCCGGCGCCCATCCACTGATAGCCGGTTCATCCCCGCGAGCGCGGGGAACACTAAATATCACGGCGAATAACGGAGGCTCTTACCGGTTCATCCCCGCGAGCGCGGGGAACACAGACATGAACGCGTTGACGACCAAGATTGGATCGGTTCATCCCCGCGAGCGCGGGGAACACCCGCGTTGATCGCGTCGACGGCATCGTCATAGCGGTTCATCCCCGCGAGCGCGGGGAACACAGCAGGCCCAATCGCCCCGCCCGTCGCCGTCACGGTTCATCCCCGCGAGCGCGGGGAACACATCGCCGCGTAAGGGCGAGTCCTGTCCTCCTACGGTTCATCCCCGCGAGCGCGGGGAACACTCTTCCCGTACTTACCTGATCCTCAAAAGAAAATCAGGCGCGGATAAATCTACCAGCAAAATGGCCAATTTCAAAGGGGTTAGTCTTCGATTGTTAAAGAGCTTTTTCAGGTTCATCGGGCGGCAGGAAACTCACTAATCGAAGCCCATCGAAATCGACCGGAATCCGCCGGTTCTTTCCGACGGTGAGAAAATCGTAGCCCGATTCCGTGTTCGTATTCCAGGCCATGACGGCGTTGCCCTCCTCGACACCCTCCAGCACCTGACCCCAGATGAACTCGCGCAGCCGTTTGGATGGGTTGCCGAGATAAACGCCGGCGCGAATCTCCAGCAGCCACACGGCGAGCCGTCCGCGCAAACGGGGCGGGACGTTTTCAGTGACGATGACCAGCATCGCCCAGATTCTCCGTGTCCTTGATGGCGGGGGCGACCGATTCCTTGGGAGGCTTGGGCGGTTCCAACCCGCCCGCGGAGAGCACCTCCTCGATCATCGGGATGATCTTGCCGAGCAGCTTGGTCTCGCGAAAGACATCGCGGCAGGCCAGACGGACCTGGCGTTCGGCCTGGGACTGAGGCGGATTTCTGGCCGCGATCTTGAACGCGACCGGAACCACCGTCTCAAATTTGACGATGTCCGCGATATCGTAGACGAACGACTGTGGTTTGCCGGTATGGATGAAACCCACCGCCGGGGCATAACCGGCGGCCAGCACGGCAGCCTCGGTGATGCCATAGAGACAGGCGGTGGCGGCCGACAGACAGGTATTGGGAAGGTCGCTGCTGTCCCAATCCGTGGCGTCATAGCGGCGACCGTGCCACTGGACGCCATGACGCTTGGCCAGATTGTCATAGGTTTTCTTGACACGCGCCCCTTCGATACCGCGCAGTTGCTCGACGCTGCGCCGCTCGGGCGGTGCTTCGCCGAAACGCAGTTCATACATCTTGCGAACGACCTTGAGCCGGGCCTGATCGTCGAGCGCGAGTTTGGCCTGATAGAGCAGCCGATCCGAGCGGGCGCCACCGGGTTGACCGGAGGCATAGAGCCGCACGCCGGCCTCGCCGACCCAGACCAGCAGGGTACCGACCCGCGCCGCCAGCGCCGCCGCCCGGTGCGAGACGCGGGTGCCGGGCTCCAGCATGATGCAGGCGATGCTGCCGATGGGAATATGCGTGCGCACGCCGGTCTTGTCGATCACGACGAAAGCGCCGTCGAGTACGTCGATCTCGCCGTACTCGATGAAGATCATCGAGATGCGTTCTTTCATGGCGATGGGCTTGAGAGGTGGAAGCATAAGACACGTCCCTGTTCGGTGAGATTAGGTCCAGGTTATCCTGCTGAAGTCGCCGCTTCGAGCAATGGATTCAGAATCGTGAGTTTGTGGTCAATCACCTGGCCATGCTGCATGTCTTCCGAGTAAAGCATCAGGCAGTCGGCTTCCAGTGCGGCAGCGACAATCAAGCTATCCCAGAAACTGAACTGATGCGCGCTTCTCAATCGGCTGGCGGTGCGGTGACACTCAAGGTCCGTACTCACGACCCGACACCGGCGATAAAATCCCTCGACGATGTCGAGCAGGCTATTTTCTTCCATTCCAGCCTTTCTCAGCAGATTGACCGAAACCTCGGAAACCACCTGGGTGCTGATGGTGTAGCGGTCGCGTGCTTCCAGCAACGCCAGGGCGCGGGCATGTTTGACCTCCTCGCCCGGCCGCAGAACGAAGGCATAGAGCCAAAGGTTCGAGTCCACAAAGATGCTATCGCGCATGGGCATCGTCGCGCGAGAGCGGAACAAAACCCGCCATCACCAATGGGTGTCGCGCAAGCCTCAGGATCGCATCATCATCGGGCGCCGGCTGATCCACATCAGGTGTCGGCTCATACATCACCACGACCCGCACCGGCTGTCCTGGGGAGAGCGCGGCGGTACTCGGAAGCGGAATGGCTTGTCCCTGTACGACGGATTCGAACTCAATGGCTTGCATGATTCTAACTCGCAGTGGCGCGGTGAATGACGGGGCGGCGGTGACATCCTATACCGAGCTAATACCAATTTTTCGTTGACTCACTCACCGACAATGGCGAAGTTTTCCGTCAGCAACGATCGTAGATCACCACGATATTGGTTCGGGTGACGAAAGAAATTTTCGCAAGCGGCTTTAAAGTCAGCGAACGACTCGAAATAGCGGTTGTAGAGCACTGTCTTTTTGAAATACTTCCAGAACCGCTCGATCAGATTGAGGTTTGGCGCATAGGGAGGGAGAAAGACCAATTGCACGCGTGATGTCTTCAAGTGCTCACGAACCGCCTTGGAGCGATAGTAGCGCGCATTGTCGCAAATCACGTGAATCACCGCCGCGTCTGGATGCCGCTGCTCGATTTGCTGAAGCAGAGCAATGGTCGAGACGGCATTGACGCTGTCGTCGAAACGCACGACGGGTTCGAGGCGCTTGAGATCGATGGCGCCGTTGATGTTGACGCGTCGCCGCCCGGTGTTGGAGCGGATCTCACGATCCTCGCCGCGCTTGATCCAGCCCTGGGCGATAACCGGATTGTGCTGCGGGTGGACCGCGTCCATGAAATAGATTGGATCGTCGACGCCCTTGGTTTGCTTGAGCTTTTCGTACTCGGCCAGGAAGGTTTTCTGTGCCTCGGGATCAGCCTTGCCGGGGATGAGCTTGGGCTTCTTGTAGACGTAGCCCAGGCGATGCAGCAGCGCCGTCATGCCGCTGACGTGTAGGCAACATCAAAGGTGTCTTCCACCCACTGGGCGACAGCCTTGGCGCTGAGATAGAGGTGGCTTTGCAGGTGTGCTTCCAAGCACGCCAATTGCGCGGCGTCGAGCTGGCACGCGCTGCCACGGAACGCCACGTGCCCCAGTGACTTCAGGCCATCCTGGCGATAGCGCTTGAAATGGTTGCGCACCGTATTCGGGTCGATCTGTAGCACCTCGGCGATTTGCTCGGCTGTCCAGCCGGTCGCGAGCAGAACCACAGCCTTGATCCGATCAGCCTCGCGTTTATCGCGCGTGCCTCGGTGGGCGGCACGCAGCTCCGCGAGTTGCTTGTCAGTGAGACAGTAGTCAGACATGGCGAAGATTCTACAGATCCGGTTGATGTGTCACAAAATGCCTGTCGGCGAAAAACTCAAATGAGAGCGGTATATCCTGAGTCGAACGGTCCGGAAGCGTTGCAGCGGCGGGCATTTTTCCAGCTGATCAAACGAAGTGCCTGCATGGTTGCTTTTTTTCAATGGTCCGTCATACGCCGCACTAGCAGCAGACCGCAGCCGAAGGCTTTGGCGGGACCGATACCGTTGAACAGGATCGGGGTGAATCGTTCCAGATCGGTCACCTGCAATTCGCCCTCGAAATCGACCGTCGACAGCGCGATCCCGCGTTTTCTGTGCATCCGATGGGTGCGATAACCATCGACGCGAAGTCTGGCCGGGTTGAACTGGCAGCCCAGGCGCTCCTCCCGCTCGCGCAGCCAACCGGCGCACGCCTCATAGGCAAGGTGGGCCAGCGATGGTCGCTCGTCCGGCGGTAGTGCCTTCCAATCCATGCGCTGTTTGGCGTCCATCACCACATCGTGCCGCTTGATCCTGTGCCTGGGTTGCCCGGTTTTCAGACCGCTTGTTCTCAGCTTCGGTGCCCCATCGCGACCGAGCACGACATCGCCAGGCCGTGCCACGGTTGGATTGGCGCGCAGCTTGAACGCCAGGCGGTCACCCAAAGTCAGCGCCGGGCGATAGTCCTTGGACTCGATGCGCCACTTTCCGCTGGTGTCGCGCGGCTCGTCGCTGGAGAGCACATAGAGCAGCGGCAGCCCATCCCGAACTTCCGCCCGGAACAGGAATGGAACCTGCGTCGGTGTCGGCTCGCGCGGCAGGTCGAAGAATTTCCACACCAGTTGATGTTGGCCATAGGGATCGAGTCCGCCCAAGGCGACAAGGTCGCTGAAATCCAGGCCAGGCCGAGGCGTCATCCGGCTCAGCCGATAGGATGCGCCATTCATGTCGCGGCTCCGGTCGTGTGGTGGGCGCGGCACTCTTCACGCACGGCGAACTGCCAGCGGCGGCGGGAGGTTGGAAGATCGCGCCGGCTGACCGTGAGTTCCTTCTCAAGACTCGTTTCAGCGTCGCTGTCCCAGCAGAGGATCGGTTTGGATTCGTCCAGGTGCCGTTTGATCGCCGAAAGATCCCGGTCGTCGATGACGCCCTTGACGGCTTGAGCAAGACCATATCCGTCAAGCGCCGCCTCAATGCCGTCCGCCGTGCGAATGCCAGGATTCAGCGGCAAGGCGAGTGGGCAAGACTTGCGCCCCAGGTAAAGCACGAACTCAGGCGCCAGCAACCGATCATGCAAGGTTTGCAGCGGGTAAGGCGCGCCCTCCCGTGCCCACAGTGCGATGCCCGCGTAGGCATCCTGTCGATAGTCGCGTCGGGACAGGATAGTGTTGAGTTCATGGCGCGGCATCCAGGTCAGTTCATCGCGACGGGTGGCGAAGACCTTCCGGTTTCTGCCGCTCCCGGAGGACGGTACCTGAGCCGTGTGATAGTCGGTGAGTGGCAAGCCCGGCAGGGTGATCTTCGCGGCCATGCCGTAGCCCTCGGCCAGTGCCAGGTGTTCCGCTTCCCACTGGCGACGCTGGCTTTCATCGGCGGTCGTGTCGGGACGGCGCAGACCCAGCGCGGCGGCGATCAAGCCCAGCACGGCGGATTTGGATGGGGCGAGATCCGCTGGCCGGGTCTCGCCCACGGCGATGTCACCCCAGGCCGAGAGCGGGCCATAGAGTTGAAAGACCAGATACTCCCTCATGCGTCATCCCCAACGCCAGCCGCCCATTTCTTGAGCTTTGTGAAATCGCCTTCGCCAGAAAGAGCATTGATGCTGCGCGAGGGTAGCGAATACTGCTTATTCTCGCTGTTCTCGCTATTTTGGTAATACACCTTGTCGATGTTATCGCGCATGCTGGTCAGCGCGTTGACGGCGCTATCGAGCATATCGCCTTCACTGACCGGCTTCATGAAGGCCAGCGACAGCGAACGGGGTTGGCGGCTGCCCTTTTCGGCCAGAACGTAATAGGCGCAGGCGCGGCTGGCGAAACTGTTCTGTTTGCCGGTGGGCGCGACGGTGGCGGCGGCCTCGATCAGGGCCTGAATGGTCCGGCTGGCGAGGTCGGGATCGCCGCCGAGGTTTTCGCGCAGCCGGTCGCAATCGATGCAGACATATTGATAGAACAATCCGGCGCCAAAGCCCTGCTCGCCCATGTGGGCGGAACCGGCGTCTTCCTCATGATCATTCAGATCGTCCACGGCGGTGAAAAAATCGTCTTCGACCGCTGCGCGGTGAACCGTGATGGCATGGGCGACCTGGCAAGCGGCTTCGGTGTTGAACGATGGGTTGTCGGCCAGCATGCGACCGAAGAGCGCGATATCGGCGGCCGTGTGTTGTTTGCGCAGCAAGGCCAATTCCGGTTCCGTGGGCGCCCGGCCCTCACTGATCAGTACCTCGGCCAAGGCATCGATGGCGCCCTCTTCTTCTGGGCTGAAATGGGCCAGTTGCTCGATTTCCAGATCATTGAGTGGCTTGTTGTCTTTTTTACTTTTGAGTTTGCCGAATTGCTTGGCAATAGCTTGCGCACATTCTCGCGCCGCTTTCTCCTTGATACCGGCGGCGACCAGCTTCTCGAAAATCTTGACGCCCTTGAGTTTCGTTCGGGTGCCCAGGTGTCCCGTCAAGGCATCCTCGAATTGTTCGGAGGCTCGCCAGGCGCGTTTCAGACTCTGGCTGGAGATCCGCAGTCGTGGGACGCCGCCCATGATGGCGCTCTTGGGCCGATTCAGATCATCGCGATTCAGGCAGGCGGGCGGATAACTGGTCAGCAGGTGCAGTTGCAGAAAGTTCGACATGGTTGGCTCCAGGAGTCTGAATCGGCTTAGGATTTAATCGGCGCGGCGGCGTAATAGTCATAGGCCAGACGGCGACGTGGGTCGTAGGGTCGCTTGTCATCCAGCGGCGACCAGTTCCAGACCGTTGCGGCGAGGTCCGCCAGATCGGCCTTATCGTCCAGCACGGCCAGCGCACGGCGCAGCAGGGTGTACAGCTCTTCGATGTCATCACAGGCCAGGATGCGGCGCAGGCGCAGTTGCGAGACTGTCGGTGTGGAACCAGCCGCTTTCGGTGTACCCATGCGGGTGGCGAGTCCCGCATCGGCGGGTGCCTTGATGCGAGCCGATAGGCCGGCAATGGCGGCAATCCTGGAGAGCGGATGGTTATGGTTGCTGACGGCATAGCCCTGGTTGCGGAGCGTTCGCAGCAAATCCACGAAACTCGGGCTCAACATGACTTCGGTTAAAGTGCCGGCGCGGCGCAGGAAGGCGCGTTCGCCTTTGTCGTCCTCCAGCCGTCGCCACCAGGCGATCAGTAATCCAAAGGATGGATGGTCAGGCTTACCTTGTGGAAATGGGTATTCCCCCCAGTCTGTCACGGCGATCTCCTTGTGAAGGTTCAAGATTTCTGGCGCTTCGGTTTCAGTGGCTTGGGTAGACCAAGGATTTTTTCTTTCAGTGGCGCACCTGCCAGCGCTTTGCCCAAGCCATTACGCGCCCGAGCGATCTGTCCAGGGTCGACGGCATCGAAATCGCCCGTCTGAGAATGTCGGTCGAATAAGAGAAAAGCCGCGGCGCGGAGCGTCTTCAACCAGCTTTCCAGGATTGGATGAGCCTGTTGATCGGTCGGCAGGAGGTCGCGGAGTTGGCGCAGATGGTCATAGAAAGCCGCTTCGGTTTCCGCCCAGAAAGCGCTTTGCACGAAACTCAAGTCACCGCGTACCTTGGTCTCGCCAAATAAGGCGGTTTTCAAGCTATTGCGCAGGTCACCGGCAACTTTGTCGGCGGTATTGACCAGACGAGTCACCAAATCCCTGAAGACAGCCTCCATGTCTTTAGAAATCAACAGGATCGGCATCCGAGCGTCATACCAGCAGCGCGCTTTGTTGCTTTTCATGTCATAACCGAACGCCCATAGATCGCCATCCATGCGCGTCAAGCTGCGAAACTGTTCAACGACTCGGGCAGGTCTGTGAACACCATCCGCGTCGCTCTCTACTAGACCGAGCCAGTGCCGGTAACCGATTCCGCCGGGTTGCGGATGCGCTGGCATGAGAGCGCCATCCTTGACGTAATGCGGACTGAGCGAATGCTGAAATCCGCTGTAATTCACGCCATAGTTTTTGGCTGTGAAATTGCGGTAGATCATCTGGGTTTCCCGGCCGCAGAGATCGCAAGCAGTTGGTTCCGTTTCCTTTGGCAACAAGCGAATACGCCGTGGTAAGGCCCAGAATTGCTGATCGGGATGGACATCGACTGGAGTCGTGACGCCCGCCGGGGGCTGCGCTTCGCTGGTCCGAGTCGGTTTCAGCCAAGGGAAGCGGTCTTGACTCAGCAGGTCTGAATCGGACGCCCCGAAAACATACCGTGATTTTTCCAGAACATTCAGCCAGCCGGTATCCCAAAGGTGCTTGCCAAGAACCAACGTGGTCAGCGGCCCACCACCGCGTAATCCAGTGCGGTAACCACGACCTCCTTCGGGGGAATCGGTTTGCAAGGAAAACAGAGCTGTCGCTGCGCAATGCGGGCAAAGCTGTTTCACCGTCTCCTGTTTGATGAAGAGATCCGTCTCGCTGTCTTCTGGGGGCGAACCGATCAACAGGGCGGAGATGGCGAATTGCTTATCCAGCTCGGTTGGACTGAAATCCTGCATGAACGCCTTCTCGCCCTCCAACTCGAAGGCATAGGCCACAGTCTCGAAGCGGGTCTTGAGTTCCGCTGGCGTTGGCGGTGTCTTGCGCCAAGTGCGCCAGGTGAACAGATCGGGCGTACAGGTGGTTTGCAGCAGGCCAATGAGGAACTGCGTCAGCGCGCCATCGAAGTCGGGGCGAGGGCTGGCGACCGCGAGGATAGGGTTGTCATCAATGGCATCGGTCAACTGCCAGGGTGCGATGCGTTGCCGGGAACCGTCGGCGCGCCGCACGGGAATCCAGCATTCAGAGATCAGATTCATCGATGACGTCTCCTGTTTCGATGCGTAAACCTGCCGTGGGTGAATAGATCACGCGGATCTCTTCGTCTTGCTGATTCACCGCCCAGCCGCGCCATTCGGCCCCAGACTGTTCCAGCGGCACGATCAGACAGTACCGGCCTTCGTCCGGCATGGATTGGCGCGCGCGCTCGATCCGGGTCGCTTCGCGAGGGCTTTCGCCCGCCACCAGACGGCGCGCGACCGTGAGTTCCGACAGCGACCAAGCGATGCCGGGGTCCGCTGCCGCCCAGGCGATCAATTCATCCTCGACGATTTTCGCGAGACGCAGGCGCACGGTCTTCTCGCCCAAGCGGGTGGTGATGTCGGCGTGCTCGTCCTCGTCGGGCCAGTGCAACCCGGTGGGGTCATAGCCCTGCTCGAAACTCAGCAGGTTGCCCCGCGCCGTGCCGCGATCCGCATGACAGGCGCCCTCGGCATCGTCCGTGATTTTTTGAAGCGGTGCCGGGGTCCGGTCATAACCCGTATCGCCATAGACGCTCTCGATAAGATCGCGTGCCTGCGCGGCGAGATCGAAGCCGCCGTGCTCAACCAACCAGCGCGCCGTCAGCCAGAGTTTCCCGTGATCGGGGTAGACCCTGGCCGCCTTGGAGAGAAACCCCTTGAACCAGTCGGCGGCGGCGTCAGGCGTCGGCTCGGGCATCAGTACGCCTAGCCGGGCGCCGCCACGCCCCTCCGTCGGTGCAAGATTCCCCGTGGCCTCGCGCGTATGACGTTGCAGGCGTCCTGCCCGCTGGACGACGAGATCGATGGGCGCCAGATCGGTCACCATGTCGTCAAAATCGACATCCAGCGATTGCTCGACCACCTGCGTGGCAATGACCAATCGGCCCCCTCGGGTCTCGGCTGTGCTGTCTGGTCCGAAACGGTGCTTGATGGTCTCGGCGATATCGAGCCGATCGCCCAGTGCAAAGCGGGCATGGAACAGGATCGCCGGGCTGTCGGGATGGTTGGCGTTCCAGGTCTGCCAGGCACCCATGGCATCCGCCACGGTGTTACGCCCCCAGACCGCGCAACCGCCGCGCTGGATGGTCGATTCCAGTCGTTGGAAGACGGCGGCCTCATCCGCAAGCGAGTCGATAGCAACTGGGCGCGAAACCGCCTCCCGCGCCTGGAGTGGCGTTTCGTCGAGATCGGTGGAATGCAGATGAGTAGCCAGCGGATAGGCGGATTCTTCGGGTTTGGTTGTCGGATAACCCGCGCCATCGGCAAAGGCGGCCAAGAGTCTTGCCCGCTGGTCGATGGGCAGGGTGGCGGAAAGGAGGATCGCCGACCCGCCGAGCCCGGCATGAAAGCGCAGCAGGCGGGCGAGCAGTTCGCCCATGTAGCAGTCGCAGGCGTGAACCTCGTCCACCACCAGAATCTTGGTGGAGAGCCCCAGCAGGCGTAGCGATTGGTGCCGCAGCGGCAGCACCCCGAGAAGGGCTTGATCCACCGTCCCGACGCCGAAATCCGCGAGCAGCGCCTTCTTGCGGCTGTCTGCAAGCCAGGCGGTGCTGTGCTGAGAGGCCGAAGGTTCCTCGTGCTGGGGGTCGTAACCTGCATCGCGCCGCCGCAGGGCATCCAATTTGGTCTTGGTCGCGGCGGCCGAATGCGCGAGCACCAGGGAGGATTCGCCGGTCGAGAAAAACCCTTGCCAGGTCTCTTGGTCATGACCGGCATGCCGTTTCCGCAGTCGGTCGAACATGGCGTCCGCGGTGGCCATTGTCGGCAGGGCGAAATAGAGGCCGAAACCCCGGCCTTCGGACATGAGACGCGCGGCCAGCGTGAGTCCGGCTTCGGTCTTACCGCCGCCTGTCAGCTCTTCCAGGATGAAGAGTTGTGGCCCCGGCGCGATGGTGACGGAATTCGCCCAGGTCTGGAGTGGTGTGAGCGCGGACGCGAGATGGGGAAACAAGCCGGCGAATGTGGCCTGTTTGGCTGGAGACGGTCCGAGCAAACCGCTTTCGTAGACCGCCTGTTCGGCAGTCGGGAGCGCGACGGTTTGCCAATAGTCTTCCAGGCTCCGTTCCGGATGCTGATAGTTGAACCAGCGGGTATTCGACCCGAGCCAGTCGCTGACGACGGCGAAACCGGCAACCAACCACGAGGCTTGCTGTTGTCGCTCAGCCCCGCCGGGCGCCGGTTCGGGCAGGCACCAACCGATGGGGAACAACAATTTCCTTGCATCGTCGACGAATTGCCGAACATCGGCGAGCACAGCCGGGCGGAACTGACGCTTGAGAATCGCTTGTGTCGGCAGGTTTTTCGGCGGACGGCCATGATGCCCCGCGACAGCCGCCAGCCAGGGTCGCAGCAGATCGCTTTCCAGATCATCGCTCGCATCGTGCCCAAGCCAGCCGGGCAGCGATTCCATGCCCAAGGCATAGCCCAGCGTGTCATGGCGCACGTCGTAAGCGACTCGTGCCGCTTGCCCTTGAAGCTCGCCTGGCAGATCAGGCCGCAACGCCTGAAAGCCATCCCCGAATTTGCCGATGTCGTGCATCGAGAGGAGAAAAATCAGCCATTGCGACAGCGCGGCGGGGTCGAGTCCGGACAAGACGGCTATTTTTTCCAGCCAAGCCGACTGATGCCGCAGAAGCACCTGACCGCAAGCCGCCACATCCAGGCAGTGATAAGCCAGTGGGTGCCATTGCACGCCTCCCTCACCCGCCGAATCCGCCTTCCCCCAATA
The DNA here is from genome assembly GCF_000227745.2 of Thiocystis violascens DSM 198. Taxonomy (NCBI): domain Bacteria; kingdom Pseudomonadati; phylum Pseudomonadota; class Gammaproteobacteria; order Chromatiales; family Chromatiaceae; genus Thiocystis; species Thiocystis violascens. The sequence goes on along the minus strand of NC_018012.1, from coordinate 469,373 downwards.
GCGAAAATACTGTGCCGTGAACTCCATTCTCCGTGGCTCCGCTGCATTCGCATACGTATCGACGCGATAGTAACTCAGCACGCGCCGGCATGATCGCTTTCTTGAGCCACCTCAGCAATTCTCATTTTGGCGTAGGCGCCCGCGTGCGGGCCTGCGGTTTTGCTTGCGAGCGACGGGGGTTGGCAACCCCAAAGCTTTTGGCGGTCCATGTCGCCCGCAAGCGGGCTCCTACGATGGCGGATGACGCCAAAACGAGAATGGCTAGGAGCCTGTCCGACTTAGATCGGACGTAGCGTCGAAGCCGCTCTGGAGGCTGAGACTCGAGGTGGCTTTCTCTTCAATGGGCCAATGAATGGCGGTTTTTCACGACATCGACGCCATTTCACGCTGTTTTTATGGATTTAAGGCGAACAGACGCTTCAGGTTCCAGCCCAAACACACGAGCGTCCACTCGCCTTGAACGGCACGCCGCCCCCGCAGCAAGAATTGGCGGAAGCCCAAGACGTGCTTGAGGATGCCGAACACGGGTTCCACCGTCGCTTTGCGTTTGGCATACAGCTCCTTGCCGGCACGGGTGCGCAGGCGATGCTGAACCGCCTGGACCGGGGTGGGCGTGGCAGGCGGCGCGGGATCCGCCGCGAAGCGTTCGGCCAACGGCGGATTGTGGGTCTGACGACTCGCCGGCATCAGTGGTTCGATCGCGACCGCGTGGCAACGGTCAATATTCACGGCGCTGTGATAGCCGGTATCGGCCAACAGCAGCTTAACCTGGCCGAGTGGGGCAGGCAGGGCCTGCAGGCGCTCAATGGCCGTCGCGATTTCCAGCTTGTCGTTGGTGTGCTGAGTGACATGCTCGGCGACGATCAAGAAGGTCTCGACATCCACGCTGGCTTGGGCGTTGTAGGCTTGTTCGAAGCCTCCGCCGGACGTCGGCATGAGACGCGATTGCGCATCGGTGAGGCTGACTTGATCCTTGGCGCGCGGACCGGGGGTGGGTGGCGCGGGCGCGTTGCCCCGTGGCGGTTTCCCGCACGCCTGCGTGGCGGCCTCGCGCGCGGCGAGCTTGCGTTCATACTCAGCTTGCTCGTGCTCGAAACGCACCTGCGCGCGGGCCGCCAGCTCTGTTTTGGCTACCGCGATGACCGCCAGCCGCTGCTCGCGTCGCGCCAATTCCTCGGGAATGTCGATCGGTTCGGCCAGCGCCGCTGGCTTTGCCGGCCGCGGCGCGTTGCAGCAACGCCGCCACCTCGCCTTGGAGTTGCTCCTCAAGCCGATTGGCGTAGGCCCAACTCAGGGCCTTATGCTTGCTGGCATTGGCCTTGATTTTGGTACCGTCCAGGCTGACCGTCCCGAGCTTGAGCAACCCCATCGCCTGCGCCCAGCGCAGGATCGCCACGAACAGGCTCGCCAATTCGGGCAGAAACCGTTGGCGGAAATCCGCGATGGTGCGGTGTTCAGGATGGATATTGGCACAGATGAACCGACACGCGATCAAGTCATCGGTCGCTTGCGCCAGTTTGCGGCTGCTATAAGCCCCGTGGCATACCCATAAAACAACAGCGCCACCAGCATCGCCGGCGGATAGGGCTGGGAACCGGTGCCCCGGTAAGCCTCGACCAGCACACGCAAGTCCAACTGTTCGGGTTGTTTCAGGAAAACCCCGCGCCGACCCAAGCTCACCCACGATCTCAGAATCAGAGGGATAACGGTCTGATGCGGGTAAAATCATCTTACAAGGTTGACGGATGTTACCTGAGAGGGTGTAGACAAAAATAATTGAGCTGCTATTTGTATACCAGTCTACAACTGAGCTGGTGTGCGCTGATGTCGAAAGCTGGTCGTCCCCCCAAGATTCACGAGGCGGAGCAAGCGGTATTGCGTCAAATTGTCACGGATCGCCCGACCTCCACGCTGTCAGAGATTGCCCGGGAACTCGCGGCACGGACGGGAATCGAGGCTCATGAAGCCACGATTCGCAAGTCCTTGCGGGAGGCGGGCGTCACGCGCCTCCGGGGCGAGAGTGGTCTCGAGGCGCAAGCGCGCGCAACGCCGCGTCGGTATGGGTATACGGATGCGCATCGTCGCCACGACCCCGACCAAAGCTACCCAAGTTGTCTGACCGATGCGGAGTGGGACTTGGTCGCCGCTCTCTTTGAGATGCCGGGCGGGCGGGGTCAACCGCCCCGCGTGTCGCGCCGGAGCATCCTGGAGGCGTGTTGCTACGTGGTGCGCACGGGGTGCGCGTGGCGGATGCTGCCGCACGATTTCGCGCCTTGGCAGAATGTCTACAAGACGTTTCGCCGTTGGAGTGCGGCTGGGAAGTTTGAGCAGATGCATGATCGACTGCGGGGGCAATGGCGCGAACGCGAGGGGCGTGAGATCGCGCCGACGGCGGCGGTGCTGGATGCGCAATCGACCCGCGGCTCGCCGCAGGGTGGACCGAGCGGCTTTGATGCGGGCAAGCAGGTCAAGGGGCGCAAGCGCAGCCTGGTGGTCGATACCTTGGGGTTCGTGTTGGCGGTGAGCGTGGTCGCGGCCAATCTTCAGGACCGCGATGCCGCCTCGGGCGCCGTCGCTGACGCGGCCGCCAAGTACCCCCAGATCAACACGCTGTTTGTCGATAGCGCCTACGCCGGTCAATTTGCCCAAACCACCGAGCAGACCCACGCGATCCGCGTGGAAGTCGTGCGCCATCCAGCCAACAAAAGCGTTGGCTCCTGGCACGTGGACGGGGCGCCTGACCGAGTGGTGATCGCCAACGCCGACGGCTTCGTTCCGCTGCCGAAGCGCTGGGTTGTCGAGCGCACCCATGCGTGGAATGAGCGTGCCCGTCGATTGATCATGCATCATGACCGTCTGCCAGCGGTCTCCGAAACCTGGGTTTGGCTGGCGGAGGCGCGCATCCTGCTGCGGCGGTTGACCACAACGGTTTGATTTTGTCTACACCCTCTGAGATGCCGTTTGTAAGCCGGACAGACTCCTAGAGTGTCCCCGCCGTCTGGGCTGGCAAAGTGGTGTCGGTGCGCCTCACCGCCGCGACCCTGCGCATCGTGGCTGACGCTCAGATGGTGGCCGAGCATGTCCGTTGCTTTGGTCGTGAGCAGTTGATTTGCAACCCGTGGCACGACCTGCCAATCCTGGAGCGGAAACCGGGTGCCTTGGGTCATGGAATCCCCTTCCAGGCGTGGGATTTACCAATGGCCATCCGGATCGTGCGCGACCGCCTGCGGAAGTCGCCCAAGGGGGATCGGGCGTTCGTCGCACTGGTGCTCCTGGCGCGTGAGTTGGGACAGGAGGCGCTAGAGGTGGCCTGTGAGCTAACCATCGAGACGGGCGTCATCAGCGCCCCGGTCGCGAGCAACGCCAGGCGCCGACTGGCCGCGCCCACACGTCCCGCCGTGCTTGAGAGTCCTTCCAGCCCCACGCTGCGCCGGAACCGCTGGCCGATTGCGCGCGCGACGCCAGCTTGCGGGAGGTCCGTCATGGCCATTGATCGCCTCAGCAAACTCAACGCGCTCCACCTCGACGGCATGGCGATGGCCTGGCGCGCATGGCAAGCGCATCACCTCGATTGCCTCGCCCATCACGGCGACATCCTCGAAACCGGCAACGACTCCTACCGCTTCAAGCAACGCAAAAAGGCGACTCAGACCACCTGAAATGCCCCAGCAACTGGAAAACATTCGATGTTGATCCCTGGTCACTTTTGGATGGTGATTGACAGAAAACGGCATCTTGCACGCCGCTCTACCACCGGGAATCGAGACCTTGAAGGCGACGGTCCAGTGCCGTGAGACGGAAAGCCGCATCGAGGACGGGCGCCTCGCCATCCAGGTGGGTGAGTACGCGCCGCAAGGCTGCGTGGTCGACGTTAGCTGGACGCTGGATGCGAAGGGATGGCGCGCGGATGATCCGACCTCCTGGCTCGGGCCTGACGGCTACTGGCTGCATGCCACGGATGTCATGCCGCGCCTGGACTTGGACACCGACCGAATCGCACTTTCACCGAGGAGCTGGCATCGGCGCGTTCCAGGCTCGGAGGCGATCCCTCCGCCTTACCCCGCCGCACTGGCCAGCAATTGGCGCTGGATCGTTCACATCGATGGGCTCGAGACCGAGCAGCCGGTTCGCCGGGGCAAAGTCAGTGCTCCGCTGGACTTCGCGGATGTGTGGCTGCCGAAGCTTGAGCGCTCCGGCATGGGAGCGCTCGAACGGCTTCGCGACCCGAACCGGCAAAATACCTCAGCCTTTGACGGTTGGACTGTGCTCGAACGATCGGCGGAGGACAACGGCTGGCGAAACAGGCAACCGCGACCTGTGACCCCGACTGAACTCCAGTCGGGGGGCGCTGTCGGCCAACGGCGGGAGACGGCTAGGAAAACCGACACTCCAACCCTGATGAGCCGCAAGCGGTGAGAGATCTCTCTCGATGCGATGGGAGCTGAAGAGCGCTGCCGTCGAGTTCAAGGCGCTCAGCGGCTGGAATCAGCGATCAGCCTCACGCAGGGCCTTCCAGCGCTGATCGCGCTCGGAGCCTTCGCGTATTCGCTCAGTGGAATTCCCGCATCTTAGGCGATTTCCGGGAAAGACTTTACCGATCCAAAAATCGCCTTAACCAGCATTAGCGCTCTGAGGTTCATCAATCGCGGGAGCGCCACGCCAGGATGGCGCCCGCCTGCACCCCCGGCGGCTCAATCGAGCAGTGCCTTGACGAGGGTTCGCCACGCCGGGTTTTCGGGCAGCTCGGAGACGGGCAGATCATCCATCAGGAGCAGCGCGCGACCGTGATCGTCGTAGAGACGCACCTGGTGTCGCGAGCCCTGCGGTTCTGGGCGCTCCAACACCCAGGCGCTGTCGATCACGCTCGGCCCCAAGGTCAGACGGGCCTCCTCGCAAGTCAGTTCCAACCACTCATTCCGGCGCGCCCGATAGGCATTGAAGCAGCCCTGGAAGCTTTAAGCGACGCCGGCCTTGCCTGTCAGCACCCGCACGACGAGCGCCTGATCGGCGATCGTTTCGAGAAGGCAGGGAATCAGCTCCGGTGCGGCCAAGCGGATCCGTCCGCGCACCTGCATGCGCGCTGGGGTGAGGCTCAGCCAGCCGCAAGCCTCAGCGATGTCGCCGACATCCAGGGGCGAACCGCTCCAGTCGCGGTAGCCCGCCAGATCACTGAGATGCCTGGCGAGTCGCGATGCCGTGTCCGTGCGACGGCGAAACGGGACGACGCGCCGGCTCTCGGCCTGATAGGCCCCCATCAGGACACGCAGGGCGAAGCCGTGCGACTGTCGATCCGCCGCCAGCGTCAAGAGCGTGCCCCGATCATGCGCCTCGATGTCGAACCCTGTTGGCGGCTCGGCTTTTGACTCGCTCCGGGGACGCATGGCGTGCCATTCGTCCAGAAAACAGCACAGCCCAAAGGTTGTCCCCTCGGCGAGACCCATGTCATCCCTGAACTGAATCCCCTGCAGCTCGACCGACTGACCGAGGGCGACACCTGGGATCGCGGTCTCGATCCGCACGGGGTCGAGACAGGCGAGATCCCAGAGCAGTTCTTCCCACTGACCGCTGAAGCAGACCGGAGCAGCGGAAGCGCCGACCCGCGCGAGCGCTTCCGACAAGGGATCGGGCGAAAAAGGGCGGATAGAGGCAACCTGACTCGAAGCTGTCATGACCGGAATCTCAATGAACGGGCAGTTGGAAGGGGCTGGCTGGCGACCCGCGAGCGCCGTGCCAGGGCTCAAATCGATTCCTACCGACACGAGCGATGGCTGCCGCTCGAAGGCTGCCTCGAACGCCACCAGTCGCTTGTGGATGGACTGCAACTCGACGATGGTGGTCCAGGAGTTGACCAGATACTGGAAGCTCGACGACACCTGCCCGAAGGCCGTCAGGATCTGCTGCAGGATGCCGAAGGTGACCTGACCGGCGGCGATGGTCGGCACCAGGATGAGATAGACGAAGATGTTGTCGGCCTGCAGGTAGTTATAGTGGGCGATGTTGAAGTAGAAATAGTGGAAATAGAGCCGGAAGTAGTGCCGGCGCACGTTGGCGAAGAGCGTCCGCAGCGTGGGCAGCTGGGCGCGATCGGGATCGTCCTCCCCATAAACCAGTTCCTTGCGGTAGGCGGCCTCGACCCGTTGATTGCGAAAGTAGAGACCCGGTAGCTTGATCCCCGCCACGGCCAGGACCGCCGTACCGAAGAGTGACCACACCAGAGCGGCGGTGAAAAGCGGCGCCGGAATACTCCCCAGGATGGGCAGCTCGGTGACATAGGACGAGAGCGCGAAGAGCAGCGGCAGAAAGGGGAACAGGGCCATGACCGAGTCCACGATCTTCACGCCCAGCGTCTCGACGATGTCGGCGAAGCGCATGGTGTCTTCCTGGATGCGCTGGGCGGCGCCCTTGATCGATCGCACCTCGGCCCAGCGCGCGACATCATAGTAGTCGTTCATCGCGGTGCGCCAGCGGAAGACGTAGTGACTGACGAAGAAGCTGGTGGCCACGACCACCAGGATGGCGATGAAGGCGATCTCGGCGAAGTCGATCAGCAGTGCGAAGAGCGCGCCGGAGGTCACGCCGGCCTCGCCGGAGAGCGCAGCCTGGACGGTATCGAAGAAAGGGCGGCGCCACTCGTTGATCGCGACCGACACCTAGACGGAGAAATTAGGTGGAGAAGAGAATCGTCGAGGAACCGAGGATCGACCACCAGCGCCACGGATCCTTTGCCAGGACGAGCCGGGTCGATTGAAGTCAAGTGTCTCTTGTGGCAATCGTACAGAAGCGTGCCACTCAGTAGGCGGTTGAGGGTGCCGTACTGATCATCAAATAATAAGAATAATTTTTATGTGTATTTAATAACGACTCACATCCTCAGAAGAGCGGCTGCACTGTCTGTCACAGCGTCGATGCCGCCATCGTCGGCCCGGCGTACAAGGATGTCGCGGCCAAGTATAAGGGCGACGCCGCCGCACCGTGGATGCTTACCGCCAAGGTGAAGGCGGGCGAGTCGGCACCTGGGGCCAAATCCCCATGCCGCCGAACGTCGCCGTCAGCGATGCCGACATCAAGACGCTGGTGACCTGGATCCTCGGCCTCTGACTCCCGCAGCTCGATGAGATCGATCTGCGCGACAAGACGGTCGCGATCTACGGGGTGGGTGACCGGATCGGATATCTGCGGGAGTTCGTGGACGCCATCGGCACGCTTTATGAAGAACTGGAGTTACGTGTTCTCAATGTAATCACGCATGTTAACGTCAATCATTCCTTTTCCAAAAACCGTCACCCATACCCTCTGGCCTGGGCCAGTTTAGAGCAGCGAGGAGAAAGGCATGATCGAGACACGTCACCGGATCCCGGGCCGCGTGCGGCTGCGTATCCGACAGCTCGCGCATAATGGCGCCCTGGCCTGGCGCCTCGAACAGCGCCTGACTCGTGTCGAGGGGGTGGCGGATGTTGCCTGCAACCTGGGCTGCGCCTCACTGGTTCTGCGCTATCGGGAATCCCTGCTCGGCCAGGCCGAGTTGGAAGCGATCATCCTCGGTGTTCTGCATGCGCCGGAGGATGACGAGGCCGATCCGGCGGGTCAGACCATTGCATGCCTGGGCTGCCAACGCGCGACCCGCAAAGGTCGAGAGCATCGCTCCTGGCTGGGACGCATCCTGGGCTTTGGACTGCTGTGCGGCTACCTGGCGTATGTCCTGATCCGCGAGCACGTCCTGAAACGACCGGTGACCCAATCGCCGCTGAGCCTGACCGGCCTGATCGCGCTCGCGGGCGCCCTGCCCCTGTTGCGCGACGCCTGGCACGAGACCTTCACGGAGAAGCGCTTCACCATCCACCAGTTCCTGGCCTTCTCGCTGCTGCTGGCGATCCTGGTCGGCGAGGCGCTGACCGCCTTCGAGATCATCTTCGTGCTGCACGGCGGGCAACTGCTGGAGGCCTATGTCGCCAACCGCTCGCGCCGCGAGATCCGCCGAATGCTCGCGCTCTCGATCAAGGACGCGCCGAGGACGCGGAGATCCGCACGCCGGTGGCGGCGCTGCGTGCGGGCGACCTAGTGGTGATCCGCACCTGCGAGAAGATACCGGTCGACGGCGAGATCGAGCGCGGCGCGGCGGAACTGAGCGAGGCGGCGATCACCGGACGGCAGGAGCCGGTCTTCAAGACGCTGGGCGAGCGGGTCTTCGCCGGAAGCTATCTCGAACAGGGGGTGCTCTACGTGCGGGCGCACGAGGTCGGCGAGGACACCTATCTGGCCCGCATCGCGGCCCTAGTCGACGCCTCGCTCGACCGGAAGGCCCCACTGGAGCAGCGCGCCGACGCCCTGGCCGCGCGGCTGCTGAAGCTCGGGACACTGTCGACGCTCGCCACCCTAGTGCTGACCCAAAGCCTGAGCCGCGCGCTCACCGTGATGCTGGTGATGTCCTGTCCCTGCTCGACCATTCTCGCCGCCTCGACCGCGGTTAGCGCGGCCATCCACAACGCCGCGCGGCGCCAGATCCTGGTCAAGGGCGGGGTCTATCTAGAGCAGATCGGCACCGCGCAGTGCTGGTGTTTCGACAAGACCGGCACCCTGACCACGGAGACGCCGGAGGTCGCGGAGGTGGTGTCCGGCGACACCGAGCAGCTCCTCTTTTGGGCCGCTTCGGCGGAGCTGCACAACCCACACGCGCTGGCGCATGCCATTGCGCAGCGCGCCGCCGCGCAGGGGGTGGAGCCGGAGCCGCACACTCTGAGCGAGCAGATCCTTGGGCAGGGCGTGAAGGCTCGGGTACAGGGACGGACGGTGACGATCGGGAATGCCCGCCTGCTTGACGGCGAGGGGGTACGGCTGAACCGCCAGTTCCGCCGCGCCGGCGAGGAGCTGAGCGCACGGGGCCTGACCGCCGTCTATGTCACGCTCGACCGCGAGGTGCTGGGGGTGCTCGGGATTCGCCACCAGCTCCGCTCAGGCGCGCGGGAGACACTGGATGCCCTGCGCACGGGGGGTGTCACGCACCTCTGTCTGATCTCGGGCGACGAACCGGCGGTCGCCGAGGGACTGAGCCGCGAGCTGGGGCTGGATGCCTGCCATGCCGGGCTGCTGCCGCGGGACAAGGCCGAGATCGTGCGTTGCTTGCAACGCGAACACGAAACGCTGGCAATGGTCGGCGACGGGGTCAACGATGCCCTGGCACTCTCCGAGGCCGAGATCGGCATCGCCATGGGCGCCGGCGGCTCGGAGGTCGCCATCGAGGTGGCCGACATCGCACTCGCCGACAGCGACATTCGCAAGCTGCTCGCGGTACGCGAACTGAGCCGAGCCACCCTGCGCACCGCAGACCAGAATTACGCCTTTGCAGTAGGCACCGATCTGGTTGGGATCGTCTTCGGCGCCCTGGGCGTCCTGAACCCGGCCATGGGCGGGATGATCCACATCGCCCATACGCTCGGCATCCTGGTCAATTCGTCACGGCTGCTGGGGTATCGAGGGGAATAGTTGGCGGTGGAGAGCGCCGGATCGATCCGGCGCAGAGCGTTCTTCAGCGGCTGACTTCCCTCAGGCGACGCGGCTGGAGCTGCGTCGCCCGTATGAAGAAGCACCGCTCCGCGAAAATCGAACCTTGCGCGTCAAAGCGCTGGCACGCGGCTCGGTCAGGACTTGTCCTGACAGACGGGACAGGTGCCGTAGAGCACCAGCGAGTGATCCTCGGTGATAAAGCCATGGTCTTTCGCCACCGACGCTTGCCGCTGCTCGATCTTCGGATCGACGAACTCGAGGATACGCCCGCAACGGGTGCAGACCAGATGATCGTGGTGCTCTCCGCGGTTGATCTCGAACACGGCTTGGGCACTATCGAAGTTTTGCCGGCAGACGAGGCCCGCGCTTTCGAACTGGGTCAGCACGCGGTAGACCGTGGCTAGCCCGATCTCCGCATCTTCCGTCAGTAACTGGCGAAAGACGTCCTCGGCACTCATGTGCCGCTTGGCGTTGCGCTCGAGGATCGCCAGGATTCTGGTTCTGGGAACCGTTACCTTGAGCCCCGCTTCTCTGATCTGGTCAATTTCCGACATGATGCCCACCACTGACGCGGCCATGCGACCCAGGCGACGAAAACCTTCGTCGACCTGAGAATCATGGCTGCAATACATGCACGCTCACGACAGCAAGGGACGACACGCAGTCCAGCCGCTGGGAGCTTCGCGCCAATCACGAGCCAAGGCGGTACGCGCCCCATCTCCTATATCCTGTCAATCGCCCGGCAGCATAACGATTTTTCGGCTTGATGACATCATCGCAGATCAACTCAGGCGTGACCCGAGTCGGCCAATGCGGCGCATCCAGACGGCACTCACCCCTGGATTCTGACCACGCGATTCCCAGGTCCGATCGGAAGGGCGGAGGATACCGACCCGCCTCATCACCTATCACATTCTGGCAAACTGCCGCTCAGTCGATGTTGAGGTGATTGAGGATCATGGGAAGCGTCAAACGATTGGCTGATGAAGTGGCGTGCGGGCTGCGCGAGGTGCACCCGCGTCTGCGCAAGACGGTGGTGAGCAAGCTGGCGTTGGCGGTCGGGGCGATGATCGAAGGCCAAACCCCGAACACGGTGGAGTTGGCCAATCTGCTGCCCTTGGACACCGAGCGGCAGGACATGCGCGAGCAATGGCTGAGGCGTTTGCTGAAGAATCCGCGGTTGGGTCCGGGAATGGTGATTGAGCCCTTTGCACGAGCGGAGTTGGCGAAGGCGGCCAGCCATGGTCAGACGGTGTTGTTGAGCCTGGACCAAACCGATTTGGGTGATCGGATGGCGCTGCTGATGGTGGCGTTGCGGGTGGGTGATCGCGCGATACCGCTGGCGTGGCGGGCTGAGGAAGGGGCGGCCAATCTCGGCTTCGCGGGCCAGCAGGTGGTGTTGGAGCCGCTCCTGGCCTGGCTGCCGTCCGGGGCGCGCGTGCTGCTATCGGCGGACCGGTTCTATCCGTCGGCGGGCCTGTTCGGGTGGCTCCAAGCCCGGGGCTGGAGCGACCGGCTGCGCCTGAAGAGCAACGTGCTAACGGATACCGGGCAGGGCGATGAGACGACGACGGGCGCGTTGGCACACGGGGTGACGGAACGTTACTTCACCGGTGTGCGCCTGTTTGCGCAGGGGGTGATCACGAACCTCGGGATCCTGCACGAGGATGGCCACCCCGAGCCGTGGATCATTGCCATGGACGCCGCCCCGACACGGGCAAGCGTGCTTGACGACGCTGCTCGCTGGGCCATCGAACCGATGTTCTCCGACGTCAAGGGCCGGGGCTTCGACTTGGAGGATTCGCAACTCCAGCATGCCGAGCGTTTGGAGCGACTGGTGCTCATCATGGCCTTGGCCATGTACTGGTGTGTTCGCGCCGGCCGAGACGAGGGGCTGAACGATCCGACACCACTCGAAAAAAAGTCCAGGCGCAGAACGACCCCGCGCATTGGAGCTTCAGGAAACTCTATCGTAGCCTGGTCTCGTGGTTCACGCGCGGCCTGCGCCGTCTGAAGCGGTGCCTTCAAAACGACCTCCCGTTGCCCGCTTTTCATGCCCGTGAGTAACTGATAGGTGATGAGACCGACCCGCTCCACACATCTCCGCGGAGCGGCCGCCCGCCATCAGTCGAGCTGTATATAGATGAGAAGTGCGAGCGCACAGCCCGATGCGAGAATGGCGGGCACCAGACTCCCTCTGAGGTTCAGGATGGATCGCCTCATCGCCATGAAGACATCTTGCATGCGGAACTCCTCGGCCTGCAAACGGCTGTCGATGCGCGCTGTCGACCGACTTGAAATACAAATAATAACGGTTACTATTATCGTACAAGTAGGTCTCATCGTCAAGCCGGGTCCCCATCATGAGCATGCATGCCGACAACGCCGCCCAAGGCAACGGACTGCTTCCCGAGACATGCCCAGATCGAAACAATAAAACCGAGCCACCACCACTCAGCGTCTACAGTGCCGAGCTGCTGGGCTCCGATCCGGAGCTGACCATTCTGCACGCTGGCGAGCGCTATCGACTGCGCCGCAACCGCTCCGGGCGGCTCGAACTGATCGGCCCGGACACTCCGCCGCAAGACATCCCTCGCCTATCCCAACCCTGAAGCCGACTCACGCCCGAGGCGATGGAACGGTTGCTTCGGCTTCGCTACCGATCGGCCGTCTCATCCCGCTTCGTTGAAGCATCCGCCCAGACAGTCGACACGGTTTAATAATGAGGCGGTGGCGATTCCGCCCGCGCGGTCTCCGAGTGCGTCTCTGGCAGGGCGGCGACCCGCGCGCGCAGTTGATTCATCGCCTGCTGGAGCCGGGAAAGCTCTCCCTGCTGGCGGGTGACGATGAGATTGAGTTGCTTGATGTCGTCGTCCTGATAGGTCAGACGCATCTGCAGATCGGCGATAGCCGCGAGGATGGGGTTTGCGACATCGGTTGGCTCTGTCATCTTCGGCGACATCAGAGAAAAAAGAGAATCGTGACGTAATGACTGACGCTGCCGGCAAGCACGAACAGGTGCCAGACGCCATGACACCAGGGGTAGCGATCGTCCAGGACATAAAAAACGATGCCGACGGTGTAGAAGAGTCCGCCCGCCAGCAGCCACCAGAATCCGCCAGGGGGGAGTGCGGCGATCAGCGGATCCAGGGCGAAGAGCACCAGCCAGCCCATGCCGAGATAGATGAAGATCGCAAGTATCCGCGGACCCTTGCGGGGCAGCGAATCCAGGACGATGCCGATCAGCGCCAGGCCCCAGACGGCGCCGAACATCCACCAGCCCGTGGCGCCTTGCAGGACCAGCAGGGTGAAGGGGGTATAGGTGCCAGCGATCAGCAGATAGATGGCATGGTGGTCGAGCGTGCGGAAGATCCGTTTCGCGCGCCCGCGCAGGCTGTGGTAGAGGGTCGAAAAAAGATAGAGCAGGAACAGCGTGAACCCATAGATGCTGAAGCTGACGATTCGCGGCGCGCTCCCTTCCGCGCCCGCGAGGGTCACCAGGACGGTGGCGCCGATCAAGGCAAAAACGGCGCCGACAAGATGCGAAATGCTGTTGAAGCGTTCGCCGTCGTACACTTTGAATTACCTCGCGGCGGTCTTTTGCCCGTTCAGGAGCCAGTCCCGTACCCGATTGGAATCGCCCAACGGGGTCAGTTTTCCAGAGCCGTCGAGCAGCACGATATAGAGCCGCCGGTCGGCGATGCGGGTTTGCATGACGAGACAGCGTCCAGCCTCGTTGATGAAGCCCGTTTTGCTGATTTCCACGTTCCAGTCGGGATTGCGGACCAGCGAATTGGTATTGCGGTACAGCAGTGCCCGCCCGTCGGCGAAGGGATGCAGCGTCATTTCGCCGGTGGAGGTGGTCTTACGAATAAAGGGATAGGTAGAGGCCGCTTTGACCATCTTGACCAGATCCTCCGCGGAAGAGCGATTCTGTCCGTTGAGTCCGCTGGAGTCGGCAAAATAAGTATCGTACATCCCGAGCGACTTGGCCTTGCGGTTCATGGCGCTGACAAAGGCCGGCGTGCCGCCGCGGAAGGTAGTGCGTCCCAGGGCGTGGGCGGCGCGATTGTCGGAGGACATCAGGGCCACCATCAGGAGTTCGCCGCGCGTCAGGTTGGCCTTGCCGATCATGAGTCGGGAACTGCTGTTGCGCAAACGGTCGCGGTCGTCCTCGATGATGCCGATCCGGGTACTCAGCGGGACGCCAGCGTCCAGTACCACCATGGCCGTCATCAATTTCGTGACGGAGGCGATGGGTTTGATCTGCTGCGCGTTTTTGGCGTAGATGCGGTTGCCGCGCTCGTCGACCACCAGCGCGCTAGCGGACTGAAGTTGCAGTCCGGGGGGATTCCGATGGGGCTGGTTGTCCTGGCGATAGAGTTCGCGCGCCATGGACAGGATTTCCGACGGATCGCGCTCGTCGATGCTGGTTCGACTGCGTGACTCGGGTGAAGCGTAGGTCCGCGAGACGATCTCGGGTTCGCTGCGCTCGGGCGCGGCGCAGGCGCCGCCGCTCAGAACCAGTGGACCCAGGAGCATTGCCGTCAGGAGCATCCGGACCATGCCACCGGGCCAGTCTCCAGCAAGGGCTTGGGGCAGGGATCGCAATACGCGGAACCTGGACATGACGGCGGCCTCTCTTTTAGTTTTGCTCGAAAAATAAGTGTCGATTATCGCATAGGCCCACGGACGCGCGCGTCCTGGGTTTTGTTCGTTCTTTCTCAATTGCTGGCCGATTGCCCATCTCCCGATACAATCGGCGGGATGCCGCACTCCCGAGGTCCGCTCCATGTCCGCTCCCCACGAGAAGAACTGGCCGAATCGCTGGCGCGATCTGCGTCAGGCGCTGCTGGATCCGCGCGTGGACGACGCAAGGCTCGGGCTTGCGCTTGACGAGGCCCATCTGCGCCATCCCCTGCCGGTGATCTGGCTGATCGGCAAGACCCAGTCCGGCAAGACTTCGATCGTCCGCGCGCTCACGGGTAGCGTACAGGCCGAGATCGGCAACGGCTTTCAGCCCTGTACCCCGACCCTGCGTTTTTATGATTTTCCGGCCGAGGCGCCGGTGGTGCGCTTTCTCGACACCCGCGGGCTGGGCGAGGTGGACTACGATCCGGCGGAGGATCTGCGCTTCGGCGAGTCCCGGGCGCATCTGCTGTTGGGGGTGATGAAGGCGACCGACAGCCATCAGGAGGCGGTCTTCGAGGTGCTGCGCGCGGTGCGCCGGCGGCATCCCGAATGGCCGCTGATCGTCGCCCAGACCGGACTGCATGAAGCCTATCCCCTCGACTCCAATGGCGGGGCGGACCATCCGCTGCCCTATCCGCTCGCGCGCGAGCCCTGGCCGGCGTCGGTTCCGCTCGATCTCGCCCGCGCCCTGCGGGTGCAGCGTGATCTGGCGGGCAAGCTGCCGGGCGCGGCGCCGGTGTCCTGGGTGCCGGTGGATCTGACCTTGCCGGAGGATGGCTACGAACCTCCGGACTATGGTTTGGAGGCGCTGTGGCAGGCGATCGAGACGGTTTCGACGTTGCGTCTGCGGACGCTTCTGCTCGGCGACGCCGCGGTTCGCGATGTCTATGCGCGGGCGGCCCATCCGCACATCGTCGGCTATGCGTTGACGGCGGCCGGGATCGGTGCCTTGCCGGTGGTCGATCTGATGGGCGTGCCGGCGATCCAGGCTAAAATGCTGCACAGTCTGGCGGTTCTCTATGAACAGACGTGGGATCGCCGGGCGATCGCTGAATTCCTGGGTCTGCTGGGGACCGGCATCGGGGTCGCCTATGGCGCGCGAGTCGCGGGGCGGGCGCTGGTCAAACTCGTGCCCGGCATCGGGCAAACGGTCGGCGCGGTCTGGGGGGCGAGCGCCAGCGGGGCGACGACCTATGCGCTGGGCAAGGCGGCTGGCGTGTATTTCGATCATCGCAATCGGGGACTGACGACCGAGGCGCGGGCGTTACGTCAGGTCTTCGCCGAGCAACTGTCGCGAGGTTCGGAGATTTTACGGGACAGCATCCGCGCGGGACGAACATGAACGCATTTTTCAAACGGATCGATCGCTGGTGGCTGGCGGCACTGCTGCTCTGGACGGTGCCCTTCCTGGCGCTGTTGCCGCTCGGGATGCTCTGGCTCCGTCAGGAAGGCGCGCTGCTGGTCTGGCTCGCCGCGTTGGTGGTCTTCAGCGCGGTGGGCTACGGCATGCAGTTCTGGCTGAGACGGCGCGAGCAGACCGGTTTGGCGGCGGGTCAGACCCAACCCAACCCGGACTGGCCCCCGGACGCGGACGCGGCCTGGGCGCTGGTCGAGGCGTTCGCCGGGAGCATCGAACCGGACGACTGGCCGCTGGGCGACGGTCAGCAATTGGGGTTGCTCGCCCAGCGCACCCTGGAAAAGGTCGCTGGCCATTTCCATCCCGACGTGGACCGCCCGCTGCTGGAACTGACCCTGCCCCATGCGTTGCTGATCGTCGAGCGGGCCAGTCGCGACCTGCGCGACACCATCACCGAAAATATCCCCTACAGTCATCGTCTCACGGTCGGGTCGCTCATCCGCGCCTATCGCTGGAAGCCCTTCGCGGAGCGGCTGTTCGGACTCTATCGGGCCGGACAATGGGTCATCAATCCGGCTCACGCTGCGCTGAACGAAGTCTCGGAACATCTGCGCGGACGCGGCTATGCCATGGCCCAAAAAGACCTCTCGCGCTGGCTGCTGCGGGAATATGCGCGCAAGGTCGGACGCTACGCCATCGACCTCTACAGCGGACGCCTCTTGCTGACCGACGGAGATCCCGTCAGCCGGGCGACCGCAGGCTCGGTCAAGGATCTGGCCGTCGCGGCCGAGTCCGAGATCGAGGACGGCTCTGGACCGGCGGGCGAGCCGCTGCGGATTCTGGTGCTGGGCCGCGCCAATGCCGGCAAGTCGAGTCTCGTCAACGCGCTCTTCGGACAACTGCGCGCGGCCACCGATCTGGCGCCCGACACCACGCGGGCGCTGACGCCTTACCGTCTGGAACGCGAAGGGCTGGAGATCGCCCTGATCCTCGACGCGCCGGGCGTGGAAAGGCTCGCGTACAAAAATCTGCACGAGGCGGCGAACACGGCCGACCTGATCCTCTGGGTCAGCGCCGCACACCGTCCCGACCGGCAATCCGAGCGCCAGACCCTGGACGCGCTGCGCACGGCGCAATCCGCGCGGGTCGGACGCCGCCCGCCGCCGCTGCTGGTGGCGGTCACCCATATCGACCGTCTGCGCCCCCTGCGCGAATGGCAGCCGCCCTATGACCTCACAGAGACGCGCAACCTGAAGGCGATGAGCATCCAGGCCGCAGTGACCGCGCTCGCAACCGACCTGGAGGTGCCGATCGCCAGCGTGATCCCGGTCTGCCTGGCCGAGGGACGGGTCTACAACGTCGAGGATACGCTCTGGGCCGCGCTGCTTGACCAGATGGACCGCGCGCAGCGCGCGCGGCTGTTGCGCTGTCAGGACGAGCGTCGCCGCAAGGAAAACTGGATGCTGCTACGCCGCCAACTCGCCAATGCGGGTCGGTTTCTGCTTGCCCTGCCTGGGCGGTTGTAGGGGCAAGGGGCGTTTTCGCGATAACGCTTTGCTGTGTCATGAGAAAACAGGAAATCCTCCGAGCGTTTGGCTGCACAATCGCCTAACCGCCCGACGAACCGACGCCCCTGCCTGAAGCCGTTCGTGGTGAGGCCCTCGAACCACGAACGGCTTCGCGCGCCGAGCCCGGATTTCCCGTTCGTCCTTCGAGAACCTCAGGACGAACGGGAAATCCGGGCTCGGCGCGAACAGTTTCAGCCTCAAGACAAACTGCTTCAGGTACGAACCCTTGCCCCTTGCGCCTTGCCCCTTATCCCCCTTGCCTCTCCCGTGATGAAGTTCGCTCCACTCATAGATAAATCCCCGAACCATGGAAAGTGGCATGGATATATCATAGCGGGCTTGCGATGCACGCAACACTCTCGCTCCGTTCAGGACGACCCTACCGAGAAGGCTCCGAATCATGCGCACCAATCTGCCCGTCACCGATACCGAACACCTGATGCTGGACGATCAGCTGATTGTCTCCAGTACCGACCTGAAGGGTCGGATCACCCATTTCAATCGCGATTTCCTGGACATCAGCGGTTTCAGTAAGGAGGAGTTGCTCGGCGCGCCGCATAACCTCGTCCGCCATCCCGACATGCCGGCGGCGGCCTTCGAGGATCTGTGGAAAACCGTCAAGACCGGGCGTCCCTGGACCGGGCTCGTCAAGAATCGCTGCAAGAATGGCGATTTCTACTGGGTCGAGGCGAATGTCTCGCCGCTGCGCGAAAATGGGGCCGTGACCGGCTATATCTCGGTGCGACGCAAGCCGACGCGCGAGCAGATCGCGGCGGCGGAGGCCATTTACGAGCGGCTACGGGCGGGCAAACCGGCACAGCCCTGGTTGTCCAGGTTCATGAGTCGCCTCAACGATATCGCCATCAGCCGGGCGTTGCCGGGCGGTCTCGTCCTGATTTCACTGCTGTTTATCCTGGCGGCGGGATTTTCGCTATTCGGTCTGCGTCAGGCGAGCGATCAAGTGCGGCGGATCTCGGAGCAGACCCAGGTGCTAGAGGAGGCCTATAACGACATGTATGGTCACGGTCTCCAGATGGTCGCCGCCATGCGCTATCTCCTGACCGAACCCACGGATAAACAGGCGCGCGACAACGTCGGCAAGTCCGGGATCGTCTTCGCCAAGGCGCTGGACGATGCGCGGCGCGTCTCGGCCGGCGACGCCAACGCAAAGCAACGACTGGACGCCATCGCCGAAGGACGACAGCGGCATGTCGATGCCCAGGCTCAGGTTCTTCGGCGCCTGGACGCGGGAGAGATGGCTGACGCCAAACAGGTCTATAACGAGCAAGACAACGCCATCTGGCGTGCCTATCGAATTCTGATCATGGATGGCCTCAAGCAGGTCAGGCAGGACTCCCAACTCGAACGCGACGCCTTCATGGCCTCCGCCGTCCAGGCCGAGCGCGCGGCGATCGGGTTCTCGCTGCTGGCGGTTATCGTGGGTACGTTGCTCGGTTTCTGGCTGGTGCGCAAGATCACGGTGCCGCTGAAGGTCACGCTCGGTCATCTGGAGGCGATTTCCAACGGCGATTACACCACCCGTATCGCAGCCATCCATCAGGACGAACTGGGCGAGATGCTGCTGGCCGTCAAGTCGGTTCAGGCCCGGCTGGACTATGACATTCAGGAGGCCCGGCGGATCGCGCGGGAGAATCTGCGCGTCCGTTCCGGTCTCGACAGCCTGACGCTTCCGGCCACGATCTCCGACGACAGGAATCGTCTCATCTATATCAACTCCGCCGCCCAGGCGCTCTGGCAAGGCATGGCGCCCGAGATCGCGCGCCGCTGTCCGGGATTCGACGTCAATCGCATGCTGGGGGGATCCTTGGCCGAGTATTTCGAGGACGAACAGGCGCGCGCGATCTACCGGTCGGAATTGTCGGGAACCTGCACGGTCGAGATGGTCCTCGCCGGGCGCAATCTGCACCTGATCGCCAGTCCGGTACAGGATGGAACGGGGATCTATTGCGGACGCGTGACCCAATGGGCGGACCGTACCGCCGAGGTGACGGCCGAGCGCGAGATCGCCGGCATCGTCGAGGCGGCGGCCAGCGGCGACTTCACGCGCCGGATCGAGCTGGCGGGCAAGGACGGTTTCTTCCTGCAACTGGCCGAGGGACTCAACCGGCTGGTGGAGATTGTCGCGGCTGGTCTGACGGATGTGGCGCATGTACTCAACGCCATTGCCCAGGGCGACCTCACTCAAAGCATGGAGGCCGACTACGCGGGCACCTTCGGGCAGCTCAAGGACGACACCAACCTCACGGTAGAGCGTCTGCGCGAGGTCATCGGGCGCATCCTGGAGGCATCCGAATCGATCGGCAGCGCCGCCAGCGAGATTGCCGCCGGCAACGCCGATCTCTCGGGGCGCACCGAGGAACAGGCCGCCAGCCTGGAAGAGACCGCCAGTTCCATGGAGCAGCTCAACGCCACGGTCCGACAGAACGCCCAGAACGCCAATCAGGCCAACCAACTGGCGCAGACCGCCAACGCGGTCGCCGCGCGCGGCGGCGAGATGGTACACCAGGTCGTGGGCACCATGGGCGCGATCCAGGAGTCCAGCAAAAAGATCGCCGACATCATCAGCGTGATCGACGGCATCGCCTTTCAGACCAACATCCTGGCGCTCAACGCGGCGGTCGAGGCGGCGCGCGCCGGCGAACAGGGCCGGGGGTTCGCGGTGGTCGCCGCCGAGGTGCGCAACCTCGCGCAGCGCAGCGCCCAGGCCGCCAAGGAGATCAAGGGACTGATCACCGACTCGGTCGCCAAGGTCGAGGACGGCGCGAAACTCGCGAGTCAGACCGGCGGCACCATGGACGAAATCGTCACCGGCTTCCGGCAGGTCGTCACACTGGTCGACGAGATCACTCAAGCCTCGCGCGAGCAGAGCACCGGCATCGAGCAGGTGACCCAGGCGGTCGCCCAGATGGACGAAGTGACCCAGCAGAACGCCGCGCTGGTGGAAGAAGCCGCCGCCGCCGCCGAGAGTCTGGAGGATCAGACGCGCGTGCTCTCTCAGGCCGTCGCGATGTTCAAGGTCGATGGTCATGGCGGCGCGCATCCGCGCGAGTCAGCCCGGCTGCCCGCGCGTAACAACAACATCCGTCAACCGAAAACCGTTGCGCGCAATGCTCCAGCGACATCGGCCAGACCGGGCCGCGCGCAGCTCAAGACGGTCAAACCCCTTGCGGCACCCGTCGGTGAGGACGATCAGTGGGAGGAGTTTTAGGCGATTTCCGGAAACGCCCATACCATTCGCCCCGCCTGAAGCCGTTCGTGGTGAGTCCTGAGCCCGTCGAAGGGTCGAACCATGAATGGATGCAATGTCAGGATATGAGACGCGGCAAGGGTTCGCGACATCACCTATCGCAAACCGAAGGCTCAGCGTTCGCGCGTCCAGTCGATCCCGCGATAGACCCGCACCGGGTTGCCGCGGATCAGCGTGGTGTGTTGGCGCCAACGGGCGGTGTCGGCGGCCTGGGTCTGAGTGTCCGCGCGTTCCTCGAAGCGTTGCGCCAGGCGGGCCAGCGCGAGCCGGCGATTGAGGTGCTGCGAGCGTTCTTCCAGGGCCGAGGCGCTCAGGCCGGTGGGCAGATGGGTGACGCGCACCGCGCTCTCGGTGCGGTTGACATGCTGACCGCCGGGGCCGCTGGCGCGCAGGGTCTCGATCCGCAGTTCCCGTTCGTTCCAGACCTCGGCGGCAGGCTCGCGGAAGGCGGCGACGCTGACGAACCAATTCTTGCGTGGGTGACGCGGGCGATAGGGGCTCTGGCCGATCCACTGGACGGTGCCCAGCCAGTCCGCGATCCGGGTCGGGGCCTCGGGGCCGGTCACCCGCAGCAGGATGGAGCGGGCATCGCCCGCCTGCCCGCCAGGCGTGCGGTCGAGTTCCTCCAGAGTCAGCCCGCGCGCCGCCAGGTCACGGATCAACACGGGAACCAGATGCCCCACCACCCATTCGCACTCGGCCGGACAGCGCCCGGCGGAGACTTGCAGCCAGAGGGTTGGCGCATTCATGACCGGCGCCGATCGATCTTGCGGGCGCCGGACTGTCGGTGGGCCGACTGGCGCATCTTGTAGGTCAAGACCGGGCGCAGGGTGGCGATGACCGTGCAGAGCCCGGCCTCGACCAGATCCGCGATGACGCGTTCGATGCCCTTGTAGCTCTCCGGGGCCTCGTCGTAGAGCAATTCCTTGTCCTCGCAGATCACCTGTCCGCCGAGCGCGGTGGTACGCAGATCCTCCGGACGCTGGCGGGCGCTCAGACGGCCGCGCGCCTCGCCGCGTTTCCATTTGCGCCCGGCGCCATGGGCGAGCGAACGCAGGCTCAGGTCGCTCTCGGCGCTCGGCTGGACCAGATAGGAAAGGCTGCCGCGCGAGCCGGGGATCACGACCGGTCCGCGATCGGCGGGCGCGGCCCCCTTGCGGTGCAGCCAGAGACGCTCGCCGTGCCAGTCGACCGGCTGCACCAGATTGTGCCAGACATCGAGCCGACGCTCGGCGTCCGCCCCCAGGGCGTCGAGGAGGCGTTCGGCGATCAGCCTCCGATTGGCATCGGCCCAGCGCAGCGCCTGATCGTGGCGTCCGAGATAGTCGCGCGCCGGCGGCGCCTCCGGGTCGAGCCCCTGGTGGCCCTGGCTGTCGATCGCCCCGCGCAGGATCGCCTCGCCCAGCCCGCGCGAGCCCGAATGCACCAGCAGCAGCACGCGGTCCGAATCCAGTTCCAGCCCGGCGAAGGCCGTCGCGTCCAGCACCGTCTCGACCGCCTGGAGCTCGGCGAAGTGGTTGCCGCCGCCGATGGTGCCAAGCGCGGTATCGAAGTCGGTCGGCGCCAGATCCCGCGCGGCCCGCCAGGCGGCGAGGTCGCCGTCCCAGGGACCTTCGAGCCCCTGCAAACGCTCGGCGGCCCGCGCGGGCTTGAACTTGCGCGTCGGCAGATCGGTCTGCCACAGCGCCATGCCGCAACCGATGTCGTTACCGACCAGGGCCGGATAGATCCGCTCGCTCAGAAAGGCCGCGCCGATCGGATAGCCCTTGCCGGGATGCAAATCGGGCAGACCGACCGCCGCGCGCATGCCCGGCAGCGCGGCGGTCTGCTCCAACTGGCGCAGGGCTTCGCCCTCGATCCAGGTCTCTTGCGAGGCGATGAGTCGGTAAAACGCGGTCATCAGGTCAAATCCTCGACGGTGTCCAGTTCATTCGACAGGTCAATCCAATTCCGTAGGGCTGTCGCGCATTCGAGCGGATCGACTAGAATCCGACCATCGTCAGATCGAGACCGAACCTGGAACAGGATACAAGTCGCCCCGGCCAAGGCCCAACCTCTCGGCATTGCTCGAACGGGGCGAGGCGGGCAAGGACATCGTCTTACCACTGAATCGACCGCAGGCATTCCGCTCCCTCATGGATACATTCGCCGCCTTACAGAATCGACTCGCCGACGCCGACAGCCAGTTTCTGGACTGCAATGGGTTCCGGGTCCATTACAAACGCGCCGGCACCGGCCCGACGCTGATCCTGCTGCTGCATGGTAGTTTCCTGAGTTTACGCTCCTGGAGACGGGTCATGGAACCGCTGGCCGAGCAGGCGACAGTGGTCGCGTTCGACCGCCCGGTTTTCGGCCTAACCTCGCGCCCGCTCCCGCGCGACGGCGGCGGCGCGCGCTACAGCGCGGAGGCGCAGAGCGATCTGGTGGCCGCGCTGATCGGCCAACTGGGATTCGAGCGCGCGATCCTGATCGGCAACTCGACCGGCGGCACCGTCGCCCTCCTGACGGCATTGCGCCATCCCGCGACGGTTCAGGGTCTGGTGCTGGTCGGCGCCATGATCTACAGCGGCTATGCGACCAGCGAGGTTCCTGGCCCCATGCTGGCGGTCATGAAGGCGGCGCGGCCGGTGTTTTCGCGTCTAATGAAGTTCATGATCGCGACACTTTATGACAAGGCGCTGCGTAAATTCTGGTTCCGACAGGAGCGTTTTTCGGACGAAGAACTCGCCGCTTACAGGGCCGATTTCATGATCGGCCCCTGGGACCAGGCGTTCTTCGAGCTGTTTCTGACCACGCGGCATCTGGGGCTGGAGTCGCGTCTGCCGACCCTGGCCGTCCCTGTCCTCGTCGTGACCGGCGCGTATGATCGGGCGGTCAAGCCCGAGGAAAGCCGACGCCTGGCCGCCGACATCCCGCAGGCCACGCTGGAGGTCATCCCCGATTGCGGGCATCTTCCGCAGGAAGAATCCCCGGAGGCATTCATTGCCGCCGTCAGGGCGTTCCTGCATCGGGCGGCCATTCCCGGTCTGGATTGAGACTCTTCGTGGCTGTGTCGCGAATCCGAAACAGGACGGCCTAGACCCCATGGACCGCCAATCACCCATCCCCGCCCTGCCCCATCCGGACGTCGTGCGGTCGTTGAAGCAGCGCCTGGACCGCCTGCGCCCGCTCTCCAAGGGTGCGCTCGACACCCTGGCGGCCTGGTACGAGGTCGAGTTGACCTACACCTCGAACGCCATCGAAGGCAACACCCTCACCCGCTCCGAAACGGCACTGGTGCTGGAGCAGGGGATCACGGTGCGGGGCAAACCGCTCAAGGATCACCTGGAGGCGATCGATCATCGCGATGCCTGGCGGTTCGTGCGCGAGTTGGCCCAACGCGGGACACCCGTTTATGAACTGGACATCCGCCAGATCCATGCCTTGGTTCTCGGACGCAGCGACCGGGACGAGGCGGGCCGCTACAGCCAGCGGCAGCGGATGATCTCCGGCTCATTGGCCGTCTTGCCCGCGCCGGCGGAGATCCCCGCGCGCATGGGCGATTTCGCCCATTGGCTCGCGTCGGCCGCGCCCAATCCCGAGACGGCCTTCGAGGCCCATTTCCGGCTGGCCGCCATCCATCCCTTCTCGGACGGCAATGGACGCACGGCGCGCCTGCTGATGAATCTGATCCTGCTCCAGGCGGGATACCCGCCGCTCGTCATCGCGCCGGAGCAGCGCCCGGACTATGTCGACGCACTCGAAGCCCGCCACGCCCACAGCGAGACTGGCCCCTGGCTGATCTTCATGGAGGCGCGTCTGATCGAGGGACTGGAACGTTACCTGGAGATTCTCGCCAAAGAACAAGACGCGGGAGACTCGACGCACGGATGACCATCGCGAAGACCTTGAGCCAACTTCCGCAGTCGATCCGGTTCGGCCGCGAGATCTGCGGTCAACTCGATCAGGCCGAGCGGCGCGAGTGGTGGCTGACCAACGGGCGCGGCGCCTATGCGTCCGGAACCGTCGCGGGCACGCTCACGCGACGCTATCACGGTCTGCTGATCGCGCCCCTGTCGCCGCCGCTGGGCCGATTTCTGGTATTCGCCAAGGCCGACGCGACGCTGCTGGACGGCGACCGGACCTGGCCGCTGTTTACCAACCGCTGGTCCGATGGCACCCTCTCCCCGCGCGGCGACCGCCATCTCGAATCCTTCCGGCTCGACGGTCGTCTGCCGGTCTGGCAATTCGCCATCGGCAACCGGCGTCTGGAACAACGCCTCTGGATGGATCAGGGAACCGATCAGGTCCATCTGGCCTGGCGCTTACTCAGCGGCGGCGGCGAGCGTCCGTTGCGACTCCAGGTCGACCTGCTCGTCAACGCCCGCGATCATCATGGCGTCACCGACGGCGACCGGATTCAGCCCGATTGCCGTGTCGCGGGCGACCGGCTGCGCGTCGTGCACGCGGATTGGTTCGCGCTGGAGATTCAGGCCCATGGCGGCGGCATCCGGGCCGATCCGGTCTGGATCGAGAACTTCGACCTGCCCGTCGAACGCGAACGCGGTCTGGAGGATCGCGACAACCATCTGCGCGCCGGCGTTGCCCTGCTGGATCTGCCGCTTGGCGAGTGGGTCGGTCTCAGCGCTGAGATCAACAGAGGGACGGACATTCCGCCCGTCGACGAGCGGGACACCGCCCTCCCCTTCCATCGCGATGGCTGGGGTCGGATTCGCCCGCCCCGAAGTCATGACCGACAGCAGACACGCGACCGACAACTGTTGGAACAGGCCCGGACCGCTCACCCGGCGTTCGCCGACGCGCCGGACTGGATCCGGCAACTCATTCTCGCCGCCGACGCCTTTCTCTTCGCGCGACCGCTGGCGGAGGTTCCAGATGGCGAGTCGGCGATCGCCGGCTATCCCTGGTTCGGCGACTGGGGCCGCGACACCATGATCGCCCTGCCCGGCCTCGCGCTGGCCACCGGCCGTCCCGCCAGCGCGCGGCGCATCCTGCTGACCTTCGCCCGCTTCGTCGACGCCGGCATGCTGCCCAACTGCTTCCCTGGCGCGGGCGAGACACCCGCCTATAACAGCGTGGACGCGGCGCTCTGGTATCTGGATGCCTGGCGGGCCTATGTCGAAGCGACGGAGGACACGGCGTCATTGACCGCCGCCTTCCCGGTTCTGGAAAGCATCGTCGACGCCTATTGCGCCGGCACCCGCCACGGCATCCGCATGGACCCGACCGACGGGCTGATCCAGGCCGGGGAGCCGGGCATTCAACTCACCTGGATGGATGCCAAAGTGGACGATTGGGTGGTGACGCCGCGCATCGGCAAACCGGTCGAGATCAATGCGCTTTGGTACAACGCGCTGATCGTCATGCGCGATTTCGCCGCACGGCTGGGCCGGGATCCAAGCCGTTATGCCGAACTCGCCGAGCGGGTCGCAGCGGGTTTTCAGCGCTATCTCCGGGCCGATGGCGAGGGTTTGCTCGATCTGCTCGACGGTCCCGCGGGCGCTGACGCAAGCGTGCGCCCGAACCAGATCCTGGCCGTCAGCCTGCACGCCTCGCCGCTCGCGCGTGCCGATCAGGCGCGGGTGGTGGACGGCTGCGGACAAATCCTATTGACCTCTTATGGTTTGCGCTCGCTCGCCCCCGGTGAGCCGGAGTATCGGGGACGGTATCGAGGCGGCATCCGCGAACGCGACGGCGCCTATCATCAGGGGACCGTCTGGTGCTGGCTGCTCGGTCACTACGCGCTGGCCGAATACCGCGTCACCGGCGACGCCAACCTGGCCCGCTCGCGGCTAACACCCCTGTCCGACCATCTGCGCGACGCCGGGCTCGGCAGCCTGAGCGAAATCTTCGACGGCGACCCGCCGCACCAACCGCGCGGCGCCCCGCTCCAGGCCTGGTCGGTTGCCTGCACGCTGGATGCCTGGCGGCGAATAGGCGATTAGCCTTGCATTTCTCTGCTTTCCGGAATTGAGCCCTCATGCGAGAAATACGAGATGACGCCGTTTTCGTCGACGATCCAGACTTCTTTCGCCCCCTTAGCGAGATAGAGTTGAATCTTTTCCTCCATTTCAGCATTTGAATTTGAAGGAGAAGTGATCTCGACACAGATCTCGGGAGCTTTATTGTAAGGCGTGTCGTACCCAAATTTCTCGATAAAGGCATCTGAAGCCCAAGCAACGTCAGCAACCTTTACGCCATCGCTTGTTCTAATCGAGCACTCCATAATAATCTTGCCATTGCCTTTTTTTCTGTCGATCGACGAACCCACCTCATACTGAAGACTTCCATGTTTATTGCTGGCAGGGCTCATCAAAATTTTCCCCCATTTATTGAGTTCAATCTTGAACGGGAGATTTTTTAGATAAGGATCGTTAACGACGCTTGCCCATTCCATCTTGTTCACCATTCGACGCTGATTACGGATAAACGGATACCAGAAATTTTAGCTTTTAGAGGCTGGTTTGAATTGAGCATTCGGTAATGACTTTACCCTTGCCTTTTTTGGCATCTCTAATTTTAACGCCAGTTTCAAATTGAAGACTTCCATGATTATTGCTTGCAGGACTCATGAGTATCTTGCCCCACTTATCAAGCTCAATCTTAAAGGGAAGGTTTTTCAAGAAAGGATTATTGATGGTTGACGCCCAATTCATGATTTGCCTCCTTTTTTAAAAATTGTAGTGATGCAGCACAACGACAAACTCAGCCGAGCCGTTTGAGCGAGAGCGAAACCTGCTTCGGCTGGAGCACCTGGTTAGGCAATTAACGTGGTCCGTTCCTTAGGTATCCCCGATTTGGGCAGCACTGCGTTATGAGGCACGACGCAAACCCCACAGCGAGAGGGCTACAGCGATTAATGACGCAATAGCAACGCTTACAAAAAGAGCGGAAACCAGTGCCTCTACTTTGCCGCTACCGACGAGACCAGCGGATGCAATAGGTGTCATTTTGCCCGCGCCAAGAAACGCGCCGACGATACACGCAAACCAATTGATGTAGCTTGAATAAAGCCACGACCACTTGAGCCATGCGCCCTGCGTATTGGAAAGATGAAAGTGCTGCCAGATGGCACCAATCGCAATGAGCAGGACACCGCCAAGAGCGCCAATGGTATGTGCGGAGAGTCCAAGCCGTGGAACAGCCATGGCAGGAATGAAGAAGCCACCGACGAGCGAGAGCAGGATCAGCACAAAAGCATAGCGAAATAAACTCACATTCATGTCGCCTCCGTTACTGCTGCCTAACCTTATTCGTTAGGCCATTTTTTGCAGATGAAGATAATCCTCAATCGAGGCCAACTCTTCTGCCTCAGTGGCTTGAACTCGAAAAAGATCCCACCGAACCTGAAGATTCAGCCAAAAATCCGCGGAAACCCCGAAAAACTTTGCCAACCGAAGCGCAGTACTTGGAGTGATACCGCGCTTTTGATTAACGAGCTCATTTACTCGCTGATACGGAACATGAATGGCATCAGCCAAATCACGTTGACTAATATTCATAGGCACGAGGAACTCCTCCCGAAGCATTTCTCCGGGATGAGTAGGTGCCCTTTGCGTTGGAATTCGAACCATATTCGATACCTCTAGTGATAATCGGTAACCTCGACTTCGTCCGGACCGGATTCGCCCCAGACGAAGCAGATTCTGTACTGCTCGTTGATACGAATGCTGTACTGACCTTTCCGATTTCCCGCAAGCGCCTCAAGGCGATTACCAAGCGGAACCTTCAGTTCTTCGAGCGACTGTACTGAATCGAGTTGATCGAGCTTCCGCCTGGCAATTTTCCAGAGCTTTTCTGGACAGATTTTCCTAGTGACTTTCGAATTGACACCGTTGAAGATGTCCTCAGTAGCCCGATCATGAAACGATTCAATCATGGGCACATGATAGCACGGTCTCCATGCTACGCAAGAAGGCAGCGACGCCCGAGTGGCGGCAAGGGGAACCGCAAGGGGACGCCGCAAGGCGGGGTCATTTCTCCGCTGTTGGCCAACCTCTACCTGCATCTGTTGGACCGGATCTGGGAGCGGCACGACGTGGAGCGGCGATTGGGCGCACGTTTGGTGCGCGACGCCGATGATGCCGTGATCTTGTGTCGCGGCGACAGCCAACCGGCCATGACCGTGCTCGAAACCGTGCTGGAACGCTTGGAACTGACGCTCAACCGGGACAAGACCCACGTGGTCGACGCCCGCGAACAGGCGTTCAACTTTCTGGGCTTCAGCATCAAATGGGCACGCAGCCGGCGAACCGGCAAGGGCTACCCCAATGTCGAGCCAAGCAAGCGCGCCGAGCAACGGATCAAGGCGCGTCTCAAGGAACTCACCGCTCGGCGCCGAACCCCGGTGCCGATGCCGCGCATGATCGAGGAAGTCAATCAGGTTCTACGCGGCTGGTCGGGCTATTTCCATGACGGTAACTGCACCAAGGTGTTCGGACGCATTCGGTGGTTCACGGAGGAACGGGGGCGTACCCAACTGCGGCGACGCCATCACGTGCGCACGCGCACGCGCGGGTATGAGCGCTTCTCCTCTGCCCACCTCCGCGACGCCCTCGGACTGTTCAAGCTGCCCCACACGGCAGGCTGGACATCGGCGCATGCCTCGGCGTGAAGCGCATCGGAAAGCCGTGTACGGGAGAACCGTATGCACGGTTTGATGAGGGAGGGCTGGCATCCTGTGGCGACGACTCGGCTAGTGAGGCACCGCCAAACGAAAGGGGCGGAAACAGATAGGCCGGATCTACGGACGCCGGATGCCTGCTCTCTACTCTACCCTTTTATTCATTTATTGCTCATTCGTTTTTCAAATTTAAACATATCTTCATCTGAATCGTTACTTTGTTTTTTATTTGGATCAGGATGATATTTGTTATAGTATTCCACTATTTTAAAACCACATTTATTAACATAAAAATGAATATTTCTTTTTTCAAAATATGGCGTAACGGTTTCCCAAGATTTTGTTTTAGGATGTTTTTCTTCAATTGATTTCCATGCTTCATGTCCAATGCCTTGATCATGACAACTTGTTTTTATAAAAAAGAGCAATAGTTTATTATGTTGAATTACTTCATCAATTGATACAATGGCACCTCCTACGATTTTTTCATTTTTAAGAACTTGATATACTATGGCACCAGCAGATTTAAATGCCGCTTCTATATCTGAATCAGAAGGAATTGGTTCATCTAATTTGTGCCCGAACTCTTTTTCGGCCGATATTTTAAAGGCTTCTTGTAAATCAGTTTTAAACTTTTCAAACTCTGATTCATTTGCGATTCTTAGACACACTTTTGTTTTGTGAGTATCATTTGCCATTCTTTATTTCATATCCTTGCTATCTTAGCGCCAAAGGCGTCCACCTAACGCCCAAGGTAAGCCGGGCGCGTGGAATAAGTGTGAAGAATGAGCTGCGACGCCTCCCGCGCCTCGGCTTGACCGACGTGTTAGGCCAATCAACCATTAATCAAACGATCATATTCTTCATGGGTACCTATCCAGACCCACACGTATCCATCTTCATCCTCCATGGCAAGTGCACGGTGATTGCCTCCAACCCGAGCTGACCATAATTTCCCGAATTTCTTGAAACGCAGAGATGGATGACGTGGATTTTCTTTCAGCAGCTCATAATTCTTGCGTGCAAGTTGCTGAACTTGTTCCGGCAAGGAATAGAAACACGTCCAAAACCGAGCCGTAGTCTTGTGCATTAAATCTGACCGAGATTTCCTCTTGTTTTTTCTTCAAGAGCCTCCCTTATTAGAAAATCCAATTTTCCAGCGGCAGAATCTCTTTCTATTTCTTCGTCCCATGCGTTCCAGTCATGCTCTGAAAACCAGTGCAATAGCTTCATGTACTCGCGATGAGGAAGGGCTTCGATTTCCGTCTTGATGTCTTCGAATGTTCTCATGAGGGAGACCTCTGTGGGCCTAACGAATCGGTTAAGCGGACCCGCTGGCACGGCATTGCAGAATGAGCACCGCGCTGTCTGCGGGGTCCGCTCTTTAACCAGGGCAATCGCATCAACGCATTAGCGCATACTGTTAGACAATCCGTACTGCGGCCCCAATGATTTGAGTCTTTAGAATCTTGGGGAGATCTCGCCGATGTGCGACTTGAGTGTGGAGCGATCGATTGCGCACCATTTTGCCCCGCTGGACGAGCCGCGCAGCGCGATCCAACGACGGCACCTCTTAAGTGAGATGATCGTGATCACCATCGCGGCGTCCTTCAGTGGCGCCGACGGTTGGGTGGGTGTCGAGACGTTCGGACAGGCCAAGGAGGCGTGGCTGCGCACGTTTCTGAAACTGCCCGCGGGCATTCCGTCGCACGACACCTTCGGGCGGGTGTTTGCGCTCATCGATCCCGCACAGTTTGCCGCCTGCTTTCGCCAATGGAGCGCGTCGGTGGCCGAACTGATCCCCGAAGAGATCATTGCCGTCGATGGCAAGACCCTGCGCCGCTCCCACAGCCGCGGCAAGGGCTTGGCGGCGTTGCACCTGGTCAGTGCCTGGGCGACGGCCAATCGGGTGGTGCTCGGACAGGTCGCCACCGACGCCAAATCCAATGAGATCACGGCCATTCCACGTCTGCTGGAGTGGCTGAAGCTGGAGGGCTGCATCGTCACCATCGACGCCATGGGCTGCCAGACCAAGATTGCCGCGCAGATCATCCACCAGGGAGGGGACTATGTGCTCGCGCTCAAAGGCAACCAGGAAACGCTGGCCGCCGAGGTCGAGGAGGCGTTCATCGACGCCGACGCCAGAGGCTACGCCGGTGTCGATTCGGCATTCCTCGAAACCGTCGAGCGAGGGCATGGTCGTCTCGAAACCCGTCGCTACCAAACCTTGGGCGATCTTTCCGGCGTGCCGCACAGCGCCTCGTGGGAGGCAATGAACATGATCGGCATGGTTGAATCGCGCCGTGAGGTCGCCGGCAAGGTCTCGGTCGAGACCCGCTATTTCATTGGCAGCATCGGCACCAGCGCCGCGCGCTTTGCCCACGCAGTACGCGGTCACTGGGGCATCGAAAACGGGTTGCATTGGAATCTCGATATCGCCTTTCGTGAGGATGAGTGCCGTGTCCGCGATCCGGTGGCGCGCGAGAATCTTGCCGTCCTGCGTCACCTCGCCCTCTCGCGCCTCAAGAATGACGGCACCAAGCTCGGCATCCAGAACAAACGCTTGAAAGCCGGTTGGGACGAGTCCTACCTGTCGAAATTGCTCTTCGAGTCGCCTCAGAGGAAGGGCGACGCTGATACATCGGTACCCGCTAATGTTAGCAGCGCTTGATGCGATTGCCCTGCCCGGTGGTCAAGTCGTGGCGCCGATGGATGCCCCATCGCTCGCGTCGATTCGCCAGACGCATGACCCGCTTCTGGAGCGGGTGACTCGTTCTCTGCGCGCGTGGGGCTATGTGATTCGTACCGAGCAGACCTATCTGCATTGGATTTTGCGCTATCTCGCTTCTCTCGGACAACGGGAGGCGACGGATGCCGGGGCGAATGAGGTCGCGACCTTCGCTCAGCGTTCCGAGCAGCCCTTCGGCTTAGCTCTTACGCCGAGAGCATGGGCGCCGAACCTGCCGCATCCGCCGTCGGCGATCCTGCGAATCGGGGGCTTCGCGCGGGTATTTGGCGCTGATCGCGCCCCTGTCCGATCATCTGCGCGACGCCGGGTTCGGCAGTCTGAGAGAAATCTTCGACGGAGACCCGCCGCGCTGCGTTCCGCTCCAGGCTTGGCTGGATGCCTGGCTGCGGCTAAGAACCGTCCAGCAATGATTTCCCGAATCGCTGAAACCGACGGCCAAGTCGCCCGCAAGCGGGCTCCTACGCGCCTCGTCACTGCCATTAAGTTAAGGATTTTCCGTTCGCCCTGAGCTTGTCGAAGGGCGGACGAAAAATCCTAAGCCTCTGAACGTTAAGCCGTTCATGGTTCGAGGGCCTCACCACGAACGGCTTAACTCAATGGCAGTGACGCGCCCCGTAGGAGCCCGCTTGCGGGCGACGCCGATAAGGGGAAGTTGTTGATGGACGGTTCCTAAGAGGGTGTAGACAAAATCAAACCGTTGTGGTCAACCGCCGCAGCAGGATGCGCGCCTCCGCCAGCCAAACCCAGGTTTCGGAGACCGCTGGCAGACGGTCATGATGCATGATCAATCGACGGGCACGCTCATTCCACGCATGGGTGCGCTCGACAACCCAGCGCTTCGGCAGCGGAACGAAGCCGTCGGCGTTGGCGATCACCACTCGGTCAGGCGCCCCGTCCACGTGCCAGGAGCCAACGCTTTTGTTGGCTGGATGGCGCACGACTTCCACGCGGATCGCGTGGGTCTGCTCGGTGGTTTGGGCAAATTGACCGGCGTAGGCGCTATCGACAAACAGCGTGTTGATCTGGGGGTACTTGGCGGCCGCGTCAGCGACGGCGCCCGAGGCGGCATCGCGGTCCTGAAGATTGGCCGCGACCACGCTCACCGCCAACACGAACCCCAAGGTATCGACCACCAGGCTGCGCTTGCGCCCCTTGACCTGCTTGCCCGCATCAAAGCCGCTCGGTCCACCCTGCGGCGAGCCGCGGGTCGATTGCGCATCCAGCACCGCCGCCGTCGGCGCGATCTCACGCCCCTCGCGTTCGCGCCATTGCCCCCGCAGTCGATCATGCATCTGCTCAAACTTCCCAGCCGCACTCCAACGGCGAAACGTCTTGTAGACATTCTGCCAAGGCGCGAAATCGTGCGGCAGCATCCGCCACGCGCACCCCGTGCGCACCACGTAGCAACACGCCTCCAGGATGCTCCGGCGCGACACGCGGGGCGGTTGACCCCGCCCGCCCGGCATCTCAAAGAGAGCGGCGACCAAGTCCCACTCCGCATCGGTCAGACAACTTGGGTAGCTTTGGTCGGGGTCGTGGCGACGATGCGCATCCGTATACCCATACCGACGCGGCGTTGCGCGCGCTTGCGCCTCGAGACCACTCTCGCCCCGGAGGCGCGTGACGCCCGCCTCCCGCAAGGACTTGCGAATCGTTGCTTCATGAGCCTCGATTCCCGTCCGTGCCGCGAGTTCCCGGGCAATCTCTGACAGCGTGGAGGTCGGGCGATCCGTGACAATTTGACGCAATACCGCTTGCTCCGCCTCGTGAATCTTGGGGGGACGACCAGCTTTCGACATCAGCGCACACCAGCTCAGTTGTAGACTGGTATACAAATAGCAGCTCAATTATTTTTGTCTACACCCTCTCAGCCCGCGCGCATGACAATCAAAGATCGCTGCGACTGTCGATCTCGCTCAACGACACGCCGCGCAGAATTCCCTTGACGATCTCCCGGCATGCATCCTCGTGCTCGGATTCCTTGCCGCGCCGCGCGGAGTTGAAGAAGCGTGCAAGTTCACGCTGCTGCTGGGCGGAGAGTTCCTCGCTGAAACCCTGCCGGCGAATGTCCTTGTCGGGCACCTTGTCGGGGGCGTCTTCCTCGGCGGCCTGACGGCCATGCGCCCAGTTCATCGCCCGCGCGCTATAGAGCATGACGCGGTCGAGCAGCACGAAGGGGAAACGCGGATTGGAGACCGGGCCGATGGTGAAACGGTGGGTACCGGGCGCGCGCTCGATATCGAACTTCGCCAGCGCCTTGCCGCCGACCATGCCCAGCACGCCGCCAGCGGCCGCGCCAAAGAAGGCGCCAGCCCCCAAGGAATGGCCGGCGGTGGCCAGGTCGAGGGTCACCCCGGAGGCCGCTCCGGCGGCCATGCCGACCAGCGCAAGCTGACGCCGCGACAGACCGAGCGCCTGTCCGACCTCGTCGGAAAGCAGATCCTGTCCCAGCACGGAGTTGGACGAGACATTCCAGACGTTGTGTCGGAAATGCGCGCGGATCTGCTCCTGGGCTGCAATCTCCAATTGTCGCAACCCGTCCTCGAACTCGGCCATGATCTCGGCCTTGACCCGATCCCGACCGCTCTTGAAGATGAGCTTGCTGTCCTTGACCGTCTTGGACACCTTGTAGGTCAGCGACTCCTTGAGCAGATCCAGAATAGTGGCGGCGGCCTGATCGGTGCGCCGATCCCAATCCATCGCGAAGGCATTGATGGCATTCTCGACCAGATGCTCCCAACGCTGGTCGATGCTTTTGAGCGCGTTCAACAGCTTGATGCGCTCGGCATAGGTCGCGCGATGGGCGTTGAACTCGCGCACCGAGTTGAACGCCTTGCTCAGTGCGTCCTGCCACTGACTCATGTAGCGATCCTGCCTGGTCAGATTATTGAGAATCGCCATGCGCGGACGGGCGGTGAGACGCAGCAGTTCGATCTCGACCCGATCTTTTTCCTTGATCCGCTTGGAGCCGTCGACCACCAAAATGATGCCAGCGCCCTCGGCGACCGGCTCCAGCAGGGCGCAGTCGTGCGAAAAGAGCGGGTCCGCGCGGTGGGCGGCGACGAAGGCGCGGGCCAGATCCCGCTTGTCCTCGTTGGCCTGAAACCATTCCAGGATCGCGTTCGGGTTCTGAAACCCTGGGGTGTCGATGAACTCGATGACCGTGCGGCCATCGATGACGACGGGGTAGACATCCGATTCGGTCGTGGTGCCCGCGCGCTTGTCGATGGCGACCTGATCGTTTTCGGTCAGGGTCGCCACTACGGAGGACTTCCCGGCGTTCGGGTGTCCCATGATTGCCAGCCGGGGGATCTTCGCGGCCATCAGACGTCTCCATCCTCGCTGGGGGTTGCCAGCATCTCCAGGCGCAGATAGGGATCGGCCATCTGGTCGATCTTGCGCTGCCAATCGGTGAAATCGAACGCACGCAGGGGCGGCAGGCGATCCTCATCCTCCGGGTCGCCCACCAAAGCCAGAAGCATCTGGGCCTGGGTGCCCGCGGCGGCGCGCAGTTCGCGCAGGAACAGCAGGTTCTCGGTGATCGGCGGCTGCGAACCGTCCTGAACCACCGCGATGCGCGGCGGCGGGGCTTGCCAATCGCCAGCGTCGAGAAGATCCAGCGCGCGCGCGGTCATGGCGCTTCCGGCGCCGAAGGTCGCGTAGGCCGATACCCGCCAGCCGGTCAGTTGGGTCAGCAGTTGTTCGAGACGCGGGCGGTCTTCCGGTTCCAGCACATCGTCCACGTCCACATGCACCAACAGCAGACAGGCATCGGGGGCAAAACGGGTCGCGCCCTCGGTTGCGAGCGGAGGCGTTGCAAATGATGGCTCTAGCTCGGGTTCCGGCTCGGGTTCTGGCTCAAGTTCCCGCTCGGGCTCAGGCTCAGGTTCTGGTTCTGGCTCGATCTCAGGTTCCGGCTCAGGCTCAGGCTCGGGTTCTGGCTCGATCTCAGGTTCCGGCTCAGGCTCGGACTCAGGTTCCGGCTCGGGCTCGGGCTCGGGCTCGGGCTCGGGCTCAGGCTCAGGCTCAGGCTCAGGCTCAGGCTCGGGTTCTGGCTCGATCTCAGGTTCCGGCTCAGGTTCGGGTTTCCGCTCCCGCTCCAGCGCTTCAAGCTCAGACTTGCTTTCAGGCGCCTGCTCGATTTCCTGCTCATTCTCGGGTGGACTTGGCGGCGCGGCTCTGAACGAGGTGGCGGTTTCGACCTCATCCGACGTCTTCGCCTCTCCAGAACGCGGCTGAACAGGCGGTGAAGCCGACTCCAGCGGTTCGATTCCTGGCTTGACCTCAACCCCAGTCTCCCGCTGCGTCACAGGTGCCGCTGCCGCTTGATCCGGATGCGGCAAAGGAACCGGCGGCACGGGCTTGGCCTCGGGTTTCCGCAACTTCAGCGCGGACTTTTCGCGCCATGGCCGCGCAAGGCTAACCGGCTTCTCTCCAACCAGCGGTCCAACCAATCCCGAGCGCGGACCGCGTGGCGCGAGCGGCGCGGGAATCGGCATCTCCGGCCCCTTCTCCATCACGGTCGCGCTTGTGTCCAGGATCGGCGTCAGCATCCGCGCATAGAGCGCCTGAATACGACCGTGCGTGAACGGCAGCCGGGCAAGCGCCAGATGCTGGAGCACCATCGAAAGACCGAGCAAAATCAGTCGCGGCAGCAGACCGTAGGTAAAGACCGACAGCACCAGGAACCAACGCCAGGAGCGCAGATGCTCCGGATTGGGCTGAAACGAGGGCGTGGCGGCGGCCCATTGCTCCAGATAGACGCGCGAGCCCGCGATCTGATCGAGCGTCGGATAGCCGGCACCCTCGCCGAACAGCCAGCTCCACGGCAAGGCGATGGCGCGGGTGATGTCATAAATGGTCTGCGGATGGGCGATCAGCGACGTGCCCCAACCAAAGGCCAGGTCGGTGAACCATTCCAGGAAGATCGTTGTGAGAATGACGCCGAGATTGAATGCCACCCCGAACACCTGCGCCGGGATCAGCAGCGGAAAATAGGACACCGGTCCATAGATGGCGTAGTGCGATTTCACCAGTCCCTGCGTCGCGAGCGCGCGTTCGCGGATTTCCGTGGTGGACTGGTTCAGTCGCTGTTTCTGCAACCAGCTCGCCGCGCGAGTCAGCAGCGGACGCATGACCTGGGTCAGCAGCCAGGCATCCCGCCCCCCGCCCCCAGCGCGCCGGACGGCGCGCGAGAGCCAGGCCCACACCGCGGCGAGCACGAAGAGGAATTGCACCACCACCAGCAGAAAAACATAGGAGGGGACACTGACCGGGCGGTGACCGTCGTAATTCAGCAGGGCGGAGGCGACCCCGATTCCAAGCAGAAACCCGCACGCGGCCAGGGCGAAGGTGCCCAAACGCTGCGCCGCGGCAAAGGCGCCGCCGGGCAGGAGCGGACGAATGCTCGGATCCTCGTCGGCGCGCCGTGCGTTTAGCCAACGGCGCAGACTCGTCCGACGGTGCGAAGGCGTATGCGGCTGGGCCGGCGCGATCTCTCCCTCGATGCGGTCGAGATAGATCGCGCGGTCACGCTCGGCAAGCTCCTTGCGCGAGGCAGGCTGTTCGCGCAGCTTTCCTTCATCGGCATCGAGGTAATATTCGAAGTCGATGATGTCGGCAACGGTCCATGCTTCATCCCCGAGAGGCGCATCCTCGGCCAGGGTGGGGTTGGTGCCTTCGTGTCGGGGATCCATAACCAGTGATTCCTGCGTCGGTTCACACCTTGAATTGCGACAGACCCGCATTCAACGACTGGGCGAGCGAGACCAGCTCGCCGCGCGCGAGCGCGGTCTGACGATTCGCCGCCACCGCATGCTCGGCCAAACGCTGGATACTGAGTGTGTTGCCGTTGATTTCCTCGGTCACCGCCGTTTGCTCCTCGGCGGCGCTCGCGATCTGGTCATTCATCGCGTTGATGGTGGCGACCGCGCGGGTGATCTCCTCCAGCGATTGGCTGGCCTGGGAGGCTTTTTGTAGGGTCTCGTCGACCATGCCGCGTCCCGCCTGCATGACGCCGACCACATTCCGGGCGCTCGATTGCAGGGAAGCGATCATGGACTCGATCTCGCCCGTCGACTGCTGGGTGCGCGAGGCGAGGTTACGGACCTCGGCCGCGACCACGGCGAAGCCTCGCCCGCGCTCGCCCGCGCGCGCCGCCTCGATGGCCGCGTTCAAGGCGAGCAGGCTGGTCTGCTCGGCGATGCCCTTGATGACCTCCAGCACGGCGCCGATCCGCTTGGTCTCGGACTCCAGCGCGGCGATCGCCTCGGCGGCCCTGGAAACGACCTCGGCGAGTTGTCCGATCGCCACCGATGCCTCGCCCACCACCTTGGCTCCGGAGCGAACCCCAACGTCGGCGGTGCGTGCGCTCTCGGCGGCGCGCGAGGTATTGAGCGCGACCTCGTTCACCGTGGCCGCCATCTCGTGCATGGCCGTGGCGACCATCTGGATCTGGGTCGACTGCTCCAGCAAGGCCTCGTCGCTCTTGGTCGCGACCGACGCCAGGTTCTCGGAGGCGTCATCGACCTGCTTCGCCGAGGTCGCGGCCTGCGCGACCAACCGATGCAGCTTGGCGAGCAGCCGGTTGAAGTGCTTCGCCAATTCGCCAACCTCATCGCGCGTGTCCTCGTTCAGCCGCGCCGTCAGATCGCCCTCGCCCTCGGCGAGGTCTTGCACACGATGCAGGATACGTCGTAGGGGGCCAATGATCAGCGGCGGCAGTCCCAACGCCATCAGCATCAGGAATCCCATGCCAATCGCCAGCAGGACAAGCGTTTGCAGTCGGCTGGCCGACACCGCCGACTCGGTACGCCCGGCGGCTTGCTCGGAGAAATCCGTGACGACCTCTTCGAGCTGGTCCAGGATCGTCCGCATTTGCTCGAAAGCCTCGCGCGCTTCGCGCAGCGTGAGATCGATCGCGGTCGAGCGCCCAGCCCTGGTATCCAAGCCACGCTCGCGCACCACCCGGTTACTGAGATCCTCCCAGACTTGGCGCAATTCTCCGAATGTTTTGAGCTTTTCGGAAACTTCAGGGATGGATCCCAGATGGCTGGTTGCGATGATCGCGGCCGCGCGATCCATTCGCTCGCGCGCTTGCTTGACATTCTCGGCGTGCTGCGCAGCCATCCCGGCATAGTCCGGCGATCCGACGTTCATGAAGATCAGGGTGCGCTCCGCCACCAATGCCTGATAGAGGTCGCGGTCGGCCTGCAGCAGCAGGGCGGCCACCGGCATGTTGACCCGCGCCAGGCTGGCGACTTCCTCGCCGAGCGTGTCTACCCGGCGCAGCGTGCCCCAGGCGAACAGGATGAACAGCAGCGCGATCAATCCCAGCGGAAGCAGCAATTTGTAGCGAAACGCAAGATTCTGAAACCATTTCATTCGCCGGTCGCTCCTGATGACGTACTTGAATTCGTGCGTGAACCTACTTTGCGCCTTGAGTCCTTGTCCCACGACCGACACATTGCTACTGATTCGACTCCCCGAGCTGGTCGAGATCGATGCCGATGGTCATGGCGCCAATCGCGCTCCCCCCATCCAGCACCGGCACCGAGACCTGCACCAGATAGACCTGGGCGCTCTCGTCGAACTTCACCTCGCCGATATGCAGGGCGCCCTGCCCGTCCTTGAATGAGTACGTAAACTTTTCCTCATCGCCCTGCCAATAATCCGAGGTCTTGTTGGTCATGGCCACGTTGGCGCCCTGACCGTCCATCAGGAAGACTTCGAGAAAATAGGGCTTGGTCTGCTCCAGTCGCTTCAGCTCCTGCGCGGGAACATTGTTCATCATGCCTTCCATGAAAGGCGTCACGCCGCTGGCGGCCATCCACTCCGCGTCGAGCCGCTTGATTTCGTCCAGCGGCCGGGCGAGTGCATTCTGCTCCCGCACGGCCTCGACCAGGATCGGATTGGAGCCCCATTCCTGCAGCATCGGGAGGATTCGATTCACGGCGTCAGGCAGATCCCCATCGGCGGCAAATGTCGGAAAAGTCGCGCACAGTCCGGTGGCAAGCGTCAACGCAGTACACAGCTTTCGGTAGGACATCGGATACCTCCATCATGTCAGTGGCAAGAGAGTGGGAACTCGAACACCCGCATGATCGCATCGCGGTTCAAACGTCGAACGGATGGCGCCGGATCAGGGTTTCGACCCGATCGGGTCCGGTCGAGATGATGTCGATCGGCAGACCGCTCAACGCTTCGATGGTCTCCAGATAGGCGCGCGCATTCGCTGGCAAATCATCGAGCGAGGTCACGCCGAAGGTCGATTCGGACCAGCCGGGGCATTCCAGATACCGCGGCTGACAACGCGCGAAGGCATCCGCGCCGACCGGCGGGGCGGCAAGCTCCTCGCCATCCATGACATAACCGGTACAGATTTTCACCGTCTCCAGGCCGTCCAGGACATCGAGCTTGGTCATGCAGATGCCGGTGGCGCTGTTGATCGCGAAGGAGCGTTTGAGCGCCACCATGTCGAGCCAGCCGCAGCGGCGCTTGCGTCCGGTCGTCGCGCCGAATTCGTTGCCCCGCTCGCCCATGTGAGCGCCAGCAGCATCGAAGAGTTCGGTCGGGAACGGCCCGGCGCCCACGCGCGTCGTATAGGCTTTGACGATACCCAGCACGTAATCGAGATCGCGCGGTCCGACCCCGCTGCCGCTCGCCGCCCCGCCCGCCGTGGTGGTGGACGAGGTGACATAGGGATAGGTGCCATGATCGATGTCGAGCAACGCGCCCTGGGCGCCCTCGAACAGGACATCCCGCCCCTGCGCGCGCAGTTCGTGCAGGAGTCCGGGCACGTCCACGACCAAGGGACGCAGCGCGTCGGCATGGGCCAGCGCCTCGTCGAGCACGGCGGCATAGTCGACCCGCTCGGTCTTGAAATAGTGTTCGAGCGCGAAATTGTGGTAGTCGAGCACCTCGCGCAGACGCTCCTTGAACTGCTCGGCGTCGAGCAGCTCGCCCAGCCGGATGCCGCGCCGCGAGGTCTTGTCCTCATAGGCCGGGCCGATCCCGCGTCCGGTGGTACCGATCGCCTTGGCCCCGCGCGCCAGCTCGCGCGCCTGATCGAGCGCGATGTGATAGGGCAGGATCAGCGGACAGGCCGCGCTGATACCGATCCGCTCGCGCGCTGGCACGCCGGATTTTTCCAGCATGCCGATTTCGTCGAACAGCGCCTGGGGCGAAAGCACCACGCCGTTGCCGATCAGACAGCGCACGCCCTCGCGCAGCACCCCGGAGGGCACCAGATGCAGGACGGTCTTGACGCCGTCGATGACCAGGGTATGTCCGGCATTGTGGCCGCCCTGAAAGCGCACCACCGCGGCGGCCCGATCGGTGAGCAGGTCCACGACCTTGCCCTTGCCCTCATCGCCCCACTGGGCACCAATGACTACGACGTTATTGCCCATCTATCACGCTTCCTACTGGTTATCGAACGACGGTGAATCAACCTTGCCGAGCGTCTGTAGCTCCCAACGGCCATCGCGCTCCGCGAGCATCCGCCGACAGCCGAGCTGGCGCGGATCCTGTTGCTGTCCCGGCAAGGCGTTGATCACGCGCTCGCCGGACGCGCGCAACCGCTCCACGGTCTCGCGTAGGGCCGGATCCGCGGACCAGGGCGCATAGACCGGATCGGTCTCCCGATAGCGCTGTTCGAGTCCCTGCCCGTGTTGCAGGAGACTTTTCAGATCGGTGCTGAAACCGACCGCCGGACGCGCCCGCCCGAACACCCGACCGATATCGTCATAGCGTCCGCCCCGCGCGACCTCCAGCCCCCAGCCGGGAACGAAGGCGGCGAACACGGAACCCGTTTTATAATGATAGCCCCGCAGCTCGGCGAGATCGTAGTGGACCGAAACCTCCGGATGCCAGCGGTTCAGTTCGTCGGCGAGCCGACGCAGATAATCCACCGCCTCGCGTACCGGACGGTCGGCGGCGCTCAGCAAGGCATCCGCTCGGGTCAGTGCGTCGCTGCCGTTGAGTTCGGCCAGCGCGATCAGCATCCGCGCCGGGGCGCCAGTGACGCCGAAGCCGCCGATCAACGACTCGATTTCAGGGATCGCCTTGCGTTGCAGCGCGCCAAAAAGTGCGTGTTCCTGGTTCGCGTCCAGGCCCGCCTGACGCGCCAGACCGCGAAAGATGCCCACATGACCGAGATCGAGATAGCTTTCGGCAATTCCGGCCGCGCGCAGGGTCAGCAGGATGAGACGCAGGATTTCGGTATCGCTCTCGATTCCGGAGTGACCGTAGATCTCGGCGCCGATCTGGAGCGGACTGCGGGTGCCCCCGAAGCCGTCGGCGCGGGTGTGCAGCACCGTGCCCAGATAGCAGAGACGGGTTGGAGCGTCGCGACGCAGATGATGGGCATCCATGCGCGCGACCTGTGGGGTCATGTCCGCGCGCACCCCGAGCAGGCGGCCAGTCAGCTGATCGGTCAGCTTGAAGGTCTGAAGGTCGAGATCCTGCCCGGTCCCGGTCAGCAGCGACTCCAGATAATCGATAAACGGCGGAATCACGAGTTCGTAACCCCAACTCGCGTAGAGATCCAGCAACTCGCGCCGCAGGAATTCCATGATCCGCGCCTGGGGCGGCAGCACCTCTTCGATGCCGGCGGGCAGCAGCCAGCGTTCTTCGTTCGTCGCAGTCATCAATTCACCAGATACAGGAGCCCGAGACCCGCGAGCATGCTTATGAGTCCGGAGATGCGCAACGGCCGCTCGCCCTCCGCGGCGATCATGGCCAGCACGCGCCGGAAGCTGGCTGGATTCAGAAAAGGCCAGATGCCTTCGATGACCAGCAGGAGCGCAAAAGCGACGAGGATGTCATGCACGAACGGTTGTGTCCCGAGCCTCGGATTGAAGAACGCCATGCCCCGCCAGGAGATCAGTGCGCCCAAAGGGTGTTATCTTTTCAGACAGCCCGGCGTTTGTCCAACCTCGGAAAATGTCTTTCATGACTTAGCTTCATCATCGACGCGTTCGCGTGATGCGTCAGCCAAACTTGGCCAACCAAGTCAACAGGGCCGCGAACAGCACCTCCGGATCGATCGGCTTGGCGATGAAATCGTTCATCCCCGCCGCGAAACAGCGCGCTTTATCGTCGGCAAAGGCATTGGCGGTCAAGGCCAGGATGGGCACCAGGGAACGGTCAGGCCACTGCCGGATGCGCCGGGTGGCTTCTAACCCATCGAGGTTCGGCATCTGCATGTCCATCAGGATCAGGTCATAATCATAGCGGCAGGCCAGCTCAACAGCTTGCGCCCCATCCTCGGCCATCTCGACGATCATCCCCAGATCGTCCAGCAGCATTCTGGCCACCTCGCGATTGATCGGTTCATCCTCGACCAACAAAATCCGCCGGCCCGAATAGTCCCGCAGGAGGCTGGCTTCGGCGGAATCCGTGAGCGCGGGGGAAGCGTTGGTCGCGCACGGGTCTTTGTTGAGTCGTGCCGTGAACCAGAAGGTACTTCCCACGCCCGGCGTACTCTCCACGCCGACCTCTCCGCCCATCAACTGCGCGAGTTTTTTCGTGATGGCCAACCCTAACCCGGTGCCGCCGTACTTGCGGCTGATCGAATTGTCGGCCTGCTCGAAGTTGGAAAATAACTTGGGAAGGATGGCCGGGGCGATCCCAATGCCGGTGTCCTGCACCTCAAATCGGACCAACACGCGGTCGCTCAGGTCCACCTCAACCCGCGTGCGCAGGGTGATGGTCCCCGTCACGGTGAACTTGATCGCATTGGTGGCATAGTTCAGCAAGGCTTGCTGGAGTCGGGTGGGATCGCCGCGCAGCGAAGACGGGAGTGGTTGGATGTCGATCACCAAGGTGAGCCCTTTCGCGCGCGCGCCTTCGGAGAGGATCGAGGCGACATTCGCGACGAGGGTGACCACATTGACCTCGACGTCCTCAAGGGCAAACTGGCCGGCCTCGATTTTGGAGAGATCCAGCACGGCATTGATGATCTCCAACAGGTGGCGTCCCGCCGTCTCGATCGTGCCGAGTCGTTCGGCTTGTTGGGCGGTGACACCGGCGCGCTTGAGCAGATACGTCATCCCCGTGATCGCATTCAATGGGGTGCGAATTTCATGGCTCATGTTCGCGAGGAAGGCGCTCTTGGCCACATTGGCCGTTTCAGCGGCC
The DNA here is from genome assembly GCF_000227745.2 of Thiocystis violascens DSM 198. Lineage (NCBI taxonomy): Bacteria > Pseudomonadati > Pseudomonadota > Gammaproteobacteria > Chromatiales > Chromatiaceae > Thiocystis > Thiocystis violascens. The sequence continues at coordinate 425,474 of NC_018012.1, read as the reverse complement.
TCCTTGGCGATAACGAGTTCGCGGGTCCGCGCCTCGACCAGTTGTTCCAAATGCTGACGGTAGCGATCCAGTTCCTCGGCGGCCGCCTTCTGTTCGGTGATGTCGACACAGAACCCGATATAGCCGAGAAAGACGCCCTGACTGTCATAGCGCGGATTGCCATCGTCGCGCAGCCAGCGATAGGCGCCGTCGGCATGGCGCAAGCGATAGTTCATGCTGAAGGGTTGGCGTTGGTCGAACGCGGTGACATAGGTCTGCAAACACCGGTCGAAATCCTCGGGATGCACGCCCTCTGACCAACCATTGCCGACCTCCTGCGCGAGCGCGCGTCCGGTAAACCGCAACCAAGGTTCATTGAAGTAGTCGCACAGCTTGTCTTGCCCGGAGGCCCAAATCAGCGTTTCGCCGCCATTGGCCAGGGTGCGGAAATGCTGCTCGCTCTCGCGCAGCGATTCCTCCGCAAACAGCCGTTCCAATTCGCCTGCCGCCCGGATCGCCACCTGCTTTAAGATCGCTTCCGCCTGCGGGCGGTGGTTCAACGGTTCCCGTCCAATGACGGCGATCAGACCGATCGGCTGGCCGGTATGACTCCAGAGCGTCGTCCCGATATAGCTCTCGGCGCGCAGATCCTGGAGCACCTGATCCCGCGGGAAGCTTTGACAGACGCGGGCCGGGAAGCAACAGATCTGCTGGCCGACGACCTCGCCGCAGGGCGTGTCCCGCAAGGCATAGGTGACGTTATCCTCGAAGTGTCCATCGCACCAGACGGCCAGGGTACGGGCGTTCAAGCCATCTCCTTCGAGACGATCGATGCACACGTAAAACACGTCCAGACGCTCGGCCAGGAAACGCGCTAACGCCTGGAAAAAGGATGCATCCGTCGCCTTGCTACTGGTCTGCGCTAAAAACGCCTGGATCTCCTCGGCCTGCTTGCGTTCGGTCATCTCGAAAAAGATCACGACAATCTGCTCGATTTGACCCTGATCCCCCAGGATGGGATGCGCCTGACACTGCACCCAGGTCGGTCCTTTGCGGTCGGGCCTGAGAATCCCCAAGATCACCTGGTGCGTCGCGACGCCGGACGCGACGACGCGATGCACCGGATACTCCTCCACGGGCATCCGGGTTCCGTCTTCGCGGATGAAACACCACGCCGGATCGATGGCCGTGAGGCCACGCATCTGGGCGGTCGTCAGCCCCAGTAGCTGCGAGGCCATCGGATTGGAAAACAAGATGCCGGTGTCGGGGCCATGCACCACCACCCCGGCGAAGAGGTTGTCAAACAGGACGCGGTAATGGCGTTCGCTGTCGCGCAACGCGGCCTCGACTTGAAGCCGCGCGGTGATATCGGTCCCGATTCCCACCATGGCGACGGGTTTGCCGGCGTCGTCCTTGATCAAGGTGGTGCGTAAATCGAGCAAGAGGGATGAGCCATCCGGCCGAACGTTCACCACCTTGCCGTTCCACGCCCCTTGCGTCAGCGTGGCCTCCACGATTTCCTGCTGGGTCGCATCCGCCTGGAGGCTTTCGCCATAGGCCGAGACATGCTGATCGATCATCGCGGAGGGCGGACATTGCAAGGCTTCGACTTGGGTGCGGTTGACGTAGGTCACGACGCCGTTCAGATCCGTGATGGTGACATGATCCTGGATCTGATCGAGCACTAGCGCCTGGAGGCGGAGCTGAACCTCGTCCTGCTGACGCTGGGTGATGTCATCGAAAATGACGACGAAGTGATCGGGTTGCGGGCAAAAGACTTGAATCGAAAACCGCTTGTTGAGGGCGTTGATCGCGAGTTCGACGCGTTCCGGGTCGCCACCCGCCGCCACCCGTCCGTAGATCTCGAACAACTGGGGATCGGCCTCGCGGATCCCGGGAATCACGTCCGTGATCCGCTGACCGCAGACCGGTCCCAGCCCGGTTTGCGCGTGGAAGGCCGGATTCGTATAGAGATGGATGTAGTCGCAGGGAATCCCCTCCTCGAACAACATCCGGCACACCGCCAGGCCGTTGGGCATGAGTTCCAACAACTTGCTAGACAGGTCACTGGCCAATATCGCCTCGCCATGCGTCAGAGCCGGCAAGCCTTGCCCCGCACGGATGCTCTTGGGGTCAGTCGTTGACATGCACCGCCTCCCGAAGGCGTATTCTGCGTTGGACTGGCGAGGCAGTGATAAACGACCGCCCTTTCGACACCGCCCATCATACGCTGAAGATCAGCAGTACCAGGCGCCGGTCGGGTCGGCCTCGGCGGGCGTGGGTTCGTCGAGCAGGCGACAGAGATCGCAGAAGTGTTCCTAGGCCGCCGAGCGTTCCTTGAGGGTGACGCCGGTCCATTTGGCGACGAACTGCTCCGGGGTCATGGCGCGTGTCCAGCGGCGGGGTCAATGGCATTAGGTTAAGGCGATTTCCGAAAAAGCGCATGCCATTCGCCCCGCCTGAAGCCGTTCGTGGCAAGTCCGACGTCGCCTCGAACAGACGCATCGAGCCACGAACAGCTTGCGTTGGCACTCAGAGAGAGGCGGGGCGCCTTTAGGGTTGCCCGGACGACTCGCGAAAGAAGCGGAAAAACTCGGAATCAGGCTCCAGAACCATCATGTCGCCGCCCTTGCCGAAGGTTGTCCGATAGGCATTCAGGCTGCGGTAAAAGGCATAAAAGCTGGGATCCTGATTGAAGGCCGCGGCATAGATTTCAGTCGCGCGGGCATCGCCCTCGCCCCGCAGTTCCTCGGATTCCTTGTATGCCTCGGCAACAATGACGGTGCGCTGCCGGTCGGCATCGGCGCGAATCCGCTCCGCAGCCTCCGCGCCCTTGGCCCGCAGATCGCGCGCCACCCGTTCACGCTCGGCGCGCATGCGCTGATACACGGATTCGCTAACTTCCGGCGGCAGGTCGATCTTCTTGACCCGAATATCGACGACCTCGACACCCAGATCGCTCGCATTGGCGTTGACCTCCTTGGTCAGGATATCCATCAAGGCGAGACGATCGTCCGAGACGACTTCCTGGATGGTCCGCTTGCCGAATTCGTCGCGCAGACTGGTATTGATGCGCTCCGAGAGCAGCCGACTGGTGCGGGCACTGATACCGCCGGTGGAACGGTAGAACTGGGCGGCATTCGCGATCCGCCATTTTGCGTAGGAATCGACGATCACGTCCTTTTTCTCGATCGTCAAAAAGCGCTCCGGCTGCGAATCCAGAGTCTGGATGCGGCGGTCGAACGTCTTGATCTGGTTGAGAATCGGGATCTTGAAATGAAGACCCGCGCGATAGTCGTCCGAGATGATTTCGCCGAGACGCAGCTTGATGGCGACCTCGTATTCCCGGACCACGAAGGTAAAGGCATAGAGAAAGATCACCAGCGCGGCGAGGCCGACGGGAACAAAGGTCTTTAATTGATTGGACTGGCTCATCAACGCGACCTCCGATCGCGATCGACCACCCGTTGAGGAGGATCGATGTTCTCCGGTACATGCAAGGCGCCAACCGGCTCGGTCCGCGCGGGTTCGACCGGCATCTGACGCTGTTTCATGAGTTGTTCGACCGGCAGATAGAGAAGACTGTTCGCGCCATCCTGGACGTCGAGTAGAACCTTGCTGTTCTCGGTGAACACCTGTTCCATTGTCTCCAGATACAGACGCTGACGGGTCACCTCGGGGGCCTTGGCGTACTGCGTCAGGACCGCCGTGAAGCGCGATGCCTCGCCCTCGGATTCGGCGATCACCTTGTCGCGATACGCCTTGGCGTCGGCCAGGATGCGCGCCGCCGCGCCACGCGCCTGCGGAAGCACTTCGTTGGAATAGGCCTCGGCCTGATTTTCGAGCCGTTCTTTGTCCTCGCGCGCCTTGATGGCGTCATCGAAGGCCGCCTTGACCTGATCCGGCGGCTTGGCCGGCTGCATGTTGACGGAGGTCACGACCAGGCCAGTTCGATACTGATCCATCAAGGCCTGGATGCGTTCCTTGATGGTGACCGCCACCGCGCCACGCCCCTCGGTCATGACATAGTCGAGCTTGCTCTGCCCGATGGTGACCCGCACCACCGTCACGGTGGCGTCATTGAGGGTCTTCTCCGGATCCTGGTCCTGGAACAGATAATCGGCGGCGTCCTGAATGCGCGACTGCACGGTCAGTTCGACCTCGACGATATTCTCGTCCTGGGTCAACATCGCCGCGCGATGACTGAAGGTGGAAATTTCGTCGACATTGACCTTGACGACCGACTCGATCGGCATCGGGATATGCCAGTGCGGACCGGGGCCGGTGGTATCGACATAGCGTCCGAACCGCATGACGACGCCGCGCTCGGCGGGCTCGACGATGTAGATTCCGGAGGCCAGCCAGACGACGACCAGAACGCCGACAATAATACCAATGGCTCGCGAGCTGAACTGACCGCCCGGCAGACCGATTCCGGAGCCACCGCCAGAGGAACCGTTCCCCGGGGGCTTGTTGCCGCCGAATAATCCGCCGAGTCGCTCCTGAAGCTTGCGCACGACTTCATCGAGGTCGGGTGGACCTTGATCGCCGCCGCTCTTGCCGCTCCAAGGGTCTTGGTTACCGCCACCTGGCTCATTCCAGGCCATAGCTACTCCGTCTGTTCATGTTTCAAGGTATGGGGGTGTTTGGGACGGCCACTGCTCGAATGGCCTATCAAACACGGTTGCGAAAGACATCAATGATCTTGCCCGTCTTTAGCTTGGGAGTATAGGTGCCGACGCTGGCGATCGATATCAAGTTCGGGCAGCGTCAAGGCGCGCGACGAGAACCGGACGAGGGTCCGATTGTATGTGACCGACCGGGTAACGGCAAATAAGCCGCTAAACCGCGGCCAGAGCGGAATGCGTAATTCTCATTTTGTGCCTAGCTGTGGAGATGTCCTCGATCTCGGTGAGACGCGGTTTGAAATTTATATTTTTTAATAAGTTAAACCGCGCAAGCTCCAGCGGTCGTTGATTCTGCCGGGGCCGGTCTAATGCAAAAACAGCGCATACCGCGCTGGGCGCGGTTTAACGGGAGAGCGCATGCAGTCGCCGTCGCAGCGCATCGTCGGTGGCCAGAAGCCGGTCGAGCTGAGCGCTCCCGACGACGAACTCGATGGTCCAGCCACCCGTCTCGACCGGCTGGTCCGACAGCACCCGCGCATGCTCGAAGAGCCAGGCCCGGAGTTTGCCGTCGCCTGGCTCCAGACGAAAACGCTTCCGCGTTTGGCTGCCGCCGGTCAGTTCGCCCAGCGCCATCAGGAGAGCCTCGATGCCCGCGCCCGTGCGGGCCGACAGCCAGACGCGGGTCGGCATGCCGTTCGCGTCGCGCTCGGTGCGCGGCAAGGCGTCATCGAGCAGGTCGATTTTGTTGAAGACCTCCAGGCGCGGCAATTCGTCGCAGCCGATGTCGGCCAGGACGTGTTCCACATCGTCGATCTGGCGCGCGCGCTGGATGGCCGCCGCGTCCACGACATGCAGCAGCAGATTGGCGTTGCGGGCCTCTTCCAGGGTCGAGCGGAAGGCGGCGACCAATTCATGCGGCAGGTGACTGACAAATCCGACGGTATCGGCGACCAACACCCGTCCGCCGCTCGGCAGCGCGAGACGCCGCAGGGTCGGATCCAGGGTCGCGAACAACTGGTCGGCCTCGAAGACGCCCGCCGCGGTCAATTGATTAAAGAGGGTCGACTTGCCGGCGTTGGTATAGCCGACGAGCGAGATCACCGGCAGCTCGGCTCTGGCCCGCGCCTTGCGGCCCTGGGCGCGCTGAACCTCGATGCGCTCCAGACGCCGGTCGAGCGTGTCCACCCGCTTGGAAAGCAGGCGCCGATCGGTTTCAAGCTGGGTCTCGCCGGGGCCGCGCAGACCGATACCACCCTTCTGGCGCTCCAGATGGGTCCAGCCCCGCACCAGACGGGTGGACAGATGCTTGAGTTGCGCCAGCTCGACCTGGAGCTTGCCCTCGAACGAGCGCGCGCGCTGCGCGAAGATATCCAGGATCAGACCTGAACGATCCACCACCCGACATTGCAGCAGACGCTCCAGATTGCGTTCCTGGGCTGGCGACAGGGGATGGTTGAAGATCGCCAGATCGGCATCGAGCGCCGCGACCATTGACTTGAGTTCCTCGGCCTTGCCGGTCCCGACGAAGAGTCGCGGATCGGGCACCGCGCGCGAGCCGCCCAGGGTGCCAACGACTTCGGCGCCGGCCGCCGTCGCTAGAAGCGCGAACTCCTCGCGCTCGTCCGGCAAGACGGTCGAACCAATATCCAGATGCACCAGCACCGCCCGCTCGCCAAGTTTGGGGCGCTCGAACACGAGCGAGCCCCCGGACGGAGCGGGCGTTCCGTGCCCGGCTGAAACGTGTGTCGTCGCTTTCAACGATTGCCTGGCTCTAGCAGGTCTGGCTCAGGCAGTGCGTCGTCGGCGAGTGGCAACTTGACGTTACGGGCGGGCACCACGGTCGAAATCGCGTGTTTATAGATCATCTGGCTGACATTGTTCTTCAGCAAAACCACGAATTGATCGAAGGATTCGATCTGCCCCTGCAATTTGATGCCATTGACCAGAAAGATCGACACGGGAACGCGCTCCTTCCGTAGTGCGTTGAGAAAGGGGTCTTGCAGGCTTTGGCCCTTGGACATGGGGTTATCTCCTTCTTGTTGTTGCTTGGCATGAATGCCCGGCTTGAAAATCCGTGGCCCCGATTCGGGTCCACGAAAGGATCCGTTGGGTTGCAGCCGGGACAGGCACACCCAACGAAAGAGTGGTCAGTGGTCAGTGGTCAGTGGTCAGTGGTCAGTGGTCAGTGGTCAGTGGTCAGTGGTCAGTGGTCAGTGGTCAGTGGTCAGTGGTCAGTGGTCAGTGGTCAGTGGTCAGTGGTCAGTGGTCAGTGGTCAGTGGTCAGTATCATTATGATGCAATCGTGGCCTGCTCAATCAGCGCCAGCGCCTGCTCCAACGGGGCTGGATCGTCGGCCAGCCAATGGGCGGCGGGCTCCGGACGGAGCCAGGTCAATTGACGTTTGGCGAGTTGTCTCGATGCCGCGATACCGCAGTGCAGCATTTGATCCCATTTGTACTCTTCCCGCAAATATTTCAAGACCTGCCGATACCCCACGCACCGCATCGATGGCAGATCCTCGTTCAGATCGCCACGTTCCAGCAGACCCGCCACCTCCTCTACCAGCCCCTGATCCAGCATGGCGCGAAAGCGCCGTTCGATCCGCGCGTGCAGGACACTGCGCTCCAGGGGCGCGCGGATCAGCTTCAGCAACCGGTACGGAAGTTGCTGGGATACTCCGGCGGATCGGATCAGTTCGCTCATCGAACGGCCAGTGAGGACATGGACCTCCAGTGCGCGCTGGATGCGTTGCGGATCGTTCGGATGGATCTGGCGCGCGGAATCGGGATCGACGCGGGCCAAACGGTCGTGCATGGCCGGCCAACCAAGCAAGGCGGACTCCTCCAGGAGCGCGCGACGGACCTCGGGATCGGCGCTCGGCAGCCAGGCCAAGCCTTGCTGTAGAGCGCGAAAATACAGCATGGTTCCGCCGACCAGCAGCGGAATGCGACCCTGCGCGACAATCTCGGCCATCGCCGCCAGGGCATCGGCGCGAAAACGCGCGGTCGAATAGGCATCGGCCGGGTCCAAAATGTCAATCAGTCGATGCGGCGCCTCGGCCAGGATCTCGGGGCCGGGTTTGGCTGTCCCGATATCCATGCCGCGATAGACCATGGCCGAATCGACGCTGACGATGTCGCATGGCAGGCGCCGGACCAATTCGACGGCCAGATCGGTCTTGCCGGAGGCGGTCGGTCCCATCAACAGGATGGCCAGGGGCCGTTGATCGGGAATGTCTTGCGACGGAACTTGATGCGTTCGTGTCATCATCCGCAACTGAAATCGCCTCTGAAAATAGCCGGAGAACTCGCATGTCTACTGTAACGGATCTGCTCCATGAACTTTGCGCGGCAACCGGCCAGATGCAACAGGCCGCGATGAAGGACGATTGGACATTGGTCGAAAAGATACAGAAACGGCGCGCGCCGCTGATCGAGCGGATCGTCGAACGGGCAGGCAGCGAACCCCTGACCAAGGAGCAGACACTGGAACTGAGCAAGGTGCGCGAACAGGAGAGCTTCATTGCCGCGCGAGCGGACGCCCGACGGCGCGTATTGGGTCAGGCGCTGGTCGAGACGCGCGCGGGTTTACGGGCGGGAAAGCAAAACCGGATGCGCAAGGCCTATGGTGCCTTAGGCAACAGCCAGCCATCCTAAGAGGGTGTAGACAAAAATAATTGAGCTGCTATTTGTATACCAGTCTACAACTGAGCTGGTGTGCGCTGATGTCGAAAGCTGGTCGTCCCCCCAAGATTCACGAGGCGGAGCAAGCGGTATTGCGTCAAATTGTCACGGATCGCCCGACCTCCACGCTGTCAGAGATTGCCCGGGAACTCGCGGCACGGACGGGAATCGAGGCTCATGAAGCAACGATTCGCAAGTCCTTGCGGGAGGCGGGCGTCACGCGCCTCCGGGGCGAGAGTGGTCTCGAGGCGCAAGCGCGCGCAACGCCGCGTCGGTATGGGTATACGGATGCGCATCGTCGCCACGACCCCGACCAAAGCTACCCAAGTTGTCTGACCGATGCGGAGTGGGACTTGGTCGCCGCTCTCTTTGAGATGCCGGGCGGGCGGGGTCAACCGCCCCGCGTGTCGCGCCGGAGCATCCTGGAGGCGTGTTGCTACGTGGTGCGCACGGGGTGCGCGTGGCGGATGCTGCCGCACGATTTCGCGCCTTGGCAGAATGTCTACAAGACGTTTCGCCGTTGGAGTGCGGCTGGGAAGTTTGAGCAGATGCATGATCGACTGCGGGGGCAATGGCGCGAACGCGAGGGGCGTGAGATCGCGCCGACGGCGGCGGTGCTGGATGCGCAATCGACCCGCGGCTCGCCGCAGGGTGGACCGAGCGGCTTTGATGCGGGCAAGCAGGTCAAGGGGCGCAAGCGCAGCCTGGTGGTCGATACCTTGGGGTTCGTGTTGGCGGTGAGCGTGGTCGCGGCCAATCTTCAGGACCGCGATGCCGCCTCGGGCGCCGTCGCTGACGCGGCCGCCAAGTACCCCCAGATCAACACGCTGTTTGTCGATAGCGCCTACGCCGGTCAATTTGCCCAAACCACCGAGCAGACCCACGCGATCCGCGTGGAAGTCGTGCGCCATCCAGCCAACAAAAGCGTTGGCTCCTGGCACGTGGACGGGGCGCCTGACCGAGTGGTGATCGCCAACGCCGACGGCTTCGTTCCGCTGCCGAAGCGCTGGGTTGTCGAGCGCACCCATGCGTGGAATGAGCGTGCCCGTCGATTGATCATGCATCATGACCGTCTGCCAGCGGTCTCCGAAACCTGGGTTTGGCTGGCGGAGGCGCGCATCCTGCTGCGGCGGTTGACCACAACGGTTTGATTTTGTCTACACCCTCTAAGTGCCTCACAAAAAATCGAACAGCGAGAGCTTGTTGACCTGCACGTAGGTCTGCTGGGCGGCCTGCAGAGCGACTTCCTGGAGCTTATAACGACTGATGGCGTCCGCGTAGTCGAGGTCGCGCACATCGGAAAGCGTGGATGTGAGATCCAGGACGTTCTGATCGTTCAGGTCCGTCTGGGTCTCCATGGCGGCAATCCGCACGCCGACCGTGGCACGAACATCGTTCAACCGATCGAGGCCGGAGTCGATGTTGCGCAGGGCGATGCTGCTCGCCCGCGAGAGCGCCTCGCGTCCGGCGTCATCGGTCCCGGCGGTCTCGAAGGCGGTGGCGATGCTGTCGAGCGTCTGGAACAGGCTGACGCGCTCGATCGGGCGGGAGATGATCTCGTCGCCGTTGTCCGGCGCGGTTGGCGCACCGGTGAGGGTGACGCTGCGCCCGGCGAAGACGATCGGGTCGTTGGGCACGGGCGTGACATAGTTGCCGCCTGCATCGACCGAGCCATGCGTCCCGCTGAGCAGATCGCCGTTGGCGTCGCGCACGGCATTGCCGTCGAGATCGAGGATGTCGTACTCCACGTCGCCACCCGGGGCCGCCGGGACGGTGAAGCGAATCCGGTAGGTCTCGCCGGCGCTGTTCAGCGCATCTTCCAGGTCAGCGACCGCGACCGTCGTCACTCCCAGGTCGCCCGCATTCGTGGCCTTGGGCACCGCCTCCGTCAACAGCCCGCTCCGCTCGGGGATCTCCATCAGGAGATGCGCGCCGGTATCGCCAGTCGCCATTTTTCGGGTATTGGTGATCGCGACCTCGCGCACGGCGCCCTCTCCCGTGGCGCCGACGTAGGAGACCTGTCCGTCATCGGCGATGACGAAGGGGGCCGTCTGCGAGCGCGTGCCGGCGAAGAGATACTCGCCGTTGGCGAACTTGGTGTTGCCGAGATCGTAAATCTCGTCGCGCAACTGACGGATCTCGCCGGCGATGACCGCGCGGTTATCCCGGTTGTAGGTGTCGTTGCTGCCGGTGACCGCCAACTCGCGGACCCGCTGCAGCGCGTTCAGCACGGCTTCGATCTGCGACTCCTCCTGTTCGAGCCGCGGCTGGGCGTAATCGACATTGCGCTGATACTGCTTGGTCGAATGGATGGCGTCGCTCAGTTGCACCGAGAGCGCCGCGCCGCTGGGGTCGTCGGAGGGCGTGAGAATGCGCCGGCCCGTGGACATCTGCTGGCTGGTGCGATTGAGCTCCGCCTGCGCGTTCTGCATGATCTTGACGCCGGTTTGGAACATCTGGGGTGTGGAGATACGCATCGGCTTACCCCTCCTTAACGCCGCGTGGCGGCGATGAGTGTGTCGAACAGGGTGCTGGTCACGGCGATGACCTGCGCCGCGGCCTGATAGGCCTGCTGAAAACGCAGCATGTTGGCCGCCTCCTCGTCCAGGTTCACGCCCGAAACCGACTCGCGCTGGGCCTGGGCGTCCGCCAGCAGGGTGGCGCTGGAATCGCGCGCGATCTGCGCCTGGCGCGTCTCGTTGCCGACCTCGGCCAGGATATTGGTGTAGCCGTTCTGGAAGCTGGTCTCCCCTCCCACCACCCGTGCGTCCTGCAGCTCGGCCATGGCCTGGATGTTACGCGCGTCGCCTGGACGTCCCCGGCTGAGATCCACGGTGAAGGTATCGTAGGCCGCCGGGGTGCCGCGAACATCCATCTCCCAACCGTTGCCGGTCACGGTCGTGGTGGCGGTGGGGAGGGTCTCCGCGGGGGTGGGCGTGACATTGATCGTGAAGGCGTCGAGGGCCGGGCCGACGCCGGTCGGCTCGCCCCTGACCTGTAGTTCCCAACCGTTGGCGCGGATGGTGGTGACGCCGGAAGGGTCGAGGGCAAAACGCTCGTTGTTTACGACGAACTGCTGCTGCGTCGAGTCGTAAGTGATCGGGGTCGCCGCGGCGAACAGGTCGGCATCCTTCGGATCGAGGACGCGGAAGCTCTCGACGGTGGCCGCGCCGGCGTTCGCGCCATAACTCGGGCTCACCACGTTGTAAATATCGCCCGCACCATTAACGACCACGGTGGCCGGCAGATAGGTCTCCGGCGTCCCGGCAGCGGTCACGCGCAGAGCGGCAATGTCGGCCTCACCCGTATTGGCGGCATCCTCTAGCGCGCCGGAGATGGCCGCGAGATCAGCTGGGTCGGTCATGGTGACCGTCATCCTGCTGGCCGCGTTGCGGGTGGGCTGAATCAGCCACTCGTCGCCTGCTGCGGCGGCCGCGATCGCGGTGGTATCGATACGCAGGCCATCCCCAACGAGGACATCCGGGTCGTAATCCGAGGTAATCGTCCAGCTATCGCCCGCTACGGCGCCCGCGAGATCCCCAGTGTGAAAGTTCAGTCCATCGCCGACGAGGATGGTGGCATCGCTCGGATCGGCGACGAGCGGGACAGCTACGCCGCCGGGATTGGTCGTCAATTGATAATTGGCGCCGTCGTAGGTCAGAGTGTAGTCGGTCTCTTGCAGCGCCGTGGGGTCATCAACCGTCACCCCGAGTTGACCGGTTGCCGTGTTGCCCCCGGCTGGCGTGGCGGCGGTCGCGGGCAGCGCGGGCGCGAGGGGGGGCTGCACAGGCTCGTTTTCGGGCTGACGGGTGAGCAGAAAAGTCGTGCCGTTGTAACTCAGGCGGTAATCGCTCGCGGTCAACTCGTTCACGTCGTCGACGGTCACCGCCGGTATGGCATTAACCGAATTGCCCGGAAGCGAATAGACATCCGGCTGCGGCAGATTGAAGATGTCGCCACCCAATTCGTCGTTCAGATCCAGGCCCAGTCGGTTCTGTTCGTTGAATTCGGTCGCCAGGGTCAGACCGATCAGCCCCAACTGGTTCTGGGCGGTATCGAGAACGCTGCGCCGGGTCTCCACCAAGGCGCCAATCTCGCCCCCGGTCATAAAGCGCGTGATATCGACGATCGCGCCGTTGCTGGTTCGGTAGCCGATATCCAGGTTGTTCGGGTCGCCCGTCAGGCGCTCGGCCACCAGTTCGCGCGCATTGCCCCCCATGACCAGCGATTGGCCGCTGCCGATAAAGACATTGAGCGCGCCATCGTCCTGCCGCACGGCGCTGACATCGATCTTTTCCGCCAACCGATTGAGCACGAGATCGCGCTGATCGAGCAGATCGTTGGGCAGGCCGCCCTGCCCCGAGGAGCCCGAGACGATCCGGCGATTGAGATCGGCCAGGGATTGCGCGTATTGATTGATCTCGTCGACGGCGGTGCGCATCTGGTCGTTGACCATGGCGCGCTGCTCATTAATCTGATCGTTGACATTATCGAAGCGCTCCGACAGCGTCTCGGCCTGGCTCAGCAAGACGCTGCGGGCCGGGAGCGAGGTCGGGTCGCTGGCCACGTCCTGGACGGCGGAGAAATAATTCTGCAGGGTCAGGGTCAGCCCGGTGCTTTCGTCCGATAGCAGGTTCTCCACCCGCTCGGCGAAGGCCGTGCGCACCTCGGCGTTGCTGTTGTTCGTGAGGTTGGCGCGCAGATTCGCTGTCACGATATCATCCTGAATCCGCTGGACATTTCCGACCTGAACTCCCTGACCGAGATAACTTCCGCCATGAAAGAGGGGGGCGCGACTCTCTAATTCGGTGCGCTGACGGCTGTAGCCCTCCGTCGCCGCATTGGCGATGTTGTGACTGGTCGTCGCCAGGGACCGCTGCGCGGCCAGCAAACCGGATACGCCGATGTTCAATATGCTCATTGCATTATCCTGTGTGCATGAGTCGCTCGCTCAACTCTTTGCCACTGCATCGGCCTGAGTGGACAAAACTTGAGACTCGGCGTTGGCGCTCATGCGTTCGAGCCGCTCGCGAATCCCAAGAACTTTAGCCGCGTAGCGCGGGTCGGTCGCATAACCGGCCTTTTGCAAGCCGCGGATGAAATCCTCGCCGTTGGTGCTGGCCAGGGCGCCGCGATAGCGCGGGTTGCGACGCAAAAAGGCGACATAATCGACGAACGAATCCGCCGGGCTGGCGTAGGCGCGAAACTGCGCCCGCTCGCGCTGGGCCACGCCATTGCGGTATTCCAGCGTGCCGACCGCGACCTTGTCGCCCTCCCAACTCCGGTCGGCCTTGATGCCGAAGAGGTTGAAACTGGAACCGCCGTCCGCGCGGCGTGGCACATGCTTGCCCCAACCGGTTTCAAGCGCGCTTTGCGCCAACAAGACATCGGTGTCCATGCCGAGCGTCTCCGCCGCCTGATCGGCATAGGGTTTCAGATAGGCGAGAAATTCCTCGGGACTGCTCGGCGGCCATTTACCCTGAGGAACGATGGCGGAACTGGCCGTTTTGCCGGCGTTGACGGTGGACGACACAGTCTCCGTCAGCGTCTCGGCGGTGTCGGCGGAGGCGGCGTCAACTTCCCGACGCCGCAGGCTTTTCAGCCAGCGATTGCGTTCGGGGATGCGCAGATCCGCGGGATCGCGCGCGGCGAAATCGGTGGTGCCGGCGGCCTGCTCGGGCGCCAGTTGACGCATCAGCGCCTTGCGGATGCCCAAACCCTCGCCTTCGCTCAACAGGCTCGTCAACTGTTGGTCGTGGAGATCCTGGTAGAGCTTGGTCTGCTCGGAATCGAACAGCCCGCCACCCGTGGATGCCGAGCGCATCTGTTTAAGCATCTGACCGGTCAGCAGCGCCTCGAAGGCCCGCGCGGCGGCCTCCAGTCCGGAGCGGTTGCCAGTGCGGGCGGATTTGGCCAGCGCGCCGAAACTGGCCGGATCGCTGACCAATCCGGTCGGAGCCGACAGCGCGGTTTCGCCGCCCTTCGTGACGCCAGTTCCGAGCAAGGTCGTGGAGCCGGAGGGCAGCATGGCCGCGGCTCAGATGACGACCAGGTCGGCGCGCAGGGCACCGGCTTCACGCAGGGCTTCGAGGATGGCCACCAGATCGCCGGGCGCGGCACCGACATCGTTGACGGCCTGGACGATCTCGCCCAATGAAGTCCCTGGGGCAAAGAGGAACATGCGGTTTTTGTCTTGCTCAACCGCGATATCGGTCTGCGGGACGATGGCGGTCTGGCCGCCCGCGAATGCACCTGGCTGCGACACCTGTGGGTTTTCGCTGATGGTCACCGTCAGGTTACCGTGAGACACCGCCGCCGGCGTCACCTTGACGCCGGAGCCGATCACGATCGTGCCGGTCCGCGCATTGATGACCACCCGCGCCGGCGGATCGCCGGTCGCCACCGACAGGTTTTCGAGCATCGAGACGAAGGCGACGCGCTGCCCCATATCGGTCGGCGCGCGAACCTGCACCGAGGAGCCGTCGAGCGGTTGCGCGACATCCCCGCCGAACCGTTCGTTAATGACCTCCGACATCCGGTTGGCGGTGGTGAAATCCTGACGCTTGAGATTGAGGACCAGCGAATCGCCCTGCCCGAAGCTACTGGGAACCTCGCGCTCCACCGTGGCGCCGTTGGGAATACGCCCGACACTCGGGACGTTGACGGTGATGCTGCTGCCATCGTCGCCCCCGACCCCGAAACCGCCGACGGTCAGATTGCCCTGAGCCATGGCGTAAACCTGGCCATCGGCGCCCTTCATTGGGGTCATCAGGAGCGTCCCGCCGCGCAGGCTTTTGGCGTTTCCGAGCGAGGAGACGGTGATGTCCATGCGCTGCCCAGGCTTGGCGAAAGGCGCGAGGTCGGCGGTGATCATGACCGCCGCCACGTTCTTGAGCTGCGGATTGACATTGGGCGGAATGGTCACGCCAAGCTGACCCAGCATGTTCTTGAGACTCTGGACGGTAAAGGGCGCCTGGGTGGTTTGGTCGCCGGTGCCATTGAGACCGACCACCAGACCATAGCCGACCAGTTGGTTATCGCGCACGCCGGCGATATTGGCCAGATCCTTGATCCGCTCGCTTCCCATCGAGTTGCCGTCGTCGGTACCGTCATAGGCCGATTCGTTCCCGGCCAGAAGATTGGCCGATCCGAGGCAAATCCCTGCCAGCAGCGCGATACTTGTGACGAGTCTGATCCTGCTCATGACAAACCTCGGTAATGCGTTGTCATCCCGAACCCGGCTCATAAGGGCCAGATCGGGCTGTTGAAAAAGCGCGAGAGCCAACCTTGCGCGTTGCTGTCCGGGATCGCCCCCGTGCCCCCGTAATAGAGCTGGGCGTTGGCGACCTGGGTCGATTTCACGGTATTGGCCGCGCTGATGTCCACCGGACGGATGATGCCGCGCAGACGCACGAATTCATTGCCCTGATTGATGCCCAGCCACTTCTCGCCTTGCACCACCAGATTCCCGTTCGGCAGCACCTCGGCGACGGTGACGGTAATCTCGCCACTGAGCTGGTTGCTCTGGCTGGAGTCGCCAGAACCGTCGAAGGTGCGATCGCCGCTGCTGGAGGCTTTAAAGAGCGACAGCCCGCCGGGAAGAACATCACGCCCGGCAAGGCTCAAACTGCCCGCATTCATGTCCAGCTCGGACTTCTTGGCGGTCGTGGTTTCCGCCGACTTTTTGGCGTTGGTCTGCTCCGCCAACTCGACCATGACCAGATCGCCGACCCGACGCGCCTTGTAATCTTCAAACAGACCCTGGCCCTGCGTGGCTTGAAAGATCGCGCCGTGATTGTCGGTCGGGGCGAGCGGCAGGAGCGGTGGCGTGGGACGATATTCCGACGAATCGCCCGGTTTCGGCGGATTGAGCGTACTGCAGGCCGTGAGTCCTGCTGCCAGCAGCAGTAGAACCAAACGACCAAGGTGATTTCCGGGAATGACTTTGCCGATTTCCGTTCGTCCTGAGTCCTGAGCCCTTCGGCTTCGCTCAGGACAGGCTTGTCGAAGGGTCGAAGGACGGGCGGAAATCGCGCTCCGAGGCCGACATTGCATCCGTTCATGGTTCGACCCTTCGACGGGCTCAGGACTCACCACGAACGGATGCAGTCTGGGTAAGTTCTTTTCCAAAAATTGCCTAAAAGTAAGGATGATCTGCATGGCGTTCGCGTCTGGCGCTTAGCGTGCGAGGTTGTTATTGACGAACTGCAACATCTGGTCCGCCGCCGACACGGCCTTGGAGTTGACCTCATAGGCGCGCTGGGTCTCGATCATGTTGACCAGTTCCTCGGCCATGTTGACGTTGCTGGTCTCCAGGGCGCCCTGCATCACGGTGCCGACGCCATTCTCGCCAGGGGCGGAGATCTGCGCCGCGCCGGATGCGCCGCTCTCCAGATAGAGGTTTTCGCCCACGGCTTGAAGTCCGGCGGGATTGACGAAATCGGCGAGTTGAATGTTGCCCAATTCCTGCGGCGCGGCTTCGCCGGGCAGTTGCGCGGACACGGTGCCGTCCTTGCCGATGGCGACCGACAGCGCGTTGGCCGGTACCGTCAGCCCCGGTTGCAGGGCGTAGCCGTTGGACATCACGATCTCGCCGTCGGCATTGAGCTGGAAGGTACCGTCGCGGGTGTAACCCATGTCGCCATTGGGCATGAGGATCTGGAAGAACCCCCGTCCCTCGATGGCCATGTCCAGCGAATTTTCGGTCTGCACGAACCCGCCCTGCCCGAACAGCTTTTCGGTCGCGACCGTGCGCACGCCCATTCCGAGCGTGAGTCCGGAGGGCAGTTGCGCCTCCTGCGTGGCCTGAGCGCCCGGCTGGCGGATGGTCTGATAGATCAGATCCTCGAACACCGCCCGCCCCTTCTTGAAGCCGTTGGTGTTGACGTTGGCCAGATTATTGGCGACCACGGTCATGCGGGTCTGTTGCGCGTCGAGCCCGGTCTTGGCGACCCAGAGCGATTGGTTCATGGTCTCTCTCCGTTAAACTGCGTCCGGCACGGCAACGATGATTCGTCGCTTGATTCGGTTTCGCCGGAACCTGCAAAAGCCGGAGCTGACGCAGTTTAAATATTGAATTTTGAAGCTTGAAACCGCGTCTCGCCCTGCGCCGCGAATCACCGTTAGGCGAAGATCGCCGTCACCGGGCCTGTCATGCCGAACCCGGTTTAACCGATCGCCAGGAGGCGATTGTGGTTCTGTTCCACATTGTTGGCGCTTTCCATCATCTTCACCTGCATCTCGAAATGGCGGGAGAGTTCGATCATCTTGGTCAGCGCCGCCACCGTGTTCACGTTGCTGGTCTCCAGCATCCCGGTCACCACCCGCACGTTGGCGTCCGCGGGCGGGGCTTGACCATCTCCAGCACGAATCAGGCCATCCTCGGTGCGTTTCAGGCTTTTGACATCCGGATTGACCAGACGGATGCGCTCGACCGCCGCCAGCGCGTTCGGCGCCGAGCCCACGGGCCGCACGGTGATGGTTCCATCGGTGCCGATGAGCAGGGTTTCGTTGGGCGGGATGGCGATCGGGCCGCCATCCCCGAGCACCGGCAGGCCGCGCTCGTTGCGCAACATGCCCAGCGCGTCGATGTGCAGATTGCCGGCGCGGGTATAGGCCTCGCCGCCGTCGGGTGCCTGGACGGCGATGAAGCCCTCGCCCTCGATGGCGATATCCAGATCGCGCCCGGTGCTCTGGAGCGCGCCGTGGGTGAAGTCGATGGCTTCGTTCCCGGTCTGGACGTAATCGCGCGAATCGTAGACCGGACCGCGCACCGGCGCCGTGTAGGCTTCTCCGAGCGCCTGACGAAAGCCATGCGTATTGGCGTTCGCCAGGTTGTGGTTGTTGATGGCCTGCGCGTAAAGGTTTTCCTTGGCGCCGGACATCGCGAGATAGAGAAAGCGGTCCATGGTCGTGACTCCTGGCGGTCAGGCCGGCTCGGGCGGCTCCTGCGCGCCGGACGCGCCCGTGGCGTCCGGCGTCCCGTGGGCGTTACCGGATATTCAGAATCGTCTGGGTGATTTGATTGGCGGCGCTGATGGTCTGCGAATTCGCCTGATAGTTGCGCTGGGCGGTGATCAGGTTGACCAGTTCGGTCGCCAGGTCCACGTTCGCGGTCTCCAGCGCACCGCCCTGGATATTTCCCAGGCTGCCGGTGCCGGGCGAGAAGATCACCGGCCCCCCGGAGTCCGTGGTCTCGGCCCAGGAGGTGTCGCCGATCTGCTGGAGTCCCTGCGGATTGTCGAAATCGGCCAGCGCAACCTGACCGAGCGGCAGCGCCCGACCGTTGGAATAGCGGATGAAGAGCACGCCTTCCTCGTCGGCGTCGACGCCCGTGATGCGTCCCGTGGTGTAGCCGTCCTGTTCCAGGCTACTCACGGCATAGCGCTCGCCATACTGGGTCGTGCCGGTGAAATCGAGCGAAATGATGTTGGTGCCGACGGTCGAGGGAGGGGGGACCGGCTGCGTCGGATCGTCCTCACCAACCGTGGCGCCATTCACCGGATCGTATTTTGTCATGTCGAATGTTAAATCGGCGCTTGTTGGTGGAATCAGCAGACCATTCGTATCGAATTCCAACTGCATTGGCGAGTTCGTCGGAAACGTCGGAGGACTGGCGCCCGTGTTTTCGCCATCCATCTGTACATGGACCTGCCACACACTGGAACCGCCTGCAGCAGCCGCATTGACCTCATCCTTAATGAAATACATCGTCACGGGACGCGGTGTCCCCAACGAGTCATAGATCGTGGTCGAGGTCGAAAAGTTGTAGGTATCGGGGTCATCGATGTTGAATCCGGGCACTGCTGGCGTTGTTACCAGTCCGGTTACTGGATCTACCACAGGTGCCACATATAAAACTGTTGGATCGATGAGCGTGGGGGGGGTCGTCTGAGGAACCACCGTCTCGTCGATCGGATTCGACGCATCCGAACGCAGATTGAGCTGGGCGGCAATCTCGGCCGTCGCATTCGGCGGCGAGTCGCCCAGATTGATCTGCATATCGGACCGCAGTCCGGTGCGAAAGAGGCTGTTGGGATCGGTCGGATCGGTCGGCGGAAAGCCTTGGAGCCGCATTGGCGGCGAACCGTTATTGACGATATATCCCTCATTATCAACCTGGAAGGCACCGGCGCGGGTATAGACGTTATCGTCGCTCCCAGCGCTGTTCAGAACGAAAAAGCCGCGGCCGGTGATGGACATATCGAGGCTGTTGTCGGTGAACTCGAGCGTCCCCTGGGTAAACTGTTGGCTGTTGGAGATCAGCCGCACCCCGGCACCGATATTGGTTTTGCCGATGGTTCCATAGGACCGGGTGAAGATATCGCCGAACTCGGCGCGGGATCCTTTGAAGCCAATGGTGCCGACATTCGCGATGTTGTTGCCGGTCACCTTGAGATCCGCGGCCGCAGCGGTCAGTCCGCTCAATCCGATGTTAAAAGCCATGAGGTTGCTCCCTCGTGAATATTGGGTGGTTAACGCTCAACCGGCGCGAATGCGCAACGCGACGATCCCCGGCTTCAGCCAATCCGGGCAACATCGCCGAATGCGACCCCGCCCAAACCCTGTACATTGAGAATCAGACCGCCGCTGGCGTAGTCGGCGGTC
Source organism: Thiocystis violascens DSM 198 (assembly GCF_000227745.2). Lineage (NCBI taxonomy): Bacteria > Pseudomonadati > Pseudomonadota > Gammaproteobacteria > Chromatiales > Chromatiaceae > Thiocystis > Thiocystis violascens. The sequence continues at coordinate 405,577 of NC_018012.1, read as the reverse complement.
ACACTTTGCACCTGACCTCCAAGAAAGGTCTCGACCGCCGCCGAAGCGTCGCCGCTGGAAGCGGTGGCGCGAAATTCATAAATACCCTCGGGCGCGGGCTGCCCATCGGACGTGAGTCCATCCCAGGTAAAGTCGGCCATGCCCGATGCCTGGGCGCCCAAATCCAGAGTCTGCATCAGTTGGCCAGTGGAATCGTAGACACCAACCGTCAATTGATTCACCGACGCGCTTAACCCGACCGACCCCCGCATGCCCTGTCCCGCGTCCAGTTGAGACTTGGTCGCGGGCGACAGAACCTCCTTACCCACCAGCGCGGCCGCCTGTAACGCCTGCCCCTGATTGAGCGACAGCGACAAGGCACCGAATTTCTCGGTCAGCGCCTCAATGCCGGTGACGGTCGAGAATTGGGCCATCTGACTGAGGAAATCGCCGTTTTCCATCGGCTTCATCGGATCCTGAGTAGCCAGTTGCGTGGTCATCAGTTTGAGAAAATCCGATTGTCCGAGTGTGCCGCTGCTCTCCTTGGCGGTCTGAGCCCCGTAACTCGTCAGCCCCAGTCCGCTCAAGACATCCGAGGATATTTCCGCCATGGTCTGTTCTCCGACACTGTATCCAATAGGGTGCGCGTTGTTCGCGCAATGGACGTTCGCCTAGGGTTGCGCAACGCACGTCACGGTTGATTCACACTGCACGCGGTTTAACTCTGACCGACCCGCAGCGTGCGTTCCAATAATTGCCGCGTGGTATTCATGACTTCCACATTGGCCTCGTAACTGCGCGAGGCCGACATCATGTTGGCCATTTCCTCGACCACGCTGATCGCGGGCCGAAAGACATAGCCGTCATCATTGGCCTGGGGGTGATTCGGCTCATAGGTCGGGATGGGCAGCGCCGGAGAGTCGACGATGTCAGCAACCCGCACCGGCATGGCGGCCCGATCAGGATCCTCTCGGTCCAGAATCGTCTGGAACAGAACCTGTTTCGACTTGTAGGTCTCTTCCGGCGTCTTGGCGGCGGTACTGGCGTTGGCCAGATTGGAGGCCACGGTATTGAGCCGGATCGATTGCGCCGTGAGCGCCGAGGCCGAGGTATTGAAGATGCTGAACAGATTGCTCATGGCGTTATTCCTTTCGCAGGGCGGCGCGGATACCCGACACGCGTCGATTCAGGAATTCAAGCGTGCTCTGATAATGCATGGCGTTTTCGGCAAAGGCCGCCCGCTCCAGCTGCGGGTCGACGGTATTGCCGTCGAGGGCCGGCTGCGCGGGAATGCGATAGAGCATATCGGGCACGGTATTGACGTCCGGTTGACCGGGCAGCGGCAGGTGATTGGATTGCGTTTGGGCTAATGCCAACCCCTTGCCCCGGCCTTCGATCGCCGCCAGGGTGCCCCTGAAATCGTAATCGCGTGATTTGTAGTTCGGGGTATCGGCGTTGGCCAGATTGGAGGCCAGCAATTCGCCGCGCCGATCCTGAAGCTTGACCGACGCTGGCAAGATGCCAAAGGCTTTATCGAGTGAAAGGCTCATGGGTGCGGCTCATGGGTTGCAATGACCCGTCAATCTCTTTGCGGGAGATCATGCAAGCCGCGCGCCAGTAGACGCGGGAGGGAAAAGCGAAAGCAAGGCTTCCAGTGACCGGATTTAAACCGCCAACCAGTCGTCATACCGGACGCGGTTTAGGGCGATTTCCGGGGAAATTCCTATCGGAATCAACGCTTCAAATGGACGAGATTAACAGGATTTTTCAAGATTCACAGGGTTGAAAACAATGACTTCTATCCTGTTCATCCTGCGAAATCCTGTCTATTCGATCCGAGCGCAGAGATGAACTTTTCAGGAAATCGTCTAAACCGCGTCTCCACCGATGTCGATAAAATCCCCAAAATCAAACACAAACTGAAAATTACGCATTTCGCTCTAGACGCGGTTTAACGCCGACGCAGCATGGAGCCTTGCGGCGTGCGCAGAATCTCGAAGGCTTCGGTGTAGGAGCCGACCGCTTCGGACGCGCCGACAAACAGATAGCCGCCAGGATCCATCTGACGGGCGATTCCGTCAAAGATCCGACGCTTGGTTTCGGCCGAAAAATAGATCAGGACGTTGCGACAGAAGACGATGTCGAATTTACCGAGCGTCGCGTAGGATTCCATCAGATTGAGCTTCTGAAAACGCACCCGGCGCTGAATCTCCGGCTTGATCCGATGCCCGTTCTCGATCGACTCGAAAAAACGCTGCCGACGCTCGGGACTGAGTCCGCGCACGATGCTCAGCCCGTCATAGACACCGGCGCGGGCATCGGCCAGCACGCTTTCCGAAAGATCCGTCGCCAAAATACTGACGCTCGCGGTCTTGGGCGGATAGCTTCCTTCCCATTCCGCAACGATCATGGAGATGCTGTAGGGCTCCTGGCCGCTGGAGCAGGCCGCCGACCAGATCCGGATCGGCTTTTGCTTGGCCGCCAGTTCAGGAAGCACGATTTGACGAAGGATATCAAAGGGATAGTTATCGCGAAACCAGGATGTCTCGTTGGTCGTCATCGCATCGATCACGCGGGATTTCAGCGTGGGATTGGCGGAACGCCGCAACGCCTTCAGCAAATCTTCAACTTTCGCGAACGAAAATTCGTCGAGCAGACGCGACAGACGACTGGAGACGAGATATTGGCGGTTCTCGCCGAGCACCAGACCGCAACAGTCGGAGAGGAATCGGGAAAACTCGGCGTAATCCTGCGCATCAATCACGGCTGAACCTTAGGAGTGATCTGGAAATCGAGGTCGGTTGCGACAGCCTGCGTTCATCAGGATTTCTTCGCATACTTGAGCACCGTCGTCGCCAACTCGTCCGGGTCGAACTTCGCCAGAAAATCGTCGGCGCCAGCCCGCTTGACCATGTCGTGATTAAACTGGCCGCTCAAGGATGAATGCAGGATCACCCGCAGATCCTTCAGCTTGCCATGTTCGCGAATCTTGCGTGTCAGGGTGTACCCGTCCATGCGCGGCATCTCGATGTCTGCGATGACCATTTCGATGGACGACTCCACCATGTCCGCGGCGGCCAGCTCTTCCAGATACTCCAGCGCCGCTCGACCATCGGAACGGGTTTCGGTGCGAAAGCCCAGTTCCATGATGGCGCGCTCGATCTGTTTGCGCGCGACCAGCGAATCGTCGACGACCAGGATCCGACGATCATGAGGCAGGATGGCGGCCTGTTTCTGCACCTCGTCGGAGACATCGGACTTGAGCGGATTGATCTGCGCAAACACGCGTTCGACGTCGATGATTTCGACCAACCGGTCGTCCACCTCGGTGACCGCGACCAGATAACTTTCACGCTCGGTTCCGCGTGGCGGCGGCTTGACCGTCTCCCAATTCACGTTGACGATCCGATCCACCGCGGACACCCAGAAACCCTGGACCGATCGGTTGAACTCGGTGACGATCACCTTGGCGTCCCGATCATCGTCGATCGGTCGTGCGGCAAAGCCGATCGCCAGCGCCAGATCGATCACGGAAACCGTCCTGCCGCGAATGTTGGCCACGCCGCGAACCGTCGGGCTGGAGCCGGGAAGGTGTCGTAGCGTGGGTTTGGCGATCACCTCTCGAACCTTGAAGACATTGATGCCGAACATCTGTTTGCCACCCAGGTGAAACAGCAGCAATTCCATGCGATTCTGCCCAACCATGCGGGTGCGCTGATCGATATCGTCAATAAACTGACTCATCCAACGTCTCCAGATCGAAATTGACCATCACGTAAACCGCGTCCGCCGCGACGCCGGTTGGCTCATGCAAGGCCGATCCAACTCGAAAACAACGCATTTCATGCTAAACCGCGTCCGGTACGGTATGCGTCGTTTTGAGCGGTCAGCCAAGTTGGCATCCATCTGCGATGTCGGCGTTGACGCGGTTTAACGATTTAATTTTTAAACATTTTAAACCGCGCCAGCTCCGACGATCATGGAGGCTTCCGGGGTCGATTCAATCCATAAAACATCGCCTACCGCGCCGGGCGCGGTTTAGACGTGGTTCAAGTCTAACAGCATGATAGCTTAGCGGGTGGACTGGATTGTACCAGCCAGGAACCCAGGCTTCCGCAAGGCAAGGCGCATTTCCTGCTTGTCGATTGTCAAACACATCACGCAGGATACTCGCCATGTCTCACGCCCGACCGCATCGGATCGATCACGCCTTGCGCCGACTGCTTTCCTTGACCGTCATTCTATTGGCGACGCTGAACGCCGGCACCATCCGCGCGGCAGACAAACCGAGCGAACCGCTGGAGCGTATCCTGGAGACGGCGCGTGCGTTTCTGACCGATTCGCTAAATACGGATGCCAGCGTCGAGACGCGCATCGAGATCGGTCAGTTGGATAGCCGGCTCCGCTTGGCGCGCTGCGCTCGCGCGCCAAGCTCCGAGCTTGCGCCGGGCGCCCGCACGGGAGGAAACGGCACGGTCAATGTCCGCTGCAGCGAACCTGTCGCCTGGTCCATCTTTGTACCGTTTCGCGTGGAGCGCTATACGGAGGTTGTGACCGTCGCGCGGCCGCTCTCTCGCCAACAGGTCATTCAACCCGCCGACGTGCGGCTGAAGCGCATGGAGACATCGCAACTCGCGAGAGGGTATTTCCAGGAACTGGCCCCAATCATTGGCCTGGAGGCGCGACGAACGCTGGTTCCGGAGCAGGTGTTGATTGACGCCCATGTGACCCAGCGGACCTTGGTCGAGCGTGGTCAACAAGTCACCCTGTTCTCGGCCAGACCCGGACTGACGGTCAGGATGAAAGGCGAGGCGCTGGAAGCCGGGACGGTCGGACAGCGCATTCGGGTGCGCAACAAATCCTCTAAGCGCATCGTGGAAGGCTATGTGGAACCTTCGGGAGCGATCCGAACCGCTTTTTAGGCAATTTCCGGAAAAGACTGTACCGATTTCCCGTTCGTCCTGAGTCCATCAATTTGGTATAAACTTCTTCAGAAATCGCCTTAAACTCTGTCAGACGCGGCACAGGCCATTTCGGTATCGCATCAGCCCACGCAAACCGACGAACGTCGTCGCAAACGTGGCTGAAGCGGGATATTTAATCCGCCGTGGGAATGCCTCTACAGTTCTCTTTCATCCGGCCGTTAAACAAGGCAAGCCCGAACCGACCTGGATTAAGCCCATGGACATTAAAAACCTGACTGGCGGCAACCTCCGCACCGAAGGCTCTCCCTCGGGGGTCAAGCCGCGCGTGACGTCAACCGCCGACAGGCCGTCCACCCCGAATACGCCCGGCGCGATCGGCGAGCCCGTGACACTCACGCAAACCGCCCGGATTATGAGTGCCGCGCGCGATCAAGCGAACAATGTTCCTATCAACGAAGCAAAGGTCGCGGAACTCACGGTCGCCATTGCCGAAGGCCGCTATTCCATCGACAATCAGCGGCTGGCGGATCGGATGCTCGCATTCGAGCGCCTGCTGGCCTGACTTCGATGCGCCGGGCGTTTCCGGTCGACCGTCGCCATTCTGAGAGATTGAATGAAATGGATCGTGCAAACCCCAACCTGGCGCTCCCCAATACCGCGGCCCAGTTTGCCCAATCGCTGAAGCTGTCGATTCAACTGATGGGTGACCTGGAAGCAGCGATGCTGGAGGAAACCCGCGCCATCGAGACACGGGAAAGCGATTCGCTGCTACGGGTTCTCGCCAGCAAAAGGGACTTGGTCGCGCGACTCGAAGAAGAAACGCTCCTTCAAAAGCAATGGGTTGCACTCGCTCATCACCCCTTCACGCCGGTCGGCATGACGAAGTTCTTCGCCGGAGTGGGCGACGACGGCCAGCTTCTCGGTCTGTGGTCGATTCTGCGCGAATCCAGTACCCGCTGCGATGGCATGAATCGCTCCAATGCACGCTTGATCGAGCGCGGCCGCAAACGCGTCGCCACGTCGCTACGCATCCTAATTGGTGACGATGGCACCTCGGCGACCTATAATCCACGTGGACGCACCGAATCGACAACTCCACGCAGCCGCACCTTCAGCCAAGCCTAATGCAGACAACGCAGGATTCGGAATCTTGAGTCAGGCACTCTCAGGCCAGCAAATCGGGGTTGACCGAGCACACCTGGCCCACGGTGAATTGGTGACGACACCCAACCGCATTTCAGCAATTCTCGACGATATCCATCGTCACCTGGTACTGATCGGGGTACGGATGGATCCCGACGGCCCTCTGTACGAATCGGTGTTGATTCGACTCGATACGGCCCGCACAAGACTCTCTCTAGATCTCTCCGGTCCAGTCGAGGACCACGCTCGGCTCGGCCCAGGTCAGCGTATCCATCTTCATGTCAGTCTACGCGGCATCGCGATTCGCTTCTCGATAACCATCGACGAGGTTCCGATCGAAGATGGGCGGCCTTTGTATGTCGGACAATATCCAACTGAAATCAGCTTTCTGCAGAGACGCGGCATTTTTCGGGTGCATCTCCCGCTTCATGATCGACGCCGTGTCAGACTCCAGCACAAGGAATCGGAGAACGCGTTCAGCGCCCAGATCATCGACCTCTCGGTCAAAGGATTTTGCGTGGAATTAAACGAAACCGATATTGATCGAACGCAACTCGGATCACGATTCGAGTACATCGGAATGAAGTTACCGGATCTGAGAAGCACGCTGTCCGGCGAAGCGGTGTTGGTCAACCTGCGACCATCTCCAAGGCCCGGCGCCCTCTCCGCTGGCTTTGTCATCGCCAATCTCGATCCTCAGGTCGAAAGATCTCTGATGCGCGCAGCGCTTTACTATCAGCGCGAGGCGAGAAGGGCGGGGATTTAGCGGCATCCCTCTCCAGGTCTCGCGCGCGCACCGCAGAGCCGAGTCATGCGTCCATGAGCGAGTTTATCCCATCGGTCTTGCCCGGACGAAACAGCGCACTCAATCCGTCCGCTAGAGCGGACGTTTCCGAGACGGGGAATTCCGGCCCCCCACTCTCCCTCAAGGTTGGAATGTCGTTGGAAATCCAATTGGCGCAAAGGCTTTCCTCGACGCTCATCGAGGCCCGCCTGCGCCCCCTGGAAGGCAACGCGCCCTGGTCGGCGACCACGCGCGTCCAGTTGACCGCGCCCTTGCCAGAACCGCCAGCGCGCCAAGCGGACACGATGACCGAGACGCGCTCGACGTCCGTCGATGCCTTACGCACGAAGGCGGAGGTTGTCTCCGTCAGCCCAACGCTGATCCTGCGCATCGGAACGCGGACCGAACCGGCCCCGGCTCCGAAGGTTGCATCCCCGGCCGCTGGATCGCGCGAATGGCTGGATGTTCAACTCCGCCAAAACCTTCCTCAATCCCGGCCGCTCACGACCACGCTTCAGGGTTGGGTCGCTCGACTGAAGAGTCCCGATGGATGCCCCGCCCGGCCGCCGGCAGAGACGTCTCCAAGGACTGACGCAATCCAGCGAACGATCGAGCCATCCACCACGATTGTCGCAACCCAACGCATGATCGAAACCCTCGTTGGAGGCTTGACCACGACGAAGGATCTGGTCGACCCGAAGCGTCTGTCCTCCGCCATCGCGCAATCCGGCATCTGGCTTGAGGCGCTGGTGGCGCAGACGACCGCGCACCCCGCAGACTCTAATAATCGCTCGCTCGATCTCAAGGCGCAATTGCTGCGCCTCGCCGAACAGATCCGCCTCGCCGATCGGTCGACTCTTCCAGTGGCGCGTCCGGCACCACTTCAGTCACTCGCTTCGGAGAGTGCCCCACCGACCGCCCTGCCCCCAAAACCGGCCGAGCCTGTCGGCAATCCGGCGCGGCCGCCCATCTCCCCTAACCTTCCATCCAGCCCTGCCACGCCACAGGAACGGATCGCCCCAGAGCGCCCGCTCACGCCATCCGCGCGCTCGCTTGATCTCTTCGTGGCGCGGGAGGCATCGAACCCCGCACGCGTCGGTGATCGCTCGCTCGATCTCCAGGCACAGTTGCCACGCCTCGCAGATCGGTCGACTCTTCCAGCGGCGCGTCCGGCACAATCCCAAGTACGCGCGCCGGGGACCGCCCCGCCCCCCTCTCCTAACCTTCCATCCCGCTCCACCACGCCACAGGAACGGATCGCTCCGAAGCGCCGGTACACCGCGATGACGCAATCCGGCATCTGGCTTGAGGCGCTGATGGCGCAAACGAACGCGCACCCCGCGTGCGCCCGCGATCGCTCGCTCGATCTCAAGGCGCAATTGCAGCGTCTCGCCGAGCAGCTCCGCACCGTCGATCAGTCGCCGTCGCCATCGTCCTCGGGACCGATGCCGCAGACGCGGACCGTCGTCGTGCCAGCGGAAACCTCGCCGAACGCCTTACCCCCGGTACCGACGAAGCCAAACAGCGCGGACCATTCGGAGCGGCCCCCAGACCCCGCCTCTCCTAAAGCCCGATCAGTCGCGCCGGAGCCGCCTCCAGCCTCGCCTCGCCTTCACGACGAAACGCCTCACTCGCGAACGACCGCGCCAGAGATCTTGGCCAAGGAAGTCGACGCCATGATTAAACACGTGGTGACTCAACAGTTGCGAAGCCTGGAAGCGGGAACCGATCAGCCGCAATGGATCCTGGAATTACCCTTCAAGACACCGTCGGGTTTAACGGCGCTGGAAGCCGATATTCGACGGGAGAACCGCGGCGATCAATCCGAGGACGACGTTTGGAGCATGCGGATCAGGCTGAATTTACCCCGCCTGGGTCCTTTGTCGATCAATCTGAGTCTTCGCTCGGATCGGCTGAATGCGGGTCTTCAGGCAGAGAACGCGACCGGCGCCGACATCCTGCGAGAACATCTGGAGACCTTGCGTCAACAGTTGCTGGACCGAAAGATCGAGGTCGTCAGCCTGCACGCAAGCCATCGGCCCGGCGGCGGCACGCAACCCGCCCGGCGCCCGCCCATGGTGAGCGAGCGGGCATGACGAAAAACCAGCGTCAAGACGCCGTCCCACAGGCCGTTGCGCTGCAATGGGATCGCCTGAACGCACCTCGCATCACCGCTGCGGGCAAGGGACTCACCGCCGAGGAAATTCTGCGCATCGCCGGGGAACAGGGGATTCCTTTGCAATCCGATCCGATTCTGGTCGAAGCGCTGGCGCAAATTCCGATCGGCGACGAGATCCCCAGGAACCTCTACATCGCGGTTGCCGAAGTCCTCGCCTTTATTTTCATGCTAGAAGGGATTGACCCGCGCAAACCGACACTTCTCGATCGAGAATCGGCGCAACAGGAATAAGGCACAGCTCAACGTCGCGTTGAAGCTGTCGAGTTCGCTCCGACACCGAGCCCCTGGCCATGCAGACTGAACAGCAGACCGACCTCGGAGTCTGTCAAGCCACAGAGTTTACGGACCTCTTCGCGGCCGCGTCCCTCCTGGATCAGTTGGATGGCCTGGGGATAGAGTCCATCGTCGACATCGCGCAGACGCATCTCGTTCTGCTGATCGGCCAGATGTTCGAGGGTTCGCCTGACCGAGGACTGCGCCTGACCATGGCTGATCACATCCTCGGAGATCATCTTCATAGCCCCATGCAATGCCAGAAGCGACGTATTTTGACGTTGATGATCCTGTCGGATCTCCCGAATCTGGCGCCGCAGAGTCGAGATGGACTTCAGGGCAACGCCAGCCATCAGCATGGCGAGGAGGATCAGGACAAAAAGCGCCAGGACCGCACCAAACAGCAGATTTTCGTTCATTCAACACGCGTTCGTTCAGGCATAGTCATCGATCAATCCTCGGCGTCTTTCGGTCGACGACGATGGCGGCCCAGATTCCCGCTTTCCATTGCTGCGACCCAATCGACCCTTGAACGAACGCCGCTCCGTCGAACGCCGCTCCCCGGCCCGCCGTTCGTCCGAGCGCCGCTCTTCCAGACGCCGCTCTTCCGAGAGACGCGAGTCCAGACGGCGTTCGTCCGCGCGACGCTCGACCGAGCGACGCTCGAATTGACGGCGTTCACCCGAGCGACGCTGCCGATCACGCAGATCGCCACGATTCTTTCGCGGGCGAGCCGCGGTAACCTGACGCGCCAAGCTCCGATCCTGCTCGTCGCCCGATGGCCGCGAGGAGGTTTGCGGCTGGACTGGCCGGAGCGGCCCGATCAAGTCGCGCATGGAAATCTCCTGGGCGTTCCGCATCGCCGGGGCTGACGACACGATGACGCCGGTGCAACTGCCGCGGAGGAACGGCTAACGTTCGCGAATCGCCGCCCACTCATCGTCGGACAACAATTTATTGAGATCGATCAGGATCGTCAGTCCCTCCTCGGTACTGCTGACGCCCAGGATAAAGCGGCTCGTCTGATCGTTACCGACCGCGGGCGCGGGATCGACCGCATCCGGCGGTATCCGCACGACCTCGGCAACCGAATCGACCAGGATGCCGACATTCTGATTATCGACATCGATGATGACGATCCGGGAGGCATCGTCGGGCGCGCGCTCGGGGAGCAGCATGCGCCGGCGGGCATCGATAACGGTGACCACGTCGCCACGCAGATTGATGATGCCGAGAATGTAATCGGGCACACCGGGAACCGGTGCGATTTCGGTGAGCTTCAGGACTTCCTGTACCTGTAATACATCGATGGCGTAGGTCTCGTCCTCCAGACTGAACGTCACATACGACGAAGAAGTTCCCTTGCCATTCACGTTCGTGTCTTCTGCGGTCATTACATCCTCGCGCGGTTCATTGCGAAACCCATCATTATTGAATTCGTCCGATCCCGGCTTCGTAGTCGCTTCGTAGCCGCTCGGGTTCGATGGCCTTGCCCGCGCGTGGAGGCGGGCCAGGCAGCACGATCACCGCGACACGACGATTCCGCGCCCGCCCTGGTTCCGCCGCATTGCTGGCCAGTGGCTGAAATTCGGCGTATCCGATCGCGACCATCCGCTCCGGATCGACCCCATTCTGGGCGAAGAGGTTCACCACCGTCGCGGCGCGACCAGACGACAGCTCCCAATTGGACGGATAGGTCGAATTGCTGATCGGTAAATTATCGGTGTGGCCCTCGACATGGATCCGCGCGTCCCGCTTGGCCAGGATCGCGGCCACGTTCTTGAGCACGGGACGCGCTACCGCTTCCAGCGTCGCGGATCCACTCGAAAACAGGAGATTGGAGTTGATCGCGATCTCAAGCCAGTAGGGTTTGCGCGTCACCTGAATGTCGTCATCCTGGATCAGCGATCCCAGCGACGACTCGATCTCCTCGGACATCTCCCCGATTTCGTTGAGAATGCGCGCGCGTTCCTCGCCTTCAAGCAAATCGAGTACATTCTCGATGGCGACATCGGTCGGCGACAACAGATTTTGGATGGCGATTTCGCTTTGTCGGGATGCGGCGCCGCTCTCGATTTCGATCGGTACGAGCGAACGATGCACGTCGTCGTTCATCAGATTGAGCGCAAAACTCGGTTCCCCGATCTGGATGGGATCCACCGGCACCTGCGAGCCGAAGGCCTCGACCAGCGAGTTGGATAAGACGCGGTATTTGCCGGCGTCGACCACGGACACGGCATACAGCACGACAAAAAAGGCCATCAGGAGGGTCACCAGATCGCCATAAGGGATCGCCCATGCCTCATGGTTCCCATGTTCCTCGCGCGTTTTTCGCCTCGCCATGACCGGTTGTCAGCCCTGGATAAAGCCGTTCAGCTTGTTTTCGATATGGCGCGGATTCTCACCCTCGGCAATCGCAATCAACCCTTCGAGCAGCATCGTCTGATAATTTGTCCGTGCCTGAACGATTCCCTTGAGTTTGTTGGACATGGGTAGAAAAAGCAAATTGGCCAGTCCAACGCCGTAGATGGTCGCGACGAAGGCCGCCGCGATGCCATGCCCAAGCTTACTGGGATCGGCCAGATTCTGCATGACCGCCATCAATCCCATGACGGCGCCAATGATCCCGAGCGTCGGCGAATAGATTCCCATGCTCTCGAACACCTTGGCGCCCTGCAGATCGAAGGATTCGCGGTTGTCCAGATCCGCTTCCAGGATTTGCCGCAACGCCAGCGGCTCGGTTCCGTCGACCAGCAGTTGGAGTCCCTTGCGGACAAAGGGATCGGCCTCGACTTCCGATTGATCTTCCAGTCCCAGCAGACCCTCCTTGCGCGACAGATGGGACCATTCGACAAGGCGTGCGATCATGGATCGCGGATTGAGGCTCGGCGGCATGAACACCCAGGGCACGATCCTGAAGGCGTGCAAAAAGATCGGGGCGCGCGTCTGCACCAGCGTGGCCCCCAGGGTTCCGACGATCACAATGACAAAGGCGGCCAGATTCCAGAGTGCCCCCAAACTGCTGCCCTTCGCGACCGCGCCACCCAGGATGGCGACGAGACCCAGGAGGATCCCGGCCACGCTTAGGATATCCATTCAGCAGAAACCCTTTACCAGTGCCGGCCCCACATCCTTCAGCGCCAGGACATGATCCGCAAGACCCGCATCGATCACCGCCGCCGGCATGCCGAACACGACCGAACTGGCCGCATCCTGTGCCCAGACATGGGCGCCCTGCCCTTGCAATGCCCGTGTCCCTTCGCGGCCATCGGCCCCCATGCCGGTCAACACCACGGCGAGCACCTGGGATTTCAACGCAGTGACCGCCGATTGAAAGGTGATATCGACGCTCGGCTTGTAAATGGTTCCCGGCGGATTTTCCTGGATCCTGACACGGGTCTGCGCCCCCCCTTCCAGCACCAGTTGCTGACCGCCTGGCGCAAGGAGCGCGCAGCCGGGTTTCAGCACATCACCCGAAACCGCCTCGCGGACCTCGATCTGGCAGAGATTGTTCAGACGCTCCGCAAATGCCGGGGTGAAGCTCGCGGGCATGTGCTGGACCAGGATAATCGGCAAGGGAAAACTTTTCGGCAGTACCTTCAGCACTTCCTGAAGGGCGACCGGACCACCGGTCGAGGTACCGATAAGCACAGCGCGCAATGAATGCAGCGGAGTGGCGCTGACCGGCGCCCGCCGCGCGGAGGGTGCCGTCAGTTCGGGCTCATGCGTCGACGGCCGCTCCCGGGCCGCGGGACGGCTGAGCGCCTGATGCCGGGTGCGGGCCAATGCACGAACACGACGGCGCAGCATCACCTTGGCGGCATCCTCGTCCTTGGCGATTTCACTGAAGCGTTTGGGGAGAAAATCCATCGCACCCGCATCCAGCGCATCCAGGGTCGCCCTGGCGCCCTCGGTCGTCAGCGTCGAGAACATCAGGACCGGCCTTGGGGATTCCGCCATGATACGACGAACCGCGGTAATCCCATCCATCACGGGCATCTCGATATCCATGGTCACTACGTCCGGGTTCAGACGCTTGACGACCTCGATCCCCTCCAGACCGTTGGCGGCGGTTCCGACCACTTCGATCCCGATGTCGGCGTTGAGAATTTCGACGATCCGTCTCCGAAAAAATCCGGAATCATCGACCACGACGACTCGAAGCGCCATCGCTCAGGCTCCCGCTTGCGCCAACTGACGGACGGCTCGCGAACCGCGTCCTCCATACCCTGGACGGCCCATGAGCCGCAAGAGCTCGGGGACATCGATAATCAAGGCAATTCCGCCGTCGCCCGTGATGGTCGCGCCCGCCAACCCAGGGACGCCCTGCAAGCCGCGGCCCAGCGGTTTGATCACGACCTCTTCCTGACCGACCAGTCCGTCCACGACCAGCCCGACCTTGCGCTGCGCGACATGCACCACGACGACATGCGCCTCGGTCTTGGGTTCGATGAGTCGGTTTGGATGCAGCCAGCGCCCGATGTAATAGAGCGGCAGGGCATGGCTGCGCACCATGATGGCTTCCTGATCGTCGACAAAGTGACTGCGGGTCAGATCGAGATCGAGAATCTCCGAGACCGACGCCAGCGGAATCGCGAACCGACGTCCATCCAGAATCACCATCAGCGCGGGCAGGATGGCCAGGGTCAAGGGCAATTTGACTGTCAGTTTGGTGCCGCGTCCGATCTCCGAGTCGATTTCGACCGTACCGTTGAGCTGGGCGATGCGCGTCTTGACGACATCCATGCCGACCCCGCGCCCGGAGACGTCGGATATCTCGTCCTTGGTCGAAAGACCGGCCAGAAAGATCAGATTGAACGAATCCCGATCACTCATGCGCTCGGCCATCGTGGGTTCCAGCAACCCTTTCTCGACGGCCTTGCGGCGCAACACCACCGGATCCATGCCACGTCCGTCATCCTGGATAATCAGTGAAATATGATCGCCTTCCTGCGCGGCACCCAGCACGATGGTTCCCTTGCGCGGCTTGCCATGCGCCTCGCGCGCACCGGGCAACTCGACCCCGTGATCGACGGCGTTGCGGATCAAATGGACCAGCGGATCGGCCAAAGCCTCGACAAGATTTTTGTCGAGGTCGGTCTCTTCGCCGAAGATCTCCAGATCGATTTCCTTCCCCAGACTGCGCGCCAGATCGCGCACGACGCGCGGGAAGCGGCTGAAGACCTTCTTGATCGGCTGCATCCGGGTCTTCATCACCGCCGTTTGCAGGTCGGCGGTCACCAGCGCCAGGGCGCCGATCGCCTTGCCCAACTCCTCGTCCATGGTGCGGGTGCGCAGCATGCTCATGCGGTTGCGCACCAGCACCAGTTCGCCGACCAGGTTCATGATCTCGTCCAGTCGCTGAGTATCGACCCGTACCGAGGTTTCGGCGCCGGCTCCGGCCGCAGTCCCTCGCGCGTTCTTCGCTAAAGACGAAACCGCGGCATCCTCTTTCTCGCCGAACGCGGCGGCGGCATCGACGGAGTTCACCGACCGATCCCCAACGGTCGGGGAGCGGGGCGGACTCGGCGCCAGAACCTCTGGCGCGGATGGCTGGGAAGCGGCTGGAGCCGCCCGGGATTCCACCGCTCTCTGCCCGTGCAACTGATCGAGCAGCGCGTCGAACTCATCGGCTGTGATCAGATCGCTGGATGAGGATTCGGGCGTGGGCGCTGACGCAGCGGGCGCGTCGGGCGCGTCGGGCGCGTCGGGCGTGTCGGGCGCGTCGGGCGCGTCGGCGACGACTTTGTCTGTTCCAGAAATAATGTCGAGCAGTGCCTCGAACTCGGCTTCCGTGATGTCGTCCGAAACATTCGAATCCGCGCGTTCGGCACCGCCTTTGGCTGGATCGGGTTCAGGGGCCGACCTCGGCGCGCCAGGCGTCGGAATGGCTTCGCGCACGGTCGCCTCTGGCCGTATGACCGGGGACACGGGCGCCGTTTCCGCCGGCGCGGGCGAGGGGGCACCGGGAACCGCCAGTTTCGCCAGGGCCTCGATCAACTGATCGGGCGCGGGTTCCGGTTCGTTGCCTAACTTCAGATCGCCGAACATGACATTGAGCACATCGAGAACACGCAGAACGGTGTCCATCAGGAAGGGCTCGATCTTGCGCTGATTGTTCCGCAGAAGATTGAAGACGTCCTCGGCATGGTGGCAGATGACCACCATCGAGTTGAGGTTCAGAAACCCCGCGCCACCCTTGATCGTATGGAAGCTGCGAAAGACCGCATTCAGAAGATCTCGATCTTCGGGGTTTTGCTCCAGATCGATCAGTTGCTCATTCAGCGCTTCGAGCAGTTCTCCCGCCTCGACCAGGAAATCCTGAAGAATCTCGTCTTGCGGATCGATTGCCATGCAAAATCACCTGATGTCAGCGGGCTAGAAGCCCAGGCTGGAAAGCAAATCATCCACGTCGTCCTGCCCACTGACGACATCCGAAGCCGTATCCTGAGTATTGGGCACGATGGGACCGTGACTCTGCGGACCGGCATGTTCCGCGTCCTTCGCCAGCGCCGCCTGCTTCGCCGCCTTGCCAGGCTCCATGCGAGCGCTGGACAAGCGAATCAGTCCGACGAGATTTTCCTCGACCTCGTGCACCAGGCGGATGACGCGGCGGATGATTTGCCCGGTAAGAGGGTGTAGACAAAATCAAACCGTTGTGGTCAACCGCCGCAGCAGGATGCGCGCCTCCGCCAGCCAAACCCAGGTTTCGGAGACCGCTGGCAGACGGTCATGATGCATGATCAATCGACGGGCACGCTCATTCCACGCATGGGTGCGCTCGACAACCCAGCGCTTCGGCAGCGGAACGAAGCCGTCGGCGTTGGCGATCACCACTCGGTCAGGCGCCCCGTCCACGTGCCAGGAGCCAACGCTTTTGTTGGCTGGATGGCGCACGACTTCCACGCGGATCGCGTGGGTCTGCTCGGTGGTTTGGGCAAATTGACCGGCGTAGGCGCTATCGACAAACAGCGTGTTGATCTGGGGGTACTTGGCGGCCGCGTCAGCGACGGCGCCCGAGGCGGCATCGCGGTCCTGAAGATTGGCCGCGACCACGCTCACCGCCAACACGAACCCCAAGGTATCGACCACCAGGCTGCGCTTGCGCCCCTTGACCTGCTTGCCCGCATCAAAGCCGCTCGGTCCACCCTGCGGCGAGCCGCGGGTCGATTGCGCATCCAGCACCGCCGCCGTCGGCGCGATCTCACGCCCCTCGCGTTCGCGCCATTGCCCCCGCAGTCGATCATGCATCTGCTCAAACTTCCCAGCCGCACTCCAACGGCGAAACGTCTTGTAGACATTCTGCCAAGGCGCGAAATCGTGCGGCAGCATCCGCCACGCGCACCCCGTGCGCACCACGTAGCAACACGCCTCCAGGATGCTCCGGCGCGACACGCGGGGCGGTTGACCCCGCCCGCCCGGCATCTCAAAGAGAGCGGCGACCAAGTCCCACTCCGCATCGGTCAGACAACTTGGGTAGCTTTGGTCGGGGTCGTGGCGACGATGCGCATCCGTATACCCATACCGACGCGGCGTTGCGCGCGCTTGCGCCTCGAGACCACTCTCGCCCCGGAGGCGCGTGACGCCCGCCTCCCGCAAGGACTTGCGAATCGTTGCTTCATGAGCCTCGATTCCCGTCCGTGCCGCGAGTTCCCGGGCAATCTCTGACAGCGTGGAGGTCGGGCGATCCGTGACAATTTGACGCAATACCGCTTGCTCCGCCTCGTGAATCTTGGGGGGACGACCAGCTTTCGACATCAGCGCACACCAGCTCAGTTGTAGACTGGTATACAAATAGCAGCTCAATTATTTTTGTCTACACCCTCTAAGATCCTGAAAATCCTGAGCCATCATGACTTCGGACATCAACGACCGCAAACGCTCGGTCTCTTCGCCGCTCGCGGCGAAAAAGACATCCAGGGCGCGGGCAAATTCGCGGAATTCATCGACCGACAACTCGCGCTGGCGAAACCGGTTCCAGGTGTCCGTGAGTTCCAGCAGGCGGGCATGGAGAGATTCCGCGATCGGCATCCCCTCGTCGAGCGCGTTGAGCGTCCGGTGAGTCGCCTGCTCCGTCATGGTGACGACATAATCGAGGCGTTCCTTCGCATCCGGAATCTCGTCGCGCGTGAGTTCCACCAGCCGGGAATCGCCACGAAAACTGTTCAGCGCCTCGTGCAAATCGCGTGTCAGCTTGCCGAGTTCCTCGAAGAGTTCTCGTTCGTAGGGAATCCTCAACTGGCGGACCACCTCGGCGGCCCGATCTCCATGGCCCGCTTCCAGATGCTCGACCAATTGCCTCGCCAGGCTCAGTTCGAATGCCTTGCTTTCTTCGTCATTGTCCATCGATGATTCCTTGCCGGACATCTAGGATGCCCGATTGGCCACAATAACCAACAGTTCGGATCTCGAAGTCACTAGGCTTCAAGGCGCTCGAAGATTT
Organism: Thiocystis violascens DSM 198; assembly: GCF_000227745.2. Lineage (NCBI taxonomy): Bacteria > Pseudomonadati > Pseudomonadota > Gammaproteobacteria > Chromatiales > Chromatiaceae > Thiocystis > Thiocystis violascens. Next base: position 387,851 of record NC_018012.1, on the reverse strand, counting down.
TGTCGATCTTCTCCTTGAGCGTCTCGGCGGTAAAGGGCTTGACAATGTAGCCGTTGACTCCGGCCTGTGCCGCCTCGACGATCTGATCCCGCTTGGCCTCGGCCGTCACCATCAGGACCGGGAGCGTCTTCAGGGCCGGATCGGCGCGAACCGCTCGCAGCAGATCGATCCCCTCCATATTCGGCATGTTCCAGTCCGTCACCAGAAAATCGAAACCGCCATTCTTCAACATCGGCAGCGCGGTACTGCCATCGTCCGCTTCCATGGTGTTGTTAAACCCCAGTTCGCGAAGCAGATTCTTGATAATACGCCTCATCGTGGAAAAGTCGTCCACGATCAGAATTTTCATGCCTTTATCCACACGGAGCCCCCAATGGCATTGGCCGGGTTAACGATTATGAACCAGTTGCAACCTGAATCCACTCGTTCAGGCGGACGCGCAAACGGTGGAGTGCCTGGCTGCGAATCTGGCTCACACGCGATTCAGTGACGCCAAGAATGGCGCCGATTTCTCGGAGATTCAGTTCCTCGTCGTAATACAGCGCAAGCACCAGGCGTTCCTTTTCAGGCAGACCCGCGAGCGCCTGAGCCAGCGCGTCACGCAGCCGATCCAGCTCGAAATGTTCGCCCGGCCCCGGACCGCCGCCCGGCAACAAGCGATCAGGATCCGTATCCTCGCCGAAAAGATCCTCCAATCCAAGAATCTGAGCGTTGGCCGAATCCTGAAGCATCGTGTGATAGTCGTCGAGTGCGATTCCGAGCTCGCTTGCAATCTCGCGATCCGCTGCCGCCCGTCCCTCGCGCGACTCCACCTGCTGGATCGCCTCGGCAATCCGGCGGCTGTTCCGATGAACCGAACGCGGCGTCCAGTCGGAACGTCGCAGTTCGTCAATCATGGCACCCCGGATGCGAATGCCCGCATAGGTGGCAAAGGTCGCCCCCTGACCGCTATGAAACTGACGGGATGCCTCGATCAAGCCGATCATACCGGATTGAACCAAGTCCTCGATCTGGACCGACGCGGGAAGACGCGCCGCCAGATGGTGGGCGATGCGTCTCACGAGTTCGAGGTTTGCCGTCACCAATTGCTCCGATTGATCAGCGGTACCCGAATAGCCTGTCAAGGAGCGATGCGTGGTCATCAGGCACTTTGCAGCATCCGCTCGACAAAAAAGCCGATCCCGCCCATGCCGGTCTCGGACACCGTCAAGCGATTGGCCTGTCTGGCCAGCTCGATCAGCGCCTGTCCCGACAAACTCCCGGGATAGAGCTTCACGACTGGCTCGCGTTTCCGCACGGCGTGCCGCAGGTGCTCATCCATGGGAATCATACCCGATGCATCCAGGATCACGTCAGGCAGATATTGCGCGCACACGGAGGATAGTTTGCGCATCAGGCGCCGTCCGGATTCCGGAGTGCGCAACATATTGCAGATCACCCGGAAGCGGCGCAGGCCATGTTCCTGACGCAGCACCTTGATCAAGGCATAAGCATCCGTCAAGGAAGCCGGCTCGTCGCAGACCACCACGAACACATGCTGAACCGCCTTGCAAAAACTGGTGACCGAATCCTGCACGCCTGCGGCCGTATCGACGATCAGGACATCGAGCGGCTTGTCGTAGGTGCTGAATGCGCGGATCAGCCCGGCATGCTCGACTGGCGTGAGATTCGCCATGGTTCCGATGCCGGAGGCGGACGGCACCAGAAGCAGGCCGTCCGGCCCTTCGACAAGAATCTCTTCGAGGGTGTCCGCCGTCCCCGCGACCAGATCGTGCAAGCTTTTCGTGGGGCGCAGTCCGAGCAGAAGATCCGCGTTCGCCAGACCGAGATCGGCGTCGAAGAGCATCACGCGACGCCCTAGCCTGGCTAACGACACCGCCAGATTGACCGCAACGTTCGTCTTGCCGACACCGCCCTTACCACTGGCAATCGCGATGCTCAGGAGGGGCCGGTGCCTAATGGGAGGCTGCATGAACGGTTTTCCTGAAAGGCAACACCGACTCCAAGACCATGGTCTCGCGCGGCTTCCGAGGCGGCGAGGCAAAAGGCGCTCGGTTCAGCGGCACGGGCTCGGCGGGAGCGACGTGGTCCTCGAAGAGGATCCCGGCGGGCCGGGCCGGCTCCTGGAGCGCGAGGCGCGTGAGACAGGTGGTATCCGTTTTATGGAAGTCCTCGTCGATCCGCTGTCCGTCGCTGTAAAACACCAGACCCAAACGCTGTTCGAGGAGAACGGACAAGGTTTCCCCCAATTGTTCCGCTTCGTCAACCTTCGTCAAAACCAACGCCGATGGTTCGCTCCCCTGAAACGACTGCAACACTTGCCGCAACACCATCGCCTGATGGGTTGCCGGGATCACCAACCAGGTCTCGAGCGGGATCTGGTGACGCACCTTGGCGAACAGATTGCGCTCGGCCGCATCGCGCGCGGCCTGTCCCTCGGTATCGATCAACACCAGCTTTCCGTCTCCCTCACGGTTCGACAAGGCGACCAGATCCCGTTCGCTTTCCAACAGCATGACGGGAATTCCGGCCATCTGACCAAAGGCCTGCAATTGTTTGTACGCGCCGATGCGCTGCCGATCAAGCGTGGCAAGAATCACCGAATCGCGGCCCATCCGCCGGATCTGACGCAGCGCGAGACGGTTCAGGGTCGTGGTCTTGCCAACGCCGGTCGATCCCACCAGCGCAAGCATACCACCCTGTTCGAGGACGGTGGGCGCGGCCGTGGCAATCGAGGCCGACAGGCGAGTGCGCAGACGCGACCAGGCGGTCTCGGCCGTCGAGTCTTCATGAATACTGCCCGCGAGACTGCGCGCCAATTTGTCGCTGAAGCCGCATTTCTGGAGACGCTCGACGAACTCGGCGGCCAGGGGATGGCGAACCGCCCATTGATCGCGTTCGCTCAAGGCGCCCTGTTGCATCAGGAGCGTGCGCAAATCGGATAATTCCCGACGCATGGCGGCCAGTTCGGGATCGACGGGGAGGGTGTGGACGAATTTGCTCGCTGAACCGCCGGAATCGGCCGCCGGGGCGGGTTCCAGCGCGGCAACCACTTCCAGCATCCCATCGACCCGGCGGCTGGAAAGAATAACCGCGTCCGCGCCCTGCTGCTCGCGCACCTGCCGCATCGCATCCCGCATGTCCCGTGCCCGATATCGCCGTACATTCATCTGTCCGCTCCTGTTCGCTCGTTCATGCCCGCGCCTGCGCGGTATCGCCCTTGCCCACGGTGGCAACGACCCGGATACGCCGGTTATCCGGGATCTCGGTGAAGGCCATGACAGTCAGATTGCGCACCGCGCCGCGAAGCCAGCTCGCGATCCAGGAACGAATCTCCGGAGCCACCACCAGCACCGCGGGCGCTCCTTCCGTTTCCTGACGTCGCGCGGCATCGGTCACCGACCGCTGCACCCGCTCCGCCAGCCCAGGCTCGATCCCGATGGTTTCGCCCTGACTGCCTTGCAGCGACTTATGCAAAATCTGCTCCAACGCCGGATCCAAGGCGATCAGGGGCAATTCGTCCTCCGGACCGATCAGATCCTGCACGATGGAGCGGGAGAGCGCGACCCGCACCGCCGCGGTCAAGGTGGCGGGATCCTGACTCTTGACCGCGCGTTCCGCCAAGATCTCGGCGATGGTCCGCAAATCCCGGATGGACACCTGTTCCGCCAGCAGATTCTGCAGCACCTTCAGGACGACCCCAAGCGGCAGGGCCTTGGAGGAAATCAGATTCTCGACCAGCTTGGGCGAGCGGCGCGCCAGTTGGTCGAGCAGGTGCTGGACCTCCTCGTAGCCGATCAGACGATGCGCATTATCCCGAAACACCTGCGACAGATGGGTCGCGATGACCGTCGCGGCATCCACCACGGTGTAACCGGCGCCCTGCGCGGATTCCCGATCGGCCGGGTCGATCCAGAGCGCGTCCAGATTGAAGGTCGGATCCTTGGTTGGTGTCCCCGCCACGGTCCCGAAGACCTGTCCGGGATTGATCGCCAGTTCCCGATCCGGGAAGACCTCGGCCTCGGCGGCATTCACCCCCAGCAGCGCGATGCGATACTGATTCGGGCCCAGCTCCAGATTGTCGCGGATATGCACTGGCTGAATGAGAAACCCGAATTCCTGCGAGAGCTTGCGTCGAATGCCCTTGATCCGGCCCATGAGTTGCCCATCCTGGCTGCGATCGACCAGCGGGATCAAGCGATAACCGACCTCCAGCGAGACCAGATCGACCGGCGGAACATCGTCCCAGGACAGATCGCGATCTTCCGGCGCGGGGAGTTCCATGCCCGGGGGCAGTTGTTCCACCTCATCGGGACTGGGTTCGGGCGGTTTGCGTCCCTGTAGATAGGCGCCACCGGCCAGCATCGAGGCCAGTCCGAGGAAAACCAGATTCGGCATTCCCGGGATCACCCCGAGGATTCCGATGACACCCGAAGTCACGTAGAGCACGCGGGGATTGGAGAGCAGTTGCTTGGTCAACTGCTGGCCCATGTCCTGGGGGGTGTTGGCCCGAGTGACGACGATGGCGGTGGCGGACGACAGCAGCAACGCCGGAATCTGCGCGACCAGACCATCGCCGATACTCAGGAGGACATAGACATTCGCGGCATCCCCGAACGACATGCCATGCTGGGTCGTCCCGATCGCGATGCCGCCAAGAATGTTGATGAAGAGAATCAGGATTCCCGCCACCGCGTCCCCGCGCACGAATTTGCTGGCACCGTCCATGGAGCCGTAGAAATCCGCCTCCTGGGCCACGTCCGCGCGGCGCGTGCGCGCGTCTTCCTGCGAAATCAGACCCGCGTTCAGATCGGCGTCGATCGCCATCTGCTTGCCCGGCATGGCGTCCAGGGTAAAGCGGGCGCTGACTTCGGACACCCGCCCCGCGCCCTTGGTGACCACCACGAAATTGATGATGACCAGGATCGTGAACACCACCAGACCGATGGCGAAATTGCCTCCCAGGACGAACTCGCCGAAGGCTTTGATGACTTGGCCGGCGGCGTCCGTCCCCTCGCCGCCATAGAGCAGGATGACGCGGGTCGAGGCCACGTTCAGCGCCAGACGCAGTAGGGTCGCCAGCAGCAGAACTGTCGGAAAGGCGGCGAATTCGACGGGTCGCGGCGTATAGACGGCCACCATGACCACGATCAGCGACAAGGCGATGTTGAAGGTGAAAAGCAGATCGAGCGCGAATGGCGGAAGCGGCAGCACCAGCATGGCGAGCAGCGCCATCAGCATCACGGGCACGCCGAGACCAAGCTGGCGAAGACCGCCGAGACGGTCGCTCACGGTCGTCATCGGGCTTCTCTCCGCGCCTGGCGGGAGACCCGCGGATCGAGATACTCCTCGGGGACCGGCAGATCGTCGGGCATCTCGACCTCGGGATCCTCGCGCTTGAGCTGGTAGACATAGGCCAGCAGCCGGGCCACGGCCACGAAGAGTCCGTTGGGGATTTCCTGGCCGATCTCGGTGGTGAAATAGATCGCGCGCGCCACCCTGGGCGCCTCGATCCGCGGGATGTCATGCGTCTCGGCCAGTTCGCGGATGGCCGCCGCGACGTCATCGGCGCCTTTCGCCAGCAGGTGCGGGGCGCGCATGGTCGCGGCCGCATAGGCGATGGCCACGGCATAGTGGGTGGGATTGGTGATGATGACATCCGCATTGGGCACCTCGGACATCATCCGGCGCCGCGACATTTCCATCTGCATCTGGCGGATCCGTCCCTTGACCTCGGGTTTGCCATCGCTTTCCTTGAACTCGTCCTTGATCTCCTGAAGCGTCATCTTCAACTGTTTGTTGTGATTGTAGAGTTGAAACGGCACATCGATGGCCGCCACCAGCAGCAAGGCGGCCGACGCGATCAGAAACAGGTTGACCGCCATCTCTCCCGTCCGCGTGATCGCGACCTCCACCGGCAGTTCGCCCAGATGCATCAACGACTCCCAAATGCCGCTGATCGCCAGGCCGGCGACCAGACCCACCAGAACGAACTTACCGAGCGACTTGACCAGTTCCATCAAGCCCTGAACCGAAAAAACGCGCTTGATTCCGGTAATCGGATTGAGTTTCGAGAATTTCGGCGCGAAGGCCTTCGCGGAGAAGTTCGCGCCGCCGATCAGGATGGGACCAAGAATCGCAATGGTCATCATGACGACAAAAAGCGGCGCGACAATCAGCAGTGCGCGGGTCATCAGATCGCGCAGATACGGCAGCAGCAGACCCGGATCGTAAATCAGGCTCCTCTCAAGCGTTAAGGCATCCGTCAACAGCGCACTCAGGCCCCCGGCAAGATCGCCACCAAGAAACAGCAAAAAGACGCCGCCAGCGATCAGGATCACCAGGGTATTGAATTCGCGCGAGCGGGCGACCTGGCCCTTTTCACGGGCCTCGCGCAGACGCTTCGCGGTCGGTTGTTCGGTTTGTTCCTGACCATTTTCGTTTTCGGCCATGTCAGGTTCTCGTGATCTGCTGGATCAGCGCAAACGCGATCAGGAGCAATTCGCCGATCCGCGCGGACAAGGCCGGCAGCGTCAGTATCAAAATGAGAAAGCCGGCCAGAATGGTCACGGGAAAACCCACGGCGAAAATATTGAGCTGGGGCGCCGCCCGCGTGACCACGCCCATCGCGAGATTGACCAGAAGCAGCGAGGCCATCGCGGGCAGGGCAATCAGGACGGCACCGGAAAACATCTGACTGCCAAAGCCGATGACCGCCCACAAATCGTCGGAGGTCAATCCGGCGCCCGTCACCGGAAAGGTCTCGAAGCTGCGGATCAATAACTCGATCAGCACCAGATGGCCGTTCAAGGCCAGAAAGATCAAAGTCGCCAGGATGGTAAGAAACTGCGAGATCATCGGTACCTGGACCCCGCCGACCGGATCGACGGCCGACGCGAAACCCAGCCCCATCGAGAGCGCGATGTATTCGCCTGCCTGGGTCAGGGCCGAAAAGACCATTTGCAGGATAAAGCCCATGGCGACCCCGATCAGGATCTGCCGCATGGCCACCACCAATCCGCCCAGACTGAGCGGATCGACCGTCGGCTGAGCGGCCAACTGCGGCGCCACGACCAGCGCCAGCAGCAGCCCTAACGCCAGCCGGGCGCGCACATTGACATTGCGGGCACCGAAGAGCGGCGCGACCAGCAGTGCGGCGCTGATGCGCACGAATGGCCACATCAGCGCGCCGACCCAGAGCACGATCTCCTCGGCGGCAAAGTTCATGACGGATTGCGACCGCTCGGATCACCCGATCAGGTTCGGAATACTGTGATAGAGACGGATGATGTAGTCGGTGATCAGCGACAGCATCCAGTGGCCCGCGAAGATCAGCGAGGCCCCGACACCCAGCAGCTTGGGAATGAAGCTGAGGGTCATTTCCTGAATCTGGGTCGCGGCCTGGATCATGCTGACGATCAGACCGATGGTCAATCCAGCCAGCAGGGGCGGCGCCGCCAACAAAACGATGACCTCGCCGGCCTCTTTGCCAATATCCATCACCATTTCGGGCGTCATCGCGCATCACCTCAGGTAAAAAAACTCTGGGCCAAGGTGCCCATCACCAGCGACCAGCCATCGACCAGCACGAACAGCATGATCTTGAAAGGCAGCGAGATGATCATCGGCGACAGCATCATCATGCCCATCGACATGAGGACGCTGGCCACCACCAGGTCGATGATCAAAAAGGGAATCAGGATCAGGAAGCCGATCTGGAAGGCGGTTTTCAATTCGCTGATCACAAAGGCCGGCACCAGCAGATTGAGCGGAATGGCGTCGGGCGAGTCGAAACCGTCGAGTCCCCGGATCTCGGCGAAGAGCGACAGATCGGTTTCCCGGGTTTGCGCCAGCATGAAGGTGCGCAGCGGTTTGATCGCCTTGCCGAGCGCCTCCTCGGTGCCGAGTTTCTCCTCCATGTAGGGAATGGCGGCCGTGTCATAAATTTCCTGGAACACGGGCGCCATGACAAAGAGGGTCAAAAACAACGCCAATCCAAGCAGGATCTGGTTCGAGGGCGTTTGGGAGGTGCCCAACCCCTGGCGCAGAATGCCCAGCACGATGATGATGCGCGTGAACGAGGTCAGCATGATGAGCGCCGACGGCAGCAAGGTCAGCAGGGTCATGAACAGCAGGATCTGCAGGGTCACCGAATAGACCTGCCCGCCATCCGGCGCGCTGGTGACGGTGACCGCATTCATTCCCCCGATCTGGGCCAGGACAAGTCCGGGCACCAGCGCGAACGCCAACACAAGCCCCAGTCGCATGGCGCCCTTCATTTTCCCGCCCACTGCGATCTGGCGCGCTGCAACAGGCTCGCGAACTCGCCCGCCCGCGGCTCCACCGGCGCGACGACGACCGGCGTGCGCAGGGTATGGAGATGGCGCATGCCGGTCGGCGTCAACCCGACCAGAATCTGCTCTTCCCCAACCTGCACGAGCATCAGGCGTTCGCGCGTCCCAACCGCACGCACCGCCAGAATCTCGATGACCTGCCGTCCCTGGCCCGCCATGCCCGGCATGCGGCGCAGGATCCAGGCCATTACCAGAATCGTCAGGATGACGAGCACCAGACCGCCCACCAACTGGGCCAGGTACCCTGACGCAGCCCGTGCGGACTCCGCCGCGGGAGCCGCCAGCAATGGCGGCGCGGCCAGGGCGATCAGCAGGCCCAGATCGCGCGCTGCCGGATGACGGGAACGAGGCCGACGGAGCGTCATGGGTTTACCGGAGCTTGCGAACCCGTTCGCTGGGACTGATCACGTCGGTCAGACGAATGCCGAATTTTTCGTTGACCACCACCACCTCGCCATGGGCAATCAGGGTGCCATTCACGAGCACATCCAGCGGCTCTCCGGCGAGACGATCCAACTCCACTACGGAGCCCTGATTCAACTGCAAAAGATTGCGAATCGCGATCTTGGTACGGCCGATTTCCATCGCAATGGTGACCGGCACATCCAGCAGCATGTTGAGGTTGAGGTCTTCGCGACCGGATGCCTGCATACCGGAAAAATCTTCGGGATTCATGGGCTTCGCCTGCAGCGCATCCATGGATCCCCCGCCAACGCCGCGGTTGGCCGACGCGGGCGTCCGTTCCCCGGCGCCTCGCTGGGGCGCGGCATCCCGCGCAGGAGGCGGCACCGCCGCAGACGCCGCAGACTCGGTCGTGGCGTCTTTCTGCTCTTCCAGCGCCGCGGCCCAATCGTCGGCAATGGCGTCATTCGGATCGAGATCGGTATCGGTATCGGTACTCATGTCACAACCCGCTAATTTTTATTAATAAATTCAGAAATTTTGATCGCATTGGAGCCGTTGGCAACACCGAACTTCCCGCGCAACAGCGGAATATCCTCGACGTTGAGGACCACCGATTCGGGCAGGTTGATCGGAATAATGTCGCCTGGACGCATATCAAGCAATTGTTGGACCGTCAGAGTAGCCTCGGTAAGAACCGAGCTGATCTCGACCTGAGCCGTGGGGATCTCTTCCTTAAGCGCGCGCAGCCAGCGTTCGTCGACGCCGGAGCGATCGGATTGCAAACCCGTGTCCAAGACCTCGCGAATCGGCTCGATCATCGAATACGGCAGGGTCACATGCAGATTCCCGCCCCCGCCATCGAGTTCGATATGAAAATCGTTGATGACCACGATCTCGGTTGGACTCACGATATTGGCGAACTGCGGATTGACCTCCGAGTTGATGAACTCGAATTGCAGATGCATGACCGGCTCCCATGCCTTCTGCATGTCCTCGAAGGCGACATCGAGCAGATTTTTGATCACCCGCAGTTCCATGGGCGTGAAATCACGTCCCTCGATACGGGAGTAATAGCGTCCGTCGCCGCCGAAAAAGTTGTCGACCAGACTGAAAACCAGCTTGGGATCGAACACGAACAGTCCGGTTCCATGCAGTGGGATGACCCGCACCAGGTTCAGGCTCGTCGGAACAAAGAGCCCGTGAAGATATTCCGAAAATTTCGTGACACGGGCGCCAACCACGGAGATTTCGGAGGAGCGGCGCAGCATGTTAAAGAGATGGATTCGCAGGTATCGCGCAAAGCGCTCGTTAATCATATCGAGCGTGGGCATGCGCCCGCGGACGATGCGCTCCTGGGTGGCAAAATCGAAGGATCGCGCATTCCCGTCCACCGGAAAAGGATTCGCATCGGTATCGATATCGCCATCGTCGACGCCATGCAGTAGCGCGTCGATTTCGTCCTGGCTGAGAATGTCGCTCTGCTGCGCCATTGCCGCGTCGCGCTCCTACTGCATGACCAGGTCTGTGAACAGAATATCCTCGACTCCCGCGGGCTCCCTGGCCCGAGTCAAGACATTGATCAGCATGCTCTTCAATTCTCCGCGCAATGCGTCCTTGCCTTCCGGTGTATTGACCGTGCTGTAATTCTGTCCCGAGAGATGCGCGAGCAGATCGTTGCGGATCAATGGCAGGTGCTTCTCCACGGCGGCGATGACATTCTGATCGCGCGTGACGACGGTGATATTGAGACGAAGAAAACGCACCGGACCGGGTGCCGTGATATTGACCGTCACCGGCTCGAGCGCATGGTAGATCAACGGCGCCTCTTCCAGTGGCGGCTTGGGCGGCGCGGTAACGGCAACGGGTTCGGCAACGGGTTCGGACGCGGATTCGGATGCGGATTCATCCGACGCCCCCCCCTCTTCGGCCGGTTCCGCGGCGCCCCGGAACAGGAAATAATAGGCGGCACCGCCTCCCGCGGCGAGGATCAACAAGACAACCAAAATCAGTATTATCAGCTTGAGCTTGCCGCTGGAGCCCTTGCTCGGTTTCGGTTCGGTCGCTTTCTCGGCCATGTTTCACCCTGACGGATAGTCATCGAATGTATGCGGACCAGCATACCAGATACCAAAAACGCATCGATCCCTCTGAACCGCGCATCCGGCCTCTGGTAGCAGACGATCATCGCAAAAGTAACCAGTTGAAATCAAATAAAATAATCCAGTCTCCCGGCTAAGGCGGACAGGGTGCTGCCGGCGAGATCCGGAGACTCGACACCATCCCCGACAGAACCGTCAAAATCCTGGCGGTTTTGGGCGCTGCCAGCCCGCTCCCGATCCTGTTCGCCGCGTCTTTCGGGGGCTTGCTCGGAAATCGACACGTTGCCCAGCGACAAACCATCCTGGGCCAGCGCATCCCGCAACCGCGGCAGTGCCGCTTCCAGCACCTCGCGCACGATCGGGTGAGGCGACAGAAACTGGACATGCGCCTGATCGGCCTCCATGGTCACCCGCACCTCCATGGCGCCCAGACTCCGCGGGTGCAGGGTTAACTCGGCCGTCCCCAGACCGGACCGCATGACCCATTTCACCTGCTCCGCGAGGCCCGTCTCGCCGCCGGGCCGCAACACATTGGACAGATCGAATATCCGCGCCGGCCCGGAACCGCTTTGAGTCCCAACCGAGGTCACGCTCGTCGCGGGCAACCCCGTTTCGGGCAACTCAGCCGCTTCGTCGGACGCGCCCCGGACAGCGAGGCGCTCCGTTTCGTGCGTCGCCTTCAGTGCCAGATCGAGCAGGGCGCCACGGGTCGAGAAGACCATCGGCAAACCCTGCCCCTCTCCAGCCAGCGGGTTTCCGGACTGCGCCGCACCGATTTCAGTATCGCGCGCTCCCGGCGGGAACTGGTTCAACCAGATCGGAGCGGTTGCTTTCAGGATCGATGCCTGACCGGACTCACCGGAATCCGCCAGGGCGGCGGTCGTTGGGATGGCCGCAACGTCATCCGCGGGAATCGACGGCAACCACTGCCTTAACGCCTCTGCGGGAAACGCCTGCGGCAGCGAGGCCGGCACGATCTCGCCAGATTTCACCAGAGCAGCGGCAGTCGCTGGTTTGGAAGTCGCCACGCCATCCCCTGGCATCGGCTGCAAATAACGCTGCGGCAAGTCTGCGGGAATCGCCGTCAGCGGTGCGGTTTCTTCTGATTCCAGCGGATTCACAAGGTCGGCTGCCCTCGGGCCGGCGCTTTCCACGCCATCCGCTGGCGTTGGCTGCAACAATCGCCGGAGTAGATCCGCCGGAACCGCCGTCGGCGGCCCGGTTTTTCCTGACTCCATTGGAGTCGCCAGGGCGGCGACCGTCGGATCGGCGCTTTCCACGCCATCCGCCAGCGTTGGCTGCACTAACCGCCGGAGCGGATCCGCGGGCATCGCGGTCGATGGCGCTGTATTTTCTGACTCCAGCGAACGCGCGAGGGCGGCGGCCGTCGGGGGAAGATCCACGCCATCGGCCAGCGTTGGCTGCACTAACCGCCGAAGCGGATCCGCGGGCATCGCCGTCGATGCCACGGTTTCTTCTGACTCCAGCGAACGCGCGAGGGCGGCGGTCGCCAGGGGAAGATCCACACCATCGGCCAGCGTTGGCTGCACTAACCGCCGAAGCGGATCCGCGGGAATCGCCGTCGACGCCGCGGTTTCTTCTGACTCCAGCGAACGCGCGAAGGCGGCGGCCGTCGGGGGAAGATCCACGCCATCCGCCAGCGTTGGCTGCACTAACCGCCGAAGCGGATCCGCGGGCATCGCCGTCGGCGACTCGGACTGCCCGGCGCCTTCGGAACGCATCTCCGACAGCGTGGCGGCGCCTTGCGCGCTCGCCGGCGATGCGCCGGCGATCGACGATTCCAGCAATTTGTTCAACAGATCCGTAGGCATCTCCGGCGGGCTCGATGCCGCCGCACGGAGCGACGCCGGGGGTTGAGCGGTCATTCTCGGCTCGTCGGCGGGCGGCAAGCGGTCCTGTGCGAGCGCCAGGAATTGCGCCAGGAGCGACGGACCGTCAAGCGCCGCGATCTCGGCCGGATCCTCCCCCCATTCGACCAGGATATTTTGCAATTGCGTGCCAAGGGCGCCCATGAATCCACCGTCTTCCGGCGTTTCCAGGGAAACCGTCTCGCCAGATGCGCCTGCGTACACTTGAGACAGGAGGTCGGTGCAAAGATTGAATTGAATCATCTCAAGCCCTCGTGTGCATGATCATGACAACGCCCTTTCAAGAATCCGCGTTCGCGTGTTTCTGGAAAGCCTGTCGGGTCGCCCAGAGATCCTGCTCGCGCTGTTGCTTGCGACCGTCCAGAACGCTCTCGGTCCGGCGGCGACGCTCGATGAGTTTTGCCAGCGACAAGGTTGCCTGATGCCTTTCCATCCAGACCGACCGGGCCTGTTCCACCTGCGACTCGGCGGCGGCGACGCGCAACGCCTGTTGTTGCAATGCCTCGCGCAACTGCTGCTGCATCTGGGCCATCTGCTTCAGCATGCGGGCATCGCTCGGCAAGCCGGAATGCAAATACTGGCTCTGATACTCGGACAACTGGTCACGCTGCTGCTCGGCACGGTTCAATTCCGCCAGACGGCTGGCCAGGACGACCGCCACCTCGTTTTCCTGCGCCTCGCGGATCTTGCGCAGGCGCTCGAAGCGTTTCACGCTCATGGGTTGTCTCCTCGCGCCTATCCGCTCGGCATGCCCAGCAGGTCGAACAACTCGCGCCGCGACTGTTCGAAGCTGGCCGCCTCGGTGCGGTTTTGTCCAAGATACGACTCCAGACGCGGGTTCATCGCGACCGCCTCGTCCAACTGCGGATCGGAACCCTTGCGATAGGCGCCCACGGCGATCAGATCGCGGTTGCGCGCATAGGTCGACATCAGACTCCGGAAACGATAGGCCGCGCGTTGATGCTCGGGGGTCACCACGGCGCTCATGACGCGCGACACCGAGGCGCTGACATCGATGGCGGGATAGCGGCCGCTTTCGGCAATCTCGCGCGACAGCACCACATGGCCGTCCAGGATGGCGCGCGCCGAATCGACGATCGGGTCGTTCTGATCGTCGCCCTCGGCCAGCACGGTATAAAAGGCCGTGATCGAGCCGCCGCCATGATCCCCGTTGCCGGCGCGCTCGACGAGTTGCGGCAGACGGGCGAACACCGAGGCCGAATAGCCCTTGGTGGCCGGCGGCTCGCCGATGGCCATGGCGATCTCGCGCGCGCCTTGGGCAAAGCGGGTCAGGGAGTCCATCAACAGCAGCACGTTGAGCCCGCGGTCGCGAAAATATTCGGCCACGGTGGTCGACACCCAGGCGCCATGCTGACGCAGCAAGGGCGACTGGTCGGCGGGCACCGCCACCACCACGGTTCGCCGGCGCGATTCGTCGTCGAGAATATCCTGAATGAATTCGTTGACCTCGCGACCGCGCTCGCCGATCAGACCGACCACGATCACGTCGGCTTCGGTGTGCTTGGTCATCATGCCCAACAGGACGCTCTTGCCGACGCCGCTACCGGCGAAGAGTCCGAGCCGTTGTCCGCGACCGACCGAGAGCAGTCCATTGAGCGTACGAATCCCCACATCCAGCGGCTGTCTGACCGGCGCGCGGGTCAGCGGGTTGATCGGGCGACCTTCGAGCGGCACCAGTTCCTGAGTGCGCAGCGGCCCGCCGCCGTCCAGTGGCCGGCCGAGCGCATCGATCACGCGCCCGAGCAGTTCGGGACCGACCGGGATACGGCGGCTCTGCTCCAGCGGTTCGATGCGGGCGCCCGGAATCAGACCCTCCAGCTTGCCCTCGGGCATCAGAAAGGTCCGCTCGCCCTGGAAACCCACCACCTCGGCGGCCAGTTGCGTCCCGTTGACGGTATGGATGGCGGCCCGCCCGCCCACCGGCAATCGGATGCCCTCGGCCTCCAGGGTCATGCCCACCATGCGCGAGAGTCGGCCTTCCGGCTGCGGATCGGGCGTCTTCTCGATCCGCTGGCGCGATTGCTCAAGGCGTTCGCGCAATCCATGAACCAATTGACGCGAACCCTGCTCCCGTAGATCTCGAATGACCTCGGTCATGCATCGTTCTCCAGCGGCGCTTCCGGCGGGACTTCCATCTGCGCTTCCGGCGGCTCGGCAGGGGCGGATTCCATCGGCTGCGCCAGTTCCCCCCAGATCGCATCGATGGACTGCCGCAGCCGCGTCTCCAGTCTGGCATCGATGCGACTGGCGCCGCTTTCGATAAGACAACCGCCGCGCTCGATGGCGGGGTCCGCGAGCCAGGTCAACGATTCGCCGATGGAATTGGCATAGGCATCCAGAATGGCCTGGTCGTCAGGATGGACATGCACCCGCAGCGGACGATTGCGCGAGGGCAACTGGGCCAGCGCCTGTCGGAGAACACGCGCAATGAGGTCGGGACGTTGACGCAATTCATCCATGACGACCCGTTTGGCCAGCGTCTCCACCAGCATTAGTAATTCGGGCTCCAGGTCATCCGCGGAGCGGGCCAGGGGATCGGCAAGATCGGCCGCGATACCCTCCAGCGCCGCGATCGTTTCTTGCAATGTCGCTTCCTGAAGTGTCCGCAGTTCCGTCTCGCGCGCCAGGCGCGCATCGCGCTCTTCTCCGGCCTCTTGCAACGCCTGTTCGAGTCCCTCCCGATAGCCCGCTTCAAAACCAGCCTCGGCTCCGGCCGCTCGCGCGGCCTCCTCGATAGCCGCGAGTTCGTCCGCCGTCGGCCGATGGACGAGAGGTTCGGGTTCGGGTTCGGGTTCGCACAACGGCGGGGTGGTCACATCCGGCGGCATCCAGCGCTGCGCGTCCGGAAACATCTGTTCCGCCAACCCTGACCGGGACCGGTTCACAGCATGGTCTCCCCGCCCTTGCCGCCCAGGATGATTTCGCCACTGTCCGCGAGGCGGCGCGCCACGGCGAGAATCTCCTTCTGCGCGCCCTCGACGTCGCTCACGCGCACGGGGCCCTTGGATTCGAGATCCTCGCGCAGCATCTCGGCGGCACGCTTGGACATGTTCTTGAAGATCTTCTCTTTGAGTTCCTCTTCCGCGCCCTTTAACGCCAGAACCAGCGACTCGGTCGAAATCTCGCGCATCAGCGTCTGAATCCCCCGATCATCGACATCGACCAGACTGCCGAAGACGAACATCAACTCCTGAATCCGCGTGGCCAGATCCTCGTCAACCTGCGAGACGCTCTCCATCACCACGGATTCCTTGGAAGAATCCATGAAATTCAGGATACTGGCCGCCGCTTTGATCCCGCCGATCATGGATGACTTGGCGGTATTCTTGCCCGAAAGCTGGCGTTCGAGAATTTCGTCGAGTTCCTGCAGGGCCGCCGGCAGCACGCCATCGAGCGTGGCGATGCGCAAAATCAGATCGGACTGCACCCGCTCCGGCAGATAGGACAGCGTTTCGGCCGATTGATCCGGATCCAGATGCGAGAGCACGATCGCGACGATTTGCGGATGCTCGTTGCGGATCATTTCGGCGATCGCCCGAGGGTCGAGCCACTTCAGCGCCTCCAGCCCCTTGGAATTGCGCCCCTGCAGGATACGATCGATCAGACCCGACGCCTTGTCCTCGCCCAGGGCCGAGCGCAGCACATTGCGGACATAATCGTCGGCCCCGATGCCGAGCGAGGTCTCGTCATGGATGACGCTCAAAAATTCCTGCAACACATAATCGATGTCGCTGCGCGCCACGCGCTCCAGGGTGGCCATCGCCGTGCCGATCCTCTGGACCTCCTTGGGCCCCATGTGCCGGAGGAGTTCGGCCGCCGATTCCTCGCCCAGGCTCATCATGAAAATGGCCGTGCGCTCGGCGCCGGAAAATTTCGAGGGATCAGCTGCCATCTTCCACCAACCATAACTTCATGACTTGCACGACCCGCTTGGGATCCTCACGGACCATCTCGCGGATGGCTTCCAGATCGAGTTGCTGCTGGGTGGTCCCCTTGGGCCCCGTCAGCGAGGGGTGCGCCGAGCCTTGATGACTCAAGGCGACCAGTTCATCGTCGGACTGCGATTCGTCGGTCAAGGCAGGGAGTTCCTCGCCATCGGCACCCAGTGCCAGCGACTCGGGCTCGGGCTCGGGCTCGGGCGGCTTGGGCATGAGCTGTTGCAGGCCCGGCTTGACGACAGTCAGCAGGACCAGCAGGGCCAGGATGAGTCCGCCAACGACCTTGACCAGTTCAAGAAACCAGGTCTCGGACCAGAAAGGAATGGCGTCTTCCTCAGCCGTATCCGGGACGAAAGAGACCGAACTCACGTTAATCGAATCGCCGCGTTTCTCATCGAAACCGACCGCTCCGCGCACCAGTGCGCGGATACTCTCAAGCTCGGCGTCCGAGCGCGGGACACGCACGACCTCGCCGGCATCGTTGGTTTCGTCCCGATAATCGACGACCACCGCGGCGGACAGCCGACGAATACCGCCAGGCGTTTCCTGGATGTGGGAGATGGTTCGATCCACTTCATAATTGCGCGTCGTCTGCTGGCTGCGACTGCTGGGCAGTTGGGGATTCGCCGCCGCGCCAGCCGCCGGCCCGCCGACCGCGCCGCCCGCTGGCGGTTGGTTGGTCAAGGCGCCGGGAATGCCGCCGATGACCGGATCGACACCAATTTTTTCTTCTTCGTTACTCTGCTCCGAACGCACCGCCGTGCGGTCCGGATCGAAGGCTTCCTCGGTCCGCTCGACCCGCGAAAAATCCAGGTCGGCCGCGACCTGTACCCGCACCCGATCGCGCCCGACGATCGGGATCAGCAGCGACTGCACGCGCTCCACGAAACCCGTTTCGACACGATTCGTATAATCCAGATGATCGAGCGACAGATTCGCCGACTTTTTGTCGTCATCGACGGTGAGCAGCCGCCCGGTCTGGTCGACCACGGTCACGCGCTCCGGCAACAGCTCCGGCACGCTCGCCGACACCAGATGCACGATGGCCCCAACCTGGGCCTCGGTCAAGGAGCGATTCCCGCGCAGATGAACGACCACCGAGGCGCTCGGCGGGGTCCGCTCGCGCACGAACACCGAACGTTCAGCCTGGGCGATATGGACCCGCGCCCGCTCGACCGGCTCCAGGGCGGCCACGGAGCGGCCCAGTTCGCCCTCCAGCGCGCGTTGGAAGCGGGCGCCCTCGATCAAGCGGCTGCTCCCGAAACCGGCATTGTCCTGCAACAGCTCGAAGCCGATATCGCTCTCTTTCGGAAATCCCTGGCCAGCCAGCAGCAAGCGGGTCTCCGCGATCCGCTGCTGAGGAATCTCGATGCGTCCGGAGGCGCTGTCGACCTTGTAGGGCACGCCCATCGAGGTCAGCGCCTGCATCATCTCGGCGGCCTCGGCGCCATCGACCTGCGCGAACAGGGGGGCGTAGGTGGGCCGCAGCGCCCAGTACAGAATCGCGACCACGGCGACGAGACCGCCGGCGATCATCCCGATCAGGGCGATCTGACGCCCGGCCGGCATCTCGTTGAACGACTGAAGACTCGTCGAAAGCGCGGCGGTCAGTGAGGACGCCATGGCTAAATCGCTCCGTTACCCGCTCGTCCGTCAGGCTCAGACCTGCATGCTCATGACTTCCTGATAGGCCGACAGCAAGCGATTGCGGACCTGATTGGTCGCCTCGAAGGCGATGCTCGAACGGTTCATCGCCAGCATCACCTGCGGCAGACTGGTATTCGCGTCACCCAGTTCAAAGTTGGTTTGCATCTTGGTGGATTCCTGTTGCACCTCGTTGACGGAACGCACCGCCTCCTTCAGCTTGGAGGCGAAGTCCTGCCCCTCGGATCCGCGCGCGGGCTGTACCGCCTCGACTGGTCTGGCGCCCTCGATCCGTCCCGACTGGGAGAGCGCGCGCATCTGCTGCAACACACTCTGGATCTGCATTTCGCTCATGTCCAATCAACTCCGGCTTGGCCCGACGGGATTCAGGTCATGACGCCCACCGACCCAGGACCGATTCAACCGGAGGGAAGCGAGGCATGCGACTGTTGCCAAATCAAAGCAAATTCCGCGCCTGCCAAGACGACGGGGGGCTGGCGAAGGTTATCGCCGCAGCCGTTGCGCGGCGGCCATTCGCTGCATCGGCGGTTCATGCAAGGTCATGATGACGGACAAACGTGCGGCGTTCGGACCGCTTGCGCATGCGCGGACAGGCCGCGTCGATCGGCAAACGTCAGAACATTGACGCTTCGTCGGGCGACTCCCGTTCGAGCCCGAATTTACGCATGCGCTCAACCAGCGTCGTGCGCCGCATACCCAAACGTCTGGCCGCGCGAGCGACGACCTGATCGCTTTGCTCCAGCGCGACGAGGATCATGCCGCGCTCCAGCGCGTTGAGATATTCGCGTAACTCCATGCCGTCCGGCGGGAGCGGCGGGGGAGCGGCGGCGGGCATCGCCAACCCCTGATCCCGCGTCTCCAAGAACGGCAGCGACTCCACATGAGGCGGTCGAAACCGGGCTGGCAGTTGGGGCAGATCGACCAGCAGACCTGGATACATGATCGAAAGTTGCTCCAAGAGATTCGCCAACTCCCGGATATTTCCTGGCCACGTCTGCCGTTCCAGATGGGCCAGCACGGCGGGGGTCAGATGCGCCGGCTCCCCTCCCTGCTCTCGGAGACGCGCTTCGAGCGTCGCGATCAACAGTGGAATATCGCTTTGCCGCTCCCGCAGGGAGGGCAGTTCGATCGGAAAGACATTGAGACGGAAAAACAGATCCTGCCGAAAGGATCCGCCCGCGACGGCCTCCTCAAGATTCCGGTGCGTGGCCGAAACGATGCGGGCATTGGTCTGTAGCGGCTTGTTCGAGCCGACCCGCTCGAAAGTGCGCTCCTGCAGCACGCGCAGCAGCTTGACCTGCATCGGCAACGGCATGTCGCCGATCTCGTCGAGAAAGAGCACGCCATCCTCGGCCAACTCGAAACGCCCGGCGCGGGCCGTGAACGCGCCAGTGAACGCGCCCTTTTCATGACCGAACAGCTCGCTTTCCAACAGATCGGCCGGAATGGCGCCACAGTTGACGGCTACGAAAGGCTTGCCCCGGCGACTCGATGCGTGGTGGATGGCGCGCGCGACCACCTCCTTGCCGGAACCGGTCTCGCCAAGGATGAGCACGGTCGCATCGCTCTTCGCGACCTGACCGATCAGACGCTTGACCGCGAGCATGGCCGGATGGCGACCGACGAGATCGATCTCGGACGAGCAATCGGACGGGGTTTCGGTGTCGTTCCGCAACCATTGCAAAATCTGAATCACGCTGCCCGGCGACAACGGAGTCTGCACGACCAGGGCCCGCCGCGAAAGTTCGCCGGCGAGTCCATCCGTCGGCTGGCACACCACGGGCGTCCCCGAGAGGGGCTGCGTGTCGAGTATGCGGGTCAGATTCGCGGAGGAGTCGCAAAGCCAGAGCGCGGCCAACGCGTCATGCCGCGCCGTCGTCGGACTGCCCAGGTCAACGACCTCGCAACCCAGAAACTCCAGGATGCAACGGGTTGCGATGCGCGCCGTTTCTTGACCGAACAGACCGATTCTCATCACCGATGCGGATTCCCCTGGTCCGGGAGCGTGGGCGCCGTCCTTACAGTCAATGTTCAAAACCGTGCTGCGAGGCGTGCATGGAGGAATTCGAGAGGAATAACGACGTCTCCTCGCGCGCGGCGCCAGACTGAAAGCGTCGCCGCGCGACCTCGCGGCGATGCATGCGAAAGACCCAACGTCTCAAGACCTCTTTGAACCCGTCATCCGGGGAGCGCCAGGTCGCGCCGCATTCGTCGCCGCGGCACTGAACCCTGCTCAGTTCCAGGACGAGAGGCTGCGCCAGCCAATGACAGGGGAAGACTTCGATGCGTTCGCAGTCGGACGTAAGCACGGTCGCGGGCAGCACCAGCCCATCGCCGCTGAGACCGACCCGCGAACGCCTCGGGATTTTATCCGCCAGCAGCGTGGTGACAAGATCCATGAGCAAATCGATCTTCAATTCCAGACGAGCCAATTCCGGCGTGACAGGATCCTCCTTGGCATGGCCTTGCGGTTCGGCCTCAAGGACGGCGATCGCCTCCAGCAGGCGCGACGCCGCGTCGCTGGTCGTCGGCATCCGGTCGCTCGGCGCGACAGGCAGTTCCAGAGTCACCGCGAGCCCTTCGCCCAACACGTCCCGCCAGTCCTCCATCGCCATGAGTCACCTGATTCCAGACCGAGATAGCCACTGCCATGATGCTAACCGCTTCAGGATCGCCGGGAAAGCCGTTCGTACATTGACCGCCCTTGCTTGCTAAAATCGGCGCATCGGCATCCGTGTCATTGTTTCCTAAATCAGCCTGCATCGACTAAGAGAAAACCATGCTATCGAGTATCGGCAATTATTTCGAACGGCTTGTCATGGAACGCATCCATGGCGTACTGGGCGAAAACGGCAGCGAGTTCGACACCACCTACATTGAGGATCTTGCCTGCGTGGCGCTGAATTATCTGCCGCCACGTTACGTGAGGCATGCCGTCGACCTGGCGTCCCATCTCAGCGACTCGGATCATCGAAACATGCGGGAAGAGGTCTCGGACGCCGTCAACTTCGCGATCGCGACCACGCAGCGTCGCCAAGGAGCCCGGGATGAGAACCTGGAGTGACGGCTGAACGCCGCTCCGTCAAGCGGTTTCCAGACACTCCAGACACTGACTCGCCTGGCCGGCAAGACGTTGAAACGAAGCGTAACCGCGCGCATCCAGACGGCAGCTCGCACTGCGGCGATCCGCGTAAAGTAACCCGATCGGCCGCCCCCTGACCCACATCGACATGACAAAAAAGCGCGTGTCGCCGATCAGTTCGACGATTGCCTCCGGGATCCGCGGCAGAAGATCGGCTTGATTTTCCTCGTTCAGCCAGATGGCGGACGGCGCGTCCAGCAACTCGCCAAAAAGCCCACCGGCATCGAGCGAAAGACTGAAGCGATTGAAGGTCGGCTCGAAATCCGTACCGACCAGAAACTCCGCCGACAAGGTCCGCCGGCGGGGACAATAGGCCGCGAACACCGCACGATTCAGGCCCAGACCGCGATGCAGGCCACGTAGCAGGGTCGCGAACACCGCCGCGCGATCAGGCAGCGAGCAATCGCCGAGCGCCGCCAGACAGGCCAGATAATCGTCCGCTCTCGGCGCCAGACAAAAAGACGGCGTCGCGGGCGCGTTCGCCGCCGCCGACCGCCAGCCATCGCGCTCCAGGGTCAACAATGCCAGTGAACCGATGCCATAGCGGACGGCCGTCGGATTGAAGGCACCCAACACATGATTGATGCGTCGGATCAAGGACGGCGGATCGAGATCGAGCAACTCGGCCACCAGACGCAAGTCACGCATGCGCATCGGATGACGCCAGGCGGAGAAGGCATCGCGGGCAATCTGAGTCGCCAGCATCACGCATAGCGTCCTTGCATGTTGCGCATTGCGGGCCCGCATCGCCTCCCGAACCATCTCGGGCAATCTCCACCGCAGTGCCAGGGCATGGCCCAACGCTTCCAGGCTCTCCCCCAGCGCGACATACTCGGCCTCATGGGGAAACTCATGGTTTACCTCCACCAATTGCAGATAGCGGTTGATCCGGGCGTCCCCATGCGCGAGCAGGAAGAGTTCGCCCAGGTTATTCAACAGGGCCGCCAGACTGACCTCGGACGGAAACCGGTCGCGATCCAGCTCGGCCCAGTCCAGCGCCAACAGCGCCGCCAGGACCGCTCTGCCCGCGCTCCGGCGATAGGACGCGAGCCGCGCGGGATCCAGAACCTCTTCAGCCACGTGGGACTCGGACTGCATGCGCAGGATCTTCTCGACACCCAGCATGTGCGCCGCATCTTCCAGCGTTGCCACGTCGGCGCTGAAATGCCGGTGCGGAACCGCATTGGCCCGCTGCAGTACGCGCAGGGCCATGGCCGGATCGCGCATGAGCGCCAGGGACAGCTCGCGTAGCGGCGCCAGTTCGCTCGCCAACAGATGCGTCAATTCCTGACGTGTCCGGGCCAGCACCGGGAGTTCCTCCGGCGAGGCATCGGCGGTCACCCTTGTCAACCAGCCTGAACGCACAGTCGCGCCTCCCCGATGAGCCGGACATCCCCGAACCATGATCGAGGTTCAAGCAGAGGATGCCCCAAATCGCTATTATTGGACGTCAACCGCCCGCGTCACAAGCGGGCCGCCTTCGCGAAACGCCCTTGAGAATCCGCCAGCGTGAATCTGATCCTTGGCTCCGTCATTGTCTTTGCCTCCATTCTCGGCGGATTCGCCGCGCAGGGCGGGCACATCGTCGCACTCTGGCAGCCCTTCGAACTTGTCATCATCCTGGGCGCTGCGCTGGGCGGTTTCATCATCGCCAATCCCATGCGCGTCGTTCTCAAGTCGCTAAAGTCCATACCCTCGCTGTTCACGGGCTCCCGTTACCAAAAGGCCGAATATCTGGATGCGCTCGGTTTTATGTACGAACTCTTCACCAAGGTCCGTAAGGAAGGTCTCATGGGGATCGAGGCGGACATCGAGGAACCGGCCAGCAGTCCGCTCTTTCAAAAATACCCGCAAATCCTGAAGGACCATCATGCGGTGGAATTCATCTCCGATTACATGCGGCTCGTGGTCAGCGGCAACATGAACCCCTTCGAGCTCGACAACCTCATGGACATCGAGTTGAGCACCCATCATCACGAGGCAGAGGAAACCGCGCACGCCGTGCAGCGCGTCGGCGACGGCTTGCCCGCCTTCGGCATCGTGGCCGCCGTCCTCGGCATCGTGCATACCATGGCCGCCCTGGGCGGCCCCATGGACGAACTTGGCACCCTGGTCGCGGCGGCCCTGGTCGGAACCCTCAGCGGCATCCTGATCGCCTACGGTTTCGTCAGCCCCATCTCCACCATGCTGGAACGGTACGCCGCCGACGAGACCCGCTTCCTGTCCTGCCTCAAGGCCTGCATCCTCGCCAGCGTACAGGGATACAGCCCGCAGGTGGCGGTGGAGTTCGGCCGCAAAACCATGACCTCCGACGTCCGGCCCAGCTTCGGCGAGCTGGAACAACATCTGCGCGGCAGCCGCTAAACCCTGTTCATACCGCAAGCGCCCGCCCTAGCGGACGCGGCTTCGCCGGAGATATCCCGCATGCCGATCGACACCAACAAACAACCCATCGTCGTCAGGAAGGTCTTCAAGTCGGGAGGCCATCACGGCGGTGCCTGGAAGATCGCCTTTGCCGATTTCGCCACCGCGATGATGGCGTTTTTCATGCTGCTCTGGATCCTGGGCGCCACCACCAAGGAACAGAAAGCGGCAATCTCGCAATATTTCCAGAATCCCTCGGCGTTCGAGGGCGTCAGCACCGCGCCCTCCCAGGCGCTGGGCGAAGGGACCGGCTCCAAGCCATCCATCATCGACTTCGAGGGCGCCATCGATATGGCTCCGGAAGCGTCGCGGCCCACCGCGGAACAGATCGACGAATTGGCCCAAACGCAGGATCAGGCCCGCCTGGAATCGCTGCGGAAGGTACTGGAAGACGCCCTGAAGCAGAGCGCAACGCTAGCCCCGTACAAGGAGCAGCTTCTGATCGACATCGTGTCCGAAGGACTGCGCATTCAGATCGTCGACGAAGAAAACCGCCCCATGTTCGACTCGGGCGATACTCAGCTCAAGCATTACACCAGCGCCATCCTGCGGGAGTTGGGAACCATGATCAATCAGGTGCCGAATCGGATCAGTCTGACCGGACACACGGATGCGCGCCCACTGGCACGTGCCGGTTTCAGCAATTGGGAGTTATCCACCGAACGCGCCAATGCCGCCCGACGCGCGCTGGTGGCGGGAGGGATGCGGGAAGACAAGATCGGCCGCGTGGTCGGCTTCGCGGACACCGTGCCCTTCGATAAGGCCGACATCAATAATCCGATCAATCGTCGCATCAGCATCATCGTCATGAATCAGAAAACCGACGCGGCGATCCACGAAGAGACCACGACCGCGAACCAGCTTCTCGATCAGAATTGATAAACCGCGCCCAAAGTCACGCGAGCACAGGGCTCTGCTCGTCGAAATATTGACGCAAGCGCCCATGACCGCGCTTGACGACCTCCTCAATCACGTCATTCGCCTTTCTCAAGCCTCTGTTTATTAGAAGATAACGCTCTCTGGCCCGGATCATGCTTGGTCGACTGTCAAGCGCGCCCATCGACAAGTGGGCGCAGTCCGAGACACATGAGCGGAAGGTCTATCATGTTTGAATCGATCGCCCTCGGCCTGGTCGCCGCCATGGAACGCATGGATTCCATGACCGTCACCGGTCTCTTCGTCGTCGCCATGATCCTGCTGTTCGTGGGCGCCTTGCTCATGCTCGCGCGCGGGCGCGCCATCGCCTTTTACGAAAGCACGCCGACCCTGCTCACCACCCTGGGCATTCTGGGCACCTTTCTCGGGATTGCGATCGGCCTGCTGGAGTTCGACGCCACGCGCGTCGAATCCAGCATCCCGCTCCTGCTCGACGGACTCAAGATCGCCTTCACCACCAGTATCGTCGGCATCCTGCTCTCGACCTGTCTACGCCTGGCCCTGGTGCTGCGCCGGGGCCGCCCGCTCGCGGCGGACGACGCCGGAGAGGACGCGACCCTGCCCGCCGATGCCTCGGACCTGAGCACGCTGTTTTTGCGTCAGTCGCAACTGGCGGAGGCGCAACTGGCCACGACCCGGCAACTGGCCGACCAGGTGGCTCATCTGGACGAACGCCTGATTCAGACCCTGGAGATCCAGCACGCGCAGCATCTCGACGCCCTGCGCTCCTTCGCCGAACAGTTGAGCGAGATGGGATCGCGCCAACTGATCGCCGCGCTCGAATCGGTCATCCGTGATTTCAACCGCAATCTGGGCGAACAGTTCGGCGAGAATTTCCGCCGACTGGATCACTCGGTGGAACAACTCCTGCTGTGGCAGGATCAGTATCGGGAGCACATGGACGCGCTCGGCCAGCAACTCGACCTCGCCATTCAGGGGGTCGCCAGTTCGCAATCGAGCCTGCAGGCGCTGACCCAGCAGGCGCGTCAAATCTCCACGCACATCGAGGATCAGGAAGCGACCATGATCAGTCTGCGCCGCGAAGGCATGGAACTGGAGTCGCTGCTCGGCAGCATCGCGGAACTGCGCGACAAGGCTAGGGAAGCCTTCCCCGCCATCGATCAGCGTCTGAAGGTCATGCTGGAGACGATTGAAAACGCAGTGCTCGCGGCCATCGGCACCCAGCAACGTCTGGGCAATCTCGGCGCCGAGGATGGACACTTCACGAGCCACCGTCAAGAATTCGCCGCGAGGGCGCACGCATGAACGCACTTCTGAACCGTCCGCCGGTCCACGCCGTCGCGCGCGAGGAGGACGCCCATTGGCTGGTGGTCTCCGATTTGATGGCCACCCTGATGATGATCTTCCTATTTTTGGCCGTGCTGCACATGGCGCAGGTCGAACGCACGCACGCCATCGAAACCGAGGTCCGGGTCACCGCGGTCGAATCGCGTCAGGCGATTTACCAGGCGCTCGACGAGGAGTTCCGGGAGGATCTGGTGCGTTGGAACGCCGAGTTCGACCGGCCCACGCTGACCCTGCGCTTTCGCGAGCCGGACGTGCTGTTCGATCGCAACTCGGCGCGCATCAAACCCGAATTCGACGCGATCCTGCGAGACTTCCTGCCGCGCTATGTCGCCCAATTGCGCCCCTTCCGCGAGGTTATCCGCGAGATCCGCGTCGAAGGGCATACCTCCAGCGAATGGAGCCCCAACGCCAGTCCGCTCGAGGCCTATTTCGCCAACATGGACCTGAGCCAGCAGCGGACTCAGGCAGTGCTGCGTTTCGCCTATGGCCTGGACAGCCTGCAACCGGAATCCTGGTTTCGTGAGCGGATCGCGGCGGTGGGGCTCTCCTCCTCGCGCCCGGTGCGCGATGCGAACGGGCGGGAAGATCCGAGGGCGTCACGACGGGTCGAGTTCAGTGTGCTGACCGATTTCGAGGCCCGTTTGCTGGAGCCGATCACGCTGGAGGGGACGCCAGCGGACAGAAAGGGAACGGACCGTGCGTCACCCACCCCGGACGGATCGAGTTGACGAGCCAGCCGCGGGACGGGATTTAGGCTTCATCGTTCAAGCGGGATTCCGCAGGGCTTCCACATCCAGTACCTGAAACTGCGCTTTCTCCAGCAGTTCCAGAACGGTGTCGGGGCGAATGCTGATCAACGGCCAGATACCGGAATCCACCGGGGGGGCATCGCGCCAGTCCCGGGAGTCGAGTTCGGCGAGATGCGCGGCGGTATTGGCCAGATGCACCAGAATGACCGGCAGCCGGAAGGCTTCGGGCGCCGTCAATGGGTCGTGATGAAACCGCAGACAGGCGCACAGGATATCGGGCAATCCCCAGTGCTCGGCCAGTGCGCCCCCAAGCTGGGCGTGATCGAAACCCAGTTCGGCGCGCTCGGCGTCCTGTGGCGTGAAGGCTTCCGGTTCGCCCAGACTGCGCAGAAAGGCCCGGTGTGCCGCCTCCGGTTCCTGGGAGAAAAGAATCAACTGTCCCAGATCGTGCAGCAATCCACCCAGAAAGACGGTTCCCGCCAGGGCGGGCGACTCCAGGTCGGCCAGCAGTCGCGCGATGACCGCGCAATAGGCCGAATGATGCCAAAATACCTCCAGCGGCAGCAGCGTCTGTGCCGGCAACCGATCCGACGCCTGCGTCACGGCACCCGCGATCACCAGTCGACGGAGATGATCGCGACCCAGGAGCATGACCGCGCGCTCCACGGAATCCACGGTACGAGCGGGCGCAAAGGCAGGGCTGTTAGCCAGGCGCAGCACGATCACGACCAGCGCCGGATCCTGAGCCAACACGTTGGCGATCACCGACTGGCGACTGTTGGGATCGTCCAGCAACTTGAGAACGTCGCCGACCACCTTCGGGATGGCCAGCAGCCGGCCGGTCCGTTTGACAAGGGCTTCGATGGTCATTGATGGCACGCGTGAATGCTCCGGAAAACCTGACGGGGTCGAGACTAAACCGCGTCCAGAATGATAGTCGTTGTGGCGAGTCACCGGTATCACATGGCGAACATCGATTTCAGGGACTCCAGCGTTTTTTCGGTGCCCGCCAGTTGGGCGATCGGTTCTCCAGGCGGCGGGGCCGGCAGGCCCAGGGTCGCGAACGCCGGAACGTCCGCGGCATCCGGATGCGGCCGGCCTGCGCTTTGCAGAAAGGCCCAGCGCGCCACGGTGGTCACGCTCGCGTAATCGGGCGCGTCGGCGCGATACTCCCAGGTGCCGGACTGCTCCGCGACCGCCACCAGATCCTCGCCCAGCCCCCAGTAGTTGATCACCAGCACGCCGGTAATACTGCGCAGCTTGGCAATCAGCGACTCGATGCGAGCCAGCTGCGGATGGCGATCCCGCATCTCGATGAACTGGATGATCGGCACCGCGCCGATCCCCGCCACCAGTCCCGCCAGCAGCGCCCGCTCTCGATTAAGGATCTTGAGCGTATCGGACAGGAGGTAGCTGTAGGCCGAGCAGAGCACGCCATCGGTCCAGACCGCCATCATGGCCTCTCGGGTGACCTCGTTCCGGGCCTTGAAGGCCTGTCGCAAGGCCAGGTTAGTCGTCAGCATCCGGGTATTGCGAAAACCCAGGCGCATTACGGCATCGCGCACCGACTGGATCTCTTTCGCGCCGCGAAACAGCGGACTGTTGGTCGCGTGGAGCAGCGCGCCGGCGATGGTACCATCGCGCTGAATGACCTCGGTGAGTTCCGTCGCCCCGGCATCCGGATCATTGGTGAGTTCCTGAATTTTCAGGGCCACCTCGGGCCTTGCCGGAAGCTCCAGCCGGTTGCTCGTAATGAGTTCATAGAGTTCCGCGAGAAACTCGCCCTCGGCGGGGTCGAGTTCGATGTCGCTGACTTCGAGGCTGGAGTTGAGCGCGGAGTCCAGGGCCGAGACCGGAATCCTGAGCACGATGCAGGGCGTCTCCGTGATGACGAAATCCCCTGCCCCGCTGGCATCGCCGAAGAGATCGATCGGGTCGCTGAGCCCCTGATAGCTCTCCAGGCGTTCGCCAGCGCCATTCGTCAGACGCACCGCATGGCCATCGACAAGAAACAGACGATTGCCTTCGATATCGGTCAGACGAATCCGCTTTTTCGGGGCGAGTTCGCCAACGCTGCACTGCTTGGACAATTCCTCTCGGGCGGTTTCCGAAAGATCCCGAATCAGGTCGATTTCCGTCAGTAGCGACAGAACCTCTGATGTCTGCTGCATCGCTGGATTCCTGGATGGACAAATCTGGTGTCATCCCTAGTCTAGCAGCATCGGCGCGCAAACCGATGCCTTGTCGTCAATTGCATCCAGGCGGAAACCCCTGCACTGTCAGGCGAGCGCGCGGTATCCCAACAACACGTCGGACGCCTCGCCGGTGCTCCCGTCGGCACGCTGGAACTGGCCGACCTGGGCCACGCTGTCGTAGAGGTTCAGCGCCTTGCGGGTATTCTGGTAGCCCAATTCGATCGCCGTGACCTCGGCTGCTTCCAGAGTTTTGAGCGTCTGGGCGCCATCGCTCCCGATCTGGAACAGACGCAGCTGCGAAAACACCTCGTCGCCAGCGTCGATGACGCCATCGGCATTGCCGTCATAGCGGGCCAGTTCGGCAAAGCCATGGGCCGCGCCGCCCTGATCGCCGAACAACTCCAGGCCGTTGTCGATTTGACCGTTGCCATTGCGATCCAGGGCCAGGAACCAGCTATCGCCCGTCACGAAACTCACCTGCTCCACCTGACCGTCGCCGGTCAGATCGAACTGGACGCCGGCCTCGACGCCGGTGGTGGCGATCCCCCGACCGGACAGATCCAGCACCAGCGGATCGCCCATCTGCACGGCAGCGGTCTCGCTTGAGCGCAGGTCCATCTGGAACGTCTGTCGCCGAGCGCTCTGGAACTGGAGCGTAAGGCTGGAGTCGAGACTGCTCGTGTCGAGTTCGAAGCGGGTGCTCGACGCCTGGCTCCAGGAGACCTGCAACTCAAGGTTTGCCGTCGCGATGGAGCCGTCGCCCATCCGCGCCTCCAGCACCGCCGAACGCCCGCCAGCGAAAGCAGCCCCGGCGTGCGGATCGACTCTGGCCGCAGAAGCGCCGTCCGAGGCTCGGCGCGACTCATCCCCCGCATCCAGGGCGAAGGATTTACGCAGGATCTGGTAGTCAAGATCCTGCTCCAGACGCGCTTTAATCTGGGCGGCCAGATCGCCGGATCCAGCCTGCACGCTGGGCGGCGCGGACAGCGCGACAGGCGGGCGAACATTGGCCCGAGCGATCTCCTGGTTCGGGCTGGAAACCGACCGTGGCGCAGCGGATAGGGGTAACTTGACGACGGATGGAAGTAACATCATCACACCTCGCAACGAACAGGGATGTCCGCGGGTTACAAAAACGCGTCGTCGGAAAATTGGACCGCAACCCCGGCGGGCGCATGACGCACGACCGTTGCATCGACCATGGGCGGGGTTTCGCCTTCGCCCAGCGTTCCAACCACCCGGACCTGAACCTGCGTTCCCAGCGGTGGACGGTCGGGGACATCCAGAATCAGCAAGACCCCGCCAACGCTCAGATCCTCGGTCTGGACCACCCGCATCGGTTGACCGGAGCGATGCAGCTCAACCTCGACTTCCATGGGAAGACGCCGATGTCGACGTTTGTCGGAGTCCATGTTCGTCCTCTGCCAACAGGGAATTCCCGTGTCCACGGGAAACATCATGGCCAGACCGCCTGCCATGCCGATCAACCATCCAGACCGGGACGCGCGAGATCCGCCAGGCACCAGAAGGCGTCGCCACGCAGATAGCCCGGCTCCACGGCCGCCACCAGCGCCGAGGGACGTCCATCCCAATCGCGCTCGGCAACCCAATGGGCAGGCATGGAGTCCAGAATATGAACCCGAGCGATGCGACCGTCAGTCAATTGGCACAACCGCACCTCACCGCTCGACCGATGTCGGAAAGCCGGCAGAAAACCCACGACCAACTCCGGAGAAAGACGCCATTTCGGACCTTGCACGGTCGCGCCGGATGAGGAGAAAGAAACGCCACTGTCAAGCATCATCGGTTGTTCCTCCATTCGTGATCAACTTCCGTAACGGCCCGGAGACGGGAAACTAAAGTGCTCCAGGAAGCGCGGCCACGCCTGAGTACGACACCATGCCCGGCGGCGTCCAACGACTGGATGTCCGGGATTGTGCTTCATTCGTCGGTCATCGACAGCGAATTCGTCTAAACTCTGAACCAAAGTCTGATTTCCGCGCCTGTCCTGCCGCCAACCGGATGCAGAGGACGCGGATTTCCTTCTCTGACGGAACGGCGATCCAGCCGCCCGCATCGACCAGCCGAAGAGGCCATACGATGGACGTTTCTTCAACCACAGGCATCCCCAGCGCAGCCAACGCGATGCTCGCCAACCAAACGGCCAACGCCAGCGCCGTCTCCGTGCTCAAGCAATCGCTCGACATGCAGGCCGAAACGGTCGCCGCCCTACTGCCGACCGAGCCGGCAACGGCGCCTGGGCAGGGATTGCCCGAACACATCGGACGCAACATTAACATCACGGCCTGAAGATCGCGATTCGAGGCCAGTCGACGGTTGCAGCAAGGCGATCAGGGCGCGAGCAAGCGCCCTACATGAGGTTTTGCCTGATCCGATTTCGGGATTTCGGGATTGTCTCAAGCAAACTGACTGAGAATTGCTGTCGGCGGGTCGGCGAAAAAACCTGCGATCCTCTGTTCGAGACGTTCACGGGCACCCGAACCGTCCGGCTGCCCGGTTTGATCTCGGCCGACCTGACTCCTGTCAACCTGGGTGCCAGCGTTCGCCTCCTCGCTGTTCGATGTTTCCTCGCCGGTTCCCGGCCGCTCGACCGACTGCTCGCGTTGCAGCTGCATCAGTTCGTGCAGTTCGTGTAGCGCGTTGGTTTCCATGGTCGTCGCCGAGGCCGCAACCCGCAGATCCTGCGAGGAAGGCTCGGCCGGAGCAAGGGCTGCGCGGCGCACCGCGCGCGCTTTTTCGAGGGTGGCCGCGGGATCTCCCGACACGCTTGAGGTGTCGATTCCCACCTCGCCGCCGATGGCATAACGCTGTCCATCGGGGCCGGTCTGATAATCGTAGCTGGCGGAACTGGTCACATAGCGACCGCCCGCGGCGACATGCGCCTGCTCATGAGCGCGGACTTCCGTATCCCGTTGTTTCAGGAGTTGCAGTTCCTCCAGCTCGTCCGTCGTGAGCTCCGGCGCGGAGTCGATCGCTTCCGGACGCTGACGCGAATCCTCCTTCGCGGTGGACACCTCGCTGGCAGCGAGCTCATCGTCCTTGAGATCGGCAGTGCGCTCGGCCGCCACCGTTGGCGTCGGGCCAGCCGGACGCGGCATGCCGAAAGGAATCGAATTGATGGCGGAGTGGATCTCCATGAGCCAAGCCTCGCGTTGCCCCACTCCAAGTGTAGCCCGTCAACCGTTTTCAGACTGCCAATGCGTCCGCGATGGCGACACAAAACATCTGAGAGTCAACGCCGCCAACGCCGTCAACGCTGCGAATCCAGCACGGAACCGATGGTCCGAATCCAGGGGCCATTCGCGCGCACACCGGCGGGTAACTCGGGCAAGGCATTTTCCGCCTCGGCCCGATTCGGATAACTGCCGGCTAGCGCGATCGCAAAGGAGCGCGTCTGGATGAAATGAATGCCTTCCAGATCATGCGGAGCGATAAACGCCTGCGCGACCGCCAGACTGCGGGCCGCAACCAATTGGATGGTGAAACGGCCGCGATCCTGGCGCTGGAGCCACTCCTGATCGGCTTCGGGATCGGACGACCGCGACGCCGGCAACGGCGCCGGTTGGAACAGCGGGGTCGGCTCAGGCTCGGAGGCGGGCGTCCGATCCGGCGGTCGCTGAAGGTCCGGACGCGCGTCGACCGGCGGCGTCGCCGGAACCGGGTTCGGCGTCACAACCTCTCCCGCGGCGGACTCGGCCACGGGCGCATTGACGGCCGCCACCGGCGCCATCGTCGGGGCGTCAGCCGCAGGAGCCCTCAGCCGGGCCTGATCCGCATCGACGGCGGAGCCGGAAACCGCTTCGGGAACCCGCCCGACCGCCTCCACGGAACCTGTTTGCTCCAGCGTCTCGATGGGGAGCCTGAGCGAGGAATCCTCGAGTTGCAAGACGACGGGAACCAGAATCGACACGACCACGATGCCGAGGATGGCGGGGAGAAACCAGCGCTGGCTCCAGTACGGCACCGCGGCCTTCACCCCCGAAGCACCCGGTTCGCGTTCCTCGGTCGTCTGGCGCTCCTGCGTCGGTGGGGAGTTGGCAAGCCGCGTATGGTTGCGAATCTGCCGGAGCACCTGTTCGAAGTCGGAGGTCTCCTCCCGCGTATCTTCATGAACGAGAAACCTGGACAGTTCCGGATCCATTGGCGTCAAGAACTCGTCTTCTCCATACAGATCCAGGATTCCCTCTGGATTCATCGAGGCCGGCTCGGACTGGCCTGGGCGCGCGTCGTTCGCAGCCCGCGCGACGCCCGGCTCGACACGGGCCGCAGCGACGCCGGACGGGCTGGCCAGATGACCGATCTTGCCGGCGATCGCCTGTTTAAAGCCATTGACGCTACGGCAGCGGCGGGCCAGCCAGGCATTCGCATTGGCGTTCAGGCGCGCGGGGAGGCCTTTGCTGCTGGTTTGCAGAACCGCGATATCGCCGGAGGTCAGAAAGCTCTCCGGATCCTCGATGCCCGCCACCCGCAACCGATGACGCAGATAGGCACCAGCCTGTTCGAGATTGAGCGGACGCAAATTCAGACGCACGACCTGATTCTCGTCCGCCGGATCGCCCAGCGGCAGACGCCCGCGATTGAGGGAGGGGTCGCCGACCAGAATCAGACGCAGACCCCGTCCATTCAGTTCGAGAATCTCGGAGCGTATCCGCAGCAACCGCTCGACGATCTCCATCCCAATCAGATGCGCATCGTCAATGGCCAGCACCAGCGCCACCCCGGCGCGACTGCGTTCCGCCAGCAAGTCCTTCACCGAGCGGGCGGGATGATCCACACCGATGGCGCGCAGATGACCGCGGATGGTGGCGTCGACCGCCGCGAAGGGGATGCCGGCGCGTCCCCGGAAGGCAATGAATTCAAAGTTATCCCCCAGAGCGCCGAGCAGTCGCATGAGTTGAATACTGCGTCCTGAACCGTTCGCCCCCGCCAACGTGACGATGGCCCCTGGCGCGATCAAGGCCCTGGCCGCCGCTTCGATCAGACTCTCCAGCAGCGGATCGCTATAGAGAAACTCCTCGCTGGGAACCGCATCGAATGGCGGCTGACGCAGCTTGAGTCGAGCCAGGCAATCAGGAGGGAAAGGCATAATTTCGGTTTTAGATTCAATCATCTCGGACGAATTGGGATGCTGATGCTACACTCCGCGACCAGGCTCATCAAGCCATACGCCCGTGCCGCGGCACCTTCGCTCAGAGTCGATACCATGCACGATTTGCGCCTCAACATGCAGGATATTGCCCGTTCCGGGCATGTCACACGCTGGCATTCGGTGCGCTGCGCGCGCAGCCAGACCCTGGCCGAACATCATTATCTGGTCGCCATGATCGCCCGCGAATTGATGCGGCGCATCCTGGGGGACAGCCTCCCGGCCGAGACGCGCCTGCGCGTCCTCGAATACGCCTTGACCCACGACGCCCCCGAGTTACTCATGGGCGACCTCCCCTCCCCGCTCAAACGGCGCATCGCCGAGGTCGCCGGCGAAGCCGATCCGCTCGCGCGCATCGAGCGGGAGATCGCCCCGGAAATCGCCGAGCTGAAAACCGCGCTCCAGGGATCGGCGCTGGCGTTCATCGTCAAGCTCGCCGATCTGATGGACGGCTGTCTCTTCATCCGCGAGGAAGGAATCGGACGCCACGCGGCCGCGGTCGCGGAAAAATCCGAAGCCGCCTTCCACGACAAAATCGCCGAAGCGCGGATGCGTTTCGCCGAGCTTGACTGGTCGCAGGCCGAGGATCTCTACGCCCGGATGCGCGGCGATACCGGGGCGGACAATCGCCTGCTCTTCGAGGAATCGCCCTAAATTGCCGCCCATGATCGACGGGTGAAATCAGACGCCTTGCAGCCTTGGCTGACCTCTAAAATGAGTTCAAACTAGCTGGGCTCAAAATCCGGTGGCTCCAAGGCTGGACGCCGGTGGCGCAATGCATCAAGCAACCATCAACAGGGTACGCCAGGATGTCCTGGAGAGCCTGGAACGGCTCCTTTTGACCGCAATGGCGACGACACGCGAGAATCGATATGCGACGTATCAATGACCTGCCGATCTGGGTGCGCTTGGTCGGGGCAATGTGGCTCATCCTGATGCCGGCTTGGACCGGACTCATCATCTGGGCCTCACAAGAACAACGTCAGACCGCGATTGAACAGGCCGAAGCATTTACCAGCACGCTGCACGAAATGACCCTGGCCGGCCTGACCACCCTGATGCTCCACGGAACCATCCACAAGCGGGCCGATTTTCTCAGTCAGATCGTCGAGCTGCAAAACGTCAAGGATCTGCGCGTGCTGCGTGGCGAGAACGTCAAAAAACAGTTTGGCGCGGGCACCGACGGCGAACAACCGCGCGACGACATCGAACGGGCCGTGCTGGAGACCGGCGAAGCCTACCTGAGTCTCTCCGATGACGGCACCATCCTGCGCGCGGTCGCTCCGGCCTTTGCC
Organism: Thiocystis violascens DSM 198; assembly: GCF_000227745.2. Lineage (NCBI taxonomy): Bacteria > Pseudomonadati > Pseudomonadota > Gammaproteobacteria > Chromatiales > Chromatiaceae > Thiocystis > Thiocystis violascens. The sequence continues at coordinate 352,264 of NC_018012.1, read as the reverse complement.
CGCAAGGAGTATCTGGGCAAGGACTGTACCTCCTGTCACGCACTCGCCCCGGTCGACGGGGTGCTGGGGGCGGTGAGCATGGAGATCAGCCTGGACGACGTCAACGCCAATGTCCGTCTGTTCGGACTGAAAATTTTTGGTCTGGCAGCGATCCTGAGCATCCCGGTTCTGCTGTTTCTCTACTTTTTCACCTCGCGCTTCGTCACCCGCCCCATGCAACAGATGACGCTTGGCCTGGACGGCATCGCCCATGGCGACGGCGATCTGACGCACCGCCTGCCGATCGCGGGCCGCGACGAGATCGGCCGCGCCTCCACCGCCTTCAATGCCATGATGGACAACTTCCGCGATCTGATCCGACGGATCCTAGAGTCCACCGCCCAGCTCGCGCAAGCGGCGGGGGATCTGGCGGACGTCACCGAGCGGACCAACGCCGGCGTCGCCCGCCAGCGCAACGAGGTCGACCAACTCGCCTCGGCCATGCACGAGATGAGCGCCACCGCCCAAGAGGTCGCCCACAGCGCCCAGCACGGCGCGGATGCCACGAATGTCGCCAACACGGCGGCCATGGCCGGTAAAACCGTGGTGTCCGGCACCATGGCACGGATCGAGCAGCTCGCTCAAGAGGTCCAGAAGGCGGCCGACGTGATTCGCGAGCTGGGCAAGGACAGCCAGGAAATCGGCAAGGTGCTGGACGTGATCCGGGGGATCGCCGAGCAGACCAATCTCCTGGCACTCAACGCCGCCATCGAGGCCGCGCGCGCCGGCGAGGCGGGTCGCGGCTTCGCGGTGGTCGCCGACGAGGTGCGCTCGCTGGCCAACCGCACCCAGACCTCCACCCAGGAGATCCAGGCGATGATCGAGCGGCTCCAGAACGCCAGCCGCCGCGCGGTCGACGTGATGGAGGAGAGTCAGCAGTATGCCGAATCCAGTCGCGCGAGCGCCATCAAGGCGGAGCATTCGCTGGATGACATCACGGCGGCGGTGACCACCATCAACGATGTCAATACGCAGGTGGCCAGTGCCGCCGAGGAACAGAGCGCGGTGGCCGAGGAGATGAACCGCAACGTCACCAGCATCTCCGACGCCGCCGAGGGGAATGCGCAGGGGGCGCGCCAGACCACCGACGCCTCGGAGCAACTCGCGCGACTGGCGGCTGAACTCCAGGAGTTGGTGGGGCATTTCAGGGTCTAGTCAATGTTCCGGAGACATCCGTCACCGCGGCCGTCTCCTCGCTGTCGCGGGATGGCGAGGCATCGTCACCCGAGCAGACGGGCGTGCAGATTTGAAAACGCCGTTCGGTAGTCCTGATTGCCGCGACTGCGCGGGGCATAGTCGCGGATGGGGCGACCGACGGCGAAGGCCTCGGCGAGCTTGATGTCGTTGCGGATGCCGCCGAGCAGACGCGCCTGGCCGAATTGACCGATCACCTGCTCGCGCACCCGACGATGCTGCACGATACGCGAGTCGAGCATCACCGGTAGCAACCCGAGCAGACGCAGGTCGGCATTGCTGCTCATGGCAACCCGAAAGAAGACCCGCGCCAGTTGGCGCACGCCCTCGCTGGACAACGGATGCGGCACGAAGGGAATCAGCGCCCAATGCGCGGCCGCCAGCGCGTTGAGCAGCAAGCGGTCGAGCGAGGGTGGCGAGTCGATCAGAATCCGGTCATATCCCGCGACGATCACCGGGTCGGAGAGTGCACGAACCAAAATCCGATCCTCGTTCGATGCGGTGTCGTGGCGAAAATCCGGGTCGCCGGGAACGACATCGAGCCGTTCCCACCCGGTTTGCACAATGGCATCGGCGAGCGCCACCCCAACTGCCGCATCCGGCGCGCCGAACAGGCTGTGCGCGGTTGGCTGACCGTTGCCAATCTTCAGCCCGAGGCCGAGTGCGCAATGCCCCTGCGTATCGAGATCGATCAGCAGGGTGCGCTCGCCGCTGGCGGCAAACTCGGCCGCGAGATTGACGGCCGTGGTGGTCTTGCCGGTCCCGCCCTTGCGGTTCGCGATCACGATAATGGTCGGTTTGGCGGTCATTGAGTTCGCGGCCGTCTGCTTGATCTGAAACGTTCCCGGCGATCGTCGCGGCCGGCTGACAACCGCTTACTGCAGCGCCTCGGCAATCGCCCGGCGCAAGGCATCGCGGGTAAAGGGCTTGGGTAGCGTCGCCCGCACCCCCATCAGCGCGGCCGATTCGAGATTGAACTCCAGACTGATGGCACGCCGTCCGCCTGACACCGCGATGATCGGAATGCGGCTGTCGCGTTGCGCCAACTCCGCGATCAGCTCGATCCCGTCCTTTTCAGGCATCAGGATATCCGTAATGATGAGGTCGGGCGGTTGCCGCGCGATGGCGAGGAGCGCCTCGTTACCGTTGGTGACGGCGCGCACCTGGTAGCCCTCGCGTCGCACCATTTCCTCCAACATGGCGCGAAAGAGTTCGTCGTCATCGACGATTAGAACGTTGATCATTCGGTCTCCCGCTCACTGGATGAGCGATCAGAGTTAGGCTGTTCGTCCGGAACGAGTTGCGGCAGGTCGATCGTAAAGCGACTGCCGGTGCCGGGGCTGCTGACGATCTCGATCATACCTCCCAGTTGACCCACGAGACCATGAATCACCGACAACCCAAGTCCGCTGCCCTTGCCCGGCGCCTTGGTCGTAAAGAAGGGATCGAAGACGCGTTGGCACACATCTGGCGGCATTCCTTCGCCATCGTCCTGCACGGTCAGCCGCACCAGCGCCCGCCCGTCTGGTTCCGGCACCAGTGCCAGACCGATATCAATGGTGCCCTGACGCTGCCCGATGGCATCGGCGGCGTTGATGCAGAGATTCATCACGATCTGTTGGATCTGGCTCGGCTCGGCCAGCACCCAGGCGTCGGCGACGGCGGGCATGAAGCGTAAGCGAATGCCTGCCGGCAGCGACGCGCGGAGCAGAGCCAGGGTTTCGCGGGTCAGCGCGACAACCTCGACCGCGATCGGGGTGTCGGCCATATTCCGGGCGAAGGTCAACAGTCGGGCGATCAGATCGCGGGCGCGAAAACTGGCCTGCTGGATGAATTGCAGCGACCGTCCGCCCGCCGAGTCGGCCGGCACCTCATCGCCGAGCAATTCGCTGAAACCGATGATCGCTCCCAGGAGGTTGTTGAAATCGTGCGCGATACCCGCCGCCAGCGTGCCGATCGCTTCCAACCGCCGCGATTGTTCGAGCCGGGCGTTGACGATGGTCTCGGCGCGGCGCTCCAGTTGGACGCGAAAGGCCAGGCTATACGCCATGTAGGCTTCCATCAGCGGGACCGTGATACGCCCGGCGACATGACTCAGCGGCAGCTCGGGATGAGCGCTTGCCAGATGCACGAGCGCCTCGTGGTGCATCTCGCCAACCTCTTCCAGCGGAATATCCAGCGCCACCAGTTCGCGCCCCAGATCGGCGGCTTCGGTCAGCGCGGACTCGGTCGCCAGCGGATCCTCGGCAAAGACGGCGCGCTGCAGTAACTCGGCATAGCGTTGAGCGATTGCGATCGCTGGCATGGTGGCGGTCAACGGTGACGATAGAGCAGCAGACTGGCGTCGTCGCGTTCATCGGCCCAGCGCGCGAGCAGCCCTTCGGCGAACTGGTCGGAAGGCTGTGCATCGACCAGACAATCGACGATGCCCGCATTTTCGCGGATGCCGTCGGAGAAGATAATCAGCCAGTCGCCGGGATTGATCGTCAGACGTTCGGTCCGCAAACTGCTGAAACCGGCGCCGACGATGCCACGCGCCCCGCCGAGTCGTTTGACCCGGTCGTCCTGGACCAGAAGCGTACGGACGTTTCCCACGGCGGCATGCTGGATGCTTGCGTCATCGCCGCAAATATCCACCACCGCCAGCGCCACCCCACGGGTGTTCAGCAGCCGTTGATCACAGCGGGCGAAGACCACATCCAATGCGGGTTCGGTGCATTCGGCGGCAAGCTGGTGCATCGCGGTCGCCGCGGCGGCGTGAGCCTCGCGCCCATGTCCCAGACCATCGGCCAATGCCAGCCGCAAACCGCCGGACGTGATCCAGCAGCCCAGTTGATCGCCGCACGGCTCGCCATCGCGCAGCGCCCGCAGCGCCTGACCGAGCCGCCCGCCGACATGGGCGCCACAGGAATCAGGCGCGGTTAACGCCATTTGACCGCCTTGACGCAGGTTCCGCGACCGGGTGCGGACTCGATCGCAAAATCGTCCATCAGCCGCTTGACGCCGGGCAAGCCGCAACCCAAACCCTTGCCGGTACTGTAGCCCTCGGTCAGCGCAAGGGTCAGATCGGCGATCCCTGGCCCCTGATCCCGCGCCAGCAGTTCCAATCCAAGAACGTTATCATCCAGCCCGCAAGGGTCGGTTAACGACCGTACCTGAAGCAGTCCGCCACCGGCATGGCACAACAGATTCGCCGCCAGTTCAGAGGCCGCCGTCGCGATGTGATAGGCCGCGGTGCGCGAGAAGCCCAAGGCTTCGGCCAGTTGCCGCGCCTGACGGCAGGCGGCCATGATGTCCGGCTCGGCACCGACCGAAACGCAAACGCGACGGTCGGTCAACCCTGTCGGCGCATCCATGGATGGCTGTCTCGGCGCGACTGCCGGCGTCCAGCTCATAAAGGTTTCGCCAGCGCAATGGTGACGCACGTCCCGCCCGCGGCCGATTCGATCTGAAACTGATCGACCAGGCGGCGCGTTCCCGGCAGTCCCGCGCCCAGTCCGCCGCTGGTACTGTAGCCGTCGGTCAAGGCGCGTTCCAGATTCGGGATACCCGGCCCCTGATCCTCCACCCTGACCCAGATACAGCGCTGCGTTCCAGTGGAGCGATCCTCGATGATGCAGATGCCGTGGCCGGCATATTGGATGACATTGCGGGTGAGTTCGGACACCGCCGTCGCCAGGCGGGTTTGATCGGCCTTGCCAAAGCCCAGACGCTCGCACAGCTCGCGGGCGGCGCGGCGGGCCGTCACGATGTCGGCGGCAACGCAAACCGGAATACGGTGGGTCGCCAGTCGCTCAGACATCCTCGTCCCCGGCAAAACGGGTATCGCCACGGGTGGCGATGCGGGTTTTGAGAATCTCCAGCCCCTGCCCGAGATTGAAGGCGCAGTCCGCCCCGAGCAGGTCGCGGCCCATTTCGATCAGGGTCAGGGCGACGAAGGGCTGCACCCCGCAGATCACCGCCTCGGCCCCCAGCAGCCGCACCATGCTGGCGGTGTCGTTGATCACCCGTGCCATGTAGGAATCCACCACGTCCAGCGCGGTGATGTCGATGGCGACCCCCAGCGCCTCGATCTCGGCGACCCGCTCGACCAGATCGGACTGAAAATCCATGGCGTCGTTATCCGTGAGATCCTCTTGGATCGACACCAGCAGAATGCGCTCCAGCCGCAGGATGGGGATCTTCATCGGCGCGGCTCCTCCAGCGGCGCGATGCGCTGGCCGACCAGCAGGAGCGCCTCGGCGATGCCGGCACGCAGCGTGGCACGACTGATGACATCGGCGAAACGGATACCGAGTTTGGTGAGCGTCTGCGCGCCTTCCGGGCTGATGCCGGTCATGACGACGCGGGTGCCGAGCAGCCGCGCCGCGTCGATGGTCTTCATCAGATGCTGGGCGACACTGGTATCGAGTATCGGCACGCCGGTCAAATCGAGGATGGTCACTCGCGCCTCGTGGCGCGCAATAGCCTCCAGCAGGTTCTCGGTGATCTGACGCGCCCGCCCCGTATCGATGACGCCGATCAGCGGCAGTAACAGGATGCGGTGCCACAGGCGCAGCACCGGCGTCGAGAGTTCCAGCAGCGACAGACTTTGCTGGGTAATCTGGCGCTCGCGGATCGCCACGAAGGATCCAAACGCCAGCAGCGTCAACTGCTCGAACACCTGTTCCAGCCACAGCAGATCAGCGCTTGCCGCGAGGGGTGCGTCGTTCATCAGACGTTGCGACAGCAGATGCTTCAGCGCCAGGATCACGCCCACGCATTCGCTCGCATCGCTGCCGTGCCGTGCCTGATCGGTCACAAGCTGACGCAACGCCAGCGCCAGCGATCCTTCCTCCGCGAATTCAAGCGTCGCCGTCGGCGGGCGTTCAAGCACGGCAAGGATGTCATCAAACAGGCTGCGCAACAGTGATTCAAGCGCATGAGAGACATCATCATGTGGGCTGCGGCGTTTGCCAGACGCGGATACCTGATTGATCCAGTCAGCAAGCAACTCGATACGATGCTCGCTTAGCAGTTGCTGAAATACGGTTGTCGTCATGGAATTTTTCTCTGTCAAGAATACGCTTAAGGCGCGCCATCAATTGTATTCGCGTGGGACGATCGCCGCCGCGCCACGGTTCAGGGCTCGGATCGATGCGCGCTCGACGCGGATGTTGCGCGGCATCGCCGTAGGGGCGAATTCATTCGCCCCTGCATCTTAGCCCCCGCATCCCTGCATCCGACGTAGCGAATCAATTCGCCCCGACAGGCATCCGGCTCAAGGGATGGAGATGCCCTTGATCTCCCCGCTCAATGCCACACCACGAGAATTGATGACACACCCTAGCTGATTTCCATGAGGCGGATTTCAAAAACATCTTTTCTGGTCTTGCATCGCGCCTCAAGGGCGATGCCTTCATGGTGCCTGCGATACAGGATGGTCTGGAAAACACGTCTAAAACAGCTCGATGCTTGGCCCGATATCGCTCTTTGCGCCAACGCCCGCGGTGGGACGGACATGTTGCGATTCGGTTTCCAGGTAGTTCACATGCAACTGATTCAGGACATCGGGAAGATCGAGCAGGGTGTCCGAGGGTGCGCCGGCGGCGACCAAGAGATCGGCGCGTTGCCGCAGCACCGCTTGGAGCCGGTTCAGACGCTGACCAACGACATCCTGATATTGCAGGGTGCCGAGCATCTCGGCGATCTGACCGGCCAGACTGGCATTGTGCTGAGTGACGACCGAGAACAGCGTTTTGTAGAACTGGCGCATGTCCTCGTAGTTGTCCTTGAGATGATGCACCGCGTCCACGACATGAGTGGCCTGTTCGAGCTGCCGGTCCGAATCGTTCAGGAAATTGAGTTGCAGACTGCGTTTGACCGCATTCAAGGCGCGGTTGAGCCCGGCTTCGATGGTGTCGGCAGCGGCGGTCGCACGGGTCGCCAGCGCCCGCACCTCGGTGGCGACCACGGCAAAACCGCGTCCGGCCTCGCCGGCGCGCGCCGCTTCGATGGCCGCATTGAGAGCCAGCAGGTTGGTCTGCTTGCTGATGTCCTTGATCGATAAGGCCAGCCCTTCGAGCTGGCCGATATCCGCGACGAGTGACTGGATGGACAGCATGTCGTGACGGATCTTGACTGGCAGATCCTGAATGAAACGGGCAATCTCGGTGATGTCGTCAACACCGTGCGTCATATCCGCTTCCATGGCATTGGCGTTGAGATTTGAATGACCCAGATAGTTGAGCAAGGTGCTGGCCGCCTCGTTCAGCAGCGTCACCCGCTGGATGATATCGAGCGCCGATGTCTCGCTGTCCTGCACCACAGCGCTGATCTGCTCATTGAAGGCGTGATCCTGTGCGGCCGTTTGCAGGAGCGCCGACGCACCCGACTGGCTCATTGCTTCAGCACTCCGCAACGCCACGTCGAAGCTGTCGAGTGCCTGGCTGATGGTGCCGGTCGCACGAAAATTGAGCCGGAAAATCACCAACCCACTGAGAAAATTGGTGGCAAGCAGACTAATGCCAACCAGCAGCGCCTCCAGCAATCCCACGTCGATTCCCATCTGGACTGACGCGGAGGCCAGCCAGTCATGGGTCTGATAGACCAACAGCGACAGCACCAGGGTGCCGACCAGGGTCAAAGATGCGATCGTGCGGCGCAATGCGCGGGACTGCGTGAGGGTCGCCTCAATCAGCGAATGACGTGGTTTGACAAAGGTCATCGAAACGCTTTCCTCAGGCGCCAGGCAGGACTTGCTTGATGACCTTGAGCAGATCCGCCCCGCCCACCGGCTTGAGCAACCAGCCGGTCGCGCCGAGTTTTTTGGCCTCGTCGCGCTTGGCCTGCTGACTCTCGGTGGTGAGCGCCAGGATCGGCGTGAAGCGCAGCCCCGGCAGCGCACGGGCGTTGCGGATGAAGTCGATGCCGCCCATGTTGGGCATGTTGATGTCGGTGATGATGAGATCGGGCTTGACCCCGGATTTGAGCTTAGCGATCGCCTGCACGCCGTCACCGGCGGTTTCGACCTTAAAACCGGCGATCTCCAGGCTGGCCTTGAGGCTCATCACCATCGTCGCCGAGTCGTCAACGACCAGAATTGTCTTGGACATGGGTTGTGTCTTCCTGAATCAGAGCCGTCCGCAGCCAGTCAGCCAAGGTATCCTGACGCGGCCAGACGGCGATCTTGGGTCGGGCCGCCATCAGCACTTGGAGATTGGCGGCGTGGAGATGATGACAGGCGGCCAGGTCGAGCCGCCCGCGTGGATGATTGAGCAGCCAGTCAAGCAGCGCTTCGGCATCCTCGACGCCCAGCAGTTCCGCGGCGACCAGCGTGTTTTTCTTGATTTCGAATGGCATTAAACCGCGTCCAGAGCAATATGCGTGATTTTCATTTTGTGTTTAGCCTTTTGGGTTTTCGCGGCATCGGTGGAGACGCGGTTTAAAATTTTATATTTTTTAATATTTTAAACCGCGCCAGCTCCAACATCTGTGGATGCTGCCGAGATTGATCCAATCCAATAACATCGCATACCGTGCTGGGCGCGGTTTAGAGCAGTTCTCTCGGGTTGAGCACCAGCAACACCGAGCCATCGCCGAGCAGTGCCGAGCCGGCATAGCCGCCGAGTCCGCCGAGAAATCCGGCCAACGGCTTGAGGATGATGTCCACCGTCTCGCGGCAGTCATCGACGATGATACCCAGATAGTCGCCGTCGATACGGACCACCAGCACGGCGAACTCGTCATCGCCGTTGGCGAGTTGCGACGCGTCCAATGCCAGCAGTTCATTGAGCGCGATCAGCGGCACCAAACGTTCACGCAGCACCGTGGCCAAGCGGCGCTTGATGGTGCGAATGGCGCGACGCGGAACGCGCACCGTCTCGACCACCGCATCCATCGGCACCCCGAACCGCTGCCCCGCCGATTCGATGATCATGACATGACTGACGGCCATCGATAACGGCAGCGAAAGCCGCAGTTGGGTGCCCTGTCCGACTTGGCTGCGCAGTTCGATGGAGCCGTTGACCTTGGCGATGGCGTCGCGCACCACGTCCATGCCGACGCCGCGTCCCGATACATCGGTGATCTGCTCGGCGGTCGAGAAACCGGCGGCAAACACCAGATTCACCGCGTCCTGATCGGTCAGCCGTTCCAGCGTCGCTTCGTCAACGATGCCCTTTTCATAGGCTTTTTGGCGGATCACGGCGGGATCGATGCCACGCCCGTCGTCGGCGATCTCGATCAGCACCCGATCGGATTCCTGGCGCGCCTGAATCGTCAGCCGCCCTTCGCCTGGCTTGCCCGCCGCCTGCCGCTCGGCGGGCGATTCCAGACCATGATCCAGGCTGTTGCGCACGATGTGCATCAGCGGATCGGCCAGCGCCTCGATGATGTTCTTGTCCGCCTCGGTCGACTCGCCCTCCATGACCAGGCGCACGTCCTTGTTGAGCTTGTGCGCAAGATCGCGCACCAGACGCGGGAAACGCTGGAACACGAAAGACACCGGCAGCAGGCGTACCTGCATGATGGCGTCCTGCATCTCTTCGGCGATGCGGTTGATGACGCTGTACTGGCTCTTGATCTCGCGCGACAGTTCGCGCACCCCGAACGCAACCTCGGCGCGGCCGGCCAGATAGGGCAGCGCGTTCTTGGCGACCACCATCTCGCCGATCAGGTTCATCAGCCGGTCAATTTTGATCTGATCGACCTTGATGGTGCGCGGGCTGGTCAGTTGATCCTCGGCGCGGCGATTGAAACGAACAGGCTCCTCAGACGGGGCGGAGACGGATGCCGCGGTTGCTGGCGCCTGATGCGCTGGAGGCGACGCGAGCGCGTTGCTCGGGACCGGCGGAACAGCCTGCCGATCAAGCCAGGCGAATAGGGCAAGCGGCGAGCGGGCGGCGATGGCGCCATCCAGCGCCTGCTCCAGCCCAGCCAATTCGGTCTCCCGCCCTAAGCTGACACAGGTACCGGCCAGACTCGCGGCGACCGCCCGCAGCCGTCCGGTCAGCCAGGGCGAACTGTCGGCGAGACTCAGAATTTCGCGTTGCGCTTCCAGCACGACTTGAGCCGACCAGCCCGCTTCGGCGCTGATGTTGGGCTGCGTCAATACCGGGGTACCAGATGCTGGCGGGGTGTCTTCCCGGTTTAGTTCATTTCCTCTCGCCGCTGGGGAGCGGGGATCTTCTCGCGGCTTCCCCAGTGGAGAGCTATGTTGATCGATCGCCAGAATCAGCGCCCGCTGCACATCGCTCGACTGTGGCGCGCAATCCAGCACCAGCAGCAGCCAGCGCAGCGCGGAGGCGATCCAGAGATCGGGAGCCGAAAGTTCGAGCAGCGTGCGGGCGGCTTGAGCAAGCGCGGCGCGGTTGCCGGCGTCGAGCTGAGTCAGCGCGGCGCGGGTGAATTCGGCGGACATCGGCTCGCTCTGAACACGTCCCGTCGGAACGATGAGCGGCGCGGCCGTCAGCGGACGGATGTCCACCTGCTCCGCGACATAGCGGAAATGTTCGGCCAGCGCTTCCGGGCGCTCGTGCAGGATCAGCTCGAAGGTCAGGATGCACTGGTAGGCGTCCAGTTCGCTCAGGGGCGGCCACTCCTCGCGCGCCAACACCCGCCGCCAGACGACGCCGGGAAGCTGGATGACCTGAAAGAAGGGATCCTCGCCCTTGAAAAAACAGTCTTCCGCCGCGTGGTAGAGCAGCCAGCAGAACGTCTCGCCCGCGCACAGGCGACGGTAGAGGTCCATGCGCAGCGTCTCAGGCACGGCATCCAGCCGCCAGGCGTTGGTGTCCATCGCCGCGCCTTCGCGCTCCGGCGGGGCGTCTTCCGACTGACCGCCGACCACGGACAAGGGATCTTTTTCGCCCATCAATCCCCGCAGCAACTCGCCGAGCCTGACCGCCTCGCCCGCGTGACGACTGGTATTCGGCGGTTGATCGGTGTCCGACGCGGCAATTTCGTCGAGCAGCGCGGCGACAAAATCCATCGCTTCCAGAAGCCGATCTGCCAGCGCGCCACTGAAGGCGACGCGACCGTCGCGAGTCGCGTCCATCAGATCCTCGGCGGCATGGAGGACACGGGTCATCTCCGGAAGATCGAACAACCCGCTATTGCCTTTGAGGGTGTGTACCAGTCGGAACAGTTCGTCCATTCCCGCGCTGTTCCGGGGATCTTTCTCAAGCTGAAGCAACTTCTCGCCGATGGACTGGAGGAAATCGCGCCCTTCGGCCAGGAATTGGAGGAGCAGCGGATTCATGACCGCTTCCCTTCGACATCGCTCGCGGAACCGCCGCCAGGCGGCAGCGATGCCAGACCAAGCAGGGTCAGCACATGCGCCAGTAGCCGTTCTGGCCGTACCGGCTTGATGAGATAGAGATTGGCGCCGCTGACGTAAGCGAGTTTCTGGTCATTGGCCGCCGCCTCGGTCGAAACCATGATCGCCGGCGCCTGGGGGATGTCCTTGCCGCGCAGTTCGCGCAGAAACCCGTAGCCGTCGAGCTTGGGCATATTGATGTCAACCAGATAGAGGTCAAACGGCGACTCGGCAACCCGCTCCAGCGCTTCCAGTCCATTGACCGCCTCGCTGACCGCGAATCCCGCCGCTTCCAGGATGTTTCGATGATAAAGCCGCACGGTGGCGGCGTCGTCGATGACCAGGATGCGTTTCATCGTGCCTCCCAGGGTTTCTGATAGACGATGGCCTCGGGAAACTTGCGCACCCGAAACAACGAGGAGATCCGGCTCATGGATTCGGAGTGCCCAAGACAGACGAAGCCGCCCGGATTGAGCGCGTCATAAAAGGATTCGGCGGTTTGTTTGCGCGAGAGATCGTCAAAATAGATCAGCAGGTTGCGACAGAAGATGACATCGAAATGACGATGCAGACGCATATCGGCAGGATCGGTGACATTGACCCGGGTGAACTCCACCGCCTCGCGCAGCGTGTCGCCAATCTGATAATACTCGCCGTCGCGCTGGAAATATTTTTTCAGCAGACCCGCGGGAAGATGCTGGATGGCGCGGGGCGTATAGCGCCCTCGGCGCGCCTGGGCCAGGATGCCGGTGTCGATGTCGGAGGAGACGATCTCGACATCCCAGTCGTTGAGATGCGGCCAGTGTTCGAGCAGATAGATGGCGATGCCATAGGGTTCCTCGCCGGACGACGAGGGCACCGACCAGATGCGGATTGGCGTACTGGCGGTCCGCCGCGCCACGATCTCTTCCAGCAGCGAATTGACCAGACACTCGAACTGATATTCCTCGCGGAAAAAATAAGTTTCGTTGACCGTCATCCCGTTGATGAGCGCCTGCAATTCCTCGCCCGACGCCTGGAAACGCAGCATGGTGAAGTAGCCCCGAAAGCTCTCGCTGCCGGTCACGGCGATACGTTCGAGCAGACGCTTGTCGACAAAATAGCGCTTGCTGTCCTCGAACAGGATGCCGGTCTTGCGGTAGAAAAATTCGCGGAATTTATGGAACTCTTCGTTGCTGATCGTGCCGGTTTCAGTCATGCCAAAGCCCCCGCGCACCAACCCTTCGCGCCACTGGGATGAGGGGTTGGGGTGAGGGGGAACGCTCGCCACACGCAGGACGCATCATCGTTTAGCCTGCGGCGATCCGCGTCAGCGCCAGATCGGCGGCGAACTGAATATAGGGTTCCGTGGCAAAACGCTGCTTGAGCGCCAGTAGCGCGGAGACGGCTGACGCGGTGCCAACCTCGCCGAGCAGATCGACCGCCGTGGCGCAGACATTGACATGCCGATCCTGGGTAATGACTTGGATCAACCACTCCTCGACCTGCGGATGACGCAGCGATTCAAGGACATCGACCGCGAAGATCCGCACGTCGGGGTCGGGATCGTCGAGCAGGCGTTCCATCAGTGGCGCAACCTCGTCCGGGAGTTGCTGCATCGCCTCGATCGCGGCGTTGCGCAGCATGGCGTTCTCGCTGCGCAGACAGTCAGCCAGTCCGGCGACCGCTGGCGTATCCGCGATGCGGGTGAGCGTGGTCAGGATGACCTCGATCACGCTCGGCTCGGTCTCGACCCGCAGCCGCGCGACCAGTGTCGGAGAGGACTCGGGATACTCGGCCAGATCGCGCGCCGCCCAGCGCCGCGCCAGTGGATCGGGTGCGGACAATGCCTGTACCAATCCCGGCAGATCGCGCGGCAAGGTGCGTTCGTCAGCGGTTGCGGTTGGTGGCTGATGTGCTTTTTTCAGTGCCATGGCGTGAGTTCCGTCGCGTTATCGCTCAACCCAGATCCGAATCTGATCGGCGATGCGCTCGGCGGGCAACGTCAAGGTTGCCCCGCCGCGCGCGATCAATTCGGCAGGCATGCCGAAAACCACCGCGGTCGCCTCCGATTCGGCGATGGTCCGGGCGCCGCGCTGCTTGAGATCGGCGAACGCCTGCGCGCCATCGTAGCCCATGCCGGTCAGCAACACCGCGATCACATTGACCGGATCGCAATACTCCAGCGCCGAGCGGCCGAGCAGTTCCACCGAGGGATGCCAGAGAAAGTCTGTATTCTCCGGTCGCGCCAGGGCGGTAAGCTTGCCGACGCGCCGCGCCAGCACCATGTCGGCTCCCCCTTTGCCGATATAAATATTGCCCGCGTCCAGCGTGGTGGGACGACTGACCTCCGCAACCTCGAGCGCGCAGAGGCCGTTCATCCGCTCGGCGAAGGGGCGGGTAAAGCTCGGCGGCATGTGCTGGGCGACCAGTACCGGCCAGGGAAAATCGGCGGGCAACAGTGGCAGAATGTCTTCCAGGGTGCGCGGGCCGCCGGTCGAGACGCCGATCAAAACGACGCCATCGCGTTGCGCTCCGCCGCGCAGGATAGTCGGACGGCTTGGCGTCGAGGCAGGACTCGGCGTGGGTCGGCTGGTCATTCCGCCGCGCAGGCGCGCCGCCAACCCGTGCGACGTCTTGAGACGCGCCCGTGACGCCGCCCGGACCTTGCCGATGATTTCGGTCTCGATCTCGGCAATCGACAGCGAGATGGTCCCGCCCGGTTTGGGGATGTAATCCACCGCCCCGAGATTAAGTGCTTCCAGCGTCGCCAGCGCGCCCTTCTCGGTCAGCGAGGACACCATCACCACCGGCACCGGACGCTCGGCCATGAGCAGCGACAGCGCCGTCAAACCGTCCATTTCCGGCATGTTGATGTCGAGCGTGACGACATCCGGCACGAAGGCAAGATTCTCCTCGACCGCCTCACGACCGTTGCGGGCAACCCGAATCTCGAAACCGCCCGCGTCTTGAAAGATCGTCGTGAGCTGACGCCGCATCAGTGCGGAATCATCGACGATCAGCAGCTTGATCACAGCCGTTTCTGCCTCGCTAAAGACGCATGATTAATGTTGATGAGTACGGGGTGCAAGTCGTTTTCTGCAGACATTGGCCTGCTTTGGAACGACAGCGTGTCGCTTGACGTTGGCAACCGACCCCGCTTAACCGTGCGGTGTCGCGTGACTCAATGCCGCCAGTTGCTCCCGCTGTTCCTCGGCGACCAGATGCGCCGGCTCGATCAACTGGATCATGCGATGCTGCCGCTCCAGATTGGCCACCCGCCCGATCAGCCGCGTCTGTTCGAGCGACAGCCGGGGCGAGGGTTCGATGGCGGACTTGGGGATCTTGAGCACCTCGGCCACCGAATCGACGATAAAGCCGGTACGCACCCCGTCAAGCAGAAACACCATGATGCGCTGACGGTCGTTGCGCTCGACCGTCGCCAAACCGAGCCGTCGGCGCTGATCGATCACCGGCAGCACCGCGCCGCGCAGGTTGATGACACCTTCGACAAAGCTCGGTGCCTTGGGCACATGGGTCAATTCATCGGGAATACGCACGATCTCCTGCACGCTCTCGATCGGCACCCCGAATTCTTCCTTGTCGAGCCGGAAGACGACCACCTGCTCCTCGTCGTCGGCCTGCGCCTCGCCGTCCTGATCGTCGTCCAGACGTTCGTCATCGCGCATGGCTGCAACGCTGGTCAGCGCCTCCTGAATGGATGAATGCCGGAACAGATTGTCGGTGGAAATGATCGACACCAGCCGCTGGCCGTCGTCGAGCCGGCAAATGTCGGCAATGTCGGCCAGATCGCCATGACGCGCCAGCAGCTTGGGCATGGCGTCCACCGCCGATTTCGGCACCCGCAGCACCTCGTTCACGCTGTCCATCGCCAGCCCCACCGACATCTCTCCGAGGCGCACCACCACGATGCGACTGCGCTCATCGGCGGCTTGAGCCGGCAGCTCGAACAGACAGCGCAGCGACACCAGCGGCAGCAGCCGATTGCGCAGCGTCATCACCCCCAGTACATGCGCCTCGGCGCGCGGAACATGCACGATCTGGTCGGGAAACTGCACGATCTCCTGCACGTTCTCGATCAGGATGGCATATTCCTGTTCGGCGACTTCAAAACTGACCAACTGCAGTTCGTCCGTGACGGCGTCCTCTTCCGCGTCATGGCTTGCGATCTCGCCAAAGGACGCCCCGCGACCGGTCTGCGACAGCGCCGCGATGGCGGCAAACTCGGTACGGATCAGACGCTCGAAGTCCAGCACCATCACCATCGGATAGCCGCCGACATCCTTGAGAATACCCGACAGCAGTTCGGTTTTGACCGTCGCCGCCAGGGCATCGACGCCTTCGATGCGCCCTGGCTCGACCCCGACCACGCTACTTACCCGATCCACCACGAAACCGAGCGGCTGACCCAGATCGATGACCAGCGCGCGGGTGGCGTCGTCGTCGTCCTGCTCGGCGAAGCCGAAGAGTCGGCGCAGACTGATGATCGGCAGCACCTTGCCGCGCAAATTCGCCAACCCTTCCAGAGTGGAGGGTGCGAGCGGCACCCGCACCACCTCCGGCACCCGGATGATCTCCTGCACCGGCGTCATATCGACCGCGAAAACCTCGCTGTCGCACACAAAGATCACGAATTGACGGATGTCCGACGCGCGCTCCGCCGCAGTTTCATCCATCCCTGCCGCGCTGATCGACGGCGACGGTTCGACCTGTTCGTTGGTCATCTTGTTCTCCCGCGCAACGGCGATGGATCTCAGGCGCTTTGCAGCTCGTCGGCGAGCGAGGCGATTTCCTCGATGGCTGCAGCCAGCTCTTCGGCGCCCTGCGATTGTTGCTTGGCGGCGGCAGCGGATTCGGCGGATGCCTTCTCGGCTTCCTGGGCGGCGGCGGAGATCTGATCGACGCCGGTTTTGATCTGCACGATGGCGCTCGCAATCTCGCTGGCGGCGGCAAGAATGTCGCCGGTTCCCTGTTCAACCACGCCAATATCGGTTTCGATCGTCACCAGGCTGACGGTGATGGCCTTGGCCTTTTCGGCTTCCGCGCTGGCCGAGGAGATGATTTCTTCCAGATCGCGCCCAACGATACCGATCTGATCCTGCACCGCCTTGACCAGATCCTTGATCCGGTCGGCGTTCTCCGCCGAATCGTGCGCCAGGTTGCGAATATCGGTCGCAACGACCACGAAGCCCTTGCCGAACTCACCGGCGCGCGCCGCTTCGATCGAACCGTTGACGGCCAACATGTTGGTCTGAATCGAGACCGTGGTGATGGCGTCGACGATCTTGTCGATGCGCCGCGACACCAGTTCCAGCCCCTTAATCTGCTTGAGGCTCGAACGCGATGCATCGACCGAATCGGAGACGCCGGCAATCAGCGTATTGATACCGCGCTGATTGGTGTCGAGCAGCGCCCGCATGGCCTGTACTTTATCGCCCGCGAGGCGGGCGCGTTGCAGGGCAATTTCCAGTCCCTTTTCGATTTGGGTGATGGCCGCCGCCGATTCCTCGGTTGCCGACGCCTGAACCTGGGCGCTCTTACGGATCTGCTCGACGGCGACCATGATCTGACCGCCCGAACGGTTGATTTCCTGCACCGCCGAGGACAGCTCTTCAGCCGCCGAGGCGACTTCTTCCGCGCTCTTGGCGATATCGGTCGAATTCTTGAGTTCTTCCGCCAGTTCAGAGAGATTCTGAGCGGCCTGCTCGCATTCGGCCAGCGCTTGCGTTTGCTCGGCGACCGTTTTGGCGGATTCCTCCGCGGCGGCTGACTGCTCTTCGGCGGCAGCGGCGATTTCTTCCGTGCCTTTCAGTGCCTGCATGGCCGCGGCACTGGACTGTTGCGCCCCGGCGGCGATCTCTTGCACGCCACGGGTCACTTCGATGGTATCCACCCGAATCTGCTCAAGCTGGGTGTTGATGGCCTTGCTGTTTTCCACCTCGGCCTGAACCTTCGTCGCGGATTCGTTGATGCCATCGGAGATGGTCTTGACCTCCGACTGGATCTGACCGACCAGATCCTGAATCTGCTTGGCGCTTTTCTCGGAGGTCTCGGCCAGGGTACGCACCTCGTCGGCAACCACCGCGAAGCCCTTGCCGTGCTTGCCGGCGCGCGCGGCCTCGATCGCGGCGTTGAGCGCCAGGAGATTGGTCTGATCGGCGATGCGGGCGACCGCCTTGACAATGTCGCCGATATTGGCCGCCTGCTGTTCGAGTTCGGCCACCATCTTGACCGAATCGTTTTGACGCTGCGCCGCCAATCCCACATTCACGATCAGACCCGCCACATCGTCAGTCACTCGCCCGATCAGCGTCTGCGAGGCTTCGACCTTGGTTTGCGACAGCGTCGCGCTCTCGAGCTGACGCCCCAGCGCCGCGCCGACCTGTTTGAAAGCCGCCAGGGATTCCTGCGCCGCACCCGATGCCTCTTCCGCGCCGGTGGCGATCTGATCGGACGACCGCTTGAGTTCCTCCGCCGCCGAAGCCGCTTCGTTGATCCCCGAAGCCAGTTGCGCGGTTGCCGAGGCGACCCGCTCGGCGGCCTGCTGCTGCTTGGCCAGGGTGCGCGCGCGCTTGCGCTGCGCTTCGGCCTCGCGGGTGGTCGCGGCGTTGGAACGACCCTCGGCGGGCGTCGCAGACGTGGAAAGGCTGGTTTTCTTCACGAGTGCCATGGCGGTGTCCTAAAGCTGAATAACTGGGTCATCATGAAAGAGCGTGGTGGAATTTCAAGCGACTCCGAACCGCCTTGACTCGTCGTCATGCGTTTGGCTAAGAATCATGGTGGCTTCCGACAGCATTGTGCGCCACCGGGAAGCGTGCGTGCAATGACCGCCCATTCCAGTCGGCATAGCGCAAGGCGCCCTCCTTCCCGAAGCACGCGGTTGGGGCGATCCTCATCAAGCGTGCCCGACAGACCGGAGATAGCTCTGCCGGGAAGGTGCCTGCACGATCATCTCCGGAATCCGCGGCAGTCCCACCACGGCGTCGACTCCGCCGAGCTTCACCGCCTCCTTGGGCATTCCGTAAACGATGCAGGTCAGCTCGTCCTGGGCGACCGTGAAGGCACCGGCCTCGTGCATCTCCAGCATCCCGCGCGCGCCGTCGTCGCCCATGCCAGTCATGATGATGCCGACCGCGTTCGGACCGGCCGATTGCGCGGTCGAACGAAACAGTACATCCACCGAGGGACGGTGACGACTGACCAGCGGGCCGTTCTTGACCTCGACCCGATACTGGGCGCCGCTGCGCCGCAGCAGCAGATGGTCGGTTCCCGGCGCGATCAGCGCCAGCCCGGCGATCACGCGGTCGCCATTGCGCGCCTCGCGGACCTCGATCCCGCACAATCCATTCAGACGCGCGGCAAAGGCCGCCGTGAATTGCCCCGGCATGTGCTGAACCACGACGATGCCAGGCGCGGTGCGGGGCAGCCGGGTGAGGACGTATTCGAGCGCCTGGGTGCCACCGGTGGAGGTTCCGATCGCGACCACCCGATCGGTGGTCTCGGCCAGCGGCTTGAAACCGCGCTCCGCGACCACCGCCTCCGCGGTCAGCTTGGGGGCCGCTGCCGACGCCCCCGCCGGAGCAAGGCGTCGCGCCGAACCCAACTTGTCCATCCGGGCATGACTCGCGCCCTTGATGGCATCGCCGAGCAGGGTTTTGGACTCTTCCAGAAACTGACGAAGACCGATCTTGGGCTTGGCGATGATATCGACCGCGCCAGCGTTCATCGCCTGCATGGTGACCTCCGCGCCGCGTTCGGTGAGGGTCGAGCAGATGATGACGGGCGTCGGACGCTCCTTCATCAATTGGCGCAGAAAGGTGATGCCGTCCATGCGCGGCATCTCGATGTCGAGCACGATGACATCGGGCCACTCTTTCTCCAGCATCTTTTGGGCAAAGATGGGGTCGCGGGCGGAACCGATCACCTGAATACCGCCAATTGCGTTCAGCTGTTCGGTGAGTACCTGGCGGACGACCGCCGAATCGTCGACGATAAAGACCTTGACTGCCGCCATCGCGTGTCATCCCTCCTCTAAAAAAATTCGGCTGGAACAGAACGCTGCTGGGTCTGCAGGGCACGCTGCAAATAGGCACGCTCCTGCGCCGCGATCTGTTCCGCGTTGCGTCTGGGGATCCGGCGAAGATAGACCGAGAAATCGGCGCCATGAAAGTGGATCTGTCGTCCACTGTCGCCGCCGAGATCCTGAGCGATCAGCGGAATCCCGTCTTTTTCCAGAAAATTCCGCACGAACTGAACATTGGCCGTACCGATGATAAAGCGATCGGGAAGGTTCCTGACCGACGTGTTCAGCACATTCGCGCCGCCAAAGGCCTTGGCGCGCAGATGCTCGCGCCGGGCGCCCAGATTGAAGAGTCCATTGATCAGAAGCTCCATGGCCCAGAGACCATAGCGCCCGGCATCCGATGCGATCACCGGCTCGAGTCCAGAAGAATTACGCGTCGGCAGCAGAAAATGATTCATGCCCATCACCCGCGCCACCGGATCGAACAGACAGACCGAGACACAGGAGCCGAGAAGCGTCGACAACACCATCGGCTCACGGGTGACGTAATGATCGCCCGGATGGAGAAAATGCTTCTGGATCTGGTTGTCGGCGCTTGGCGGCATGGGGTCGGTGGAGCCTGGTGTTCCATGGTGTCCTGATCAGTCAAGCGGCTTGCGAAACACCGAAGGCCGGACCATTTCCAGTTTCGTCTTGAGCGAATGCAGCGACTCCACATGACTGATGAACAGATAGCCGCCGGGCTGGATCGCGCGAGTCAGGCCATCGATGACCTGCTGTTTGGTGGGGATGTCGAAATAGATTAACACGTTACGCAGAAACACCACATCGAAGAGAGCCCCGTCGGCGGGGGGACGCTTGAGATTGCGCTGTTCCAGTTGGACCCGCGCCTTCAGACGCGGATCGATCAGCAGATTGCCCGCCTGCGAACGCACACCCTTGAGACAATATTTACCCAACCAGTCGGTCGGCAACCGCTTGGCCCGCTCCAGCGGATACAGACCCTGACGGGCCGCTTCCACCATCCGCGAGCTGATATCCGATCCCAAAATCCGCCAGTCGCCCATCCCCAAGCCTTCCGCCAGCACCATGGCCAGGGTATAGACCTCCTCGCCCGAGGAACAGGCCGCGCTCCAGACCCGCATCGGACTGCCGCGATAGGCGGGCAGGATGTCTTTCAGCAGAAACTCGAAATGCGCCGGCTCGCGGTAGAAATAGGTCTCGTTGGTCGTCAGCAGATCGATCAGATGCTGACGCTCGCGGTCCTGACTCGGTTCGGAGACATACTCAAGATAGGCGTGGAAACTGCGCAGCCCCAGATGCCGCAGCCGACGCTGCAGACGCGAACTAACCATCTGACGTTTATGCGGCGTCAGACTGATCCCGGCCCGGTCATGGATGAAACGGCGAAAACGCTCGAAATCCTCCTCCGAGAGCGGGACGGCCTCGACGAGTGGTTCAGACTCCGTCTGGATCGGTTGCGGCTTAACGAGCGGGTCAGGTTTCCACATGGGTTGCGTCCGTGCGTCCAGCAAGATCGGATTTTCGATGAATTGGTGCTCGCCCACCCTGCCCGATGGCGGCGAGTTCCGCCACGTCGAGAATCAGCGCGATGTCCCCGGTGCCGAGAATGGTCGCGCCCGCCACCCCGCGCAGGCGCTCGAACAGCTTGCCGAGCGGCTTGATGACGGCCTGCAATTCGCCCAGCAGGGTGTCGACCACCAGCCCGACCTTGTGATGGCCGAAACGCACCACGACCAGGCTCTCGCGCTGACCCGCCGCGCGTTCTCCGGCGTTGCGGAAGAGGTCGGTGAGGCGAATGAAGGGCAGCACCTCGCCGCGCAGGTTGATGTAGTGTTCGCCATGACGCTTGAGCGTGTCGAGCGCGCTCAGCTCGACGCATTCGGCCACCTGCGCGAGCGGGATGACGTATTGGTCGCGCCCGGCGCCGACCAAGAAGCCTTCGATGATGGCGAGCGTGAGCGGCAGGACGATGGTGACCTTGGTGCCTTGGCCAAGCTGGCTGTCGAGATCGACGGTGCCGCGCAGGGCTTCGATGTTGCGCCGCACGACGTCCATGCCGACGCCGCGACCGGACAGGTTGGTGGCCTCTTCCTTGGTGGAGAGGCCGGGGGCGAAGATGAGGCGCAGGGTGTCTTCGTGGCTGAGGCTATCCTCGGGCTTGACCAGGCCCCGGGCCTCGGCCTTGGCACGAATGCGCGCGGTGTCGAGCCCGGCCCCGTCGTCCTGGATTTCGATGACGATGTGCCCGGAGTCGTGGTAGGCGTTGAGATGCACGGTGCCGGTGGCGGGTTTGCCCTGCGCGCGCCGGACCTCGGGCGACTCGATGCCGTGATCCAGCGCGTTGCGGATGAGGTGGGTGAGCGGGTCGGTGATCTTTTCGACCACGGTTTTGTCGAGTTCGGTCTCGCCGCCGGTGATGACCAGCTCGATGGCTTTGCCGAGTCTCTGGCTGGCGTCGCGCACCACGCGCCGGAAACGCGAGAGGCTGTCGCCGATCGGCACCATGCGCAGTTGCAGGGCGTTGTCGCGGATCTCGGAAACCAGGTAGTCGACGCCGTCGACCACTTCGGTCATGTCCTCGATGCCGGCGCGCTGGACCATGACCCGGATCGCCGCGCTGCTGGTCACCAGTTCGCCGACCAGGTCGATCAGGTGCCCGAGCCGCTGGGCGTCGACGCGGATCTGGCGCGTTTCTTCCGGGCGACGGCTGCGCGCGGCATCCTGGGTTTTGGCCGCCTGTCCGATTACCTCCGGCGTCGCCGACCCCTGCTCGATGAGGATCTCGCCGAGCCGTCGCGTGACCGGCGGACCATCCAACGTCGTCGCGATCCGACTGGCGTCTTCTTGCGTCTTCAGCGCGCGCGCCAGTTCCGCCGGGGTCAGGGCGCCGATGCCGACCAGCAGATCCCCGATGCAGCTCACCTGCTCGTCGGGCGGCAGCGACAGGAGATCGAGATAGCGGGTATAGGCCGATCTGGATTCCGGGAAGCGGATCTGGCCCTGCCCATCGGCAACCGTCGGGGTGTCGATAAGCGTTGTGGTCACATCTGGCGCGATGGTCAACCCGCCACTGACGCCAAACACCGCCCGGCGAGGCTGGCCGATACGCGCCAGCAGGGCATCGCTGGCGCGACGCAGATCCGCGTCCAGCGGGGTATCGCCCTCGCTGTCGGCCACGATGAAATCGATCAGGCGCGCCGTGTGGTCCCGGCACTCGAACAGGGTCGCGATCAAGGCTGGGGTCAAGGCCAGGCGGCCGGCGCGAACCTGCTCCATCAGCGTCTCGACCGCGTGGGCGAAGTCCACCACGGAGCGATACCCAAAGACGTCGACCGTGCTCTTGATGGTGTGCATGGTTCGGAACACCGCGTCCAGCGCTTCCGGACCCTGGGGGTTGTCCTCCAACGCGAGGAGCGCGTCCTCCATCGAGCGAAGCAGTTCCGTCACCTCCTCGATGAATGGCTGCAGGAAGAACAGCCGCGTCTGATCCGGATTCACGCCGAACCATCCGCCGCCGGATCGGCGGTATCGACAGCGAACATCGGTGCGCGCGGCGACAAACCGATCAGCTCCACGCTGGCAGCGCGTCGCGCTCCGGGCCATTGAAAAAACAGCAATTACGCCCTGCGTCCTTGGCTCGGTAGAGTGCTCGGTCAGCTAGGCCGAGCAGGTCGCTGGGAGACTGTTCCGGGCCCGGTATCATGGCGGTGACGCCAATGCTCACGGTCACCCGCGTGCCGACACGCGAGGCGGCATGCGGCAAATCGAGCCCCTCGATCAACAGACGCAGACGTTCGGCGATCGCGCAGGCCATGTCCCGATCAGTCTCGGGCAGCGGCAGGGCGAACTCCTCGCCGCCATAACGCGAGACGCAATCGCCCCGCAGGCGCAGTCCCTCCTGCAAGGCCTTGGCGACCAGGATCAGGCAGTCATCGCCCTTGAGATGGCCGAGACTATCGTTGTACGCCTTGAAATCATCGATATCGATCATGAGCAAGGCCAGGGAACTGCGATTTTTCTGCGCGGTGCTGAAGGCTACCGCCAGGTCATGGTCCAGCCGGCGGCGATTGCCCACCCCGGTCAGCGCGTCGCGATAGGTCGTCGCGATCAGTTGCGTGGATTGGGCGCGCAGTCGATGCTCCCGACGCACCGTCGCGGTCATATCCTGAATCTGAATCAAACAGGCGTATGGCTCATGACGCATGGGCGTGACATAGACGAGCGGCTGCATGCGCCGGGCGAGCCGGCGATCTCCGGGCTGATGATCGAGCGGCAGGATCGCGGCATTCAGTCCGGGCGCCAGCATCGACGACAGCCGAAACCGCAAGGCTTGCTCGATCGCGTCCTCAAGCCGGGTGTGTCGCACCTCGGGGAATAACTCGTCGAGACGCTTGGCCGACACCTCGCTCAAGGTCAAGCGGCTATGCCGGGCCATCCATTGATTCCAGGCAAGGATTCGCCCCCGATCATCGAGCAGGATCACGCCGGACTGCAAATGATCGAGCAATTGCGCGCCGAAATCGCTCTCCATCAGGCGAATCCGAACCGTGCCAGATAGGCGTCGACACAATCCAGCAAGGCCGTCAGGGAGCTGACGTTGAGCAAGAAGATCAGGTGTCCCTGGATGCGTTCCTGGCGCATGGTCAGATGAATCTGGAGCAGCAGGACGACCTGCTCCTCGTCATGACCGAAGATCGGCAGCGAATGGGTATCGCTGAAGTAATGCGTCGGCAGGCCGCCCTGGAACTCGACGCCGAACTCATCGGCCAGGGAGCTGATACAGGCGTTGAGAATGATATTGCCGATCTCGCACATCGCCTCCTGCTCGAACTCGGACAGTTCCTCCGGAGACATCCGCGGATCGAGCATGTGACTGACGATCGCCAGGGCGTTGCGTTCCGGAAACAGCAGAATCGCCTCGGCATCGAAGGGGCCGGCGAAGTCGATCGTCACCATACTCAATTGTCTGAACTCCGACCCGAGCAAGGTGGTGGCAACCTCCGCTGGACGGACCAGCAAGACCTCCGGCGTGGACAGTTCGACCTCGTCCTGGACGATGAGGCTCAAGCTGCTCGCGGCCCGCCCGACGCCCAGGTTGAACAACTCCTTCAGCGCGTCGTGCTGCATTTCGTTGAGTTGAAACACCGGGTTATTCCTCGAACAAGGCCACCATCCGCGCGACCGATGCGGGCGTGATCGGTTTGGCGACAAATTTGACGCCCGCTTTTTCGGCGGTCTTACGGACCGCATCCTGGATGTTGGCCGTGCAGAGCACAATACGAATTTCCGGGTAATGCAAACGGATCCGCCCCGCGACCTCCAGTCCGCTCATGCCGGGCATGTTGATGTCCATGCTGACGAGAGACGGCGGCTCCTGTTCGAGCATGGTCAGCGCCTCCGCGCCATTCGCCGCCTCGGCGAGTCGCCAGTCGGGGCGCAGATCCCGCACGATGTGAGCAATCATCATGCGCGCCATCTTGCTGTCATCGACAATCAGAAGGAGAGGACTAGCCATGGAGATTCGGTTTTACCTTAAGAACTTGAAGTCAGGACGCAACGGACGAGACGGCATGCGAGCACCGACAGTGACTGACACCCGCTGTTCAATGTTTCGTCCCACTGAGAAGCAGGCCGACAATACCGATCACAATCAACAGAATGCTGATGAACTTGAGTAACGTCGCCGGCTCGCGGAAATACAGGACGCCAATTGCGACAATCAGGGCGGTACCGACGCCGGACCACACGGCATAGGCGACGCCGACATCGATTTTCTTCAACGCGAGCGTCAGCGCCGCGAACGAGGCGGCATAAAAGACGAACAGAAAGATCGAGGGCACGAGTCTGGTGAACCCTCCAGACAGCTTCATCGCAGTCGTGCCCGCTACCTCTAGGACGATGGCACTCGCCAGAAAAAACCAGTGTTGCATGAATGCTCGTTCGTTGAGTTAGTCGGCAGGAGCAGGATCTGGAGCTGGCGATCGCCAACTCAACACGGCGAGCACAGCAACGCTCAACGCTTGTCTCCAAGCCGCTTGAATGCGTGAACAGACCATCCTGGTCTGTTCCGTCAGGTCTGCAAGCCCTGAAGACGCAAGTTGTTTCCCGGCACACGTCGGCGGCGCCTTACTCGCCAGCCGCCTCCGGTCCGCTCGCTTCCGCCTCCCCGCTCAATTGCCGCAGGGCCGCCAGCTCTTGCACCGACAGGACATGATCGACGCTCAGGATTATAATGAAGACATCGTCCACCCGTCCCATCGCCTCGATGAAGTCGGTACGGATCTCGGAGCCGAACTCGGGCGGCGGCTTCACGTCTTCCCGCGGGATGTCGAGGATATTTTTCACCTCGTCGACCAGCATCCCCAGCACATGCCCCTCGTCACCGACCTGAACCTCGACCAGCACGACGCAACTGCGCTTGGTCAGGGTCAGCGGGCCGCGCCCCAGGCGCGCGCCCAGATCGATGACCGGCACCACGCTTCCGCGCAGATTGATGACGCCGCGAATGTAGTCCGGCGTCATCGGTACCCGAGTGACCTGCGGGGTTTCGATGATCTCCTTGACCGCGTCGATGGACATCGCCAGGCGCTCATCGGACACCGAAAAGGTCAGGTACTGGGTCACCTCATCGGCGGCGTCGCCGCGGCTCGCGCCGGCCGTCTGTTTGCTCACCACGAGTTCTCCCATATCAGCCTCCGGTCAAAACCGCTCGAAGTCCTTGTGGGCGAAGTCCGCGTCGACCGAGATGTCGGCGAAATCCTCGTTCGCCCGACTGGTCTGCCGAGGCGCGCGCGTCTGAGCGCCGGGTCTTGACTTGGCGCGTCCGCTGGATGCGCCGGTGCGGAAGAAGGACATCGTCTCCTGC
This sequence comes from Thiocystis violascens DSM 198, assembly GCF_000227745.2. Lineage (NCBI taxonomy): Bacteria > Pseudomonadati > Pseudomonadota > Gammaproteobacteria > Chromatiales > Chromatiaceae > Thiocystis > Thiocystis violascens. The sequence continues at coordinate 325,822 of NC_018012.1, read as the reverse complement.
AACTGGCTGGCCTGGCCGCTGAGTTCCTCGGCGGTGGCGGCCAATTCCTCGGAGGAGGAGGCGTTCTGCTGGGTCGCCTTGTCGAGCTGGCTCATGGCCTCGCTGATCTGGCTGATGCCGGTGGCCTGTTCGCCCGATGCGGCGGTGATTTCCTCGACCAGATCGGCGGTCTTGACGATGTTGGGCACCATCTGTTCGAGCAGCTTGCCGGCCTCCTCGGCAATCGACACGCTGTTAGTCGCCAACTGGTTGATCTCCTGGGCTGTGACACCGCTGTTTTCGGCCAGCTTGCGGACCTCGGCGGCCACGACCGTGAAGCCCTTGCCATGCTCGCCCGCGCGCGCCGCCTCGATGGCGGCATTGAGGGCGAGCAGGTTGGTCTTGTAGGCGATGTCCTCGATCAGCCCGATCTTGCTGGCGATCTCCTTCATGGCGCTGACGGTGCGCTTGACCGCCTCGCCGCCGCGCCGCGCCTCTTCCGCCGAACTCTTGGCGATGCCGTTGGTGACCCGTGCGTTCTCGGTGTTCTGCTGCACCGAAGCGTTCAGTTGCTCGATGCTGGCGGTGGTCTCCTCGACACTGGCGGCCTGTTCGGTGGCGCCCTGACTCAAGGATTGCGCGGTCGAACTCACCTCGCTGGAGGCCGACGACAGGTTGTCGGCGCCGACCCGCACCTCGCCCACGATCTGACGCAGACGCTCGACCATGCCGTGCATGTCCTTGTAGACGCCACGCAGATTGGTCTGGTCGAACTCGATCGCCAGATCGCCGACCGCGACCTTGCGCGTCACCTCGGCGATAATCGCGGGATCCTTACCCAATTGGCCCATGACGGCACGAATGATCAGCCAGGCGATGCCGATCCCCAGCAGCAGGGCGATGGCGGACAGGACCGAGATCATCAAGATGGCCTGATCGTTGGCGGCCTGCACCTCGGGGCCGAGGATGTCCTGCTCGCCCTTGTAGGACAACTTGACCTCGTCGATATCGGCGGCGAACTTGGGTCCCAGGACATCGAGCGTCTCGGTCACGATTTGGTTACGTTCGTTGGTGATCTGTACCAGACGATCAAAGGCGGTCTTGTATTCGCTCTTGTAGCGCATCACTTCGTCGAGCCAGGCGCGACGCTGGGGATCCTGCAGGGTGGCACCCATCTCGCTCATCTGTTTGTCGAGTTCGACCCACTCCTGATTGACCCGATCGACATTGGCTTGGGCATTGTCGCTCATGAAGCCGCGTACATAGATACGCGCCAGCAAGAGATTGCGCATCCCGCGGGCCGACTTCAGGACCGCCTCGCTGTCACCAGACTGGTTTGCGCTCTCCAGGATCTTGTTCAGCCGCTGTTCGATCTCGCGGCCGGTGACGGTCAGGATCTCGGTTTCGAGCCGGCCGCTTTCGCGCGTCGCGGCGACGACCTGCTCGAACGCCTTAGCATAGGCATCGATGTGCGTGCTTGAGGCATTGAGGATGGCCAACCGCTTGGGATCGCGGACAATCTCCGTGATCTCCTTGAGGATCGCGTTGGTCGCGTCCAGATAGGTCTGGAATTCCTTTACGGCTTTATCGCTGTGGGTCTGGAGAAAATCCTTGACCTGCAAGCGGCCCATCAGCAGGCTGGCCTGCATCTCGCCCATGCGGTTAGCCCTGACCGCCTTCTCGCGATAGGAAGCGAAGCCGGTGGAGGCGCTGTCGATCGTGAAGTAGGACAGGACGCCCACCACGACCAGCAGAGTCAGTACAGTGCCAAAACCGAGGATCAGTTTTTTGGCCATCGTCATGGAATGAAACATCAGGCGCTCCTATTGAATCCATTTAGTCAAACAAGATTAAATCTTTGGCGAACGTGGCGAGGTGGCGTGCCGGCCGACCTGCCCGATGGCGGCCAGTTCGGCGACATCCAGGATGAGCGCGATGTCCCCGGTGCCGAGAATGGTCGCGCCCGCCACCCCGCGCAGGCGCTCGAACAGCTTGCCGAGCGGCTTGATGACGGTCTGCAATTCGCCCAGCAGAGTATCCACCACCAGCCCCATCTTGTGATGGCCGAAACGCACCACGACCAGGCTCTCGCGCTGAACCGCGGCGCGCGCGTCGGCGTTCCGGAACAGATCGGTGAGCCGGATGAAGGGCAGCACCTCGCCGCGCAGATTGATGTAATGCTCGCCGTGGCGCTTGATGGTGTCGTTCGCGTTCATCTCGACACATTCGGCCACCTGCGACAGCGGGATCACATATTGATCCCGGCCCGCGCCGACCAGAAAGCCTTCGATGATGGCGAGCGTGAGCGGCAGGACGATGGTGACCTTGGTGCCCTGGCCCAGTTCGCTCTCCAGCTCGACCGAGCCGCGCAGCGCCTCGATGTTGCGCCGCACCACGTCCATGCCGACGCCGCGACCGGACAGGTTGGTGGCCTCTTCCTTGGTGGAGAGGCCGGGGGCGAAGATGAGACGCAGGGTTTCCTCGCGGCTGAGCAGATCCTCGGGCTTGACCAGGCCCCGCGCCTCGGCCTTGGCGCGGATGCGCGCGGGGTCGAGCCCGGCGCCGTCGTCCGCGATTTCGATGACGATGTGCCCGGAGTCGTGGTAGGCGTTGATATGAACGGTTCCGCTCGCCGGTTTGCCCTGACGTTGCCGGACGTCGGGGATTTCGATACCGTGATCGATGGCGTTACGGATCAGATGGGTGAGCGGATCGGTCATCTTCTCGACCACGGTCTTGTCGAGTTCGGTCTCGCCGCCGGTGATGACCAGTTCGATCTCCTTGCCGAGTTCCTGGCAGACATCCCGCACCACGCGGCGGAAGCGCGAGAGGCTGTCGCCGATCGGCACCATGCGCAGTTGCAGGGCGTTGTCGCGGATTTCGGAGACCAGATAGTCGACGCCGTCGACCACCTCGGTCATGTCCTCGATGCCGGCGCGCTGGACCATGACCCGGATCGCCGCGCTGCTGGTCACCAGTTCGCCGACCAGGTCGATCAGGTGCCCGAGCCGCTGGGCGTCGACGCGGATCTGGCGCGTTTCTTCCAGGCGACGGCTGCGCGCGGCATCCTGGGTTTTGGCCGCCTGCTCGATCACGCCCGGTTTGATCGACCCCTGTTCGACGAGAATCTCGCCAATACGCCGCTTGGTGGGCTTTTCATCCGGGGACGCTGGGGCTTGCGCGGTTTCCTCCTGGATCTTTAGCGCGCGCGCCAGCTCGCGCGGAGTCAGCGCGCCGATACTCACCAGGAGATCGCCAATGCAGCCGATCCGATCGTCGGGCAGCGCTTCCAGCAGTTCGAGATAACGGGCGCGGGCCGAGTCAGGCTCCAAAATGCGAATCTCGCAGTCCTCGTCGGCGAACTCGAAGACTCCGGCAATGGTGGGTTTATCGGCATCGCTGCGAAACGCGATGCCGAAACTCAGATAACAGCTTTCCGGATCAAAACCATCGCCATCGGTCGCGGCGACGGGAAACAGGGTCGCGACATGGACCAGTTCTCCCAACGAACCCAGATAACGCAGAAACGACAAGGGATCCATCCCGTCGCGAAACGCATTGCGCCCGAACTCCAGACTGAGCATCCAGAGGTCGCTCGCCACCGGGAGATATTTCGGATCTTCCTCGACGCGGGGAGGCACGGTCTCGGATGTCGGCTCCTGGGGTTGCCCGAGACGTGCCAGCAAGGCATCGCCGGCTCGCCGCAGATCCTCGTCCAGCGGCGCCTCTCCAGTGGCGTCGGCGGCGATAAAATCGAGCAGGCGGGCGGTATGGTCGCGGCACTCGAACAGCGTCTCGATGAGCGGCTTGGTCAGACTCATCCGACCGGAGCGCACCTGATCCATCAAGGTTTCGACAATGTGGGTGAAATCCACCACGGGCGTATACCCGAAGACCCCGCCCGTGCCCTTGATGGTATGCATGGCGCGGAAGACCTCGTCCAGGGATTCCGGATCCTGAGGATTTTCCTCCAGCGCGAGGAGCGCGTCCTCCATGGATTGAAGCAGTTCGGTGACTTCTTCGAGAAAGGCCTGTCTTGCGCTATCGAGATTCATGCCGGATCTTCCACCGCCCTCGTGGCGGAACCGTCGTCGAAAACCGGTTCAAGCTGCAATATCGCGAGCACCTCGGCGACCGCGTCGCTACGGGCCGCCAGATGGAAACGAGCGCCCTGTTCTGCCGCCGTCCGGCGGGTCCACAGCAGCAATTGCAGCCCCGCGCTGTCGATCTCCGTCACCCCCGCGAGATCCAGTTCGCAGGAGTCATGTTCCTTCAGATACGCCCGCAGCCTCGACAGGGTCTCTGTGACGGTATAGATCGTCAACTCGCCGCCCAGGGTCAGCACCGAATTCTGTGCCGATTTCTTTTTTCCAGCACTCATCGCGCGTGCCTCTCGGTTGATCGACTTGCGTTCGAGCTCAGGGGAGCACCAGTTTGGCGACGGCCTCCAGCAGCATCGGCGGCTGAAAAGGCTTGACCAGCCACGCCTTGGCACCCGCGTCGCGCGCGGCCTGTTTCTTTTCGGGCTGGCTCTCGGTGGTGAGCATCATGATCGGCGTGAACTTGTAATTCGGGAGCTTTTTCAGTTCCTGAACCAGGGTGATACCATCCATGTTCGGCATGTTGACATCGCTGACGATCAGATGGACTTTTTGCCCGGTCAGTTTCGCGAGCGCGTCCTTTCCATCGGCCGCTTCGATCACGTCATATCCCGCACCTTTGAGCGCAATACCGACGACATTGCGCAGGGACGCCGAATCGTCGACCACCATGATGGTTTTTGCCATACCCGACTCCATTCAATTCAAAAGAAGGTTAATTCGGAACCCTCTGCCCGCGTCTCGGACGCGCCGCCGCCTTGGTGCAGGTCGAGTTCCTCGACTGTGCTGTAGGAAGCAAGCATCTGGGCCAGAAGCCGGTCGAGCTCCAGTATATCCTGCTGTTGTTGCGTCATGTCGTGTTGGGAGCAAACCATGAGACGTTCGCTCAAATGTTCGAGCCCTTTGCAGACATGGGCCAGCACCTGGCTGGTGCGATCCTGGAATTGAAGGTCGACCAGCGAGGCCCCGATCTGTTCGCGGATAGCCCCGCCCAGTTGGCGCAGGCGGCCCGCGTCCGCGTTGAGCATTTCGGTGGTCTGACGCAAACGTGACAGCACCTCGCCCACCTTCTGCTCGGACGTCTTGACCAGACCATCCGCGCTCCGCATGGATTCCTGCACCAGCGACTGGGTTTGCGCGAGCGAGCGCGCCAATTCCTCGACCTTTTTGCTGATGCGGGCGCCGGTCTCCGCCGAGGTACCCGCCAGCTTGCGCACCTCATCGGCCACCACCGCGAACCCGCGTCCCTGCTCGCCGGCCCGCGCCGCCTCGATCGCGGCATTGAGCGCCAGCAGATTGATCTGCTCGGCGACCGCACGAACACTCTGCGCCATGTTTTGCATCTCGCCGCCAAAACCGGCCAGGCGGTTGACCTGTTCCGACATGGCCAGCTCGCGATGCAGAATACTCTCGAAGTCGCTAATCACCTCGGTCAGAGTGGCCTGACTCTCCTGAAATTGACCGACGATGAGATGGTCCTGACCGCCGCCAGCCTGCGAGGCGGAGATCACCTGTTCCAGATCGAGCACGAGACCGCTGAAGGTTTGCGACAGATGGATGACGCTGTCCTCGGCGAGACGCCGGGAATGCTCGATATGTCGCACGAAGATCGGAAAGAGTTCGATGCCAAGACGTTCGAAGGCATTGGTCCAGACATCGATCTGACGCGTCTTTTCATCCAGATCGCGCCGCGCGTCTTGACGCGCGGCGGACAGGATCGCCGCGACATCTTTCCACTGAAGATATTCGACCAGCACCGCCAGCAGGATGAACAGAAGCGCAAGCGTCCAGGCGGTCAGGGACGCCGGATTCATGGCCACAAGCGCGAGACTCGCGGCCAGACTGAGCAGAATGACTTTCCAGGGCCGGGGAGGAACGGCATGAACTCGATCCGATTGTTCGCTTTTCGCCACCTTCGACCTCTTAAAGATGAGCGCGTGCGGATATCGGATTCCGTGACTCCGGCCAGGCGCCAGTACCCGGAAAACGAATCATGGAACGCCCTGTCGCACAACGCTGTCGCTGGGCGAACGATCCTACGCTGTATACAAGTTCACAGCAAGATAACCAGACCGTGTTAACCGATAAGGTTCGCCGGAGACTGCGAACCTGGCCACACAATCAACACGGCATCCCAGTCCAGAGGCGTATTAGGCCGATGGCTCCGCGACCGCCTTCAAAAACCGCTCCATGTCGCTCTGATACCTCGACTGCCGCTCGGGAGACGCCTCCTGGAAGCGACTGTCCTGCTCGACCAATCCACGCATGATCTGGCTGGCGGCCTCGCGCGCCTGACTCAGGAACTCCAGGGCGGGATTCTGGAAACTGTCGCTCATCTCGCGCATCAGATGCCCCAGACGGCGGCCGGACTGCGCCTGCTCCGGATTTTCCAACTGCTGGGTCTGTTGATACTGCTGGACGGCGCTGTATTGCTCGGTCCGGCTCATGCGCAGATTCATCGACGCCAGTTGCGAATCGTCGAAGGAGACATCCGACACCTGGGCGAAGGCCTTTTCCACGTCCCCCCGGAAAAAATCATTGGCCACCTTGCCGACATCCTCCACCAGTTTCTGAATCGCGTCGATCTCTTCGACGCTTAGATTCCCTTCAACCTTGAATTGATAGCCGCTGCTCTCGCTCTGGCTGACATCCATCAGCGACACCTGATTGCCCTGCTCGTCCATGACGGTGGCATTGCTCTGCTGGGCGGCAAAATCGCGGCTGAAACTGATCTTGACCGTGTCGCCGTCCTTGGTTTGCAAACTCAGCTCGAAATCCTCGGCACGCTGATAGCGCTGGGCGGAGGCGATTCCGAGCGTCGCCGTTCCGGTGACACCCTGCGACTGATTGGCCGGCGATAACTTTTCCAGGGCGGCAAAGGTGGCATCCTCGGTCGCCTTCACCTGCTCGCCGATGCCGCCGCCGAGCAGATCCAGATTCTTGAGGATCTCCTTCGCCTCCTTGAAGCCCTGTTCGAGGCCCTTCATGGCGCTGTCGTAGAGCGACTGCACCTCTTCCTCCGACTTTCCCTGGGCGCGGGCATTTTCCAGACCCAGCGCGACGAATTGGCCGATCCGGTCGGCAATCTTGTCGGGGGTGTATTCGCTGGCGTCCAGATTATTGAACTCGCTGGCCTCCATGCCGGGAATCTCGCGCGCCAGCGCACTGAGCGCGCCAGAATCCTGAAGGCTGGACAGCGCTTTTGCGGGTTCGTTTAAGGTTTTGAGTCCCTGACCCGCGCCCTGGCTCGCGGTTGTCAGGGAACGGAAATTCGCTTGGGATGCGGAATAGGAATGGATGTTGATCACGGCGTGCTCCGAAAACGATGGACTCGGTTCAACTATCGGCGGACACACCTGTTTCTTTAGGTCTGATCGCGCTCCAGGGAGACCATACGATTATCGTCGTCCACGGTCAGCCGGAACCTGCCCCGCACGCCATCGGCCGCGACAAAGCGACGCAGATTCGATGCCGGCAAGGACAGACTCCGCCCATCCTGGGCACGGACGACCACCCTGGCCGCAGCGCCCCGGTAATAACGCAGATACTCGGATGCCGTGATCTCAAGGCTGAAATAGAATCGCTGCATGATTCTGGCCAGGGTGGTGAGCTTCGATCACGACGGCGGAATCGCGCGCCCGCTCACCGGATTCAGTCGGGATCGATCAAAAATTCGACCGCGATGAGATAGCTCGCCTCGCCTTGCGTCACCCTGACCACGCGCCCGACCCGTTTGAGAGGTTCGATGCGTTTGCTCGTGCCTTGCACCGTGAACTCGATTTCCTCGCCCTGCTCCATGGGTGTCTCGGCGAAAAACGCACACCCTGAAGCGCTCAGATTGACCAGCCTGGTCAACAGCGTCAGACCCGTTGCCAGACGGGTGACGCTCGCATCGGCCTCGGTCGCCAGACGCATGAAATCCCGCCGTTCTTCATCTCGTAACTTCATTATTTGCCTTCCCCCTGAGCTAGCACATGATCGATCAGGCCACTACCTCGCACTTGAACCCATTTTGCCACACCATGACCCTGCACCGTGATCGCAAGATGCAGCGAGTGCCTGGAACAATTTTCCTCCGTTCAATAATTGGTTTACCACTCTCTCTTGCAAGACTAAAATCGCGAGTTTGTCTAAATCCGACCGCGCGAGCGCGGGAGTCCCATTGGCCGCGGTAACCGACCTCCGATTTCAGATCGCGCCTGGCGGCGCCTTGACCGGGCGCCTGCGGGTGCCCGGCGACAAGTCGATCTCCCACCGCTCCATCATGCTGGCGGCCCTCGCCGAGGGAGAAACGCACATCGGCGGCTTCCTCGAAGGCGCGGATTCGCTGGCAACCCTGGCAGCCTTCCACCGGATGGGCGTCGCGATCGACGGCCCCGACGCGGGTCGGGTACGCGTACGCGGCGTCGGCATGCGCGGACTGAGCGCACCCGATGGCGCGCTCGACCTGGGCAACTCGGGCACCTCCATGCGACTGCTGGCCGGCTTGCTGGCCGGTCAATCCTTCCCGGTCACGCTCGTCGGCGACGACTCGCTGTCGCGCCGCCCGATGCGCCGCGTGACCGATCCATTGGCGATGATGGGCGCGCGCATCGACTCCAGCGAAACGGGCACCGCGCCACTGCGCATCGAGCCCGTCCCCCATCTGTCGGGCCTCGACTACGCAATGCCGGTGGCCAGCGCCCAGGTGAAATCGAGCGTTCTGCTCGCCGGTCTCTATGCCGCGGGCGAGACCTGCGTGACCGAACCGGCGCGCACCCGCGACCACACCGAACGCATGCTGACCGCCTTCGGGTATTCGGTTCGCCGTCAGGGTTGCAAGGTGTGCCTGACGGGCGGCGGCCGGCTCAGCGGCTGTCGGCTGGCGATTCCGGGCGACATCTCCTCGGCGGCGTTTTTTCTCGTCGGCGCCAGCATCGCGCCGGGGTCCGATCTGCTGCTCGAAGCGGTCGGCATCAACCCCACCCGTGTCGGCGTCATCAATATTCTGCGCGCCATGGGCGCCGACATCGAACTGATCGACCGACGCACCGCGGGCGGCGAACCGCTGGCCGATATCCGGGTCTGCTGCGCTCGACTCAAAGGCATCCGCATCCCGGTGGATCAGGTGCCGCTGGCCATCGACGAATTTCCCGCCATCTTCATCGCCGCCGCCTGCGCCGAGGGCGAAACCGTCCTGACCGGCGCCGAGGAACTGCGAGTAAAGGAAAGCGACCGGATTCAGGTCATGGCGGATGGGCTGAACCAACTCGGCATCCTCGCCGAACCGCTCCCGGACGGCATCCGCATCGTCGGCGGCCAATTGGGCTCCACCATGACCACGGGCGACATCGACGCGCATGGCGACCACCGCATCGCCATGTCCTTCGCGATGGCCGGACTGCGGGCGAGCGGCCCCATCAAGATTCGCGACTGCGCCAATGTGGAGACCTCCTTCCCTGGCTTCGCGGATCTGGCGGCCGGCTGCGGTCTCGGGATCGAGGAGGTCCGGGCATGATTCCGGTCATCACGATCGACGGCCCCTCCGGCACGGGCAAGGGAACGATCGCCGCCCGGCTCGCCGAGCGGCTTGGCTGGCATACCCTGGACAGCGGCGCTCTTTATCGGGTGCTGGGGCTCGCCGCCGAGCGCCGCGGACTGGCACTCGATGACCCGGACGCCCTGGCGACACTCGCGGCCAGCCTCCCGCTCGCCTTCGCCGACGATCGTTTGCTGCTGGACGGCGACGATGTGACCGAGACGATCCGTACCGAGCAAGCGGGCATGTCCGCCTCGCGCGTCGCGGTCCATCCGCCGGTGCGCGCAGCCCTGATGGATTGGCAGCGCCAGCGCGCCCAGCCCCCCGGCCTGGTCGCCGACGGACGCGATATGGGCACGGTGGTGTTCCCGCGCGCACCCTTGAAAATCTTCCTCGACGCCAGCCCCGAGGTGCGTGCGAATCGTCGGTATAAACAGTTGATAGAAAAGGGGTTGGATGCTAATCTTTCACGTCTGATTGAGGACATTCGCGAGCGGGATACCGCTGACCGCGCCCGTTTGGCCGCGCCGCTGTGCGCCGCCGAGGATGCGGTCATGGTGGATTCAACTGCTCTGTCCATTAATGAAGTGCTCGATCGGGTTCTGGAAGAGGTGAGGCGCGTCTTCCCGGAACTGGTCTTTTGATCTTGAGGGGGCAACGCCGCGCCCGTGATCGAGTTAACTCGATCACGGACCGGACAAGCCCAGACAACGGGGTCGGCGCCGATTGCGCCGGCCTTTTCATTTCAACCATACCCCTCGCTCCGGATGGGGCGGGCTAGCGCGCCGTATTTCAGGATAATTGGATCTCATGACCGAAAGCTTTGCCGAACTTTTTGAACAGAGTCTGAATACCACCCAGCTCCAGCCTGGCTCCATCCTCATGGGCACGGTCGTCGAGATCACGGCGGACAATGTCGTGATCAACGCCGGACTCAAGTCCGAGGGCGTGGTTCCGCGCAGCCAGTTCATCAGCCCCGAGGGCCTCCTGGAAGTCGCCGTCGGCGATCAGGTGGAAGTGGCGCTCGACGCCGTCGAGGACGGCTTTGGCATTACCCGTCTCTCGCGCGAGAAGGCGAAGCGCTTCGCGTCGTGGGATTTCCTGGAAAAGGCGTTCGAGAACGCCGACACCGTCAAGGGCATGATCAACGGCAAGGTCAAGGGCGGATTCACCGTCGACCTGGGCGCGGTTCGGGCCTTCTTGCCGGGTTCGCTGGTCGATGTCCGCCCGGTGCGCGACACCGCCTATCTCGAAGGCAAGGAGCAGGAATTCAAGGTCATCAAGCTTGACCGCAAGCGCAACAACGTGGTGGTCTCGCGTCGTGCCGTGGTTGAGGAAGAGTACAGCGCCGAGCGCGATACCCTGCTCAAGAATCTGGAAGAAGGCATGGAGGTCAAGGGTATCGTCAAGAACCTGACCGACTATGGCGCCTTCCTGGACATGGGCGGCATCGACGGCCTGCTGCACATCACCGACATGGCTTGGCGTCGCGTCAAGCATCCGTCCGAAGTGGTCGAGATCGGCGACGAGGTCACCGTCAAGGTGCTCAAGTTCGACCGCGAGCGTCAGCGCGTGTCGCTCGGACTCAAGCAGATGGGCGAGGATCCCTGGGTCAACATCTCGCGCCGCTACCCGGAAAGCACCCGTGTCTTCGGCAAGGTCACCAACATTGCCGACTACGGCTGCTTCGTCGAGATCGAGGAAGGCGTCGAGGGTCTGGTCCACGTCTCCGAAATGGATTGGACCAACAAGAACATCCACCCGAGCAAGATCGTGTCGCTGGGCGACGAGGTCGAAGTCATGGTGCTGGATATCGACGAGGAGCGTCGCCGCATCTCGCTCGGCATCAAGCAGTGCGCCATGAATCCCTGGGACGAGTTCGCGGTCACCCACAAGAAGGGCGACCATGTCTCCGGCAAGATCAAGTCGATCACCGACTTCGGCATCTTCATCGGGCTGGACGGCGGCATCGACGGCCTGGTTCATCTCTCCGACATCTCCTGGGACGAGGCCGGCGAGCAGGCACTGCGTCGCTACAAGAAGGGCGACGAGCTGGAAACCGTCGTGCTGTCGGTCGATCCCGAGCGCGAGCGCATCTCGCTCGGCGTCAAGCAGCTCGACAAGGATCCCTTCTCCAGCTTCGTGGCCCTGCATGAAAAGGGCTGTGTCGTCACGGGCGTGGTGTCCGAAGTCGATCCCAAGGGCGCGACCATTACCCTGGCCGATGGCGTCGAGGGCTACCTGCGCGCCTCCGAGATCAATCGCGACCGTATCGAGGATGCCCGCGCGGTGCTGAAGGTCGGCGAGGAGATCGAGGCCAAGTTCCTCGGGGTCGACCGCAAGAACCGCACCCTCTCGCTCTCCATGAAGGCGAAGGACATGGAAGAAGAGCAGTCGGCGATCAAGGGCTACTCGCGCGACGCCTCCAGCGGCACCAGCCTGGGCGACATTCTCAAGGAACAGATGGAAGAGGCGCAGCGCGGGAACTAAATCCCTGGGTTTCGCCGTTGCCATTTGGATGCGGGATCCAACGCTGGATCCCGCGGGCTTTTTCCAGGAGTCGATACCATGACGAAATCGGAGCTGATCGACATTCTGGCCGCCGAACAGGACCATCTTCCCTACAAAGATGTCGAATTGGCGGTTCGAAAGATCCTCGAGCGCATGACGGGAGCGCTCGCGTCCGGAGAGCGAATCGAGATTCGCGGATTCGGAAGTTTTTCGCTGCATTACCGCCCGCCACGCATCGGGCGCAATCCAAAAACCGGCGACTCGGTCGCCCTCGCCGGCAAGCACGTCCCCCATTTCAAGCCTGGTAAGGAACTCCGGGATCGGGTCAACGAGGCTTTTCAGGAGTCTCAGGAAGCCGAGGCACCGGTGAGGATTCCTGTCGCCGCCACCCGCTGAGGAATTGATCGGCTCGGCGCCACGACAGGCGTTGCCGATCCCTCGCCGTCAATGATCGCGCCGCGTCCGGATTTCTGGCGCGGTATTTTGTCGTTGACCAAGGCAAATCGTCCAAACCGATCCCGAAGTCCAGCGAAAATCACGCTGCGGGCGCACCCCACAGCGCTCTCCGGGAGCGCCGTGGCGCGACGCGCACCGCAAACACAAGAGAGCGGTTCGCGCGATCACATGACCACCAAACAGGTCGCCCGACCTGACCCCGCGTCAAAGAGGCGTATCCGTCCATGAAATCCACCAATCCAATCGGCGCGTTGTTCGGTCGATCCCCCTTCAAGCCTATGCAGGAACACATGCGTTTCGTCAATGACTGCGTCGCGCAAACGCCCCTGCTCTTCGAGGCGCTCATCGCCGGCGATCCGGACAGTTTGGAGACGATCAAGACGACGATCTTCGCGTGGGAGGATCGCGCCAACGGACTCAAGCATCAGATCCGCCTGCATCTGCCGCGCTCGCTCTTCATGCCGGTCGACCGCCGCGATCTGCTGGATCTGCTCGATCGCCAGGACGCCATCGCCGACACCGCTAAGGACATTGCCAGTCTACTGGTTCAGCGCGAGATCCCGGTTCCCCTGGATCTGCGCGACGATCTGCGAGCCCTGGTGCTGAGTTGCACCGCCGCCTGTGCACAGGCGATGGCGGTCATCGACGAACTCGACGAACTGATCGAAACCGGTTTTCAGGGAGCCGAAGCGACACGGGTGGAGCAAATGGTCGAGGAACTCGACCGGCGCGGACGCGCGGCCGACGCGCTGGGCATGGCGCTGGCCCGCAGCCTGTTCCGTCAGGAAGACCGCATGGATCCGGTGACAGTCATCGTCTGGCATCAGCTGATTCAATGGGTGGGCAATCTCGCCGATGGCGCCGAGAAAGTCGGCGACCACCTGCTGCCGCTGATCGCGCGCTAGGCCATTGCACGGCTCGCGCCGCTCGACCCACCGCCCGCTCGGGCGTCTTCTGGAGACATCGTGGACATCATCAACGAATGGGGATCCGTCTTTCTGATCCTCGCCATCCTGTTCGGCTTTTACATGACCTGGGGTATCGGCGCCAATGACGTCGCCAACGCCATGGGCACCTCGGTTGGCTCGGGAGCCATCACCGTCAAGCAGGCGCTCCTGATCGCCGCGATCTGCGAGTTCGCCGGCGCCTTCATCGCCGGCGGCAATGTCACCGAAACCATCCGCAACGGCATCATCGATACCCAGGCGCTGACCGGCCAACCGGAACTTCTGGTCTACGGGATGCTGGCGGCCCTGCTGGCCTCCGGGATCTGGCTGATGATTGCCTCCGCGCGTGGCTGGCCGGTCTCCACCACCCACTCCATCGTCGGCGCCATCGTCGGCTTCGCGATCGCCGGGATCGGCATCGACTCGGTTCGCTGGGGCATGATCGGCCAGATCGTCGCCAGTTGGGTGATCTCGCCGGTTCTGGGCGGGGGCGTGGCGATTTTACTGATGCTCAGCATCCGCCGACTCATCCTGGATGCGGACAATCCCTTCCGACAAGCCAAGCGCTGGGGGCCGGTCTATGTCTTTCTGGTGGGTTGGATCGTCAGTCTGGTCACGCTCTTCAAAGGACTCGATCATCTCAACCTGCACCTATCGGGCGTCGCGAGCACCATTCTGGCCACCCTGATCGGCCTCGCCACCGCCTTCATCGGCAAGCTGCTCATCGACCGGGTTGAGGTGGACGCGGCCGCCGATCGCAGTTTTCATTTTGCCAGCGTCGAAAAAGTCTTCACGCCCATGATGATCTTCACCGCCTGCGCCATGGCCTTCGCGCATGGATCCAACGATGTCGCCAACGGGATCGGGCCGCTCGCCGCCGTCGTCGGCGTCATTCAGTCGGGCGGCGAGATCCCCCAGGAATCCACGCTCCCGCTCTGGATACTGGTCCTCGGCGGTGTCGGTATCATCGTCGGCCTGGCGACCATGGGCTATCGGGTGATGCAGACCATCGGCACCCGGATCACCGAACTGACGCCGACCCGCGGCTTCTCGGCAACCCTGGCGGCGGCGGCCGTGGTGGTGCTCGCCTCCAAGACCGGGCTGCCGGTCTCCACCACCCATATCGCCGTCGGCGCGGTCATGGGCGTGGGTCTGTCGCGTGGGATCGCCGCGCTCGACCTGCGCGTCATCGGCAATATCGTCATCTCCTGGCTGATCACGCTCCCGGCGGGGGCCATCCTGGCCGCGCTCTTTTTCTATCTCTTTAAGGCGATCTTTGGCTGATGGAGCTTGCGAAAACCTGTCCCTTTCTCCCGCTCGCCCCGGTCGGCGAGTTGGAGACGATTCGGGGAATCGCGATTGCCAAGGGTCTGCATTTCGGTCAGATCCTCGTGACCGGGCCGCCGGGCGCGGGCAAATCCACCCTGGTTCAACGTCTCGGCGGCTGGCCGGAGGAAGGGTATATCGACCTTGGGATCAAAGGCTGGTGGCGCGCCCGGGCGCTGGCCCTGCGCCCGCGCGAAATCCATCTCGGCCTGCCCTTCGTCGGGCAGCCCGCCAGCCTGTCGATCGTCGATGCCGAGTGGCTGGCGCACTGGCGAACGCTGCGTCTCGACCTGGCGCGCATCCGGTTACCGCCGGTCAAGCGGCATTTCTATTCCACCAACTGGCGCCGCTGTTACGCCTTCGAGTTTGTCCTGCCGCCGCCGCCGGTCATCGCCGCCGCGCGCACCGCGCGCGCCCAGCGCGGTACCCATCCCATCGACCAGTCGATCGATCCCGAACAGATTGCCGCGCAGGTCGAGCTGTACGCGCGAGTCGCCCTGCATTTGCACCGTCAGGGTATGATCGTGCACTTGCGCGAACGGGTCGCGGACCCGCCACTGCGGATCGACGACCACACCGGCGACCCGGACCATGGCCCCATCGACATCCCATTCCAGTAAAGGTTTTCTCAAACGCTTCCGCGATCTCATGCAGGGCATGGACGCCTGCGAGGACGTGGAACTGCGCGAATCGCTGCGACTGACCGATGCCAAGGTGCGCATCCCGGCCCCGACCCTCCCGCTCCAGATCATGCTCGGCGGTGAGGAAGGCTGCCGGCTGCATCTCTATCCGGAACTGCGCTTCGACCCGGATGGCCGGCTGCGCCACCAGGGCGACTATCTCCTGTTCGATCCGGTCAGCTATTTTTTCGACATCAGCGGCTTTCTCCGACTCCATCCGGGCGATTCGTTGACCCTCGGGCGCAAGGATCCGCTCCAGCGCCTGCAACTGCATTACCCCAAAGTGGTCGACCAGCAGCATCTGCGTCTGAAGCTCTCCGCCAAGGGTCTGGCGTTACGCAACAAATCGCGTACCGACGGGGCCTGCGTGGCCCCGCTCACCAGCGAGGATGTCGTCGAGCGCATGGCGCGTTGGCGCCGCCAGAAGCTCGCGCGTCTGTTGGAAGTGCTCGGCGGTCCGCTGGAGCCGCCATCGCGGTCCGCAGCCCTGGATCTGATCGAGCAGACGATCGCGATCATGGCGCGCGAACCCTATCGCGTGCCCAACGCGCACGGCCGGCCCAGCGGTCTGCTGGCGTTGCCGAACCGCCCACGTCCGGTTTTCGTCGGCGACCTGCATGCGCGACTCGATAATCTGCTGGTGGTCCTGACCCAAAACGGGTTCCTGGAAGCGCTTTTGGACGGCAGCGGACTGCTGATCCTGCTCGGCGACGCGGTGCAGCCCGACACACCCGGCCAGGAAGACCAGATGGACACCTCCATGCTGATGATGGATCTGATCTTCCGGCTCAAACTGCGATTTCCCGGCCGGGTCTTCTATCTGCGGGGCAATCACGACAGCTTTTCCGAGGACATCAACAAAGGCGGCGTCCCGCAGGGACTCGTCTGGGAAAGGGCGCTGCGCGACGGTCGCGGAGTCCAGTACCAGGAAGCCATGCAGCGCTTCTATGACCACCTGCCCTATCTGGCCATGTCATCCGGCTATCTGGCCTGTCACGCCGGACCGCCGACCGGCAAGGTCTCCCGGGAGGCGCTGGTCGACATCCAGAAACACCCCAGGCTGGCCTATCAACTGACGCATGCGCGTCTGCGCCGTCCGCACTCACCCAGCGGCTATGGCCCCGGCGAACTCGCCCGATTGCGCAAACGTCTCGGGGTCAAGGCGGACACCCCCGTCATCGTCGGTCACACACCGCGCTCCGACCGGGAGACCTGCTGGATGAATGTCGGCGGGATCGCGCATCATCACGTCCTCTTCGGCGCCAACCCGGACTGGGTCGGGGTCATCGCGCATGTCGAGAAACGTCTGGCGCCCTTGATCTACCCGACCGAACCGCTGCTCCAGGTCTATAACCAGTTTGCTCGTGGCGGGCGTTTGAGCGAGAACCAAGCGGCGGTGAACGTCGGAATTGGCGCGCGCCCGGACGCTTCCTGATCGATCGCGATGGGCGTCCTGTCCCCTCGTCGATCATGACGTCTTCCCGCCGCCGTCCGATCGGTCGATTCTCATGTCACGACCGGACGGAAAGCGACAGGAGAAGCGGCTCCCCTTGCCGACCTCGCTGGAGACCAACAAACGCGCATCGTGCCGATTCAGAACGTGCTTGACGATCGCCAGCCCCAGTCCGGTCCCGCCGGAATCGCGCGAGCGGGCGCAATCGACGCGATAAAAGCGTTCGGTGAGACGCGGCAGATGTTCCTGAGCAATCCCGGGGCCATTGTCCTCGACCGTAAACAGCGCCCCCTCGACGTCATGCCGCCAGCCAATCGCAATCCGGCTGCCAGGCGGCGTATGCCTGACGGCGTTGAAGATGAGATTCGAGAAGGCGCTGCGTAGCTCCGGCCGATGACCGACCAGTAACAAATCATCCTCGATCCGGGTCTCGAACTGGTGCTGGCCATTGCTGAGCGCCTGTGCCTCCTGCAGGATCAGATGCAGTTCGTCCGGCACATCGACAGGCGCTTGCGCTTCGGGACTGTCTTGCATCTCCAGGCGCGAGAGGGTGAGCAGATCCTCGATGATCGAGCGCATGCGCTCGGTCTGATGAAACATCAGCGAGAGCGGTCGACGATGGCTGTCCGGCGTGATCGGCGCATCGATCAACGGCTCCAGGAAGCCGGCGATCACGGTCAGAGGCGTGCGCAACTCATGCGAGGCATTGGCCACGAAGTCGCGGCGGATCATGTTCAGATGGTAGATCTTGGTGATGTCGCGCCCGACCACCAGACGCTGCTTCTTGCGCTCGCCGAAGGGGGTGATCCGCAGCGAGAGCATGATGGCGCGATTGTGCGCCGGCGCGATGTCCAGGGGGCGCATGTAGTCGCCCGCCTCAATGAAGTGCTCAAGATCCTGGTTCGTCAGGAGTTCCGTAAAAGGACGCTCGTCATCCTCGGGCCAGTGGATATTCATGAGTCTGGCCGCCGCCGGATTCGCCCAGTCGACGCGAAGTTGTTTATCGAGAATGACCAGCGCATCGGGCACGGCGTTGGCGGCCTCGCGAAAACGCCGCGAGAAGCGGATTTGCCGCTTGCGACTCTTGCGCCCGCGCTGTTGATAGCGGGCGATGCTGCGATAGAGATCGCCCCACACCCCGCGCGGGAAAGGGGGTATCAACCGATGGTGACGGCGGATCAGGATGGCGAGCCGAAGCATATGATAGAAATTGCGCGCCAGATAGGGCAGCAGCGCCAGCGGCCAGACCCAGGCGGGACTGACACCGGACAGCCAGAGTCCGATTCCGATCGCCATCGGCACCAGCAGAAAGCTCAGTTCAAAGAGCAGAGCGCTTTGCATGAATTCTCTCCGCGCCCCGAAGACGGCCGACACAGCGTTCAAGATTTGTCTGAAAAACGGTAACCGACGCCGCGCACGGTTTGCAGAAGGCGATCATGGCCAGAGGTCTCCAGCGCCTTGCGCAGTCGGCGAACATGCACATCCACGGTGCGCTCTTCCACATAGACCTGATCGCCCCACACCTGGTCGAGCAGTTGCGAACGGCTGAACGCACGATCGGCATGGGTCATGAAAAAATGCAGCAGACGATATTCGGTCGGCGCGACCTCGACCGCGCGTCCGTCCACGCTGACCCGGTGACTGATATGATCGATGCACAGACCGCCGATCTCGATCTCGTCGGCCAGTTCGTCGGGCCGGGTTCGGCGCAGCACCGCCTTGACGCGGGCGACCATTTCGCGCGGCGAGAACGGCTTGGCGATATAGTCGTCCGCGCCCGTATCCAGCCCCTTGACGCGATCCTCCTCCTCGCCGCGGGCACTGATCATGATGATCGGCACGCTCCGCGTCCTGGGACTCTGTTTGAGCTGCTGGGCGAGTTCCAGACCGGAGCGTCCGGGCAGCATCCAGTCGAGCAGGATCAGATCCGGGCTTTCGTTGGAGAGCAGCTTGCGGGCATCGTCCGCATGCCCGGCCTCAATGACGCGAAACTGTGCGTTTTCCAGTGCGAAACGGATCACCTCGCGGATATCCGGTTCATCGTCGACGACAAGAATAGTTGCCATAGCCATGGATCCTGAAGGGAGACTGGACGCCACACGTGCGGCGTCGCCAGGGAATCGTGATACGCATCGGGTCAGAGTCCAGCGAAGCCGCCCGTCGTGGATCGATTCGCGCTCTAGTTTATTGACGTCCGGTTACAGTCGGATGACCGCGTCGACCTCGGCAGGCTCCCGTCCCGGACGCATGGGTTGCCGTTGGCCACTGGACCGTTTTCGAGAAGCCGCGTCCGGAGTCCTTTAGAATAGAGATCGGCTGGGACTCAAGCGTTCGGTTCATGGACCGGCATGCCCCGCCCGAGATCGCGCCAACTGTCATGAGGAGATTGCAATGAGCGAAGGCCACATCCTGAAGTGCGAACCGATCTATCAGGGTCGCGTGATCCAGGTTGCCCTGGAGACGGTGGAATTACCCAATGGCGCCCAGGTCGAGCTGGAAATCGTGCACCATCCAGGCGGAGCCGCGGCCGTGGCCCTGGACGAGCAGGATCGGGTTTGTCTGCTGCGTCAGTTCCGTCACGCCAGCCAGGGCTGGCTCTGGGAACTCCCGGCCGGACGGATCGATCCGGGCGAAACCCCCTTCGACACCGCCAGCCGCGAACTCTCCGAAGAGGCCGGATTGCAGGCGGCGGACTGGACCAATCTTGGCATGATGCACAGTTCTCCCGGCATTTTCACCGAGGTGATTCATCTCTGGCTCGCGCGCGGGCTGACCAGCCTGCCGCATGAACACGAACATGGCGAGGTGATCGAAATCCATTGGCTGCCGCTGGGCCAGGCACTGGACTGGTGTCACGATGGCACCATCACCGACAGCAAAACCCTGATCGGACTCTATCGCGCCAGCGCGCTGATCAAAAGTGCGGTCGAAATGCTCGCCGAAGATCCCGGCTGCTAACGGTTGCATCGATTGCCGACCGATGGCGATGTCCCCATTCGCCGCGCCCCCCCGGCGGCCACCATCCGACCGGCGGCGGACGCCAATGACCGCGCTGGCGTGAATGGCGGCGTTGTAGAGACAAGGCATTGCCTTGTCTCTACGCCATCACCACCAGCCGCACCGCATCCAAACGCAGATCCGTCCGGGTCAGCGCCTGTCCAAGCGACTCGCGCCGCGTGCGCAAGCGCTCGATCTCGTCCGGGCGTACCGTTGGATTGACCCGCGCCAGGGCGGTCAGACGTTCCAGTTCCGCGCCGAGCAAGACCTGCATGCGCGCCAGCGCGTCCGTCTCCAACGCCCCAAGCGCCTCGTGCGCCAGCCCCTCGCCACGCTTGAGCAGGGTGGCGAGACGGGACGCCTGGGACTGGACCACCGACCGGGCGAGCTTGAGATTCTGGGTCAGACACTCGCCCTGCAAGGCATCGTGCGCGATCTCGCCGGCCCGATCCCGGCCCTCCGCGTCCAGCAACAGACGTAGCACGGTCGGCGGCAGAAAACGCCCGACCTGCAAATCGGGCGGCGCTGGACACTCGGCCACGTAGAGCATCTCCAGCAGGAGCGTCGGCGACTTGCCATGCCCGTCGCGCACGAGGGTCATGGCGGCGGCGCCCAGATCCGAGGCGGTCAGCAGTTCCATGGTCGCGCGCGTCATGGGATGCTCCCAGGTCAGGAATTCGCGATCCTCGTGAACCAGCGCATCGGCGCGCGCGAAGGTCGCCGTGAGCCCCTCTTCCGGCAGGCCGGGATAGGTTTCGTGCAGCATGTGAAGACCGGGACGCACCACCGCGGAACCGCCGGGGCCGGGCTCATGCTCGACCCCGAAGGCGTCCCAGAAGCGCCGCAGATATTCGGCGGCGTCCCCGCTTGTGTCCACCGACTCGATGGTTTCCACCAGCATGGCGGAGACGGCGGGGCGATGCGAATGCAGTTCCAACAGACGATCCCGCCCGGCGGACAGTTCCGCGTCGATCCGGTCGGTGAGACGACGCCCTTCCGCGAGCAGCGCATCCGTCCTGGCGGGATCCTCCAGCGCGGCCAGGAGCGACCCGCGCAGTTGGGCGAAGACGGCCGACGCGGCCGGGCAGATGACATCGAAAGCGCCCAACCCCTCGGCATACCACCGAAACAGCACCTCACCGGGGCCGCCGGTCAGCACCGGGACATGGATGCGGATGGTCTCGGTCTGACCGATGCGGTCGAGCCGACCGATGCGTTGTTCCAGCAGATCCGGTTCCAGGGGCAGATCGAACAGCACCAGATGATGCACGAACTGGAAATTCCGCCCCTCGCTGCCGATCTCCGAGCACAGCAGAATCTGGGTGCCATCCTCGGCGGCGGCGAAATAGGCCGCGGCCCGGTCGCGTTCGACGATCTCCATGCCTTCGTGGAAGATCGCCGCGTGGATGCCGGCGCGCCGCAGCAGCGCCTCGCGCAGCTCCAGCACGGTCCGGGCGTGGGCGCAGATGAGCAGCACCTTGGCCGGACGCAGCGCGCGCAGGGTGGCGATCAGCCAGTCGATGCGCGGATCGAGTTCGACCCAGTCCGCGCCAAGCGCGCGCTCGGGCGTGAGTCGCGCAACGGCATCCGCCGCCAGCGTGCGATAGACGTCCGGCTCGGGCAAGGCATGGGACAACAACCGGCGTTCAGGAAAACCATGGATGGCGGCGCGTGTATTGCGGAAAAGTACCCGACCGGTGCCATGCCGATCCACCAGATGTTCGATGATCGCCTCCCGGCTCAGTCCGTCGAGATCGCCAGGCAGCGCACGCAACAGATTCCGGTCGGCTTCGCTCAGTTCCGCGCCATCCAGCAGCCGCGCGGCCAGTGCAGCGACCGGCGCATAGCCCGACTCCTCGTCCTGGAACGCCGCATAATCATGAAAGCGCGCCGGATCGAGCAGACGCAGACGCCCGAAATGACCGGCCCGCCCCAATTGCTCGGGAGTGGCGGTCAACAGCAGCACGCCGGGCGTGCGTTCAGCTAGGGAGGCGACCAGCGCGTATTCCGGGCTAGCGCCCGACTCGGACCAGGTCAGATGATGGGCCTCGTCGACCACTAGCAGATCCCATTGCCCGTCCAGCACGGCGCGCCCCGCGTCCGGCCGCGAGACCAGCAGATCCAGGCTACAGAGCACCTGTTGCTCGGCCTGAAAGGGATTGGACTCGGCGATGGCCTCGAAACGCCCGCGGTCGAACAGCGCGAAACGCAGATTGAACCGCCGCCGCATCTCCACCAGCCACTGATGCAGCAGCGGCTCGGGCGTGACGATCAAGACCCGCCGCGCCCGTCCGGTGAGCAGCATCCGGTGCAGGATCAGCCCGGCCTCGATGGTCTTGCCGAGTCCCACCTCGTCGGCCAGGAGGACGCGCGGCGCATCGCGCCCGGCCACCTCCGCCGCGAGCGCAAGCTGATGCGGAATCAGGGCGACCCGCGCGCCCAGCAGACCCAGGATCGGCGAATCGGCCTCCCGCATCCCCTGCAACCAGGTCCGATAGCGCAGCGTGAACCACCGATCGCCGTCGAGCCGGCCGGACAGCAGCCGCTGCCGAGGTCGGTTGAGATGCAGACGATCATCCAGTTCGCACTCCGGGAGTTCGCGGACGTCTCCGTCCGGCGTCTCGCAGCGATAGACCAGCAGGCCATCGTGCGACCGGGTCTCCAGCACCCGCAACGCCTGTCCGGCGCGATCGCGGATCCGCTCGCCAGTGGCCAGTTCGACCCGCGCCAGCGGGGCCTCGCGCATCGCGTAGAGACGGGTTTCGCCCGTCGCCGGATACGCCATCCGAACGTGGCGCCCCTCGACGGCTTCGACCAGGCCAAGGCCCAGTTCGCCCTGGGTTTCGCTCAGCCAACGCTGGCCGGGGAGAAATTCACACGCTGTCAACATAACAAAGTTCGGTATCGCCTCATGATTGGCTCAGACATCGGGGTCGATCCCCAACGCCCGCAAACGCGCGGCCAATTTCTCCGCTCGCCGATGTTCCTGTTCCGCGCGCAGATCGGCCTGTTCCGCGCGCGCCCGCTCTTCTCGCGCCAGGAACGCCATTTCCAGCGGCGAACGAAAGGGACTCCCATCGGGATGAAACACCTCCAAACGCTCCCGGCTCAAGGCGAATCGAATGCCGAGCCGCGGGCTGACCCAACCGTTCAGATGCGAGACCGGCTGCAAGCGCTCGCCCTGTCGCAGCCAGACCTCCAGCCGGTTGCGCTCGGGATCGTAGAGGTAGTATTCCTCGACACCATAGGTTTCGTAAAAGTCGCGCTTGTCGCGCAGTTCCTTGGCGCTGTTCGAGGGCGACAGGACTTCAAAGACGACCTGCGGGGCAATGCCGCCCTCCTCCCATTGTTTGTAACAGCCGCGCGGTCCCTTGGGACGCCCGAAGGCGACCATCACATCCGGCGCCAGAGGACCGGTGATGCGGCGATCCGGCACCGGGTACCAGAACAGATCGCCGGCCACGAAGACATCCGGGCGGTCGGCGAAGCGAAGTTCGAGATTTTCCTTGAGCTTGACGATCCAATCGTATTGCAGGGTATTCTCGGCCATCGGTTCGCCATCGCTCTGCGGATAGGGATCGTCGGGATCGATACGGGACAGGGGATTCATGAGGCAACCTCCAGGCATCGGGGATCCACCGATACGCCATTTAAAAACCGACGGTCGCTGACGAAAACCCTCACCGCAGCGCCGCTCCGGCTGGACGCGGTTTCACCCCGGTACGACCGTGATTGAAAACTCAGTATACGATGCCTCGATCCATCGAGCGCAACTCAACCCGCCGATTGCGAGAGCCGATCCTGAATCGTCACCCGAGCGAGCGTGAGATCGGCGAGATTGTGCATCTGCATCTTCTTCATGATCCGCGCGCGGTGAAATTCCGCGGTGCGAACGCTGATCCCAAGCTCGTCGGCCACCATCCGGTTGCTTTGTCCGGCGGTAATGCACTGAAATACCTGCTGTTCGCGCGGCGTCAGCTCCTGAAAGCGCTGTAACAGCAAATCCGCGCCGGCATCCGGGGCCGCCGCCGGGCTGTAGTCGCGCAGGGTATTCTGAACCAACTCCAGCAGCGCCTGATGGTTCACGGGTTTGGTGATGAAATCGATGGCGCCGAGCTTCATGGCCCGCACCGCCATCGGGATATCGCCATATCCCGTGATCAGAATGGTGGGAATCTCGATGCCGTCCTCGCGCAAACGCTCCAGCAGTGCAATCCCGCTGATGCCGGGCATGCGGACATCGGCCAGCAGGCAGGCGGGGCCAGGCTGCGTCAGCGCGCCCGAGTTGAGCAGATCCTCGGCGCGGGCAAAGACGCTGGCGCGGATTTCCACCGACTCCAGGAGCATGGAGAGCGCATCGCGCAGGGCGGGGTCATCGTCGACAATGTAGGCGATCGGTTCGGTGTTCATTGGTTCCACTTTCGGTGACTGGGGGCGACAACCCGCGCTCGCGGATCGCTTCATCGGGAGATCAATCGACCCGCCTCCCTGCGCTCTCAGTCATTGCGCGCGACATCCATGCCATCATCGCTTGAATGACCCGCGAAGGGTAACGCCCTGCCGCGAAACCGCTCGCGCAGACGATCCATGGCCGTGCCGGCAAGCTGGATCTGTTGATCGATCCCGCGGAGCGCCTCGCACAGACGCGCCGGGTCGCCGCCCGATTTGATGGCCAGGTTACGCGCCGCGACGGCATAGCACCCCACGGTATTCAAGGGTTGCGCCAGATCATGGATCAGCGCGGCGAAGATCGGCTCCATGGCATCGGCCTGCCGGTCGCGCTCGGTATCCGTCTCCTGCTCCTGCTCCAGCGCCCGAATCAGCGTCGCGAATCGCTGCCTCGGCGCCGGCCCGGAGGACTCTGGGCATGCGATCCTTGCGATGCCGGACAACTCGGAATCCCCGGATGGTCGATCCTGAAAGGCCAGCAGCAGGGCGTCCAGGACGTCCAGCGGCACCGGCTTGACGAGATGGTGATCGAACCCGGCGTCCAGCGAGCCCTGCCGATCCGTCTCCTGACAGCGTCCGGTCATCGCAATCAGCGTGGTCTCCCGGCACTCCGGACGCGCGCGGATACGGCGGGCCACCTCGTGGCCATCCATACCAGGCATGCCCAGATCGAGAATCGCCAGGTTCGGCCTGAGTTCGTCCATGACCGCGAGGGCCGAGGGTCCGTCATAGGCGACGTGCACGGCGCCACCCTTGAGTTCGAGCAGCGCCGCCAGGCTGTTCGCGGCGTCCCGGTTGTCGTCGACGACCAAAATACGGCAGTCTGGCGACAAGCCGACACCGTCACGAAGGCGGGGTGGCGCGGGCTTCGCTGGTCGCTGCGAGGTCCGCATTCGCCCTTTCGCAAGCGGAAGAGAGACCACCAGCTCGCTCCCCTGCCCTGGCCCGGCGCTCCGCGCCTCGACCCAGCCGTCATGCAGCTCGACCAGGCTGCGCACCAGCGACAACCCAATCCCGAGACCGCCGTGGACCCGCAACTGGTCTGGATCGCCCTGCTGGAAGAGATCGAACACGCGCGGTAAGAGGTCGGCGGGGATGCCCACCCCGGTGTCGCGCACCGTGACCCGAACCGCCCCGTTTTGCCGCCGGACATCGAGCCTGATTTCTCCCCCTGCGCCGGTGTATTTGGTGGCGTTGTTGAGCAGGTTGCCGAAGACCTGGGCCAGGCGCATCTGATCGGCGCCCAGCCACAGCGGTTGACGGGGCAGCTTTACTCTGAGTCGCTGTTGAGCCGCATCGATCAGTGGGCGAACGGTCTCCACAGCGCTGTCGATGATCGTGGCCAACTCGACCGGCTCCCTGCGCAGCGCGATCTTGCCGCGGGTGATGCGCGAGACTTCCAGCAGATCGTCGACCAGTCGCGCCAGATGCGCGAACTGACGTTCCATGACCTCCCGAGCACGGTTGGCGAGGGGATCGCGGACATCGCTCTGGCGCAGGATCTCAAGCGCATTGAGAATCGCGGCGAGCGGATTGCGCAACTCATGGGCGAGCGTGGCGAGAAAAGCATCCTTGCGCTGATCGCTCTCCTGAAGTTCGCGGGCCGATTGCGCCGCCTGCTCGCGCGCCTCCACCGCCTCGGCCATGAGTTCGAGCGCCTCGGCACGGGAGGCGAAGATTGCCCGCTGCTGCTTTTCGAGCTGCGCGACCAGTGCCCGATCGGCCTCAAGCCGGGTGAGATCGGTGCCAACCAGACAGATCAGAGGCTCCTCCGGGCGATCGAGCCGGCTGGCCCAGAGGTGCAGCGGCACCTCTTCGCCGTCCGCGGCAAGGAACACCACCCGATCGTCCGCGGTTTCCCGTGGCGAGGTCGCCAGCACGGCATGCAGCCGGCGCAAATCCCGAGGCGCCACGAACTCGTCGAGCCGGCGACCCAGCAGGCGATTGCGCGGCCGCTTCAGCAGGGTAGCCGCGCATTCGTTGCAGTAGAGCAGCAGACCGTCCGTGGAGATGGCGAGACCGGCCTCGTTCATCGTCTCGACCATCAACCGGTGCAGGTTTTCGGTCTCCATCAGCGAGAAGACGCGATCGCCCTGGCTGCCGCTCACGATGACGGCGTCGACCTCGCCCTCGCGAATCGCCCGCACGGTTTCCTCGGCCTCTTCGAGACGCGCTCGCAGTTCCGCGTTCTCGGCCTGAAGACTGGCAATTGTGGGGTGGCTGGCTGAACCTGGCATTGGGTGCTCCCTAACCCTTGGTGCTTTTGCCGTCGTTCCTGGCACGCAGATCCAGTCCCACCAGCACCCGCTGCTCGTCGGCCATGTCGCCAATCAGGCGGCGCAGCGGCAACGGCAGTTGCTTGATCAGGGTCGGTGCGGCAACGATCTGCTCGCCCTTGGCCAGCGTCGGATGCTCGTAGATATCGATGACCTCCAACTCATAACGACCCTGGAGATGTTTCTCGCAGACCTCCTTGACCGAACGGATCGCGGCCATGGAGCGTGGCGTCAGGCTGGCCACATAGAGCCTGAGGACATAGCCGGCGCTGGCTTGCGCCTGGGCCGCGACCTCGAAGCTGGCGAGGCCATCGCCTCCTTGCGTCGATCCCGATAAGTCGCCCCCTGTTAACGTCTTGCTTTTGCCCGCCATGGTGACCCCTGATTGATCGGTTGACGTTCAGCCCCGCGGACGCAAATCCAGCCCGACCAGCACCCGATCGGTATTCGAGAGATCGCCGATGATCTTGCGCACCGGTTCGGGAAGTTTGCGGACCAGTGTCGGCACCGCGACGATCTGATCGCCCCGAGCCAGTCGCGGATTCTCGATCAGGTCGATGATCTCGATCTCATAACGACCGGCAAGATGCGTCTCGCACAACTCCTTGAGATTCTGAAAAGCCTGGATCGAACGCGGGCTCTGGCCCGCGACATAGAGTCGCAGACACCAGCACTCGGCGTCCTGATCCTGATGACGCGGTTCCGTGACGGATTGATTCATGGTCTCAACGCTCCGTATCAATCGGCATAACGGGCAAGCTTCATGTCAGCCTCGGTCTGGACGGTCGCCGCGAGGCGCTGCGTCTCTTCCGACTCGGCACTCGCCGCGTCCTCTTCCACCCCGGCAAGCTGCGCCTGGAGTGCCTGGATCCGCGCGGCAAGCACGCGCCGCTCCTTTTCCAGAAGGCGTCGGCGCCGTTCGCTGGCCTGGCGTTCGGCGAGTGCCGCGGACTGGTCGCGAGACTGCTGGGCAAGCCGTTCCGAGCCGGTCTGGAGCAGTCCCGTGCCGGTGTAGACATCGGCCAGATCGATGCCGCGATCGCTGAGCAGCAGTTCCCGTACCTGATTGGAATGCGCCATGCCGCGGCTCTTGAGAACATAGAGCAGACGGTTCCGTTCTCCACCGGACTGAACCATCTGTACCAACAGCCAGGTATCGGTCAGGGTGCTGATTCCCTCGTCGGTCTGCTCCAACTGACCATGACCGCCTCCCTGCGTCAGACTGGTGAAGACCGCCGTGATGCCCTCCTTCTTCAGGAAGTCGATCACCCGCGTCAGCATGATCTTGACCTCGGCGGCATCGCCGACCGCCGCGAAGTTGGTGATGGGGTCGAGGATGACCGCCTCGGGCCGCTGTTCGCCCACCAGCTTATGGAGTCGGACCAGATGATTCTCCAGCCCGTAGAGGGTAGGCCGGACGGCGAAACATTGCAGCAATCCGGACTGGATGTGCCGACCGAGATCGATGCCGATCGAGCTCATGTTACGCAGAATCTGATCCGAGGACTCCTCGGACGACCAGTAGAGACAGCGACCGCCCCGCTGACAGACGCTGTCGGCGAACGCCGCCGCGAGGCTGCTCTTGCCGGCGCCGGCGGTTCCGGAGATAAGCACGCTGCTGCCCTTGAAGTAGCCCTGGCCGCTGAGCATGGCATCCAGCCGCGGAATCCCGGTGGACACCCGCTCGCGCGACGCCCGATGGTCGAGACTGACGGAGCTGATCGGCAGGACGCTGAGACCGAACTCGTCGATGAGCGCGGGATATTCGTTGGTTCCGTGTCGGGAGCCGCGATATTTGACGATGCGCAGGCGGCGCGTGGCGACCTGATTGTTGACGCGATGGTCGAGGAAGATGACGCAGTCGCTCACGTATTCCTCCAGACCATGACGGGTGAGCGTGTTCTCGCCCTGCTCGCCTGTGATGACGGCGGTCACGCCCTGATCCTTGAGCCAGCGGAACAGTCGACGCAGTTCGGCGCGCAGGATCCCCTCGCTGGGCAGCGCGGCGAACAACGCCTCGATGCCGTCAAGGGCGACGCGCCGGGCGCCAACCTGTTCGATCATGCCGCCAAGTCGGATAAAAAGCCCGTCGAGTCCATAATCGCCGGTCTCTTCGATCTCGCTACGTTCGATATAGACGTAATCCAGCGCGACCTGATTCCGGGCGACCAGTCCATCGAGATCGAAACCGAGCGAATGGACGTTTGCGGTCAGCTCGCCCTCGGTCTCCTCGAAGGCCATGAAGACACCCGGCTCATCGAGTTCGCGCGCGCCACGGACGATGAACTCCATCGCCAACAGGGTTTTACCGCTGCCCGCCGCGCCGCAGACCAGCGTCGGCCGCCCCCGCGGAAGTCCGCCCTCGGTGATTTCGTCAAGGCCACGAATACCGGTGCGGCATTTCGCGAGCGAAGGGGAGTCAGGGCCGTTATGTGGTCCAGTCTGCATGGATGTACCTGGGATTTGAAGGTCATTCGTCGCTGTCGCGATCTTAGATGACCGTCTTCGGGAACGAGGGAGGTGATGCTCATCAAGGGCACATAGCCCTCAAGCGCTCGTTATTTTAACCCAGCCAGCAGAGAAAGCGGGAGGCTGTCGCACAGCATCCCTGTATTAATGAGGGTGATTCATGGTTCAACCTGTGGGCAATCCCTTGCCACAGGGTTCGGGATCTACAGGAGATGCGCGGTAGGGGATCGCGGCAATCGCAAGGATCGCGACCATCCCCGCGTCAATGTCAGCCCCAGGTAAACCAGCCGAGCGACAGGACGGTGACATGCACGGTCAGCACGATCAGCAGCACGGCAAACAGGATCGGCATCAGCCAGGTCGACGGATTGACCACCAGCCAGATTTTCCAATCGTCATCGGGATTCTTGGGCTTTGCGATTTCGCTCATTGTCTTGTTCTCGTCAGGTGGTCAGGATTAAAACCAGGGATTCGCGGCAAGCACCATCATGTGCGCCAGGGCCGCAAGGCCAACAAAGGCGGTATAGGTAATCTTGAACTGCTCGTGGAACTCTTTCGCCTGCTGTTCGGTTAAGCCATTCATCGAAGGATCTCCCCATCGGGAATTGATGACACGCTGCTTCATGGATGAAACAACGACCAAAAGTCATGACGGAACTCGCCACAACCAAAAACACATGATCGGAGCCGCCTCGACCGCACTTCGCAAACGCCGCCGACCGATCACGCACTACCGAAATAACGAGTCTACGCCAGTCAATAAAACAGGATAGATACGTGATATTACGTGTCAGATTAGCTTGACATGCCAGGATGTCAAGTTTTTTACACTCGCCAGGCAACGGCGGGAATTCCGGCGTTGTCGCCACCCGCACGGACAGCAGACTGCGGCGCTTCTCGACGCGCATCGCGCAAGAAGGGGTTGGCAGACCAGTGTTTGGCCTGCTTCCAGTCGACTCCCAGCCGCTTCAACACCTGCCGAATCGCTTCAATGCACAACAACCGTCCAGTCAGGCCACGCTCGAAGGCAACTTCAGCGATCAAGGACAGGGTCCAGAGATTGGCCGATTTGCCAAACTCCCGCGGATGAAAGTGGAGTAACGCACGGAGTTGCTCGGCTTGCTCGCCCTCCAGCAAGGGACGGTGGAGATTCTTGGGGCGGCGCGACTTCGCGTTGAGACATTCCAGCCCCTCGACAGCAAAGGCGCGCAGGGCACTACGCGCGGTTTCCGAGGCGCAACCGAGCATGACGGAAAGTTTCGGGGCCGTATGACCATCGGCATTGGACAGCAGAATCTGGCAGCGGCGCCGGATGAAGGAATCGGATGCGCAAAGGCCGGCTTCCAGGGTCTGCCGCTCCTCGGCACTCAGGGGGCGGATGAAAAGGGGCTCTTTCATGGGAATTTGAGTGTCGTTTCACCAGGTCGATAGACAGATCGCGAACGGCCCCACTGACACCACGGCCATTCAGTTAAACCGTTCGTGGTGAGGCCATGGCCATTCAGTTAAGCCGTTCGTGGTGAGGCCCTCGAACCATGAACGGCTTAACTGAATGGCCGTGACCCACTGACACGGGATCGCGACGGACGATCACCGCTGACCAGGGAGACGATGACGCAACAATCTCTTGGGACTGCCGCCGCCGTGGCGACCACAGTCCCTGCAACATCCTCAGCCCCAGGTAAACCAACCAAGGTTCAGGACGGTGATGTGCACGGTCAGCACGATCAGCAGCACGGCAAACAGGATCGGCATCAACCAGGTCGACGGATTGACCACCAGCCAGATTTTCCAATCGTCATCGGGGTTCTTCGGCTTTGCGATTTCGCTCATTGTCTTGATCTCGTTAGGTGGTCAGGATTAAAACCAAGGGTTCGCGGCAAGCACCATCATGTGCGCCAGGGCCGCAAGGCCAACAAAGGCGGTATAGGTAATCTTGAACTGCTCGTGGAACTCTTTCGCCTGCTGTTCGGTTAAGCCATTCATCGAAGGATCTCCCCATCGGGAATTGATGACACGCTGCTTCATGGATGAAACAACGACCAAAAGTCATGACGGAACTCGCCACAACCAAAAACACATGATCGGAGCCGCCTCGACCGCACTTCGCAAACGCCGCCGACCGATCACGCACTACCGAAATAACGAGTCTACGCCAGTCAATAAAACAGGATAGATACGTGATATTACGTGTCAGATTAGCTTGACATGCCAGGATGTCAAGTTTTTTACACTCGCCAGGCAACGGCGGGAATTCCGGCGTTGTCGCCACCCGCACGGACAGCAGACTGCGGCGCTTCTCGACGCGCATCGCGCAAGAAGGGGTTGGCAGACCAGTGTTTGGCCTGCTTCCAGTCGACTCCCAGCCGCTTCAACACCTGCCGAATCGCTTCAATGCACAACAACCGTCCAGTCAGGCCACGCTCGAAGGCAACTTCAGCGATCAAGGACAGGGTCCAGAGATTGGCCGATTTGCCAAACTCCCGCGGATGAAAGTGGAGTAACGCACGGAGTTGCTCGGCTTGCTCGCCCTCCAGCAAGGGACGGTGGAGATTCTTGGGGCGGCGCGACTTCGCGTTGAGACATTCCAGCCCCTCGACAGCAAAGGCGCGCAGGGCACTACGCGCGGTTTCCGAGGCGCAACCGAGCATGACGGAAAGTTTCGGGGCCGTATGACCATCGGCATTGGACAGCAGAATCTGGCAGCGGCGCCGGATGAAGGAATCGGATGCGCAAAGGCCGGCTTCCAGGGTCTGCCGCTCCTCGGCACTCAGGGGGCGGATGAAAAGGGGCTCTTTCATGGGAATTTGAGTGTCGTTTCACCAGGTCGATAGACAGATCGCGAACGGCCCCACTGACACCACGGCCATTCAGTTAAACCGTTCGTGGTGAGGCCATGGCCATTCAGTTAAGCCGTTCGTGGTGAGGCCCTCGAACCATGAACGGCTTAACTGAATGGCCGTGACCCACTGACACGGGATCGCGACGGACGATCACCGCTGACCAGGGAGACGATGACGCAACAATCTCTTGGGACTGCCGCCGCCGTGGCGACCACAGTCCCTGCAACATCCTCAGCCCCAGGTAAACCAACCAAGGTTCAGGACGGTGATGTGCACGGTCAGCACGATCAGCAGCACGGCAAACAGGATCGGCATCAACCAGGTCGACGGATTGACCACCAGCCAGATTTTCCAATCGTCATCGGGGTTCTTCGGCTTTGCGATTTCGCTCATTGTCTTGATCTCGTTAGGTGGTCAGGATTAAAACCAAGGGTTCGCGGCAAGCACCATCATGTGCGCCAGGGCCGCAAGGCCAACAAAGGCGGTATAGGTAATCTTGAACTGTGCATGGAACTCTTTTGCTTGCTGTTCAGTTAAGCCATTCATCGACTTATTCCCCACTTAAGGACTCATGAAAATACCGCTTCATTGATGTATGAGACGGCCACTCCGCGCAACGACACTCGCCGCGACGTTAAAAAGCATTGATCGCCATTCCGACCATCGACGTTGAAATTTCGCAGAACGCATACGAGGTCACGATGCACCCCGCGGGCCGTCAACGCAACGGCGATGCCTGAATCCGCTCTGGCCGAGTAGATCGGATTAGGCCGAAACGGCGATCAATGCTCATCACGCGACCTTCATGGGACTGCCGCCAGCCAGTCGGCGGCCGCAGTCCCCGAACAGCCTCAGCCCCAGGTAAACCAACCAAGGTTCAGGACGGTGATATGCACGGTCAGCACGATCAGCAGCACGGCAAACAGGATCGGCATTAACCAGGTCGACGGATTCACCACCAGCCAGATTTTCCAATCGTCATCGGGATTCTTGGGCTTTGCGATTTCGCTCATTGTCTTGTTCTCGTCAGGTGGTCAGGATTAAAACCAGGGATTCGCGGCAAGCACCATCATGTGCGCCAGGGCCGCAAGGCCAACAAAGGCGGTATAGGTAATCTTGAACTGCTCGTGGAACTCTTTTGCTTGTTGTTCGGTCAAGCCGGATAGCGAGGACATTGATTCACCTTCCCTTCAGGGATTAATGACAATACCGCTTCATTCAATCGCTTCATTTGATTACATAAAGCGGTTACCCAGTCATGACGGAGCCCGTCACAACCCTCTCAATTCACTGCGCGGGAGCCGCAACCGGCGCCGCTTCGACAGCCGGAGCCGCTTCGACCACCGGAGCCGCTTCTGCCTTGGCGCTGAATCCCTGACCCGGCAGGGAAAATGCGTACATGTGCACCAGCAGCGCAATCCCCAAAACAACCATCAGAATCGGGATTAGCCAAGTGCCGGGATTGACGACCATCCAGAACCGGTAATCTTGCTCAAGCGGTTTGTAACCCATGAATTCCATTAGTAGATCCTCTTAAATGCCGAATGATTGGAACCGGGGTTCAAAACCAGGGTTTCGCCGCGAGAATGAACAGATGAACGGCGCCAGCCAAACCGACAAACGCGGTATAGGTCACCTTGAACTGTGCATGAAATTCTTTTGCTTGTGCCTCGGTAAGCCCCGAAATGCTCGAAATACTGCTTTTCTGCTGCTCAGCCATGTGCTGGCCTCCCACTTTGATGACATCGCCCTGACTCCCTTCCCGGTTGCCGTGAGCAACCAGCGGAGAAAGTCGCCGTCGGATCAGGTCCAATGGAAAGACCTAGTTGAATCAGGAGGTCTATCAGTGGACTTACTAGTATTCGCAAGTGATCCTACGTGTCAGGATAGACTGACAGAAAATAATGTCAAGTAAATTTGACAACGTCCAAGACTCCGCCGTCGACGGGTCGAGGTCGAAGAGAACGCGGCTTGTGCTAACGTTCGGGCATTCGTCCCCAGCGGGACGCCCTATCCGATCGAGACGCCACATGCCACCCAAATACCCCCTGATCCTGGTCGACGCCTCCGGCTATCTGTTTCGCGCCTATCACGCGCTGCCCAAGCTGACCAACTCCAGGGGCGAGCCGACCGGCGCCCTGCTGGGCGTGCTCAACATGCTGCGCAAACTGATCGAGGAACATCGGCCGGAATATCTCGGGGTGGTCTTCGACGCCGCCGGCAAGAGCTTTCGCAACGATCTTTATCCCGCGTACAAGGCGCATCGCCCGCCGATGCCGGAGGATCTGCGCGAACAGATCCAACCATTACAGGAAGTCATTCGGGCGATGGGTCTGCCGCTGCTGGTGATTCCGGAGGTCGAGGCCGATGACGTCATCGGTACGCTCGCCACCCAGGCAGCCGCCATGGGCATCCCGACCCTGATCTCGACTGGCGACAAGGACATGGCGCAACTCGTTGACGAGCATGTCACCTTGGTCAATACCATGACCGATACTCTGCTGGACCCGGCCGGGGTGCGGGAGAAATTTGGCGTCCCGCCCGAGCGCATCGTCGATTATCTGAGCCTGATGGGCGACAGCGCCGACAATGTGCCCGGCGTGCCGAAGTGCGGCGAAAAGACCGCCGTGAAGTGGATCGCCGAATACGGCGGACTGGAGGGCGTGATCGCCAACGCGGGGACGATCAAGGGTAAGATCGGGGAAAACCTGCGCGCGGCGCTCGACCAGTTACCGCTGTCGCGCCAGCTCACCACCATCAAGCGCGATGTCGCGCTTGAGTATGGCCCCACGGATCTGCGCCGAACCCCGCCCGACGTGGAAACCCTGCGCGGCTGGTACGAACGCTTCGAATCGCGCCGTCTGCTCGCGACCCTCGACGGAATCGCCCAGCAGGCCGACACACCGCCAGCGCCAGAGCCAGTGCCCCCGGCGGCCCTGCCCCACGTCGACTATGATCTGATCCTCACCCCGGACGCCTTCGAGATCTGGATGCGGCGCCTGGAGTCGGCCGCGCTGTTTGCGTTCGATACCGAAACCACCGGTCTCGACTACATGCGCGCCGACCTGGTGGGTCTGTCCTTCGCCATCGAGCCCGGCCAGGCGGCCTATGTTCCGGTCGCCCACGCCTATCCCGGCGCCCCGGATCAGCTCGACCGCGACCGGGTTCTAGCCCGATTGAAACCGCTGCTGGAGGACGCCAGCCGCTCCAAGGTTGGTCAGAATCTCAAGTTCGACATGAGCGTACTGGCCCGTCATGGCATCGAACTGCGCGGCATCGCCCACGACACCATGCTCGAAAGCTATGTGCTCGACAGCACCGCCACCCGGCACAACATGGACGCGCTAGCCAAGAAATATCTGGACTACGACACGGTGCATTTCGAGGACATCGCGGGCAAGGGAGTCAAGCAGCTCAGCTTCGATCAGATCCCGCTGGAGCAGGCCGGCCACTATGCCGCCGAGGACGCCGACATCACGCTGCGGCTACATCGGGCCTTCTGGCCCCGGCTGGAGGCGACCCCCTCGCTGGCCCATCTGTATCGTTCCATCGAGATGCCGCTGGTCCCCATCCTGTCGCGGATCGAGCGTACCGGGGTGCGGATCGACAGCGGCCTGCTGGCCCGTCAGAGCCAGGATCTGGGCCGGCGCATCGCCGAGCTGGAGACCCAGGCATACGCGAGCGCCCGCCATCCGTTCAACATCGGCTCGCCCAAGCAGATCGGGGCCATATTCTTCGAGGAGCTGGGTCTGCCGGTGGTCGCCAAGACCCCCAAGGGCGCGCCGTCCACCTCCGAGGACGTGCTGGAGCGACTGGCGGCGGACGGTCATGAACTCCCCGGTCTCATCCTCCAACACCGCAGTCTTTCGAAACTCAAATCCACCTACACCGACAAGCTGCCCCAGATGGTCAACCCCGAAACCGGGCGGGTGCATACCTCTTACCATCAGGCGGTCGCCGCCACCGGGCGCCTGTCGTCCAGCGATCCGAATCTACAGAACATCCCCATCCGCACCGAGGAAGGCCGGCTGATCCGTCGTGCCTTCATCGCGGAGCCGGGATACCGGATGCTCGCCGCCGACTACTCGCAGATCGAGCTGCGGATCATGGCCCATCTCTCCGGCGACGAACGGCTGCTCAACGCCTTCGTCACGGGCCAGGACATCCACCGCGCCACGGCGGCGGAGATTCTGGGTCTCGCACCCGAGTCAGTGACCAGCGAACAGCGTCGTTCGGCCAAAGCGATCAATTTCGGGCTCATCTATGGCATGTCGGCCTTTGGACTGGCGCGTCAGCTCGGCATCGAGCGGGGCGCCGCCCAGGAGTACGTGGACCGCTATTTCGCCCGCTATCCGGGGGTGCGGGCGTTCATGGACCGCATCCGCGCCCAGGCCCGCGAAGACCGCTATGTCGAAACCCTGTTCGGGCGTCGGCTCTATCTCGCCGACATCGGCCACAGCAACCAGGGGCGACGCGCGGGCGCCGAGCGCACCGCCATCAACGCCCCCATGCAGGGCACCGCCGCCGACATCATCAAGCGCGCCATGATCGCGCTGGATCAATGGATTCAGTCGGAACGCCCGCCGGTTCGCATGATCATGCAGGTCCATGACGAACTGGTGTTCGAGGTGGCGGAGGATGCCGTCGAGATAGCCAGCGTGCGGATTCGGAGCGCCATGGAGTCGGCGGCCGAACTGGCGGTTCCGCTGATCGTGGATATTGGCGTTGGCGAGAATTGGGACGAGGCGCATTGAACCGCGTCCGTCACGGACGCATCGTTACGCGCGATTCGTGGTGACATTGCAGCCGTTCGTGGTGACATTGCAGCCGTTCGTGGTGACATTGCAGCCGTTCGTGGTGACATTGCATCCGTTCGTGGTGAGCTTGTCGAACCATGAACGGATGCAATGTCGGCCTCGGAGCGAGGTTTTCCGTTCGTCCCATTCGACAAGCTCATGACAGGCTTCGACAAGCTCAGGACGAACGGAAAACCGGTCAAATCTTTTCCGGAAAATCACCCTGTCGGACAAATATCGGGAACCTGTAAATGAACAGTTTCTTAGAGGGTGTAGACAAAAATAATTGAGCTGCTATTTGTATACCAGTCTACAACTGAGCTGGTGTGCGCTGATGTCGAAAGCTGGTCGTCCCCCCAAGATTCACGAGGCGGAGCAAGCGGTATTGCGTCAAATTGTCACGGATCGCCCGACCTCCACGCTGTCAGAGATTGCCCGGGAACTCGCGGCACGGACGGGAATCGAGGCTCATGAAGCAACGATTCGCAAGTCCTTGCGGGAGGCGGGCGTCACGCGCCTCCGGGGCGAGAGTGGTCTCGAGGCGCAAGCGCGCGCAACGCCGCGTCGGTATGGGTATACGGATGCGCATCGTCGCCACGACCCCGACCAAAGCTACCCAAGTTGTCTGACCGATGCGGAGTGGGACTTGGTCGCCGCTCTCTTTGAGATGCCGGGCGGGCGGGGTCAACCGCCCCGCGTGTCGCGCCGGAGCATCCTGGAGGCGTGTTGCTACGTGGTGCGCACGGGGTGCGCGTGGCGGATGCTGCCGCACGATTTCGCGCCTTGGCAGAATGTCTACAAGACGTTTCGCCGTTGGAGTGCGGCTGGGAAGTTTGAGCAGATGCATGATCGACTGCGGGGGCAATGGCGCGAACGCGAGGGGCGTGAGATCGCGCCGACGGCGGCGGTGCTGGATGCGCAATCGACCCGCGGCTCGCCGCAGGGTGGACCGAGCGGCTTTGATGCGGGCAAGCAGGTCAAGGGGCGCAAGCGCAGCCTGGTGGTCGATACCTTGGGGTTCGTGTTGGCGGTGAGCGTGGTCGCGGCCAATCTTCAGGACCGCGATGCCGCCTCGGGCGCCGTCGCTGACACGGCCGCCAAGTACCCCCAGATCAACACGCTGTTTGTCGATAGCGCCTACGCCGGTCAATTTGCCCAAACCACCGAGCAGACCCACGCGATCCGCGTGGAAGTCGTGCGCCATCCAGCCAACAAAAGCGTTGGCTCCTGGCACGTGGACGGGGCGCCTGACCGAGTGGTGATCGCCAACGCCGACGGCTTCGTTCCGCTGCCGAAGCGCTGGGTTGTCGAGCGCACCCATGCGTGGAATGAGCGTGCCCGTCGATTGATCATGCATCATGACCGTCTGCCAGCGGTCTCCGAAACCTGGGTTTGGCTGGCGGAGGCGCGCATCCTGCTGCGGCGGTTGACCACAACGGTTTGATTTTGTCTACACCCTCTTAATGGCAGTGGATGAAAGGTGGGAGGCAGAGCGCGGACGCTAGTCCGATCCGATCCGCGCGAGGTTCAACGCCAGCAGGCGGCGCAGAATCTCGGCGTCGGACAAGGCCGGCGTGTCGTCGCTCCAGCCGTAGGCGTTCGCCACCGCCGTATCGAGTGCTTGATGGTGATTGACCAGCCAGGCCGGGGGCGTGTTGTAGAGGTTGGTGAGGGTGCGTTTCTTCAGCTCGGCAGCGTGTTCGGTCTTGGGTACGATCCGCTCCGGGTAGCCGGGGACGACTTCGGGGATGCGTTCGATCCACTCGGGCGGGTTCAGCCAGTTCTCGCGCAGTGCGTTGAGACGGTGCGCGGCCTCGGCGATGGCCTGGGCGTGTGGCCGACGCTCGGTGTCGACGGTCGGGATCACGGCGCCCGATTCGAGTGTCTCGGTTCCTTGGTTGGTATTGGCCGGGGTCAGTCCTTCGGGGAAGGGGAAGGTCCGAAAAGTGCTGGACGATGTATAGCGGAGGCGATCCTCAAGGCTACTGCCCATCTGCAATGCCCATCTCTCATGGAGTCGGGAGTTGTCGGGATCGCGCGGCTTCTCGACGCTGAGCAGTTCGCAGAGGTCGCTAAAGTTTTGTTGCGCGCCGGCACGTTCGTTGAGCCGGTTCCCTTTCCAGTTTGCGATAAATTCTTCCGGTGTCATCCTGATGGTTCCGTGGTGGGCGCGAACAGAACAAGGAAAGCCAGTGCGACAAGCCACGGTCCGCGGGGCATGGCGATGTAATATTGCATCCGTTCGTTGCGACATTGAATCCGTTCATGGTTCGACAAGCTCACCACGAACGGATTCAATGTCGGCTTCGGAGCGCGATTTTCCGTTCGTCCTGAGCGTATCGAAGGATGAACGGAAAATCGGTAAAGTCTTTCCCGGAAATCGCCTTAACTGAATGGCAGCGCCTCGAACGGTACGGAGATCGTTTAGATGAACGGATCGTCCGACTGAACCCATGAGACCTTCGGCTTCGCTCAAGACAGGCTTTGGGACGAACAGATTCAATGTCACCGCGAACGGATCAAGTTTGGGTTGACGTTTCCCGGAAATTCCAAATTCCCAAGAAGATTTCGGACAGCGCCCGCGGAACTTCGCCAAGTGACTCCGGTCACATTTTACGAGCGAAACGGGGCTGTTCATCCCCCTGGCAGCCTCAAGTACCGGCAGCTCTGCCGGGAAAGCATTCCCCCGACGTCTTTACCCCAGGGCGTCGGGGGTTCTTTATGCGACTCGCATCAGCGTGACAGATAGGCCCGCACGGCCTCCTTCAAGGTATCGAAATTGCGCCTGAGTTCGGCCATGGCGTCCTGCACCTCCGGTGCCTGCTTCACGTCACGCGCGACTCGCTTGAGCGTCGCGGCATGCTCGCGTCTCCAGACCGCCATCCGCTCGATCAGCCGCTTCAGTCCCTCGTCCGCTCCGTTATTGTTGCCCGAGGGCGCGTAGCCAAACTGGTAATCGACGATGTCTTCGGTCACCTCGCCCTTGAAAAGTCGGTGCAGTTCGACCTGGAGACACTTGGCGCTGTAGCTGAAGCGACCGTCCTTTTCCAGACGCCGCACGCTCATGCGAATCTGGGTGGATTCGAGCAGATGCAGCGGGGCATGGCGGGCGGCGCGCTTGACGAAGTCGTGATCCTCGGCCAGCCGGAGCGCTTCGTCGAAGCCGCCGACACGGTCGAAAAGTTCGTGATCGACGAAAATGGCGAAACCGCCGGCATGCGGCGCGGTCTTGAGACTGAGCTTGACGAATTGGTTGGCAAGCTCGAAGAGAAGCGCATCGAGCGGATTGTCGGAATCCGGCTCGAACCAACAGGTCGCGAGTCGAATCCCCT
Organism: Thiocystis violascens DSM 198; assembly: GCF_000227745.2. NCBI lineage: Bacteria > Pseudomonadati > Pseudomonadota > Gammaproteobacteria > Chromatiales > Chromatiaceae > Thiocystis > Thiocystis violascens. The sequence continues at coordinate 285,690 of NC_018012.1, read as the reverse complement.
CCGCGTCCATCTCTCCAAGCGCCTTTTCCAAAAAATCCGCCGGCGGCAGGACATCGGCGTCGAAAAAAAACAGCCGCTCGCCGCGCGCCACCGCGGCGCCGCGGTTGCGGCCCGCTGCGGGCATTCCGCCCTCGGTCAGGTTCACGCCTCGCGCGCGGCAGATCGCGCGCGTCTCGTCGCTCGACCCGGCATCGGCCACGATGATCTCGAAGTCGCGGAAGGTCTGGCGGTCGAGCCGATCCAGCAATCCGGGGAGGAGTTCGGCTTCGTTCAGGGTTGGGATGATGACACTGGCCTTCATGTTGTCCCCCGATGAAATTGAATCGCGTCTCCAATGACAGGCGCTGGCGCGGGTTAGATCAGTTCCAGCGAGTCGTCGAGCGCCGTGTCAAGCAGCGATCGATACAGAGAGTCGTCGAGATCGAAACCGCCGGTGCGGCACACGTCCGCATACCAGCGCGCACTGAGCTTGGGTGTCCGCCGCAGGCTTCGATAGTCGACATGGATCAACCCAAAGCGCTTCGACAGGCCCAGGGACCATTCAAAATTGTCCAGCAGGCTCCAGACGAAATACCCGCGCACATCGCTGCCCGCGTCCATGGCGCGGTGCAGCATGAACAGATAGCCCTCCAGATAGTCGCGCCGCTGCGGGTCGCGCACGCTCCCGTCCGACTCGACCCGATCGACGAAGGCCGCGCCGTTCTCGGTAATATAGACCGGCGGATTGCCGTAACGCTCGCGCAGCCAGGTCAGGGTATCGAGAAAGCTGCGCGGCTCGATCTGCCAGTCCATGTCGGTGTGCCGGGCGTTCGGATCGAGGCTGCGCGCCAGCCGAAAACCCAGCCAGGGCAGCCAGTTGCGTTCCACGATGAGGTGCGAATAGTGGTTGACGCCGACGAAATCGACCGGCTGGCCGATGAGCGCCAGATCGCCCGGACGCAAGGTCCGTCGGTAGACGGTTAGCAGACGCCGGAGCGACGTCGGATAGCGTCCGGCCAGGATCGGATCGGCGAAGAGTCGATTCGCCAGTGCATCGATCCGCTCGGCCAGACGCACATCCGAGCGCCGACACGGGAGCACCGGGAAGAGGTTGAGCGCCGGCCCGACAGCGGCATCGGCGACGTGCGCGCGCAGACGCTGAAGGCCGGCGCCATGGGCCAGCAGGAGGTGGTGGGCGACGCGAAAGGCGCGCAGCGGATGGCGTCGACCGGGCGCGTGGTCGCCGGAGACATAGCCCGCAGTGGCGATCGTGAGCGGCTCGTTGATGGTGACCCAATGCTTGACCCGATCGCCTAGGGCGCGCGCGACCGCCTCGGCATAGTCGGCAAAGCGCCAGACGGTGTCGCGCGACTCCCAGCCGCCGCGCTGCTGCTCGAACCAGGGCAGATCCCAGTGGTAGAGGGTCGCGAACGGTCGAATCCCGCGTGCGAGCAGTCCATCCACCAGCCGGTCGTAAAAATCGAGGCCCAACCGATTCGCCCGCCGCGCGGGGCTGGAGATCACCCGCGGCCAGGAGATGGAGAAGCGATAGGCGCCCAATCCAAGCGCCGCCATGAGATCCAGATCCTCGCGATAGCGCCGGTAGTGGTCGCAGGCAACGCTGGCGTCCGTGCCGTCCAGAATCCGGCCGCGCCGCGCCGTGAAGCGATCCCAGATCGACGGCGCCTTGCCATCCAGGTCGGCGGCCCCCTCGATCTGAAAGGCCGCCGTCGCCGCGCCCCAGATCAGATGGTCGGGAAACTGGATGCGTTGCATGCGAGCGGCGGCCAGGACTGAATGCAGCGTCAGTCGAGCGACTTTTCGCAATCCGCGATCAAGGCATCGAGCAACTGCACCGACGATGTCGCCTCCTTTTTGATTTCTTTTAGAAAATCCAGTTCGCTCTTGGAAATCCGTCCGTCCGCGAATAACGCCTTACGCAAGACGTCGACTTCTTTCTGACTGATATGGCCATCGGCCAGGGCAAACGCTTTCGCAACGTCACGCCATTGAGCCATGGGAACACCTCATCTCCGATGAATGAATGATCGGCATGACCAAGGATCATGCCGGTATTGGCGCGCTTTCGCGGTTACCATGAGCGTCTGCCCCGCTTGGGGCGTCACTCACTCATTCCAGGATAGACTCCATGGCCCTCAAGGCAACCGTGTTCAAGGCGCAGGTTCAGATCAGCGACATGGACCGTCACTATTACGCTAGCCATGCGCTCACTCTGGCTCGTCATCCCTCCGAAACCGATACCCGGATGATGGTCCGGCTGTTCGCCTTCTGTCTCTTCGCCGACCCGCTGTTGAGCTTCACCAAGGGACTGTCCACCGACGACGAACCGGACCTCTGGCAGCGCAGCCTGAGCGGCGAGATCGAGCGCTGGATCGAACTGGGTCAACCGGACGAGCGGCGGCTCCGCCAGGCCAGCGGACGCGCCCAGGACGTGGTGACGATCAATTTCGCGGGCCGGGCGGGCGACCTCTGGTGGCAACAGAACGGCGCGAGCCTGCAACGTCTGCGCAATCTCCGGGTGCTCGACCTGAACAGCGTCGAGGTGCAGTCACTGACCGGACTGGTGGCGCGCTCCATGGATCTCCAGTGCACCATCGATGGCGGTCAGGTCTGGATCGGCAACGGCCAGACGACGGTGGAGTTGACGCCGACCGTGCGGCAGGACAGGAGCGGCCGATGAACGTCCGCCAACCAAACGCCGACGGTCGCCTGACGCGATAACAGCGGTCAGCGTCCAGCCGCAAGCCATTCGAGATCAGACCGTTATAGACTACGCCCGACCGTTGGAACCGCCAGGAACGACCTCCGGTTTCACCCGCCACAGCAGGAAGCCACCAATCAGAAAGAGGAGCGATAGCGACAGGATGCTGTCGCGCGGACCAGCGCCGGGCACCACCAACGGGGTCAGCGCGATCAGGAGCGGCCCGAGGATTGTGGCGAATTTTCCGACCATGTTGAAGAACCCGAAGAATTCGGCGCTCTTGTCGACCGGGATCAGGCGGGCATAGAGCGATCGCGACAGACTCTGCACGCCGCCCTGCACCAGTCCGATCGCGATGGCGAGGATTAAAAAATCCTCCGCGGTGCGCAGGAAACGCCAGGCATAGACGATCGCCAGAAAATAGACGGCAAGGCCGATGAGGATCGCTGGCCGCGCGCCGATTCGCTGACCCAGCCAGCCAAAAAGGAGTGCGGCGGGAAAGGCGACGAACTGGGTAACCAGCAGCGCGGCGATCAGGGCGCTCTGATCGAGCCCCAACACCCGATCGCCGAAAAACACGGCGGTCTTGATGACCGTGTTGACCCCGTCGATATAGATCCAGTAGGCCACGAGGAATAACAGAATCGCGCGCAGCTTGCGGATTTCCGACAGTGTGCGCCGTAACTGTCGCCAGCCCTCGCGTATCGCGCGCGCCGGCGGCGCCGGATCCTGGGTGGGCGTCTCCTTGACGAACCGCAGCAGCGGCACCGTGAACAGCGCCCACCAGACGGCCACGGAGAGAAAGGAGACGCGAACCGCCTCGCCGGGGTCCGAGAGACCGAACCACTCGGGGTTCTTGACCATCAGCACATTGACGGCAAACAGCAGTCCCCCGCCCACATACCCCAGCGCGTAGCCGAAGGCCGAAACGAGATCGAAATCGCGCGCGCTTGAGACATCCGGGAGCATGGAGTCGTAGAAGACGTTGGCGCCCGAGAACCCCACGGTCCCCAGCGCGAAGAGCGCGAGTCCGAGCGGCCATTGTCCAGCATGGACCCAGACAAGACCGGCGGTCATGAGGATGCCGATCATCGCGAACAGGGCGAGAAAGCGCTTGCGGCTACCGCCGCGATCCGCGATGGCGCCTAAAATTGGAGCGGCGATCGCCACCAGCAGGCTGGCGCCGAAGAGCGCGACGTTGAACCAGAATTGCGCGTCCTGGATGGACAGATCGCCGCTGATGGCGCTGTAGAAAACGGGAAAGAACCCCGCCATCACGGTCGTCGCGAAGGCTGAATTGGCCCAGTCGTAAAGCGCCCAGGCCAGAACCGGGCGATGCATCAGGATGCTCGACACGCTTGAATACATCCGCCGGAGGCTGTGATTGAAAGGTCGGAATGATAGCCGCATCCGCCGTGTCTGGGAAAAACGCTGACATCCGCCATCGTAGGAGCCCGCTTGCGGGCGACATGACCTGTCAAACGCCTATGGGTCTGCCGACCCCGTCGCCCGCAAGCAAACCCGCAGGTCCGCAAGTCGCCCGCAAGCGGGCTCCTACGTCAAAAATCGAGAATTACTGGAGGCATCCCGGCAGACTCGACAGACATGCGTGGAAATGACAGGATGTGGCCGGAACGGCTTCAAGCCGCCGCGACGAGAATCACAACCGGTGCGGGACGTCCGAGGGGATATCGTCCATGGGTCAAGAGCGGCCCGCCGAATCAATCGCTCTCCCCCGCCGCGCCGCCCTCGTGTCAACTTGATCGGAGCGCAGATCGCATGATGGATTGTCCGCACCCTAAATTCGATTTGGCGGCACTGACGATTGCCGCGGCCCTCGCCGCGCCGATGGCCGCGGCAACCGACTTTCCAAATAGCGATTATCTCACCGGCAACTGGGGCGGTGCGCGCGATCGCTGGAAGGAACAAGGCGTGACCATCAATCTGGGCTATACCGCCGAGCCGATGGCCAATGTCTCCGGCGGGGAGATAAAAGGCGGAACCTATGCCGACAATATCGGCCTGAATTTTGGTTTCGACCTCGAACGCCTCCTGGGCATCGGCGGGACCGACCTGCTGATCCAGGTCTCCAAACGTGACGGTCTGAGTGTCTCGGAGCGCTTCGTCGCCCCCTCCGAGGGCGGCAACCTCTTCACCGTCCAGGAACTCTATGGCGGCCAGAACGTCAAGCTCGCCAATGTCCAGTTCAATACCCGCCTGCTCGATGACCGGCTCAACCTCGCCTATGGGCGTCTGATCGCGAACGACGATTTCCTGCGTTCGCCGCTCTACTGCCAGTTCTTCAACAATTCATTCTGCGGCAGTCCCAAGCCGGTGTTCCTGCAGAACCCTTTCACCTTCACCGCCTATCCGCTGGCGACCTGGGGCGCGCGGGCGCGCTATGACACCCCCGCGAGAAACTGGACCATTCAGGCGGCCGTCTACGACGGTGACCCCGAGGGTAAGGAAGGCGACCCGGCGAGCCCCAGCCACAACGATCACGGCACCAGTTGGGGCTTCGGCGACAACGGCGTGACCCTGGCGGGCGAGATTCACTATCACGTCAACCGCGATTCCAAGGACGCCTTGCCGGGGGTCTATAAGATCGGCGGCTACTACATGACCGGCGAGTTCCAGAATGTCGGGCGACTCGACAACGCCACCGAGACGGGCAACGCCATGGGCTGGGTGCTGGCGGATCAGATGCTCTACCGCGAGAGCGCCGGCGCGGATCGCGGGCTCTCAGGCTTCGGGGCGGTCGTCTTCAGCCTGACCGACGACGTCAATCCCATGACCTGGTACTTCAACACCGGCCTGATCTATGAGGGTCTCTTCCGCGCGCGTCCCAGGGACACCACGGGGCTGGCGATCACCAGCGGCTGGTTCGGCGACCGCGTCAATGTGGCGCGTAACGCCCAGGATCTGGCCGAAAAGGATTACGAGGCGGTGATCGAACTCAATCACAAGTTCGTCCTGGGCCACGGCATCGCCATTCAGCCGGATCTTCAGTATGTCATCCGTCCAGCGGGCACCGGCGATATCGACAATGCGCTGCTCATTGGCGCCAAGGTGAGCGTGCAATTCTGACCGTCCATCCACAGGAGAATCGCAGTGGTTACACTTGAGCTTCGCGCGCCCCTGGACGGGATCATCCTTCCACTCGAACAGGTTCCGGACCCGGTTTTTTCGCAGAAAATGGTCGGTGATGGACTCTCGATCGACCCCCTGAGTCAGGTGCTCACGGCACCCTGTCCGGGGACGATCAGCCAGCTCCATCACGCCGGTCATGCGGTGACCCTGACCACCGGCGAAGGAATCGAGATCCTGATGCACATCGGTCTAGACACCGTGACGCTGAAGGGCGAGGGCTTCACCCCGAAGGTGACGCTGGGACAGCAGGTCGCCACGGGCGATGCGCTGATCGCCTTCGAAGCCGACTTTCTGGCCACCCGCGCCAAGAGCCTTCTAACGCTGATGATCGTGACCAATGGCGAGGCGATCGCCGGGATGGTCCAGGCGAGCGGACGGGTGCGGGGCGGTCAGGATCCCTGTCTGACGCTGACCCTGGCGGAAGGCGCTGGCGCTGCCGCCGAGATCGCGGGCAAGCGCGTGACCTCCGACGCCATCCTGATCCCCAATCCAACCGGCCTGCATGCCCGCCCGGCCGCCGTGCTCGCCAACCTGTCCAAAGGGTTCGCGTCCAAAATCCTGCTCCAGCGCGGCGACGATCAGGCCAACGCCAAGAGCGTCACCTCCATCATGGGACTCGAAATCGCCCTGGGGGACAAGGTGGTGCTGATCGCGGAGGGTCCGGACTCCCAGGTGGCCATCGATGCACTCGCGCCGGAGCTGGCCGCCGGACTCGGCGACGAGGGCAGTCGGCCCGCCCCGGCCCCAGCCACCACCGAACCCGATCCGGCCAAGGCCCCGGCCCCCCGCCCCCTGTCGGACGATCCGAATCTGCTGCTGGGCGTAGCCGCGTCCCCCGGCCTGGGGGTCGGCAAGGTCTACCAATTGCGCCGCGAGGAGATCCAGGTTCCCGAGACCGGCGACACCGACCCGCGTAAGGAGCGGCGCAAGCTCGAAGACGCGCTCGACCGTGGCAAGAACGAGCTGGAGGCGTTGCAGACCGAACTGAAGGCGCAGTCGGACGCCAAGAAGGCGGCCATCTTCGCCGCGCATCAGGAACTGCTGGGCGATCCGGACCTGATCGACATCGCCGAGAGCGCCATCGCCAAAGGCAAGGGCGCGGCCTTCGCCTGGCAGCGTGCCTACACGACCCACGCCGAGCGTCTGTCCAGGCTCAAAAACGAGATCATGGCCGGTCGCGCCGCCGATCTGCGCGATGTGGGCCGACGCGTCCTTGGCATCCTCACCGGCCAGCCGGTCGAGGAGCCGAAAATCCCCGCCGGTTCGATCCTGATCGCCGAGGAACTGACCCCATCGGACACCGCCCAGCTCAACCCGGCGGAGGTGCTGGGCTTCGCCACGGTCAGTGGCGGAGCGACCTCGCATGTCGCCATCCTGGCTCGGGCGCTCGACATCCCCGCCGTGGCCGGAATCGAGCCGCGCGCGCTGGATCTGCCGAATGGTTCGGATGTGATCCTGGACGGCGGCCGAGGCCAGTTGCGCATCCATCCCGAGCCGGCTGAGATCGACCGCATCCTCGAGGCCAAGGCGCGCCTGGCCGCGAAAAAGGCCGCCGATCTGGCCGCCGCCTTCGAGCCGGCGACCACTCGCGATGGTCACAACGTGGAGGTCGTGGCCAACATCGGCGGGATCGAGGACGCGCGCAAGGGCATGACCCTGGGCGCCGAAGGGGTCGGACTCCTGCGCTCCGAGTTTCTCTATCTCGACCGCTCTACCGCCCCGACGGAGGACGAGCAGACCCAGATCTATAGCGACATTTCGGCGGCCCTGAACGGCCATCCGCTGATCATCCGCACCCTGGATGTCGGCGGCGACAAGCCGCTGGCCTATCTCCCCATGCCGCGTGAGGAGAACCCCATGCTCGGTATTCGCGGGGTGCGGATCGGGCTCGACCGACCGGAGATCCTTCGCACCCAGGTCCGCGCCATCCTGCGGGCCGGGAAGACCGGCAAGATCCGCATGATGTTCCCCATGATCGCGACCCTGGACGAGATCCGCTCGGTCAAGGGGCTGGTGGAGGAAGAACGGGCCAAGCTCCCCGACGCCGGCGACGTCGAGCTGGGCATCATGGTCGAGGTGCCCGCGGCCGCCGTGCTGGCGCGGCAGTTCGCCCGCGAGGTGAGTTTCTTCTCGATCGGCACCAACGACCTGACCCAGTACGGGCTCGCCATGGATCGCGGGCACCCCAAGCTCGGCGCCAAGGCCGATGCCATGAACCCGGCGATCCTGCGGCTGATCGCGCTCACGGTCGAGGGCGCGGATGCCGAGGGTAAATGGGTGGGCGTCTGCGGCGGCATGGCGAGCGATCCGCAGGCGGTGCCGATCCTGGTCGGACTCGGGGTGAAAGAACTCTCGGTCAGCGTCCCGGCGATCCCGGCCATCAAGGCTGCGGTGCGCGCGCGCGCCTTCGCCGAGTGCCAGACCCTCGCCCAACAGGCACTGGCCCAGGGGACCGCCGCCGAGGTGCGCGCCCTGGTTCAGAGCGATGACTGAGGCGACCACGGGAGACGCAACCATGAGCATTTCATCCGTTTGGGGCAATACCTTCGGCGGTCTGCAAAAGATCGGCAAGGCACTGATGCTGCCGGTGTCGGTGCTGCCGGTCGCCGGCATCCTGCTCGGCGTCGGGGCCTCCATCGCCCGCGAGGCCGGCCCCCCCTGGCTCGCCGAGATCGGGCGGGTCATGTCCGCCTCCGGCGACGCCATCTTCATGATCCTGCCGTTGATCTTCGCCATCGGCGTGGTTCTGGGCTTCACCAAGAACGACGGCGTGGCGGCGCTCGCGGCCACCGTCGGTTATTTCGTCATGCTGGCGGCGCTGGGCGTCATCGGTCTGCAATTCATCGGTCTGACGGCCCCCGTCGAACCGTTGCGGATCAGCGGCGAGGCGGGCAAGGCGATCTATGTCGAGTACGACAGCGCGCGGGCGCGCTTCCAGTGTCTCGACAAGGATGGACGAACGCTGGAGAAACTCAGGGCCGACGAGGTCAAGGACGAGACGCTGGTCTGCGACGGCGCGAGCGTGCCGTTCGCACTCCAGTCTGGCGCGGGTGAGGGCGCGGGTGAGCAGGGCGCCATCGCGGTCTATGACGCGGGCCAGGGCGAGATGGTCACCTTTCCGCCGGCCAAGAGCCGCGCCGAGATCAAGAAGATCTTCGGCATCGAGTCCATCGACACCGGTGTCTTCGGCGGCATCCTCATCGGGCTGATCGCGGCCTATCTGTTCAACCGCTACTACCGTATCTCGCTGCCGCCCTACCTCGGATTCTTCGCTGGCAAGCGCTTCGTGCCGATCGTCGTCTCCTTCGCGGCCATCGGGCTGGCGGCGGTGCTCGCCGTCATCTGGCCGCCGATCGGGGCGGGCATCCGCGACTTTGGCGACTGGGCGGCCTACGGCAATCCGGCGGCGGCGGTCACCATCTACGGCGTGGTGGAGCGCATGCTGTTGCCCTTCGGCCTGCATCACATCTGGAACGTCCCCTTCTTCTTCGAGGTGGGCACCTATGTCGATCCGGAGACCGGCAAGACCGTCCACGGGGTCATCAGCCGCTTTTTCGCGGGCGACTACGAGGCGGCCATCCTGGGCGGCGGTTTCGTCTTCAAGATGTTCGGTCTGCCCGCCGCCGCCTTCGCCATCTACCGGAGCGCCAAGCCCGAGAACAAGGCGCGGGTCGCCGGCATCATGGGCTCCGCCGCGCTGACCGCCTTTCTGACCGGCATCACCGAGCCGCTGGAGTTCGCCTTCCTGTTCGTCGCGCCGCTGCTGTACGCGGTCCATGCCGTGCTGGTGGGCGTGGCCTATCTCATCACCTATCTGCTCGACGCCCGTCTGGGATACAGCTTCAGCCACGGCTTCATCGACTACGCGCTCTACTACGTCAACGACATCCGGCCCTGGGTGGTGCTGATCCTGGGTCCGATCTTCGCGGCCGTCTACTATGTCAGCTTCCGCGTGCTGATCCTGAAGCTCGATCTCAAGACGCCGGGGCGCGAGACGGAAACCCCGGAGATGGCCGATATCAAGTCCGTCATCGCGGACGACTTCACCAAGGAACTGGTGCTTGGCTTCGGCGGCAAGAGCAACATCCTGGGACTCGACGCCTGTATCACGCGACTGCGGGTGGAGGTCGCCGACATGGGCAAGGCCAACCCGGACAAGCTCAAGGCGCTGGGCGCCGCCGGCGTGGTCACGGTCGGCAATAATCTCCAGGCCATCTTCGGACCCAAATCGGACAATCTGAAGACCGACATGGAGGAATATCTGAGCACCGCCGGACCCGAGGCCGAGCTACCGGAGGGCGCCGCCGCGCCTCGGGTGCGCTACAAGAGCGATGACCTCAAGCCGCGCCATCGCGATCCCCTGGCACCGCAAAACGCCCGCGCCATCCTGGCTGGACTGGGCGGGCGCGAGAACGTCCAGTTGGCCGAGTCCTGCGCCGAGACCCGCGTGCGGGTCACGGTCGGCGACGGCGCGAAGCTCGACGAGCCGGCCCTGGCGGCGGCGGGTGTCCAGGGCATCCTCCGGTTGCCGGACAATGTCCTGCATCTGCTGGTCGGATTGAATGCCGATCAGTATGCGGCGGAGATGAAGGCGGCGATGGCCGGGTGATTCGGACACCCGGCACCCGTCGTTGCCAGCGTCGGCGGGTGCCGTGGCTGTTCGGTTAGTACAGTCGCGCCTAAATTTCAGTATGAATCTCGCGATACCGCTCTGCGGTGTCGCGAGTGAACGGTGATTGGAACTTCGGCGAGATCTAACGCCGTGCCTCCAGCGTCTCCCAGCGCGCGTAGGCATCCTCCAGCGCCGCGTCCACGACCTCCAGCCGGGTCTTGACCTTCGCGACCTCGCCCCCGTCCGTCTGATAGAGCGCGGGATCGGCCATCCGCGTGTGCAAAGCCGACTGTTCCTGCTCCAGCGACTCGATGCGCGCCGGCAGTTCGGCCAGTTCGCGGGTCTCCTTGAAACTCAACTTGTCCGCGCCGCGCTTGGATTTGGCGGTCTCCGGGCCGGATTCCGCGGGTTTCGGCTTGGTCTCGGCGGGTCGGGCGGAGGCAACCGGGACTGGACGCTGGCGCAGCCAGTCCTCGTAACCGCCGACGTAATCGTTCACCCGCCCGTCGCCCTCGAACACCAGGGTGCTGGTGACGACATTGTCCAGCATGACGCGGTCATGGCTGACCAGCAGGAGGGTGCCGGCGAATTGCACCAGCAGTTCCTCCAGCAGTTCGAGCGTCTCGGTGTCGAGATCGTTGGTCGGCTCGTCGAGCACCAGCAGATTGGCCGGGCGGGTGAAGAGCTTGGCCAGCAGCAGTCGATTGCGCTCGCCGCCGGACAATGCCTTGACCGGCTGGCGCGCGCGCTCGGGCGTGAAGAGGAAATCCTTAAGATACGAAAGGACATGCCGCGACTGGCCGTCGATCTCGATCTGATCGCTGCCGCCGGCCACGTTGTCCTGAACGCTCTTTTCCAGATCGAGCTGGGCGCGCAGTTGGTCGAAATAGGCCACCTGGAGATTGGTGCCGCGCTGGATGCGTCCGCCTTGGGGCTCCAGATCGCCCAGCAGCAGCTTGAGCAGGGTGCTCTTGCCTACCCCATTGGGTCCGATGATACCGATCTTGTCGCCGCGCAGAATCAGGGTGCTGAAATCGCGGATGACCGGGCGCTCGCCCCAGCCGTAGGTGACGCCCTCGGCCTCCACCACCAACTTGCCCGAGCGCTCCGCGTCGCTCACACGCAGGCGCGCGGTGCCCTGCTGCTCGCGCCGCTCGCGCCGTTCCTCGCGCAGCGCCTTGAGCGCGCGCACCCGGCCTTCGTTGCGGGTCCGTCGCGCCTTGACGCCCTGACGGATCCACACCTCCTCCTCGGCCAGTTTGCGGTCGAATTGCTCGACCGCGATCGACTCGGCGTGCAGACGCTCTTCGCGGCGGCGCAGATAGTTGGCGTAGTCGCCGGGCCAGTCGGTGATGCGCCCGCGATCGATTTCCAGAATCCGGGTCGCGACCCGTTGCAGAAAGCGCCGGTCATGGGTGACGAACAACAGCGAGCCGGGAAAATCCAGCAGAAACTCTTCGAGCCAATTGATGGATTCGATATCCAGATGGTTGGTCGGCTCGTCGAGCAGCAGCAGATCGGGCTCGATGACAAGCGCGCGGGCCAGCAGCACACGGCGTTGAAGGCCGCCCGAGAGCGACTGGAACTGGGCCTCGGCATCCAGTCCGAGCCGCGTGATCACCCGCTCGGTGCGCCGCTCGATCTCCCAGCCGTTGCGATCCTCCAACTGCTGCTGAACGCGCGCCAAGCGGTCGAGTTCGCCCTCGCTGGCACTGGCGCCGAGACCATGGGACAGCCTGAAATATTCCTGCACCAAACCGCCAAGGTCGCCCAGTCCATCCGCGACCACCTCGAAGACCGTGGCGTTAGTCTGTTCGCGCGGAATCTCCTGGGCCAGCTTGGCGATGGTCACGCCCTGCACGACCCGGACCTGGCCGCTGTCGGCCTGCGCCTCGCCGGCGATGATCCGCAGCAGCGTGGACTTGCCGGCACCGTTGCGGCCGATCAGACAGATCCGCTCGCCCCGGTCGATGGTCAAGGTGACATCCTCCAGCAGCGGCGGCTGGCCATAGGAGAGAGAGATCGAATCGAGATTGAGCAGTGGCATCGGGTTTCCTGAAGGTTGAGCACGAGCGACGCCATCCGGTTGCGTCCGAACGGCGGGGCATTTGATTTGCGATTTCGCAATAAGGCGATGATAATTGTTTCTTTGTACGCTTGGTCCGGCAAATAGGGCATCCCGCACCTTAGGTGCCCGCAGGCAGACTTGGTTTTTCAGGAATGACCTTAACCCGATGGCGAAAAGTGTGACATTACGGGATGCCTGGTCCGGCGAGGCAAACTGCCAAAACTGTTCGCTCCGAACGTCGGTTCTCTTTGCTGGGCTCAAGGAATCCGACTTCGAGCGCATTCACGATCCCATCGACCAGTTCACGCTGAGGCCCGGGACGAGCCTCTACCGTGCCGGCGACACCGGCGACCACATGTTCACGGTCCGCGCCGGCGCACTGAAGCTGGTCCAGTATCTGCCGGACGGGAGCCAGCGCATCGTGCGGATTGTCCGCGCGACCGACGTGCTGGGCCTTGAGGCCATCCTTGACGATGCCTACCACCATGACGCCATCGCGCTGCATGTCACCGAAGTCTGCCGCTTTCCGGCGCGGCTCGTGCGCGACCTGGGACGCGAAAACCCGGACCTGCATCACGAACTCATGACACGCTGGCAACGTGCCTTGACCGAGGCCGATGCCTGGCTGACCGAACTCTCCACCGGCGCGGCGCGCCAGCGGGTCGCGCGTCTACTGCTGCGCCTGGTGCTGGATCGCGAAACCAGTGAGTGCAACCTCTTCAGCCGCGAGGACATGGGCGCCATGCTCGGCGTGACCACCGAAACCACCAGCCGCACCATCGCCGAATTCAAGCGTCAGAGTCTGCTGGTCGAAACCGCGCCTAACCTGTTTTTGCTCGACATCCCCAATCTGCGCCGCATTGCCGAGGATTGAAGCCAACCCGTCTCCGGGATTTCCAGTTTGACTGATTTCAATGCCGCGCGTCGAAACAACTCGTACTCTCCGCCTGTTGTGTCGCTCACGGCCGCGCTCCCATCCAATGCGACCGGCGGCAGGAACGAGGTAACCGCCAGAATCCAATCGTTGTCGATGGAGATCGTCATGAAACAAACCCTCACGCTCGCGGAATACCCGCTGTTCACCCTGGAGATCGAGCGCGAGGAGACCCGTTTCGATTCGGTCGACGCGATCTGCGCGTATTTCCGGGACTGTATCGAGTTGCATCGCGGGGCGCAGTTCATCGCCGAGTTCGACCATTACGCGCACACCAGATCCCTGCCGGAAGGCCATATCGGCGAGGGAATCCTCGCCGCCAAGAATGTCGTCTTCTGTCTGGGAATCGCACTGCCGAATCCGCATCTGCTTGCCGACCGTCCGAGATCCATCGGCGTCGCCGAGACCGTTCAGGGTTTCCTGATTACCTTTCTGGAAGCCCCCATGCCGGTCGTGAACGCCGCCATGGAGGATTGGGCGCTTGGACTCTGCGACCGACCGCCGGCATCGACCTGACCCGCTTCAACCCTTCAGCCCTGGAGTCACCCATGCGCATCGCCGTCACCAGCCAGAACTTTCGCACCATCACCGGCCACGCCGGCAAGAGCAGACGCTTTCTCATCCTGGAAGCCGATGGCGTGACCGCCCCGGTCGAGATCGACCGGCTGGATCTACCCATGGATCTGTCGCTGCACGACTATCATGGCGACGACCATCCGCTGTTCGAGTTGCAACTCGATGCCATTGTGACCCAGGGCGCCGGTCAGGGCTTCATCCAGCGGCTGTCGCGTCATGGCATTCGGGTGCACACGACCAGCGCCACCGACCCGGTCGAGGCCGTCAACGCCATCGCGACGGGGAAAGCGCTGCCCGTCGCCGCGCCGCATGAGCATGACCACGAACCTGGCCGTCCGCGCATTTCGCTCTCCACCGACACGCATTAATCCCGCCCCGAGCGGCAGCCACCCGGAACCCCGACGATGCGAGTCATTTTGATGGGGGTATAAAAAGATGCTGCGCTACACTTTGCTTCGGGTCATTCCTGACAACTCCGTTATGGCTTAACCTCTCGCGGTGGAACATCCGGCATAACGCGCGAGACGCCGCGCCAAACACAGGCTCGGCGCTGCAAAAACACCGCCGGATCGTGACTTATCTCTCTTACTTGACGGCTTGGATCAGGAGAATCGTTCATGCTCGACAGCGCCATGGTTGAACTCTCGCGATGGCAGTTCGCCAGTACCGCGATGTATCACTTCCTGTTCGTTCCCCTGACACTGGGGCTCTCCTGGATCCTGGTGATCATGGAAAGCGTCTATGTCATGACCGGACGGGAAATCTACCGGGACATGACCAAGTTCTGGGGCAAGCTCTTCGGCATCAATTTTGCGCTCGGCGTCACCACCGGACTCACCATGGAGTTCCAGTTCGGGACCAACTGGGCCTATTACAGCCACTATGTCGGGGATGTCTTCGGCGCCCCGCTGGCCATCGAGGGTCTGATGGCCTTCTTCCTGGAGTCCACCTTCATCGGGCTCTTCTTCCTCGGCTGGGAGCGTCTGAGCAAACGTCAGCATCTGGCCGTCACCTTCCTGATGGCCTTCGGCTCGAACCTCTCCGCGCTCTGGATCCTGATCGCCAACGGCTGGATGCAGAATCCGGTCGGCTCCGAATTCAGTTTCGAGACCATGCGCATGGAAATGACCAGCTTCGGCGAACTGCTGATGAATCCGGTCGCCCAGGTCAAATTCGTGCACACCGTCGCCGCCGGCTATGTCACCGCCACCATGTTCGTGCTTGGCATCAGCGCCTGGTACATGCTGAAGGGACGGGATCTGGCTTTCGCCAAGCGCTCCTTCTCGGTCGCCGTCGGTTTCGGACTGGCATCGATCCTCTCGGTCATCCTGCTCGGCGACGAGTCCGGCTACGAGGTGGGCGACATCCAGCGGGTGAAGCTCGCGGCGATCGAGGCCGAATGGGAGACCGAGAAGGCGCCCGCCGCCTTCACCATCTACGGCAACCCGAGCAACGAGGACGAAGAGACGCATAACGCCATCAAGGTGCCCTGGCTGCTCGGGCTGATCGCCACCCGCTCGCTCGACACCGAGGTCAAGGGACTGAAAGACCTGATGGTCGATCACGAGGTGCGCATCCGCAGCGGCATGGTCGCCTATGAATACCTGGAGCGTCTGCGCGGCGGCGAGGACACCCCCGGCAACCGCGCCAGCTTCGAGGAGCATAAAGCCGATCTGGGCTATGGCCTGCTGTTGAAGCCCTATACCGAGAATCCCGCCCAGGCCACCGAGGAACAGATCCAGATGGCGGTCAAGGATTCCATCCCCGAGGTCGCGCCCATCTTCTGGGCCTTCCGGGTTATGGTCGGGGCCGGCGTCTGGATGCTGCTGCTGTTGGTGCTTGGTTTCTACTACAACGCCAAGCGCGTGATTCAGGAGAAACGCTGGCTGCTGCGTCTGTTCCTGTGGAGCATCCCGGTGCCCTGGCTCGCGGTCGAAACCGGCTGGTTCGTTGCCGAGTTCGGACGTCAACCCTGGGCCATCGGCGAGGTGCTTCCCACCAGTATCGCCGCGTCGAGCCTGACCGCCAACGACCTCATCATCAGCATGTCCGGCTTTCTCCTCTTCTATACCGTGCTCTTTATCATCGAGATGTTCCTGATGGTCAAATTCGCCCGTCAGGGACCCAGCTCGCTACATACCGGGCGCTATCATCACGAGTGCGAAACCGGCCACGCAGGCGGCATGACACCCGCGACGGCCCCTCAGAAACAGGCTGACTAGCCCCGGAGCGATTGACCATGATTCTTGATTACGAAACGCTGAAGTTCATCTGGTGGGTGCTGGTTGGCGTGCTCTTCATCGGCTTTGCCGTCACCGACGGCATGGACATGGGCGTCGGCACGCTGCTGCCGTTCCTGGGTAAGACCGACGACGAACGGCGCGTCATCATCAATACCATTGGCCCGCACTGGGACGGTAACCAGGTCTGGCTGATCACCGCCGGCGGCGCGATCTTCGCCGCCTGGCCGTTGGTCTACGCCGCGGCCTTCTCCGGCTTTTACTTCGCCATGCTGCTGGCGCTCTTCGCGCTCTTCTTCCGGCCGGTCGGCTTCGACTACCGCAGCAAGATCGAGGATAAGCGCTGGCGCAACGCCTGGGACTGGGGTCTGTTCGTCGGCGGCGCCGTACCCGCGCTGGTGTTCGGCATCGCCTTCGGCAATCTGCTCCAGGGAGTTCCTTTCCATCTGGATAACTTCCTGCGGCCTTTCTACAGCGGCGGTTTCTTTGGGCTGCTGAATCCTTTTGCCCTGCTTGCCGGGCTGATCAGTCTCGGCATGCTGACCATGCATGGCGCGATCTGGCTGCAACTGCGCACCGCCGATCCGATCGCCTCGCGCGCCAAGGTCTGGGCCAAGAAGGTTGGGCTGGCGACCATCGTCGGCTTTGCCATCGCGGGCGTGTGGATGAGTCTGGGTATCGAGGGTTTCCGGGTGGTCTCCATGCCCGAGTTGGGCGCAACCCCGAACCCGCTGACCAAGGAGGTGGTGCAGGAAGCCGGCGCCTGGCTTGCGAACTATGGCAGTCATCCCTGGACACTGATTTTCCCGCTGCTGGGATTTGCCGGACTGGGGCTTGGCGTTCTGTGGTCGATGTCCGATCGGCCCGGACTTGGGCTGGTCGCGAGCAGTCTGGGCCTGACCGGCGTGATCATGACCGCGGGCGCGGCCATGTTCCCCTTCATCATGCCGTCGAGCACGAACCCGAACAGCAGCCTGATCGCCTGGGACGCCGTCTCCAGTCACCTGACACTCACCGTCATGTTCTGGGCCGCGATGATCTTCGTACCGCTGATTCTCGCCTACACCACCTGGACCTACGCCAAGATGTGGCGGCGGGTCACGGTGGAAGAGATCCGGGCGCAGGACCATCTGGCGTATTAGCGCCCAGACCGATCCGCGCGGTTGCGAGCCGTCGCACGCAACCGCGCGGTCACCCAACCCTCGTCAGCCAATTTATTGACGACCGAATCGAGAGGAACATTCCATGTGGTATTTCGCCTGGCTCCTGGGCGTCTTTCTGGCATTGGCCTTCGGCATCATCAACGTGATGTGGTATGAATCCGAGCAGTGCATGGGCGCGAACGACGACCAACCGACTTGACCCGTCCTTGATCGAGACAGAAAAAAACGCGGCTTCGAGCCGCGTTTTTTATGGGATCGATCAGCCCATCTCCATCCCCTTGAGCAGGATGCAGACCGATGCCTTGTAGGGGCGAATGAATTCGCCCCTACTGGAAACCGCTTAAGTCGCCGTGATCGGCACAATGATGATATCGACCCGGCGATTCAAACGCCGACCTGCTTCGGTCGAATTGCTCGCGACCGGCTTGTTCATGCCAAACCCGGCGGACGCGATGCGTTCCTGATAGACGCCAGAACCGGTGAGATAATTCTCGACCGATCCCGCGCGGCGCTCCGACAGAAGCTGATTATGCTGGGCCGATCCGGTGCTATCGGTATGCCCCGCGACCGCCAGCTCGGTCTTGCCATACTGGTTCACGATGGCGGCGATCTTGTCCATGGTGCTGTAGAAACCGGGCTTGATCCGATCCGAATCCACCTCGAAGGCGGTCTCGCCCGTCATGCCCACCAGCAGTTCGTCGTTGGGTAATTTCTGCACCCGAATCATGCCGTTGGCAATCTCGTCGGCCAGCGCTTTCTGGAAGTCCTGATGCTGCTGCTCCATGTAATGACCAACCGCGCTGCCAATCAAGGCGCCACCGACCGCGCCGATCAGGGCGCCGCGTCCCGCGTTGGCGCCCAGCGAGCCAATGAGCGCCCCAGCGGCGGCGCCGGTCGCGGTGCCGATGGCCGCGCCCCGGCCGGTCTGGGACATGCCCGAACCATCGGCAGCACAACCGGCAATCATGACGGCCACGGTTGCCGCGACAGCAATTCGTTTGGAAAAATCTACTTTCATTCGAGACTCCTTGCGGTATGGACAGTGAAGCGCGCGCCAGCCGCTCCGGACAAAAATGGGGAAAACTCCGATGCTCGAAAACCCTGTCGATGGCGGATTGGCTGACTCTAGGTATTGATACCGATCATAACAGAGCATCCCGCGAAGTCGGATCCCCGCAAAATGTCCAGAACCGTTTGGTTGCAACGTCGACTCACAGGGGCCTTGCATATCGAGACCCTGGACATCAATTGGACGAATACCGCGCCGACATTCTCCAAGGAGACCGAGTGACCCGCATCATCACGAACTTGATCGCCTTCCAGATTGGCTGGTTCGCCTGCGTGCTCGGCGGCGCCAACGGCCTGCCCTGGATCGGCGTCGGCGTCGTCGCGCTCGTGGCGGGGCTGCACCTGTCGCAGTCGCGCCATCCCCGGCGAGAGTCGGCGCTTCTGCTGACGATCGGTCTCCTGGGCGCCGGCTGGGACAGCCTGCTGGTCCGCCTCGGATTCCTCGACTATCCCTCCGGCATGCTTCTGCCCTGGCTCGCGCCAGTCTGGATCATTGCCATGTGGATCGCCTTCGCGACGACCCTGAACGTCTCGCTGGGCTGGCTGAAAGACCGCTGGTTTCTCGCGACCGTACTCGGTGCCGTGGGCGGTCCGCTGGCCTACTACGCCGGCCACAAACTGGGCGGGGTACAGTTTCCAGATGTCTTCGTCGGCATGGCCGTGCTGGCCGGCGGCTGGTCGTTCCTGATGCCGCTGTCCGTCTGGATTGCGAAGAAGATCGATGATGTTGACCGGTCAGAACCCGGTCCCTCCGAAGCCTCGAACCTTGATGGAGCATGCCGGCATGTTTGATCTCCAGATCTACAGCCTCGGCCTGGCCGCGGCCCTGACGCTTGGGCTTGGCGGCTGGATCGCGAGCCTCCCGCTGAAGGATGTCAGCATCGTCGACTCGCTCTGGTCGCTGTTTTTTCTGTTGATGGGCGGGATCTATCTGCTGCTTGCCCCCGCGTGGGGAGCACGCGCGCTGCTGGTCTTTGCCTTGATCGCGATTTGGGCGATCCGCTTGAGCGCCTACATTACCCGCCGCAACCACGGCCATGGCGAGGATCGACGTTATCGGGCGATCCGCGCCGATCACGAACCCGGTTTCTGGTGGAAAAGCAGTTATATCGTCTTCGGTCTTCAGGCGCTGCTGGCCTGGGTGATTTCGCTGCCGCTGCTGGCCGCCCTGCTTGGGCAGTCGCCGCTGGGCTGGCTCGATGCCGTGGCCCTGGCGCTCTGGCTGGTCGGTTTCTTCTTCGAAGCGGTGGGCGACCGACAACTCGCCGATTTCAAAGCGCGTCCCGAGAACCGGGGACAAGTCATGGATTTGGGGCTCTGGCGCTATACCCGTCACCCGAACTATTTCGGCGAAGCCTGCATCTGGTGGGGATTTTTTCTCTTCGCGCTGGCCGCGGGCGGCTGGTGGTCCATCCTCGCGCCCATCCTCATGACCTTTTTGCTGCTGCGGGTCTCTGGCGTCTCGCTGCTGGAGAAAGACATCCAGGAACGCCGACCCGCCTACCGGAGCTACATCGAGCGTACCAACGCCTTCTTTCCTGGGCCGCCCCGGCGCTCCAGCGAAGGTTGAGCCCTGGCCGAATAGCGGTTTTTCATGTCTCAACCGGAGGATTGCGATGCAACGCATCCTGGCACTAACCATCGTCGCATTTCTGCTCGCCCTGACGAGCGCCTGTACCGAGGAAGGGGGTTCACCAATGAAGACGGTCAGTCACGTCGATCTCGCAAGCTTCATGGGCGACTGGTATGTCATCGCCAACATCCCGACCTTCATCGAGAAGGGCGCCCACAATGCCGTCGAATCCTATGCCCTGAATGACGACGGATCGATCGCAACGACCTTCCGGTTCAATCAGGATGCCTTCGATGGTCCGGTGAAAACCTATCATCCCACCGGGTTCGTGCGCGATACCTCATCCAATGCGCTCTGGGGAATGCAATTCATCTGGCCCTTCAAGGCGGATTACCGCATCGTCTGGTTGGAACCGGACAACAGCATCACCGTCATCGCCCGCGCCAAACGCGATTATGTCTGGATCATGGCCCGACAGCCCCGGATTCCCGACGACAAATACGCCGAGATCGTCGATTTCATCGGCAAACTCGGCTATGACACCGGGAAAATCGAGAAAGTGCCCCATCAACCGCGTTCGGGATAAACAGGATAGAAGTGATTTAAACCGCGTCTCCACTGAGGCTGGTGAAATTCCCAGAGCCAAACACAAACTGGAAATTACGCATATCGCGCTGTACGCGGTTTAACGCGGATTCATCGCCCGATGCATCAGAATGTTCAACATCCGTAGCGTCGCCGCGATGGCGGCGAACACCTGATTGGCATGGACGCCGCGGGTGCGCAGCTCGCCCTGCCCGGTGTCCCAGGTAATGCTGCATTCGGTCAAGGCATCGGTACGCCCGCCCCGAGGAATCCGCACCTCGTAGTTCGCCAGCGACGGAAGGCTCAGACCGCGCCGTTTTACGACCTTCGCCAGCGCACTCACGAAGGCGTCGAAGCCACCATTGCCGCTACCGACGGCGGTATAGATCTCGTCGTCCAGACGCAGCCGGATACTCGCGGTCGATTCCAGATCCAGGGTCGAGGCCACCGAACAGGCCAGCAGTTCGGCATGGTTGTAGTCTTGACTCTCCAGCACCTCGGCGATGATGAAGGGCAGATCCTCGGTGGTGATGCTCTTTTTGGAGTCGCCCAGTTCGACGATACGCTTGAGCACCTTGCGCTGATTGTCGTCCGACAATTCGATATCGAGGCGTTCCAGATTCTTGGCGAGCGATGCCTTGCCGGCCAGTTTGCCGAGTGCGTAGTTACGCCGCCGGGCGAAGCGCTCGGGCGACAGCCGGCTGTGATAGAGACTGCCCTTTTTGTCGCCATCGGCATGAATGCCAGCGGTCTGGGTGAAAACATCGGCGCCGACGATGGGGGCGTTGTCGGCGATTCGCTTGCCGGAAAAATATTCGACCAGTTCGCTGACCCGCGCCAGATGGGTCTCGTCGACCCCGATCTCGAACCCGAGTTGGTCGCGCAGATTGACCGCGACCTCGGCCAGCGAGGCATTGCCGGCGCGCTCGCCCAGACAATTGACCGTGCAGTGCACCGCCGCCGCGCCCGCCTGGGCCGCGGCGAGCACGTTGGCGGTGGCGAGTCCATAATCGTTGTGCGGATGGAAGTCGAAGTGCAGAGCGGGAAAACGCCCGACCATGTCCGAGATCGCGGCGAACACCCGCTCCGGGGTCATGACACCGAGCGTATCCGGCAGCATGAAGTGACCGATCCCGCACTCGGCGAGCCGCTCGACCAACTCGAAGACATAGGCCGGACAATCGCGGTAGCCGTTGGACCAGTCCTCCAGATAGAGGTTGACGGCCAGCCCGCGGTCCAGCGCCAGCGCGATGGTCTCGCGCACGTCGGCGACATGCCCGTCGAGCGTCTTGCCCAACTGACCGTGGCAGTGCTTTTCGCTCCCCTTGGCGAGCAGGTTGATGACCCGCCCGCCGGCGCCCTGGATCCAGTCGACGCTGATGCCGTGATCGACGAATCCCAACACCTCGACGCGCTCCGCCAGCCCGCGCTCCTCGGCCCACTGGACGATCCGCGACACCGCGTCGGCCTCGCCGGAGGACACGCGCGCCGAGGCCACCTCGATGCGGTCGACCCGCACCAGTTCCAGCAACGCCTTGGCGATATTGACCTTCTCGTCCGGCGAAAAAGACACGCCCTGAGTCTGCTCGCCGTCGCGTAGCGTCGTATCCAGAATGCGCACGTAGCGGCCAGTCTCGGTCATAACAGCGATCTCATTGAAAAACAGTGTGGACAATTAAACCGCGCCTAGCGCGGTATGCGATGTTTTTGGATTGAATCCAATGTCGGCAGCATCCACGACCGCCGGAGCTGGCGCGGTTTAAAATATTAAAAAATATAAAGTTTTAAACCGCGTCTCCACCGATGCCGATTCAGGCATCCCCGCCCGCCAAAGCGCCAAGCGTCACTTCGAGATGGCTCTTGACGGCCCCGACCGTCGCCTCCAGTTCGGCGCAACGCACCTCCTTCTCCATCAACCCCCGCAGCGACGGCGGCGCCGCCGCCTCCCGCCCGATCGCCGCAGTCACCGCCTCGTTGAACTTGGCGGGATGGGCCGTCGCGAGACAGACGACACCGTCCCGGTCGCCCGCCGCCCGCACCCCCACGGCCGTATGCGGACAGAGGATATAACCGCTGGCCGCGTGCGTGGCGCGGATCTGCTCCAGGGTCTCGGGATCGCTCACCGCCACGGCGTCGAAGTCCGAGCGGACCCGCGCCTGCCGCTCGGGCTCGATCTCCAGCCGCCCGGTCGCTTGCAGATCGGCCAGCAAGGCGCGTATCCGAGCCGTGTCGCCATCGTGCAGGAAATAGAGATAGCGCTCGAAGTTGGATGCGATCTGAATATCCATCGCCGGACTCAGAGTTTGGTATACCTCATCCCCGACGGCATAGGCGCCAGTGTGCACGAAGCGCGTCAGGATGTCGTTCCGGTTGGTGGCGATGATCAGACGATCGATCGGTAGCCCCATCCGCTTGGCGAGATAACCAGCGAAAACATCGCCGAAGTTGCCGGTGGGCACCGCGAAACTGACACGCCGCGCGGGATCGCCGCCGCTGATCCGGCCCCAGGCATAAAAGTAGTAAACCGTCTGGGCCAGGATCCGCGCCCAATTGATCGAGTTGACCGCCCCGAGACGATAGGCGGACTTGAAGGGCAGATCGTTGAACAGCGCCTTGACGATATTCTGGGCGTCGTCGAAGGTTCCGCGCACGGCGAGATTGTGCACATTGGCATCCAGCACCGTGGTCATCTGCCGTTCCTGGATCGGCGAGACCCGGCCCTTGGGGTGCAGGATGAAGATCTGGATGCGCTGCTTGCCGCGCACGCCATAAATGGCTGCCGAACCGGTATCGCCGGAGGTCGCGCCGACGATATTGAGCGAACCGCCGTCGCGAGCCAGCAGAGACTCGAACAGATTTCCGAGAAATTGCAACGCCACGTCCTTGAAGGCGGCGGTCGGTCCGTGGAAAAGTTCGAGGATCCGGACGCCGTCGGCCTCCACCACCGGCGTCACCTCGGGGTGCGAGAAGGTCGCGTAGGAGGCGTCGATCAGCGCGCGCAGATCCGCGCGCGGGATCTCCTCGCCGACAAAGGGCGTCATCACCTCCAGTGCCAGTTCCTGGAAGCGCAGCCCCGACCACGCACGCAAGGTACCGGTATCGATTTGGGGAATGTCGGCGGGCACCAGTAGCCCGCCATCGGTGGCGAGCCCCATCATGACCGCGTCCGTGAAACCGACGGGGGCGATTCCGCCCCGTGTGCTCAGATAATGCATGCTGTTCTCTGTGCTGTAATAACGATCGGGTTGTCCAGGCAGCCGTCTGGCGTTTAGCCGGCCAGAGTAAAAAACCCGGCACCGATTGGCAACCGATGTCCGCGAATGATCGAGCTAGAATCCGTTCGATTGCTCTCAAGAGACCCGCCGCGCCTTCCACGTCAATGGCCCTGATCGCGTCTCGATCATTGACAGCATACCGAAGGTGCCCAGAGAATGCCCCGAGCCGCCACACTGGCGGCCAACGCGAATGGAAGAATAATCATTAATCAGGGCGCATTGCCCGTCTCGCCGACACTTGCCGTCAAGACGCAATCGCCGCCCAATGCACACACCCATTTCCGTTCACTAAAAAAACCGATACGGAGTGACAACGCCATGACGCCCGATAAACGCTCGGACTACTGGAGGGCGAACCTACGTCTTCTCGCGGTCCTCTTGATCATCTGGTTCATCGTCTCGTTTGGGTTCGGCATCCTGCTCGTCGAACCGCTGAACGCCATCTCGCTCGGCGGCTATCCGCTTGGCTTCTGGTTCGCTCAGCAAGGTTCGATCTACATCTTCGTCGTGCTCATCTTCGTCTATGCGGCATTGATGGGTCGGCTCGACAAAAAATTCGACGTCGAAGAAGACTAAGGGAGCACACACCATGACCGAACTTGAACTCTGGAGCTACGGTGTGGTTGGCGCGACCTTCGCGCTCTACATCGGCATCGCCGTCTGGGCGCGCGCGTCAACCACCAGCGAATTTTATGTCGCCGGCGGCGGCATCCATCCGATCGCCAACGGCATGGCAACTGCGGCCGACTGGATGTCGGCGGCATCCTTTATCTCCATGGCCGGCATGATCGCCTTCGGCGGCTATGGCGGCTCGGTCTTTCTGATGGGCTGGACCGGCGGTTATGTGCTGCTCGCGCTCCTGCTGGCACCGTATCTGCGCAAATTCGGAAAATTCACGGTGCCGGAATTCATCGGCGACCGCTATTACTCGAAATCCGCGCGCGTAGTAGCCGTCATCTGTCTGATCCTCGCCTCGGTGACCTATGTCATCGGCCAGATGACGGGTGTCGGCGTGGCCTTCTCCCGCTTCCTAGGCGTCTCCTACGAGATGGGCATTCTGGTCGGCATGGGCATCGTCGCCGTCTACGCGATCCTGGGCGGCATGAAGGGCATCACCTACACCCAGATCGCGCAATATATCGTACTGATCGTCGCCTATACGGTCCCTGCCGTCTTCATCGCGCTAACCCTCACCGGTGTCGCCATCCCGCAGATCGGCCTCGGCGGAACTTACATCGGCGACGACAGCGGTCTCTCATTGCTCGCCAAGCTCGACCAGGTGGTGACCGATCTCGGTTTCAAGGAATACACCACCCAGGTCATGGGCAGTTCGCTCAACATGTTCGTCTATACCCTGTCGCTGATGATCGGTACCGCCGGACTGCCGCACGTCATCATCCGTTTCTTCACCGTCCCCAAGGTCAAGGATGCCCGTTACTCGGCGGGCTGGGCACTGGTCTTCATCGCTCTGCTCTACACCACGGCCCCCGCGGTCGGCGCCATGGCGCGTCTGAACCTGATGGATACCATCCAGATCGGCCCAGTCGGCAGCGAAACCGGCAATCTGGTCTATGACGAGCGCCCAGAGTGGTTCAAGCGCTGGGAGACCACCGGGTTGCTCAAGTTCGAGGACAAGAACAACGACGGCCGCATTCAGTACTACAACGACGCCAACCCGGACTTTGCCTCTAAGGCCGAGGAATTCGGCTGGAAAGGCAACGAGATGGTGACGGTCAACAACGACATCATGGTGCTGGCCAACCCGGAGATCGCAAATCTGCCGGCCTGGGTCATCGCGCTGGTGGTCGCCGGCGGTCTCGCCGCGGCACTCTCCACCGCGGCCGGTCTGCTGCTGGCCATCTCCTCGTCGATCTCGCACGACTTGCTCAAGGGCGTGATGATGCCGAAGATCTCGGAAAAGAGCGAACTCATGGCCGGGCGACTGGCCATGATCGGTGCCATCGTGCTGGCCGGCTATCTCGGTCTGAATCCGCCGGGATTCGCCGCCGGGACGGTCGCCATTGCCTTCGGTCTGGCGGCCTCGTCGATCTTCCCGGCGATCATGCTGGGCATTTTCTCGAAGCGGACCAATAATATCGGGGCGATCGTCGGCATGATCACCGGCGTGACGGTGACACTGCTGTATGTGTTCCAGCACAAGGGCATCTTCTTCGTCAAGGGCACCGAGTTCCTGATGCCCGAACTCGGGATGGGCGCCAACTGGTTCTTTGGCATCACGCCCGAGGCCTTTGGCGCGATCGGCGCGCTGGCGAACTTCGTGGCCGCCATCCTGGTCTCCACGCTCACCGCGCCGCCTCCGGAGCACATCCAGCATCTGGTCGAGGATGTGCGGATTCCGCGAGGCGCGGGAGTCGCGACCGGCCACTGATCCACAATCCGGCCATAGCAACCGCAAAGGCGCGACGAACATTCGCGCACTTTGCGGTTCGACAGCGATTGACAGCAGCCCCGCCCCGGCGGGGCTTTTCATTGCCTGACAGGAAGACTTGCCACATACGCCGCGCGACTTTCGGATAAGATCGCCTGAACGACCCATCCCGAAGCCGCTCGCCGCGCCGGGATTCAGTCGCTATCCAAACGAATCCATGGGGTATCGCGCGATGGACATCGAACTGATCGAGATCCAGGAGTTTCTAGCCAACCATCCTCCTTTTGATCAGCTCCCGGAGGAGACGCTCGCACGCCTGCCAAAACGGCTGTCGGTCCGTTATTTCCGTCGCGGCTCGCCGTTTCCGCCCGAGGACGCCGATCAGCCCTATCTCTATATTCTGCGCAAGGGTGCGGTGGAACTGCGCGATCCCCAGGGCGAGCTGGTCGGTAAGCTGGCCGAGGGCGATCTGTGCGACATGCAATGCCGTCAGTCCTCCCAGAATCCCAACGACCAAGGGAGTACCGCCGAGGATACCCTGGTCTATGCGCTACCCTGCACGGATCTGGCGCAACTCTGCCACGATCATCCCGCCTTTGCCGAACACTTCGAGCAATCGGTCTCGAACCGTCTGCGCAAGGCGCTGGATGTCATGGTCGATGCGCCTGCTACCGGCACCGGACTGATGACCGTGCGGGTGCGGGACATGGTCAATCGCGCCCCGATCGTCACCGCGCCCGACACCAGTATCCGCGAGGCGGCCCGGATCATGTCCGAGCATCAGGTCTCCTCGCTGATCGTCATGGACGGCGAGCGTCTGGCCGGCATGATCACCGACCGCGATCTGCGCGGGCGCTGTATCGCCGCCGGTCTGCCGACGGATCGGCCGGTGCGCGAGATCATGACCGAGAAGCTCAAAACCGTGGACATGGACACCCTGGGTTTCCAGGCGCTCATCGCCATGACCCGACTGAACGTCCACCATCTGCCGGTGCTCGACGAGGGGCGCGTGGCGGGGCTGCTGTCATCCACCGATCTGACGCGCTTCCAGAGCAGCAATTCGGTCTATCTGGTCGCGGACATTCACCGCGCCAAATCGGTCGAGGTGCTGGCGCGGATCGGCGCCAGGATCGCGGAATTGCAGGTTCATCTGATCACCGGGGGTGCCACCGCCAACCAGGTCGGACAGGCGGTGAGCGCGATCACGGACGCCATCACGCTACGTCTGATCGAGCTGGCGGAGGCCGAACTCGGCGCGCCGCCCGTGCCCTACGCCTGGCTGGTGGGCGGCTCGCAGGCACGGCGCGAGCAATCATCCCATTCGGATCAGGATAATGCGCTGCTGATCGCGGACCATGCGCGGCCCGAGGACGATGTTTATTTCGCTGCGCTCGCCAAGTTCGTCAACGATGGCCTCGACGCCTGCGGTTTCATCTATTGCCCCGGCGACGTGATGGCGTCCAATCCCAAATGGCGTCAGCCGCTGCGCATCTGGCACAAATATTTCGCGAACTGGATCGTCAAGCCGGAGCCCATGGCTCTGATGCTCTCCAGCGTCTTTTTCGATCTGCGCCCGCTACACGATCCGGAAAATCTCTATGCCGAATTGCAGGAGCGCATGCTGGAAAAGACCAGGTCAAACCGGATCTTTATCGCTTATCTCACCGCGAACGCGGTGAAAAACCGTCCGCCGTTGGGCTTTTTCCGCAATATCGTGCTGATCCATGGCGGCGACCATAATCATACCTTCGACATCAAACACCGCGGCACGGTCCCCATCATCGATCTGGCGCGGGTTTATGCGCTGTCCGCCGGCATTCCCGAGATCAATACCATCGAGCGCCTGCAGGCCGCCGCCGAGTGCGGCGCGCTGAGCAAGGATGGGTCGGCGAACCTGATCGATGCGCTCGAATTCATCGGCACCCTGCGCATGCGCCATCAGGCGCGTCAACTGCGCAACGGGCAGAAGGCCGACAATTTCGTGTCGCCGGACGATCTGTCGCCGCTGGAACGGGGGCACCTCAAGGAGGCGTTTCTGTTGATCAACACCATGCAGGAATCGCTGGGGCAGCGTCATCAGGCCGGCCGCTTCGCCTGAACGCCGCCGCGGGAATCCGACATGCTTTCATTGCTCGACTGGCAGCGCCGCTGGCGCCTGCGCCGCGCGCCGCCAGGCCCCTTGCGCGACTATCTGCAACAGCCCTTCGCGCATCCGCGAACGGATTATCGCGAACTGGAATATCTGGCCATCGATCTGGAGACGACCGGACTCGACAGTCGCCGCGACCTGATCCTGAGCGTCGGCTATGTCGTCGTGCGCGGGGTCCGGATCGACCTGTCCACCGCCCGGCACCAGGTGGTGCGCATCGACCGTTCCATTCCGGAGGCGAGCGCGGTCATCCATCAGATCACCGACGACCAGTCGGCCGATGGCTGCGAACTCGTCGACGCGATCGCGGAACTGCTGCCGGCGCTGGCGGGCAGGATCATGATCGCCCATCATGCCAGCATCGAGCAGAGCTTTATCTCCAATGCCTGCAAACACGCTTGGGGGCAAGGGCTGCCGATGCGGATCGTCGACACCCAGGCGCTGGCCCTGCGCACCTTCGAGCGGCGGCAGATCCCCTTCAAGGTCTCCGATCTCCGTCTGCATGCGCTCGGCAATCGCTACAATCTTCCCCGCTACGGCGCCCACAACGCCTTGAGCGACGCGCTGGCCGCCGCCGAGCTGTTTCTGGCCCAGGCAGCCTATCGGGACGATGGTCGGGGCCTGCCGCTCGCCGATTTCCTGTGTTGAACTCCTAGATACTGATAGTGCGACAGTTTAGTATTGTCGGCCAACGCGAGTACAGCGGCGCCTGCTTGTGGGCAAACGTCCCGCGTCGTCAGGATTTCCAGACCTGACGGGACAGGCCAGGATGGCACTTCTTAGGCAAAGAGCAAGCTTCGTCAGCAAGAGTTAAGCGCAACGGTACTCGCCGGTCATCGGCTTCGAGGATGCCTGGTATGGTATCCACTGACCCCGATCAACACGCAACCCAGAACCGAGGAGACGACACCTATGTCGGAAGAAAAGGTCTATGCAGTGCCTGCGGAAATCGCCGCGAAAGCCCATGTCAACGCCGAGCAGTACGCCGTCATGTACCAACGCTCGGTCGAGGATCCGGCGGGCTTCTGGGCCGAGCAGGCCGAGCAATTCCTGACCTGGTCCAAGCCCTGGGACTCGGTGATGGACTACAGCTTCAAGGCAGACGATCTGCATATCAAGTGGTTCCAGGGCGGCAAGCTCAATGTGTCCTACAACTGTCTGGACCGCCATCTGGCCACACGTGGCGATCAGGTCGCGATCATCTGGGAGAGCGACAACCCCAACGAGGATCGCAAACTGACCTACCGCGAACTGCACGCGGAAGTCTGCAAACTGGCCAATGTCTTCAAGTCGCGCGGCGTCCAGAAGGGCGACCGCGTCTGCATCTACATGCCGATGATCCCCGAGGCCGCAGTCGCCATGCTGGCCTGTACCCGCATCGGCGCGGTGCATTCGATCGTCTTCGGCGGCTTCTCGCCCGACTCGCTGCGCGACCGCGTACTCGACTCCGAGTGCAAGCTGGTCATCACCTCCGACGAGAGCGTGCGCGGCGGACGCCACGTCCCGCTGAAGAAGAACGCCGACACGGCGATGCTGGAATGCCCGAACGTCGAGACCGTGGTCGTGGTGCGGCGCACCGGCGGCAAGGTCGAATGGACCGAGGGCCGCGACATCTGGTACCACGAGGCCATCGCCGCCGCGTCCGCCGAGTGCGTGCCCGAGGAGATGGACGCGGAAGACCCGCTGTTCATCCTCTATACCTCCGGCTCCACCGGCAAGCCCAAGGGCGTGCTGCACACCACCGGCGGCTATCTGGTCTATGCCGCCATGACTCACAAGATCACCTTCGACTATCAGGAAGGCGAGGTCTACTGGTGCACCGCCGACGTCGGCTGGGTCACCGGACACACCTATATCGTCTATGGTCCGCTGGCCAATGGCGCCACCTCGCTGATGTTCGAGGGCATCCCGAACTACCCGGACATGTCGCGTTTCTGGGAGGTCATCGATAAACACAATGTCGCCATCTTCTACACCGCGCCCACCGCCATCCGCTCGCTGATGCGCGCCGGCGAGGAGCCGGTCAAGAAGACCTCGCGTAAGTCGCTGCGGGTGCTGGGCTCGGTCGGCGAGCCGATCAATCCGGAAGCCTGGGAGTGGTACTACCGCATCGTCGGCGACGAGCGTTGCCCGATCGTCGATACCTGGTGGCAGACCGAAACCGGCGGCCATCTCATCACCCCGCTGCCAGGTGCCACGGCGCTCAAGCCCGGCTCGGCCACGCGCCCCTTCTTTGGCGTGGTTCCGGCGCTGGTCGACCCGGCGGAAGGCACACTGATCGAGGGGCCTGGCGAGGGCGCGCTGGTGCTGTCGCGTCCCTGGCCGGCGATGATGCGCACGCTCTATGGCGATCACGCGCGCTTTGCCGACACCTATTTCAGACAGTATCCAGGCTATTACTTCACGGGCGACGGCGCACGCCGTGACGCGGACGGCTATTACTGGATCACCGGACGTATCGACGACGTGCTGAACGTCTCGGGTCATCGTCTCGGCACCGCCGAGATCGAATCGGCGCTGGTACTGCATCCGCATGTCGCCGAGGCCGCCGTGGTTGGCTATCCGCACGACCTCAAGGGTCAGGGCATCTATGCCTATGTCACCCCGATGGCCGGTGTCGAACCGACCGACGAGCTGAAAAAGGAGTTGGTCGCCATGGTACGCGGCGAGATCGGTCCGATCGCCATCGTCGACATCATCCAGTGGGCGCCCAGCCTGCCCAAGACCCGCTCGGGCAAGATCATGCGCCGGATTCTGCGCAAGATCGCCGCCAACGAGATCGACTCGCTGGGCGACACCTCGACCCTCGCGGATCCGACCGTGGTCAACGACCTGATCGAGAATCGCGCCAACCAGTAAGACCGTCCATGCGTCAGCGATGCGCTCCCCGAAAACTCGGAGAGCGCATCGCTGTCTTGAGTGCAATCGCCATCGAATCCATATCACTGAGTAAGGAGCGCCAACGCCGGCGCACGATTTCCTCGCCGGTATCGATTGAGGGTCGTTTTTTGTCTTCATGCAAACATCAGGAAGCACGGATGCCGCACAGGAGTTCGCGACCGCACCCGGTATGCGTACAACGCGCGCCGGGGGTCTTCCTCTTTTTTTAGATCACCGAGGTTTAGTTTGAGTTCTCATTTTCGAGTTGGGGTGTTCGTCGACGCCGAAAACGTTCGTTACAACGGCGGCTATCAGATGCGTTATGACGTGCTGCGCCGCTTCGCGGCCCGTGAGGGCGGCATTCTGCAGCGACTGAACACCTATATGGCCTTCGATGCCGAGCGCGCGCGCGAGGATATCGACTATCGCAAGAAGGCGCAGACCTACCAGCAGATGGTCCGCGATTTCGGCTGGAAGATCACCGTCAAGCTGGTGCGTCGCTATACCGACGAGGCCGGCAATGTCACCACCAAGGCGAACGCCGATCTGGATATGGCCGTGGATGCCATGCTGCAGGCGCAAAAACTTGATCAGGTGCTGCTGGTGACAGGCGACGGCGACTTTCTGCAGGTCGTCGAGGCGCTTCAGAATACCGGCTGCCGGGTCGAGTTGATGGGCTTCAAGAACGTCTCGCGCCAGCTCCAGCAGCAGGTGGATGCCTATTACTCCGGTTTCCTGATCCCCGACCTGCTCCCCGTCTCCTACGAACCCCGCAACGAATGGGGCAAGCCGGGATCCTGCGTGCGTGGGGTCTGTACCAAATGGTTCGCCGACAAGGGCTATGGGTTTCTGCGCATCATGACGGTCATTTCGCCGAATCTCTGGATCACGGACCCGCGCGAATCGGATTCGCCTTATGCCAGCGTCTTCTGTCATGCCAACGAGCTTGCCGAGGATGTCAATGAAGACCTGCTCGCGAATCGGGAGACCGTGCTCGAATTCTATGTCAACGAGAGCGACCAGAAAGACAATGGACTGGTCGCGAATAACGTCAGACTCGCGTTCACGGTGAATCGGTAAACGGAACCGCCCCATGTCAAAGGATCAAGCCACGATCAAACCCTCGGGACTGGCCTGGCGACTGGTCAAGGATCATCTGCTGACCGAACAGCAGATGATGACCGCCTATGAGGAATCGACCCGTCAGGGACGCGCCTTCGTGCGCCATCTGATCGAACAGAAGCTGCTGGACAGCCGGCGCATCGCGGTGGCTGCCTCGCATGAGTTCGGCGTCCCGCTGCTCGATCTCGGCGCCTTTGACCTCGCCTGTCTTCCCCTGAATCTGGTCGACGAACGGCTGATCCGCAAGCATCGCGCACTGCCGCTGCTGCGCCGGGGCAACCGTCTTTTCCTTGCGCTCTCCGACCCCACCAACGACCAGGCGCTGGAGGAAATCCGTTTCAATACTGGACTCTCGACCAGCGCGATCCTGGTGGAAGAGGATCGGCTCAACGTAGCCATCGAAACCGCGATCGCCGCGCAAGACACCACGACCATCAGCGAATTCGTCGATGGGGATCTGGAAAAGCTCGACATCGCGCCGGAGGATGACGAGCAGCGCGACGAATCCGAAGCCAACATCGACGACGCGCCCATCGTGCGTTATGTCAACAAAATCCTCGTGGACGCCATCACGGCCGGTGCCTCCGATATTCATTTCGAGCCCTTCGAGAAATTTTTCCGGATCCGCTTCCGGCAGGATGGCATGCTGCGCGAGGTCGCCAGCCCTCCGCTAAATACCGCCGGACGTCTGACCGCGCGTCTCAAGGTCATGTCGCGCATGAACATCGCCGAACGGCGCGTGCCCCAGGATGGGCGCATCCGGCTGAAGTTGAGCCGTTCGCGCGACATCGATTTCCGTGTCAATACGCTGCCGACGCTCTATGGCGAAAAGGTCGTACTGCGGATCCTGGATTCCTCCTCGGCGCAGGTCGGCATCGAGGCGCTCGGCTTCGAACCCGAACAACGTGAGGCATTTCTCGGCGCGATCAAGAAACCCTATGGCATGATCCTGGTGACTGGCCCCACCGGGTCCGGCAAGACGGTCTCGCTCTATACGGCGCTCAATCTCTTGAATCAGCCCGAAATCAACATCTCCACCGTCGAGGATCCGGTCGAAATCCAGGTGGCCGGCATCAATCAGGTCAACCTGAATCCCAAGACCGGGCTCACCTTCGCGTCCGCCCTGCGCGCCTTTCTGCGCCAAGATCCGGATATCCTCATGGTCGGCGAGATCCGCGACCTGGAAACCGCCGAGATCGCGGTGAAGGCCGCACAGACCGGACATCTGGTGCTCTCCACCCTGCATACCAACGACGCGCCGCAAACCCTGACCCGTCTGGCCAACATGGGGATCCCGCCCTTCAACATCGCCTCCTCGGTGCTGTTGATCATGGCCCAGCGGCTCGCCCGGCGGCTCTGCGTCCATTGTCGGAAGAAACTCGATCTACCGCGCGAGGCGCTGCGCGAAGAGGGGTTCTCCAATGAAGAAATCGACACCGGACTGACCATTTACGGCCCGGTCGGTTGCGAGAAATGCAACAAAGGTTATAAAGGACGGGTTGGGATCTTTCAGGTCATGAAGGTGACGGATGCCATCACCCGCTTGATCCTACAGGGCGGCGACGCCATGCAACTGGCCGATCAGGCACAACGCGAGGGGGTTTCGGATCTGCGCCAGTCCGGTCTGCGCAAGGTCAAGGCCGGACTGATCGGCCTGGAAGAGCTCAATCGGGTCACCAAGGATTAATTCACCGCGGAGTTAGCACCATGGCACTGGCAGTCGCAAGCAAGGTCAAACCGAAACCCAAGGCCGAGGCCGAAAAAGCCCGTGTCTTTGCCTGGGAGGGCATGGATCGGCGCGGAGCCAAGGTCAAGGGCGAGACTCGCGCGGCCAATATCAATCTGGTGCGGGCCGATCTGCGCCGCCAGGGCGTGAACCCGACCAAGGTCAAGATGAAGCCCAAGCCGCTGCTGGGCGGCGGCAAGAAAAAGATCACCAGCGCGGATCTTTCGATCTTCACCCGCCAGTTGGCCACTATGATGGGCGCGGGCGTCCCCTTGGTGCAGGCCTTCGATATCGTTGGACGCGGCCACGAAAACCCCTCGATGCAGGATCTGATCCTGTCCATCAAGGCGGACATCGAGAGCGGCACAGCGATGGCGCTGGCCCTGGGCAAGCATCCGCTCTACTTCGACGATCTGGTTTGCAACCTGGTCGCCGCTGGCGAGCAGGCCGGTATCCTCGACAATCTGCTCGACAAGATCGCGGTCTATAAGGAAAAGACAGAGTCCATCAAGGGCAAGATCAAGAAGGCCATGTTCTACCCGACCGCCGTCATCGGGGTGGCCGTGATCGTGACCGTGGTTATCCTGCTGTTTGTCATCCCGCAGTTCAAGGAACTCTTTTCCAGTTTCGGCGCGGATTTGCCCGCATTCACCCTGATGGTCATCGGACTCTCCGATCTCCTCAAGGAATGGTGGTGGGCCTTCTTCATGGGCATCGGCGGCTTCATCTACAGCTTCGGCTATGCCTACAAGCGCTCGCGGGGAATGCGCGAGGCGATCGATCGCATCGTCCTGAAGATCCCAATCATCGGCACCATCCTGAACAAGGCCGCCATCGCCCGTTTCGCGCGCACCCTCTCCACCATGTTCGCCGCGGGCGTACCGCTGGTGGAGGCGCTCCAGTCGGTCTCGGGCGCGACCGGCAACATCGTCTATCAGGATGCCGTTCTGAAGATGCGCGAGGAGGTCGCCACCGGCCAATCGCTGCAGTTGGCCATGCGTCAGCGCGACCTCTTCCCCCACATGGTGATCCAGATGACCGCCATCGGCGAGGAATCGGGCGCGCTCGACTCGATGCTGGCCAAGGTGGCCGATTTCTACGAGGAACAGGTGGATAACGCGGTGGACAGCCTGAGCAGCCTGCTCGAACCCATGATCATGGTCGTCATCGGCGGTCTGGTCGGCAGTTTGGTCGTTGCCATGTATCTGCCCATCTTCAAACTCGCGTCGGTGGTCTGAGCGCCATGTCCGCATTCGCCTGGATCGAACTACTCGAACAGAACCCCGCGCTGCTCGCCGTCGTGGCCATCCTGTTCGGCCTGATTATCGGCAGTTTCCTGAACGTCGTGATCCTGCGTCTGCCCAGGATGATGGAGGAGGAATGGGCGCGCGACTGCGCCGAACTTGCCGCAGACCGCGCTGCTGCCAACGCGACTGTGCCGGAACCGTCCACGCCCCGGCTGTCGCTGTCCGCGCCGCCCTCCACCTGCCCGGCCTGCGGGCACCGCATTCGCGCCCATGAGAACATCCCGATCCTGAGCTATCTGCTTCTGCGCGGGCGCTGTTCGTCCTGCGGCGTCGGCATCAGTCCGCGCTATCCCATCATTGAGGGCTTCACGGCCCTGCTGACGCTGGCCGTCGTGATGCAATTCGGCCTGACCTGGCAAACGCCGCCGGCCCTGCTGTTGACCTGGGCGCTGATCGCCCTGGCACTCATCGACTACGACACTCAGCTTCTGCCCGACAGCATCGTCCTACCCCTGGTCTGGCTGGGCCTGATCCTGAGCCTGTTCGGACTCTTCGCCGACAGCCAGGCCGCCATCGTGGGCGCGGTGGCCGGGTATCTGAGCCTGTGGAGCGTCTTTCAACTCTTCCGGCTCGCCACTGGCAAGGAGGGCATGGGCTACGGCGACTTCAAGCTGCTGGCGCTCTTTGGTGCCTGGCTCGGCTGGCAGTTCCTGCCGCAGGTCATCCTGCTCTCCGCCCTGACCGGCGCGCTCTTCGGCGTGATCCTGATCGCCGTCGGGCGCCACCACAGGGATAAACCCATGCCCTTCGGCCCTTTTCTAGCCGCGGCGGGCTGGATCAGCCTGATCTGGGGAGACGCGATCAATCAGGCGTATCTGCGAATCAGCGGACTTGGATAGCGGCACATGTCCGCTCCAACCTTGATTGATTCATGCGCCCCCGAGCCGATACACCAATGCGACGGAAGGTGCCGGAGGCGGTTTCGATGTTCACCGTCGCACTGACCGGCGGCATCGGCAGCGGAAAATCCACCGTGGCCGATCAACTCGGCGCGCTCGGCGCGGGCGTCATCGACACCGACCTCCTGTCGCGCGAGCTGACCGCCGCCGGTCATCCGGTGCTGGAACGCATCGCGGCCGTGTTCGGAGATTCGATCCTGCGATCCGACAGTTCGCTCGACCGCGCCGCCTTACGCGAACGGGTCTTTCGCGCGCCCGCCGAGCGTGCCCGACTGGAGTCCATCCTGCATCCGGCCATCAAGCACCTGATGCTGGAACGGCTCGCGACACTCGACGCGCCTTACGCGGTGCTCGTCATCCCACTGCTGTTCGAGACCGGCCAGCACACCCTCGCCGACCGTGTCCTGGTCGTCGATGTCCCCGAACACGTTCAGATCGAGCGCGTCAAACGCCGCAGCAATCTTACCGAGGACGAGATCCTGCGGATCGTCGCCAGCCAGTGTCCCCGCCAGGAACGCAACGCCCGCGCCGACGACATCCTCGACAACCGCGGCGACCCAACCGCGCTGTCCTCCCAAGTCAGGCATCTCCATCGCCGCTATCTCCAACTCGCCAAATCAAAATAATTGCTTTATTGGCGCTTCCGTTTTATGGTCCAAAACACGCGACAGAATCAACGTCGCGTGGTATCCACAGGGATTATTAGAGAGGAAACACCAATGAAAAAAACCATTTTGCTCGACTCCGCACGGATCACGCTGTTCTCTTCCTTACTCATCGCCCCCCTGGCCTGGCAACCGGCCAACGCGGCATCCGCCTGCAAGGGCATGGAGCAGACCGCCTGCGAAACGAACGCGGAATGCCGCTGGCAGGCCGGCTACACGCGCAAGGACAACGTCCAGGTCGCAAGCCACTGCCGCGCGTTACCGAAGAAAAAAGAGGCCGCCACCGAACCGGCGAAGACCGTCGATAAACCAAGCACGCCTTAACGGCCTGCTGTCTGGCCGATCCTGCGGGATCGGCCACCGCTTGTCCCGCGTCCCCCCACGCATCGCTAGGTCGCTTTGCACATCAGGCGACACGGAATGTCCGGATGCCACTTACGCCGTTCGCGTCATTTCGGCGCTTCTGTCTCAGGCGAACCGGAAACCACCGACAGATCCCAGATGGATGGCGAATGGAAGAGCCGCGAGAGCTGAAGTTCGCGCTCGATCTCGATCTCGCGGGGCAGATGATCGCCGAACCGCGTGAAGAGTTCCTCCTGATCGTTGGTCTCCTGCCGCGCGACCTCGCGATCGATGTTCATGATCGCGTAAAAATCGTCACGACTGAAATCCAGCCCCTCCCAGTTGAAGGCGTCGTAGTTCGGAATCCAGCCCAGCGGACTCTCCACCCCCGCACCCTGATGATTGCAACGCTTCACGATCCACTCCAAGACCCGCATGTTCTCGCCGAATCCCGGCCACATGAAACGCGAGTGGCTGTCCTTGCGGAACCAGTTGACGCGGAAGATGCGTGGCGGCGTGGCGACATGACGGCGCCCCATCCGCAGCCAATGGCGCCAGTAGTCGGCCATGTTGTAGCCACAGAAGGGCAGCATGGCCATGGGGTCGCGCCGCATGGCGGCCTGGCCGATGGCGGCGGCGGTCGCCTCCGACCCCATGGTCGCGGCCATGTAGACGCCGTGCTCCCAGTTATAGCTCTGGAACACCAGCGGGAAGTGCTTGCTGACCCGACCGCCGAAGAGGAAGGCGCTGATCGGCACGCCCTTGGGGTTCTCCCACTCTGGGTCGATCGAGGGACAGGCCGAGGCCAGCGCGGTGAAGCGGGCGTTCGGGTGTGCGGCCGGGCGACCGCAACCGGGGGTCCAATCCTTGCCCTGCCAGTCGATCAGGTGCGCGGGCGGCTCCTCGGTCAACCCCTCCCACCAGATGTCGCCATCGTCGGTCAGGGCGCAGTTGGTGAAGATGGCGTCACGGCTGGTGGCGGCGAGCGCGTTGGGGTTGGAGCTTGCATTGGTGCCGGGCGCAACGCCGAACAGACCGTACTCCGGATTGATCGCATAGAAGCGACCGTCAGCGTTCGGCTTGATCCAGGCGATATCGTCGCCGATGGTGGTCACCTTCCAGCCCTCGTAGCCAGCGGGCGGGATCAGCATCGCGAAGTTGGTCTTGCCGCAGGCGCTCGGGAAAGCCGCCGCCACATAGAGTTTCTCGTGCTCGGGTGACTCGACTCCCATGATCAGCATGTGCTCGGCCAGCCAACCCTCGTCGCGCGCCATGACCGAGGCGATGCGTAGCGCCAGACACTTCTTGCCGAGCAGCGCGTTGCCACCATACCCGCTGCCGTAGGACCAAATCTCGCGGGTCTCCGGGAAGTGGGTGATGTATTTGTCCTCGATGCGCGCGGCGCAGGGCCAGGGGACGTCCTCCTCACCGGGGTGCAGCGGGGCGCCCACCGAATGGATACAGGGCACGAATGCGCCGTCCGGACCGAGCACGTCGAGCACGGGCTGACCCATGCGCGTCATGATGCGCTGGTTCACGACCACGTAGGGCGAGTCAGTGATCTCGACACCGATATGGGCAATCGGCGAGCCCAGCGGCCCCATGCTGAAGGGGATCACGTAGAGGGTGCGGCCCTGCATACAGTCCTTGAAGATCTCCTTGAGCAGCGGCTTGGCCTTGCGCGGGTCCATCCAGTTATTGGTTGGGCCGGCGTCCTCCTCGCGTGTCGAACAGATGAAGGTGCGGTCCTCGACCCGCGCGACATCGCTAGGGTGCGAGCAGGCCAGATAGGAGTTGGGACGCTTCTCGGGATTCAGTCGGACGAAGGAGCCGGTCGTGACCATCTCCTCGCAGAGCCGGTTGTACTCTTCCTGGCTGCCATCGCACCAGTAGATGCGGTCGGGGCGACAGAGCGCGGCGATCTCATCGACCCAGTCGAGCAATTTTCGATTACTGGTGCGCGTGGCGCCGTCGTGGGAACTGGTCATAAGTCATGGATTCCTGAAAAAGCGGTTGGAAGGATCGGGCGATCGGCCGAATCGGGGCGTTCGGAGAATGGCGAGGTTGTAAGAATGGGGTCTGACTCCACGAGGCTGTCGAGTCGACACGGGCCATGTGGGCTCGCTTAAATCTGACACCAGGAGTTAGACCCTGGATTGAAGCAAAACTGGCGCCAAAGAGCAAAAGGCCCATTGATGACGGTATCCGTTAAGGACTGGCGCGGTTCTTGAGTCGTGATCGCGCATCGTGATGAAGCGTCAGGATACCCGACACGCACCAAAAATGCCCGCGCCAACCATTGGGGTTTGAGTAAAATCATGCGATGTCAGCGCGTCGGAAGGAAGGGCACGAAGCTCGAGGATGGGTAGAGTCGCTGCATTTCTGTCAAAATAACAACACGAAAGGACCAACAACCCGCAGATCGAAATGAACCAACCCGACGAAATCGTCATCGCCCATCCCGACGACTGGCATCTGCATCTTCGCGATGGCGCGGCGATGGCGGATGTCGTCCGGCACACCGCCCGCCAGTTCGCGCGGGCCATCGTCATGCCCAACCTCAAGCCGCCGGTGGTCGACACGGCTCAGGCGCTCGACTATCGCGCGCGGATTCTGGCCGCGCTGCGCGCGGATAGCGCTTTCCAGCCGCTGATGACGCTCTATCTCACCGACCAAACGGCGCCCGAGGAGATCGCCACCGCCAAGGCGAGCGGCGCGGTGGCGGCCTGCAAGCTGTATCCGGCGGGGGCGACCACCAACTCGGAGAGCGGCGTGACCGACCTGGTGCGTCTCTCTCCGATCCTGGAGGCGATGCAGATCGAAGGTCTGCCGCTGCTGGTGCATGGCGAGGTGACGGACCCCGAGGTGGATATCTTCGACCGCGAACAACGCTTCATCGCGAAACGTCTCGACTGGATCGTGACGAATTTCCCCGCGCTCAAGGTGGTGTTCGAGCATGTCACGACGGCGGACGCGGTGGAGTTCGTCCGCGCGGGGCCGGACACGCTGGCGGCAACCATCACGCCACACCATCTGCTATACAACCGCAACGCCATCCTGGCGGGCGGCATCCGCCCGCATTTCTATTGCCTGCCGGTGCTCAAGCGCGAGCGCCATCGTCTCGCTCTGCTGGAGGCGGCCGTCAGCGGACATCCACGTTTCTTCCTGGGGACCGACAGCGCTCCCCACGCTCTCGGGGATAAGGAAAACGCCTGCGGCTGCGCGGGCGTTTACAGCGCCCATGCCGCGCTCGAACTGTACGCCGAGGCATTCGAGCAGGCGGGCGCGCTGGATCGACTGGAAGGGTTCGCCAGCCATCATGGGGCGGATTTTTATGGACTCGCCCGCAATCCGGGGACCATTCGGCTGCGCCGCGAACCTTGGCAGGTACCTGAGCAGTATCCCTTCGGCGTAAGCCGAGTCGTCCCGCTGGCAGCCGGGGAACATCTGAACTGGCGGTTGGTCGATGAAGCCGCGTCCATCGCCAAAGTTGACGCGGTTTAAGGCGCCGGACTCTCAGTCTGAGTCAACCGCACGGCATTCGATGCTGGCGGAGCGTCAAGTTCGGGATCGGTCGGTGCTGGCGGCAAGGCTGGCGCGGACTCGGAATCCGGCAGAGCTGGGGGTTCCGGGAAGGCGATTCGAGTACGGAGCACCGGACCAG
Source organism: Thiocystis violascens DSM 198 (assembly GCF_000227745.2). Lineage (NCBI taxonomy): Bacteria > Pseudomonadati > Pseudomonadota > Gammaproteobacteria > Chromatiales > Chromatiaceae > Thiocystis > Thiocystis violascens. Next base: position 244,602 of record NC_018012.1, on the reverse strand, counting down.
CAAACATCTCCAGCAGGCTTTGATCGCGTCCGTAAATATCCGGCCGAAAGCGGACCGCGCCATGCTCGTCGGCGCGGGCGGTCAGATAATAGAGCAACACCGGCAAGGTTTTCTCAAGGTTGACGTACCGAGTACGGCTGCCGCCAAGCACCTGGTCGATCCTGCCGCGGCTCCAATCCGACTCCTGAAGCAGGATTTCAGCAAGCCTGACCGGATCCTGGACCCTCACGCAACCATGACTGAGCGCGCGACGATCGCGCGCGAAAAGGCCCTTGTTGGGCGTGTCGTGCAGATAGACCGAATGTCGGTTCGGAAACATGAATTTGACACGCCCCAGGGCATTGCGCGGTCCCGGTTGCTGGACGACTTGGTAACGCTTGTAGTTGCTCGCGTCGCCGCCGCTGGACTTGCGGCCCGTCTGACGATCGACCAGCGTGTAGCTTGAAGAGACCAGCCCCATCTTTTTCTGAATCGAGATCGGCACCGTCCAGGTCGGATTGAAGACAAGATGATCCATGGTGTCCCGGAACATTGGCGTCTGGGCGTCCTTTTCGCCGACGATCACGCGCGTACTCCAGACGATCCCGCCGTCGCGCACCACATGCGCCTTGTAGTCGGCCACATCGACGAACACGTAATCGGCGCCCAAGTCATTGTAGAGCCAGCGCATGCGCTCCAGATTGATGCGAATGCGCTCGATCTTCCCAGCATCGAACGGCTGGTTCAGGGCGGCGATCGTCGACGGACCCACCGCGCCATCCGCGGACAAGCCGAATCGCCGCTGAAAAGCGACCACTGCGGCGTGGAGCGACTCATCGAATCGCGTTGCGTCCGCCGCCGGCACCGGGATCTCCTGATCGCCGATCAACCCGAGTCGTTCCCGCACCAAGACCACCCGAGGATCGCGGTTGCCCTGTCTCAAAATGGCTCCGACCGGCAGTGGCGCGAGCCCCTCCAGATTCGCCTTGCCCAAATACCTTGCAAGCCCGCGCTTGAGATCCTCGTACCAGAAGGGATGCCGGAGCCGGGAAGACAGAAAGGCGTCTGGATCGTCGGCCTCCACCGCCCCCATCATGTCGGCGAGTAGCTGTTCGGCGGGAACTGGCTTGCGATCATTGCGTTTCGGATCGACCGCGACGGGATCGAGCTTGCCGAAACGGGTGTGATGAACATAACGTAGCAGCGCGTCGCTGAGCTTGATGTCCGCGCCGATGCGCTCCGCCTCGGAGAGTGCGTCGAAGGCATGCGGAAGACTCAGCTCGCGCAAGGTCTCCACATGAAAATCCTGGGGTGCGAAGCCCTCCAGGCGACTCTCCTCGACCAGGAGCAGAAGGGCGTCGATCCGTGCGGGCTCGGTCCAGACGAGTCGATGCTCCCGCAGCGCGTAAAACTCGGCGAGCAGACGTCCAGAGAGCAGGTGAACTCCATCGACGGCGGCGGTCTCGGACTCGCGCAACGACTCCAGGGTGCGGCCCAACAGCGAGGAGGAATGCGCCAGCGCGGGCAGAAAGGCGAACAGGAGCACAAAAATATTCGAATAAACAGGGAACTTCATCGCCCGTCCTCAAGGACCATCGCAAAGATGGCCACTATACCGTTTCTGGAAAATCCGCTTGTGTCTTCAAAATGAGACAGAGACCGAAAGCGCTCGCTCAGAGGGTGTAGACAAAAATAATTGAGCTGCTATTTGTATACCAGTCTACAACTGAGCTGGTGTGCGCTGATGTCGAAAGCTGGTCGTCCCCCCAAGATTCACGAGGCGGAGCAAGCGGTATTGCGTCAAATTGTCACGGATCGCCCGACCTCCACGCTGTCAGAGATTGCCCGGGAACTCGCGGCACGGACGGGAATCGAGGCTCATGAAGCAACGATTCGCAAGTCCTTGCGGGAGGCGGGCGTCACGCGCCTCCGGGGCGAGAGTGGTCTCGAGGCGCAAGCGCGCGCAACGCCGCGTCGGTATGGGTATACGGATGCGCATCGTCGCCACGACCCCGACCAAAGCTACCCAAGTTGTCTGACCGATGCGGAGTGGGACTTGGTCGCCGCTCTCTTTGAGATGCCGGGCGGGCGGGGTCAACCGCCCCGCGTGTCGCGCCGGAGCATCCTGGAGGCGTGTTGCTACGTGGTGCGCACGGGGTGCGCGTGGCGGATGCTGCCGCACGATTTCGCGCCTTGGCAGAATGTCTACAAGACGTTTCGCCGTTGGAGTGCGGCTGGGAAGTTTGAGCAGATGCATGATCGACTGCGGGGGCAATGGCGCGAACGCGAGGGGCGTGAGATCGCGCCGACGGCGGCGGTGCTGGATGCGCAATCGACCCGCGGCTCGCCGCAGGGTGGACCGAGCGGCTTTGATGCGGGCAAGCAGGTCAAGGGGCGCAAGCGCAGCCTGGTGGTCGATACCTTGGGGTTCGTGTTGGCGGTGAGCGTGGTCGCGGCCAATCTTCAGGACCGCGATGCCGCCTCGGGCGCCGTCGCTGACGCGGCCGCCAAGTACCCCCAGATCAACACGCTGTTTGTCGATAGCGCCTACGCCGGTCAATTTGCCCAAACCACCGAGCAGACCCACGCGATCCGCGTGGAAGTCGTGCGCCATCCAGCCAACAAAAGCGTTGGCTCCTGGCACGTGGACGGGGCGCCTGACCGAGTGGTGATCGCCAACGCCGACGGCTTCGTTCCGCTGCCGAAGCGCTGGGTTGTCGAGCGCACCCATGCGTGGAATGAGCGTGCCCGTCGATTGATCATGCATCATGACCGTCTGCCAGCGGTCTCCGAAACCTGGGTTTGGCTGGCGGAGGCGCGCATCCTGCTGCGGCGGTTGACCACAACGGTTTGATTTTGTCTACACCCTCTAAGGCTTCGCCAATCAATTGCGCCCGACCATCCTCGTGAACCGTCTCCAGACGCACGGTGAAACCCCAAAGGCGTCGAATATGGCGCAACATCTCATCGATCGAGTCGCCCAGGGGACGACGACGATGCGAAAAATGACGCAGGGTCAGCGAGCGATCTCCCTGCCGATCCACCTTGAAGACCTGAATATTCGGCTCGCGGCTGCCGAGATTATATTGCTCCGCGAGCCGCAGACGCAGTGCCCGATAGCCCTGTTCCTCATGGATTTCCGTCACTTCCAAGTGCTCTTCGCGATCGTCGTCACGAATCGCGAAAAAATGAAAATCCCGCATCAGGGTCGGCGACAGATACTGGGCGATGAAACTTTCGTCCTTGAAATTGCGCATGGCGAAATCCAGCACCTTTCGCCAATCGCCGCCAGCGATGTCCGGAAACCATTCGCGATCCTCGGCGGTCGGCCGTTCGCAGATGCGGCGGATGTCGCGCATCATCGCAAACCCCAGCGCATAGGGATTGATGCCGTTGTAATACGGCACATCGAATGACGGTTGAAACACGACCCCGGTATGGGATTGCAGAAACTCCATCATGAAACCGTCGGTGACAAAGCCATCGTCATAGAGATGGTTCATGAGGGTGTAGTGCCAGAAGCAGGCCCAACCTTCGTTCATCACCTGGGTCTGGCGCTGCGGATAAAAATACTGTCCGATCTTGCGCACGATCCGCACGATTTCGCGCTGCCAGGGTTCGAGCAGCGGCGCGTTTTTCTCGATGAAATACAGCAGATTTTCCTGCGGTTCCTCGGGCCAGCGCGATTCCTGCCGGGCACCCTCGACACCGCCCGCCGTGGGAATGGTCCGCCAGAGATCGTTGATCTGCGACTGAAGATAGGTCTCGCGCTCGCGCTGACGGCGCTGTTCCTCCGCCATGCTGAGCGGGGCCGGGCGTTTGTAGCGGTCGACGCCATGATTCATCAGCGCATGGCAGGAATCGAGCAGAAGCTCGACCTCCTCCTGACCGTAACGCTCCTCGCATTGAGCAATGTACCGGCGGGCAAAGACCAGATAATCGATGATGGCGTCGGCGCTGGTCCAGGTACGAAAGAGATAATTCCCCTTGAAGAAGCTGTTATGACCATAGCAGGCATGGGCAATGACCAGCGCCTGCATCGGTAGCGTATTCTCTTCCATCAGATAGGCGATACAGGGGTCGGAATTGATCACGATCTCATAGGCCAGACCCATCTGACCGCGCCGATAGGTCTGCTCGGTCGCGACGAATTGCTTGCCGAAGGACCAGTGCGGATAATTGATCGGCAGACCCACGGAGGAATAGGCGTCGATCATCTGCTCGGAGCTGATCACCTCGATCTGATTGCGATAGGTCTCCAGCCCATAGACATTGTGGGCGAGATTCCCGATTTCCCGGTCGAAACGCTCCAACAGAGGGAAAGACCACTCCACGGATTCGGAAATGATGTTCTGGCTCATGCCTCCTGCCTCTTGAAGAGTTCCCGGAACACGGGAAAGATGTCATCCGCGCCGTCGATTTCCTGCATGGCGAAATGAGGGTAAGCGGCCATGACTTCCTGATAGGCATACCAGAGACTTTGATGCTGGCGCGGCGTGATCTCGACATAGGCGTAATAGCGCATCAATGGCATGAGTCGATCGATCAGAAGATCCCGGCAGACGCCCGAATCCGAATCCCAGTTATCGCCATCCGACGCTTGGGCGGCATAGATGTTCCAAACGCTCGGATCGTAACGCGCGCGCAGAATCTCATCCGCCAGATTCAAGGCGCTGGACACCACCGTGCCGCCGGTCTCGCGGGAATAGAAAAACTCCTGCTCATCCACCTCCTGGGCGATGGTGTGATGACGGATGAAGACCACCTCGATCTTGTCGTAATTGCGCTTCAGAAACAGATACAACAGGATGAAAAACCGCTTTGCCAGGTTTTTGCGCGCCTGATCCATGGAACCTGAAACATCCATGATACAGACCATCACCGCCTTGCTGGTCGGCTCCGGCTGTTTCACGAAACTCTGGTAGCGCAGATCGAAGGTATCGATAAAGGGCAGCGCGGCAATACGGGTCTTGAGCCGGTCGATCTCCTCGCGCAAGGCGCACAGTTGCGGGTCATCCTCGGCGATTCCGGTGGCCAGCAGGGTCTCGATCTCGGACTCCAGTTCGCGAATGCGCGCACGCAGGGGCGCCCCGATGGCGGTCCGGCGCGCGATGGCACCTTTCAGCGAACGAACCACATCGATATTCGAGGGTGGGCCGACGGTCGCATAGCCAGCACGGATCGACTTGAATTCGGTCGTGCCAATCAGTTGATTACGCACCAGATGCGGCAATTCAAGATCCTCGAACAGCAGATCCATGAACTCCTCGCGCGACAGCTCGAAGACGAAATCGTCGTCTCCCTGTCCATCTTTGCTGGCCTTCCCCTGTCCCGAACCCTCGCCGCCGCTCTCCGGACGACGCAGGCGATCACCCTTCTGAAAATCCTTGTTGCCGGGGTGCACCATGTCACGGACCCCGCCCTTTCCATGGTGGAAGACCGGCTCCGAAATATCCCGCGACGGAATCCCGACCTTCTCGCCGGAATCGATGTCGGTAATGCTGCGCCGGTTGACCGCATCCGCCACGGAACGCTTGAGCTGGGTCTTATAGCGTTTGAGAAAACGCTGGCGATTGACCGCGCTCTTGTTCCTGCCATTCAGACGCCGGTCGATGAAGTTTGACATAGGTGCTCGCTTGGAACTGCCGCTTATCGTTCAAACTCGGAAATCAACTCGACTTCCTGACCCGCAGATACCACTCCGACAGCAGTCGCACCTGTTTCGGCGTATAGCCCTTATCGGTCATGCGATCAACAAACTGATCGTGCTTCTTTTGTTCGTCCACCGATGACTTGGCATTGAACGAGATAACCGGCAACAGATCCTCGGTATTGGAAAACATCTTCTTCTCGATCACCACGCGCAGCTTCTCGTAACTGGTCCACTTCGGATTCGCGCCGCCATTCTTGGCCCGTGCCCGCAGCACGAAGTTCACGATCTCGTTGCGGAAGTCCTTGGGATTGGAGATGCCCGCCGGCTTTTCGATCTTCTCCAGCTCCTCGTTCAGCGCCACGCGATTCATCATCTCGCCGGTATCCGGATCGCGGTATTCCTGATCCTGAATCCAGTAATCCGCATAGACGACATAGCGATCGAAGATGTTCTGTCCGTACTCCGCATAAGACTCCAGATAAGCCGTCTGCAATTCCTTGCCGATGAACTCGGCATAGCGTGGCGCGAGATATTGCTTGAGATAACTCAGATAGCGTTCCTGGGTCTCCGGCGGCAATTGCTCGCGGGCGATCTGGCGCTCCAGGACATAGAGCAGATGGACCGGATTGGCCGCCACCTCGGTGTGATCGAAATTGAAGACCTGAGACAGGATCTTGAAAGCGAAGCGGGTCGAAATTCCGGACATGCCCTCGTCGACCCCAGCATAGTCGCGGTATTCCTGCACCGACTTAGCCTTGGGATCGGTGTCCTTCAGATTCTCGCCGTTGTAGACGCGCATCTTGGAAAAGATGCTGGAGTTCTCCGGCTCCTTGATGCGTGTCAGGGTCGAGAACTGGGCCATCATCTCCAGGGTGCCGGGCGCGCAGGGCGATTCGGCGAGCGAACTGCCGCGCAGGAGTTTGTCGTAGATCTTGACCTCCTCGTTGACCCGCAGACAGTAGGGCACCTTGACGATAAAGACCCGATCCAGAAAGGCTTCGTTATTCTTGTTGTTGCGGAAGGTCTGCCATTCCGACTCGTTGGAGTGGGCCAGAATGATCCCCTGGAAGGGCAACGCCGAAAGACCCTCGGTGCCGTTATAGTTACCTTCCTGGGTCGCGGTCAGCAGCGGATGCAGCACCTTGATCGGCGCCTTGAACATCTCGACGAATTCCATGATGCCCTGATTGGCGCGGCACAGGGCACCGGAATAGCTATAGGCATCCGCGTCGTTCTGCGCGAACCGCTCCAACTGACGGATATCGACCTTGCCCACCAGCGAGGAAATATCCTGATTGTTCTCGTCCCCCGGCTCGGTCTTGGCGATCGCGACCTGTTCCAGCATCGAGGGATACAGCTTCACCACCTTGAACCGAGTGATATCGCCGCGGTATTCCTGCAACCGCTTCACCGCCCAGGGCGACATGATGGTGCGCAGATAGCGCGACGGAATCCCATAATCCTCTTCCAGGATGGGGCCGTCCTCCTCCGGCGAAAAAAGACCGAGCGGCGACTCGAACACCGGCGAGCCATGAATGGCGTAGAAGGGCCGCTCCTGCATCAGTTCCTTGAGCTTCTCGGCCAGGGACGACTTCCCGCCGCCCACCGGCCCGAGCAGATAGAGGATCTGTTTTTTCTCCTCCAGACCCTGGGAGGCGTGCTTCAGATAGGACACCAGATGCTCGATCGGCTCCTCCATCCCGTAGAACTCGGAGAAGGCCGGATAGCGCCGCAGCATCTTGTTCTGAAAGACCCGGCTCAAGCGCGGATCGTCGCGGGTGTTGACCATCTCCGTCTCGCCGATCGCCATCAGCAGACGCTCCGCGGCGCCCGCATAGGCGCTCGGGTCCGACTTGCAAAGTTGCAGATACTCGTCCAGGCTCAGCACCTCCTCGCGGGAGGCTTCATAACGTGCCTGGTAGCGTTCGAAGATCGACATAGACGTAACCTCACTCGGAAACTGATGGTGCCCACCCGGCCCGATGTCGAAAGCGCCAATTGCAATAAATGCTCGGGGCGATGAGGGTGAAAGACAAGGCTTGGTCTAAACTCAACGCAAAAATTGCGCCATTGCCAGTCAAACCGAGTCAGCGACGATACCCGAGGCTTCGGGCGCAGTTCGGCCGACGCATCAATAACGCATCGGATACCCGAAGCGGTTCAACCCCCGCGCCACAACTGGCAAAGTAAGGGGACTGGAACCAGTAGAAGCGATGCCGGATGACCAAACCTAATCCGCACGAAACAAGTGCGTCAAGCACCAGAAGGTAGGTTGGTCTTTCGACCGGCCCGCCCTGAATCAGGGCGTCTTCACAGCGACTATAGAACGCGCGCGATGCAACAGGTTCAGTGTCCGCTCATCATGAGCGCATTCCGATCCGGCCACTCCCACAGCGAGTCCAGCCGAGTCTCAGAGTCTATCCAACTCAAAGTCTAAGCCGGGTTACTGAGAGTTATCGAGAGCAGCCAAAGCGTCAGATTGCGACAAAGACAGAATGTAGGAGTCTTAATGGCGAATGTCGCCTGAGCCAATGTCGAAGCGGAGGGAGGCAATTGGGGGCCGCTTAAAAAAATGCGACATAAGCGGTTGAACTAAATATTGTTTTTTTATGGGATTGGCGGAGAGGGAGGGATTCGAACCCTCGATAGGGATTAACCTATACACACTTTCCAGGCGTGCTCCTTAAGCCTCTCGGACACCTCTCCGGGGTGTGATCACAGACGTTTGTGCTGAACGGATACCGTTGCGGCCGATGCAACATGGGGCTGTCCGCTCGATCTTCCCTGTCGTCTGTAAGCCGACTAAGATACATCAACAGCCGGACGCTTTCAAATGAAGCTTCGTCCAATGAACGGTCAGCGGCGGATCGCCAGTGATCGGACAGAACGGGACGTAGCACACTTCCGATCCGGCTCGAGTCGTGAATCATGCCGGTTGCCGCAAGTCGACCCGATCGCCATCGCCTCTATGAGCTTGCGGTCCAGAATCCGTCCGCGGAGGTGGACTTCGTGGACCGGACCTATCGGATGATCCGCTGCCGTGGCGCTCGGATTCTGAGGGAGGACTTTTGCGGTACGGCCGCCATCTGTTGCGAATGGGTGCGCCGTCGCAAGACCAATCATGCCTTCGGCGTGGATCTGGATCCCGAGGTGCTCGACTGGGGCCTGCGCCATAATCTCCAAACATTGCCGGAACACCAGCGTTCCCGGGTCGCCTTGCTCCAGCAAAATGTCCTCGCGGCGCAGACACGCCAGCCGGATATCGTGCTGGCGATGAACTTCAGCTATTGGCTATTACGCGAGCGCGCCGCTCTGCTCCAGTATTTTCGGCGGGTCCGGGCGACACTGAAGGACAGCGGCGTGTTCTTTCTGGACGCCTATGGCGGCTACGATTCCTATCGTCTTCTGGTCGAGGAGCGCCGAATCCATGACCCGGTGGGCGGCGACTTTACCTATGTCTGGGAGCAGGCGGCTTATGAACCGGTGACCGGACGGCTCGTGTGTCATATCCATTTCCGCTTCGACGACGGCTCCGGACTGGAACGTGCGTTCAGCTACGACTGGCGCCTCTGGACCCTGCCCGAGGTCCGCGAACTGCTCGACGAGGCCGGATTTTCCCGGATCCTCGTCCATTGGCAGGGCTGGGATGCCGACGGCAATCCGGACGGAGTCTTCGTGCCCGTCGAGGCCGGCGAGCCGGATGCCGGATGGATTGCCTATCTGACAGCGGAGAAATAGCGAGCCCTCAGGTCGCCGAATAGGGTAGCCGCCCATAGAGTCGGGTCAGTTCGCGCAGACGCGCGGCGTTGGCCTCGCTGACCATCTCCTCGCGATACCGCCACGTCCAGTTCCCGTTGGCCGTGCCGGGACGATTCATGCACGCCTCGGCGCCAAGTCCGAGGACATCCTGCATGGGGAACAGGGCCAGCGCCGCCACGGAAGAGAGCGCGGCGCGGATGAAGTCCCAATTCAGTTCCTCGCCGTTGCTATTGAGATAGACGCGGGCATTGTGCCGAATCGCGTCATCCTTGTCCGCCCACCAGCCAAGCAGGCTGTTGTTGTCGTGGGTACCGGTGTAGACGGCCAGCCGCCGGCGATGATTGTGCGGCAGAAAGGCGGAGCGTCCGAAGCCGCCCTCGGTATCCTCGAAACCGAATTGCAGAACCGCCATGCCGGGCAGTTTCAAGTCGTCCCGCAGTGCTTCGACATCCTCGGTGATGACTCCAAGATCCTCGGCAATCAGCGGCAGGTCGTCGCCGAGCGCCTCGCGGAGCGCATCGAACAGCGCCATTCCCGGACCCGGCACCCAACGGCCGCTGATCGCGGTTTCCTCCGCGGCGGGAATCTCCCAGTAGGCCGCGAAGCCGCGAAAGTGATCGATCCGCACCAGATCGACCAGTTCGAGCACCCGGCGCAACCGCTCGACCCAGAAACTGTAGCCGTCGGCCGCCAGCGTCTCCCAACGGTAGAGCGGATTGCCCCAGCGCTGCCCGGTACTGCTGAAATAATCCGGCGGAACGCCCGCGATCACCGTCGGGTGGCCGTGATCATCCAGTTCGAACCATTCCGGATGGGTCCAGACCTCGCTCGAATCGTGGGCGACAAAGATCGGCATGTCGCCGATCAGATGGACACCCCGCGCCCTGGCATAGGCCCGTAGTTCGCCCCACTGGCGAAAGAAGACGTACTGAATAAAGCGCTGGAGTTCGAGTTCGCCAGGGTTGGCCTTGGACCAATCGGCTAACGCCCCGGGATCGCGCAGGGCGAACTCGGGCGCCCAGTCGGTCCAGGGGCGAAGCTCGTGGTGGACCTTCAAGGCATGATAGAGCGCAAAATCTTCGAGCCAGATCCGATGGGTCTCGCAAAAATAGGCGAAATCGTCACGATCCGCCGCGGTCGCGTCCGCCTTGAAACCATTCATCGCCCGCTGAATCAGGTTATGTTTCCAGACATGAACGGCGCCAAAGTCCACTTGATCCCGCGTGAATTCAGGCGGATCGAGATCGCTCTCCTGGATCCAGCCCGCCTGCAGCAGCAGGTCCGGACTGATGAGGAGCGGATTCCCCGCGTAGGCCGAGGTGCACTGATAGGGCGAATCCTGATAGCCGGTCGGCCCCAATGGCAGCATCTGCCAAAGACCTTGCCCCGCTCCTGCGAGAAAATCGATGAAACGGTGCGCGGTCGGCCCGAGATCGCCAATCCCGTAGGGACCGGGCAGCGAGGTCGGATGAAGCAAAATGCCGCTGGTGCGGTGCATGAAAGAAGATCTCCTGACTGGCTCGGATCGAAACCCCGGAAGTCTACCCAAAGCGCGACCGAAAAGCCTTCCCGGAAACGAAATAATGCTGAAGCCAGCCTGCCAGGCGCCACGAGCACACGCGACCTCGTCGCTGGTTTCTGGCGCTTGTCCGAGCGGAGCCGCGCGGCGCCGTGTCTTGCTATCCGCCGCATGATTCGCAATAGTCACCCCCGGATCGGCCCGATCCAAATGATTTCCACGCAGGTCAACCATCGCGAGGTACGCACATGGACGCCGGATCCGGCAAAGCGATCGAGCTGATCGTGATCGTTGCGATTATTCTGGGATTTTATGTTCAGCAGCGCGCCGCCCTCGACCGCCTGAAACAAGCGCGCGAAGAGCGGCAACCGGCAGATCGGGAGACATCGGCAAGCGACGACGCCAAGCCCTCCTAGGGGCGAAGACGACCCATGGAGCCTCGCGACATCGAAGCCTTAACCGCCCGCATCGGACGCAGCCATCTGCGACAGCGACTGGGCTTGGAAGGCGATCACGAGGTCTTCGTCCTCAATCGCCCTGGGGCGCACTTTTTCTACCCGGAAAACTGGTATTCGGTGCATGGCGTCATTCGCCACTGTTTGCGCCTGAGCGGACTCTACGAACGCGCCCAGCGCAATGCCCGCGCGATCCGGCTCCGGCACAACCGGGTGGTGCTGTCCGGCCTGCCGGATGCCTTCCGGGGCTTCCGGATCCTGCATCTGAGCGATCTGCATCTGGACATGGATCCCCGCAACGCCGACGCCATCGGCGCAAGCGTCCGGGATCTGGACTATGATCTCTGCGTGCTGACCGGGGACTATCGGGCGAAAACCTTCGGTCCCTTCGAGGCGGTTTTGAGGGCGATGGCGGCACTGCGGCGCAACCTGAAGGCGCCCATCTACGCCATCCTGGGCAATCACGACACGCTCAGACTGGTTCCCGGACTGGAGTCAATGGGCATTCGCGTCCTCCTGAACGAAACCGTTCTCATCGAGCGGGACGGTCAGGCTCTCTATCTGGCCGGCATCGACGACGCCCACTACTATCGGGTCCACAACATCGACAAGGTCGCGGCGAAGATTCCCGAGGACGCAGTCTCGATCCTGCTCTCCCACACCCCCGAGATCTATCGGCACGCGGCCCACAGCGGTTTCGACCTCCTCCTCTGCGGCCATACCCACGGCGGCCAGATCTGCCTGCCGGGCGGCTTTCCGTTGACCTGGGACGCCCGCTGTCCGCGCCGACTGGCCGCCGGTTCCTGGCGCCACGGCAACCTCATCGGTTATACCTCGGTCGGCGCCGGAACCTCGGTGGTCAATGCCCGGCTCAACTGCCCACCCGAAATCACCCTGCATGAGTTGCAGACAGGCGAATTACCGCAAGCGACGGGCAACCGGGGTCAGTAATCGGTCGACCATCCAAAAACCGCCCACCACGAATGCCAGATCGATCGGCGTCAGACTCATCGGAGACTGCAACGCCAGGGCGGGAATCAATGCCTCAGGAACCTGATCCAACACCGGGACTGACGCACCCGAACGAACGTCGAAGCGCCGTTTAACGAAACTGGCCACCGCATCGCCCAGCATCGCACCCAAGGCCACCGTCAGCCCAAGCGCCCAGGGCCATCCGAGGATCGCCGCGATCCAGGGCGTCGTCAGCACACAGGCGAACCATCCCCGCCAGGTCTTGGAGGCACCGAGCCAGGGGCGCCCATCATAAAAAACGGCGCCGCCATCGACCGGCGCCGCCCAGCGATCGGCAAGCGCAAGACGTGCCGCCACCGGGACGGCGTTCGCCCAGATCACCAACAAAAGCGCGTCGAGCACGGCCATCCTGGCGCGCCAATTAAAGATGCACCCCAACGTCAACCGGTTCAGCCTCATCCAGGAGGACGTCCAGCTGCTCGCCGCCAACCCGGATCAGGGTCTCGTGATCGCCAGACTCGAAAAAGATCTCGGGCTGCTCCAGCAACTGCCTGTCGATCAGGGTGCGCCGGCCAAAGGCCGCGCCGATTGGCGGCACCGCGCCAGACTCGCAATCCGGGAACAGATCCTTCAGTTCCTGCTCGGATGCAAGCTCCGCGGCATGCCCCAGGTACAGGTGCAACCGCCCGAGATGAACGTGATAATCGGATGGAACGACAACCATCAGATACTCGTCGCCATCCTTCACCACTACCCCCTTCGCCAGTCGGTCGCCTGGCACATGCGCCACGGCCGCCGTGTCCATACTCGATGCCGTGTGCGGATGCCGCATCACGGCATAGCCGATCTCCCGCTCCATCAGATACGCCTCAAGCATTTTTGACATGGGCATGACGATGTCCTCCACGGTTGTTACAAGACTGATTTTAGTCGTCCGCTGAAGATTCGACAGGGCAAGGCGGATGCGGACGGTCCAGTCATGCCCGCTCCACCGGAAAGGCAAGCACGGCGTCGATATGCCCGGCGCCGGTTGCCATCATCAGCAACCGATCGATGCCAAGCGCCACGCCCGCGCACTCCGGCATTCCCGCCGTCAGCGCAGCGAGAAAACGCTCGTCGAGCGGAGGTTCGCGCTGTCCGCGCTGGCGCCGTGTCGCCAGATCGGCCTGGAAGCGCGCCCGCTGCTCGACCGGGTCCGTGAGTTCGCCAAAGCCGTTGGCCAGTTCGACGCCCTCGATATACAGCTCGAAACGCTCGGCCACCGGGAGCGAACCGGGACGGATGCGGGCCAGCGCCGCCTGACTGGGCGGATAGTCGACCAGAAAGGTCATGCCGCCCCGGCCCAGGCTGGACTCCAGGCAATGGGTCAGCAGCAGATCGAGCCAGGCGTCCGCGTCCAGATCGAGCCGCGCCGCGTCGGCAATGCCCGCCGCCAGCGCCGCGCCGCGCAGATCCTCGACGGTCGCCAACCAGGGATCCAACTCCAGACCCTTGAGGAACAGCTCCCGATAGCCGATGCGCTCCACCGGCATCGCCGGGCGTTGGAGCGCCGTGCGCACCAGCTCGGCGACCTCGTCCATGAGTCGACGATGATCCCAACCGGGACGGTACCATTCCAGCAGGCTGAATTCGGGGTGGTGGAAGCGACCGCGTTCGTCGTCGCGGAAGACTTTGCAGATCTGATAGATCGGACCGCTACCGGAGGCCAGCAGTCGTTTCATCGGGAATTCGGGCGAGGTCTGAAGATACAGCGTTCGGCCTGAACCGCCCCCCGCTCCGGCCGCGCCGACGGCCAGACTGGCCAGCGCCGGATCGGTGACCGCCGCCTGAGAGAGGATCGGCGTCTCCACCTCCAAGACGCCCGCGAGCGCGAAAAAGCCGCGCAGGCGCGCGAGCAGATCCGCGCGAGCCTGGAGCATGGCGAGCGCCGCGCTTGAGCGCCAGTCGTTGGGAAGTCGCCCGGCCGGATCGTGGTTCATGCGTCCTTGACGCGCGAGACGTATTCTCCGATGCGGGTGTCGACCTTGACCAATTCGCCCGACTGGACGAACAGCGGCACGCGCACCACGGCGCCGGTTTCCAGCGTGGCCGGCTTGCCGCCGCCACCCGAGGTATCGCCCTTGAGCCCCGGATCGGTCTCGACGATCCGCAGAACCACGAAATTGGGCGGATCGACCGCCAGCGGAGCGCCGTTCCAGAGGGTCACCTTGCAGACATCGTTATCCTTGATCCACTTCGCGGCCTCGCCGACCGCGTTCGCATCGGCGGTCATCTGCTCGAAGCTACCCGGATCCATGAAGTGCCATTCCTCGCCGTCGTTGTAGAGATACTGCATCTCGGTATCATGGACATCGGCCGCCTCGACGCTATCGCCCGACTTGAAGGTCTTTTCCACGGTTCGCCCGGTCTTCAGATTGCGCACCCGCACGCGATTGAAGGCCTGGCCCTTGCCGGGCTTGACGAACTCGTTCTCGACGATGTTGTACGGATCCCCGTCCAGCATGATCTTGAGCCCGCCCTTGAATTCACTGGTACTGTAAAAAGCCATGCCATCCTCGTTTTCTGTGAAGCCAAATCGCGCCATGGTAACGCGAAGCCTGGCGACTTGTCAGACCAAACCCTGTCAGAGCGAATCCTGGCGGCATTCCCTCGCCGCGTCCTTCACCGATGTCGCGGCCCTGCTTGAGTCGCTCGGACTGCGCGAGGCGGACATCCCGGATCTCGACCGTGCCACCCCGCCTTCCTTCAGAGTCCTGGTCACCCGCGAATTCGCCGCCTTGATGCGACCGGGCGACCCCGAGGATCCCTTGCTCCGACAGGTTCTGCCGCTCGCGCTCGAACAGGCGAGGATCCCTGGCTATGTCATGGATCCGGTCGACGACACCGCCGCGGATCGCGGTCACGGCCTGCTGCAAAAATACGCGGGGCGCGCCTTGCTGATCGCCACCGGCGCCTGCGCGATCCATTGTCGTTACTGTTTTCGGCGTCATTATCCCTATGCCGGCCTGGGCTCCGCGGCGGCTCGCAGCGCCTCCGCGCTCGCCCGGATCGCCGCGGATCCCTCGCTGTCCGAGGTCATCCTCAGCGGCGGAGACCCCTTGATGCTGGCTGACGATCAACTTGAGAGGCTCGTCGCCCAACTCGATGGCATCGGGCACCTGCGTCGGTTACGCATCCATACGCGGCTGCCTGTCGTGCTGCCCAATCGGGTAACCGAGCGATTTTGCGCGATCCTCGCCGATTCGCGTCTGGACGCCGTGGTTGTGATCCATGCCAATCATCCCCAGGAATTAGGGGCGGATGCCGAACAGTCGCTAGGATTGCTGCGCCGCGCCGGCGTCACGGTCCTCAATCAGAGCGTCCTGCTGCGGGCGGTCAATGACGACAGCACGACGCTCGGCCAACTCAGCGAGCGGCTGTTTCGCTGCGGCGCCCTGCCCTATTACCTCCATCAGCTCGATCCAGTCTCCGGAGCCGCCCATTTCCAGGTCAGCGACCAGCGCGCGTGCCGGCTGATACAAACCCTGCGCCAACAGCTACCGGGCTATCTAGTGCCGAGACTGGTACGCGAAGTGCCAGGGGCGGACTCGAAGATGCCGATTTAAGGGGCAAGGGGCAAGGTGGCAAGAGCATTAACTATGGAGCCGTGATGCCCCCTGCGCCCTTCGTGGTGTCCTTGAAGCCGTTCGTGGTGAGGTTCTCGAACCATGAACGGCTTCACGCGCCGAGGCCCGGGTCGAAAAATTTTTTTCCGCAAATCGTCAAAAATTAAACTGGTACGGCCGCCACGCAAACAAACACAATCTTGCCCCTTGCCCCTTGCCCCTTGCCCCTTGCCCCTTGCCCCTTGCCCCTTGCCCCTTGCCCCTTGCCCCTTGCCCCTTGCCCCTTGCCCCTTTTTCCCTTCCCCTAACCGCCCGTAAAGGCCGATAATCAGGCATCAGCGATTTATCGGGCTACGCCGGCACGCTTGGGATGTCTGTGCAAAATCAAACCCTCACACTCTTGATCGTTACCTCCGAGACAAGCGAAGCCGAGCGGTTGATCGGCACCTTGCGCGAGGACGGTCTGGCGGCGACAAGTGTCACGATTCCGCAGGCGGATCGCCTTCAGGATGTCATTACGCAGCGTTCCTGCGACATGATTCTCTGCTGCGGTTATGATCGGGACGTGGATCTCGATCACGTCTTCGCCGCGTATCGCAAGCTGGATGCCGATGTTCCGTTCATCGTGATCGGGGAGGCGGATCGTCATGCCGGAGATCTGATCAAGGCGCGACGTGGAGGCGCGCGGGATCTGATCGGACGCAACGATAACGAACACCTCAAGCTCGCGGTCTCGCGCGAATTTACCGATCTGCTGAAACGACGCGAAGCCCGCGCGCTGAACGAACGTCTCCGGCTCTGCGAACAGCGCGACCGCGAGTTGATCGACGTCACCAGCGCGGGCGTCGCCTTCGTCCAGGACGGTCTGCATATCGATGCCAATCAGGCCTACCTCGACCTGTTCGGCTACGCTGATCTCGATGAACTGCAGGCGACGCCCTTTCTTGATCTCTTCATGCCCGAACAGCAAAAGCAGATCCGCGATCTTCTGCGCGGCGGCGATGCCTCCTCCCTAGGCGAGCCATTGGAACTCACCGTCGCCTGCCGGCGCGCCGACGTCAGCCAATTCAAGGCGCGTCTACTCGCCGCGCCCTCCGAAGTCGACCACGAACCCTGTCTGCGACTGATCCTGAACGCAATCGACGCCCCCGCCGGAACGGCGAACACTGGCGCCACTCAACCGGCGGCGACCAGCGAAACGGGACTCGCCAGCCTGCTGACCGAGATCGACGCGCATATCGATTCGGAGCGCATCGTCGAACGGCCATTCGCGATCTTCTATCTCCGCGTCAAGAGTAGCGCACGGCTTCTCCGCGATTTAGGATTGATTCATGGCCTTGAAAAGCTGAAGGAGTTCGCTGAAATCCTGACGTCGAGCGTCGCCGGACGCGGCTTTCTTGCCCGCGTGAACGATGACGGTTTCGGTCTGATCGTCGACGGCCTGAGCGAGTTCGAGGCCAAGGCGTTTGCCGAACGCCTGATCGCGACCGCCCGCCTGACGGGCCAGGCCGCCGCCAGGGACGGCGAAGAACCCGACTGCGAGATCGGTTATTACCTCGTCAGGGATCGCGCTGCGGCGGCGGAAGACATCCTCGATGCCGCCTATCGGCTGTGCATCGGTCATGACTTCGCCGCCCAGGGGCAGACATCAGGACAGTCGCCCAGTTCGCTGGCCGCGGGCGCCCACCAGGAGGGAGAGGAAGGGGAAGCCGACATCGTGCGCAAAATCGAATACGCATTGCAGAACGATCAATTCAAGCTCGTCTATCAACCCATCATCAGTCTCATGGGCGACAATCAGGAAAACTACAGCGCTCTGGTGCGCCTGTTCGACGAGCACGAAACGCTCTACGAGGCCAAGGATTTCATCGACCCCGCGATCCGCGCGGGCCTGATCGAACAGATCGACAAATGGGCGATCCGCGCCGCGATTCAGGTCATCGGCGAACAGCGACGCGCCGGGCATAACATCAGTTTATTCGTCAACCTGTCCGAGGACACCTTCCGCAATCCCAATATTATTTTGTGGATCTGCGATTGCCTGCGTGAATTCGATGTCCGCGGCAACTGGCTGACATTTCAGTTCCAGGAAGAATTAGTCGTCGGCAATCTGGCAAGTATCGGCAAGCTGGTTGAGACGCTCAAAAAAATCAAATGCCGTGTCGCGGTGAATCGATTCGGCTCGATCGAACGCCCCGAGTTGCTGCTCCAGGGGCTGAAGCTGGACTATGTACTGTTACAGTCCAGCTTCGCCCAAGAGCTGGCGGACGACCCGGCCAAGCAGCAGCAACTCATCGCGCTTGCAACGCTCGCGCGCGAATTCAACGTCAAGAGCATCGTGACGGGCGTCGAGGACGCCCGCGCACTCACCGTCCTCTGGACGGCTGGCGTCGACTATGTGCAGGGAAATTTCCTGCAACGCCCGTCACCCACGCTCGAAGTGCAAACCTGAACGTCCGGCATGCCACTGCCTTCCGCCCGTCCACCCGAGGTATCGCGCCTTGACTCAAACCCTAGCCCGCTACTCCAAGGTACTGGAAATCGTCGGGGACATTCTGAAGGTTCGCGTACCGCCCTCGGCGAACGCGCGGATGCGAGTCGCGTTCGACGATCTGGCGCTGGTGGAGGATCCCGGCGGCTTCACGTCGCTCGCGCGCGCGATCAAGTTGGATCGCGACATGGTCTCCCTGCAAGTCTTCGCCGGGACCAAGGGTCTCTCAACCGAGGCTTCGGTGCGCTTCCTCGGGCATCCGATGCGGGTCACCTACTCGTCGAATATTCTTGGTCGCGTGTTTCGTGGCGATGGCGAGCCGCTGGATACCGGACCCGACCTGTCGCAGGATCCCAAGCTCCCGATCGGCGGTCCCTCGGTCAATCCGGCGCGTCGGCTGCTTGCCTCCAAAATGATCCGCACCGACGTGCCCATGATCGACATCTTCAACTCGCTGGTGGAGAGTCAGAAGATCCCGATCTTCTCGGTCGCCGGCGAACCTTACAACCAACTGCTGGCGCGCATCGGCATTCAGGCCGATGCGGACATCGTCGTCTTCGGCGGGCTGGGACTGATTTTCGACGACTATCATTTTTTTCTGCGCCGCTTCGAGGACGCCGGCGTCTTCGCCCGTACCGTGATGTTCGTCAACCTGGCCTCCGATCCGGTGGTCGAACGTCTGCTGGTACCAGACATGGCGCTCGCGGTGGCCGAGAAGTTCGCGGTCGAGGAAGGTAAGCGGGTGCTGGTGCTGCTCACCGACATGACCGCCTACGCCGACGCGATGAAAGAAGTCGGCATAGCCATGGAGGCCGTGCCTTCCAACCGCGGCTACATGGGCGATCTCTATTCGCAACTGGCGCGCCGCTACGAGAAGGCCGCCGACTATAAAGATGGCGGCTCGCTGACCATCCTCACAGTGACCACCATGCCCGGCGACGACGTCACCCATCCGGTCCCGGACAACACCGGCTATATCACCGAGGGTCAGTTCTATCTGCACAATGGCGAGTTGGACCCCTTCGGTTCGCTATCGCGCCTGAAACAGCATGTGATCGGCAAGGTCACCCGCGAGGACCACGGCCAGATCATGAACACCATGATCCGCTTCTATTCCAGCGCCCGGGATGCCGAACAGAAACAGGCGATGGCCTTCGAGTTGTCCGAGTTCGATCACCAACTGCTCAAGTTCGGACGGCTGTTCCGCGAGCGCTTCATGAGCATCGAGATCAGTCTACCGCTCGAAAAGGCGCTGGATCTCTGCTGGCAGACCCTGGCCGAGTGCTTCGATCACGAGACGCTGCTGATGAAAAAGGCGTTGATCGATAAATACTTTCCGACACTCGATCCCGAAGGATCGGAAATGGCGGCCTAGCCGACGAAGCGGTCGAAGGCTTTTTCAAAGGGGGGCAAGCCCCCCACAAACCGGGATCGATCAGAACTGCGGGCGGGGCGTCTCGGCGGTTTCCATCGGTAGGATCGGATATTCCACCTTGGGCAGTTCGCCCGTCAGCGATTCCAGGAAGGCGACGATCTTGCCCGCCTCCTCATCGCTGATTTCGGTCCCAAGCTGCGCCGTGCCCATCACAGCCACCGCCTGCTTGAGATCCCAGACCTGCCCGGAATGGAAGTAAGGCGCGGTCAGGGCGATGTTGCGCAAGGGCGCGGCACGGAAAACGTATTCGTCGGAGACGGAGTTGGTGACCTGGAAGCGACCCTTATCCCCCGGGGGCAGGATATCCGCACCGGGCCGCTTGATCAGGCCAAAGGGAAAATAGTTCTCGCCGCCAACGTTGACGCCACTGTGACAAGCAGTACAGCCGCGTTCGACAAAGAGGTTGAGCCCCTCCTTTTGTTCTGTCGTCATGGCCGCGTCATTGCCTTCAATAAACTGATCGAAGGGCGAAGCCGGCGTTACCAACGTCACCTCGAAAGCCTCGATGGCCTTGGCCATGTTGTCGAAGGTGACAGGATCCGCTTCGCCGGGGAAGGCGCGTCCGAAGCGCTCGACGTAGTCCGGCATGCTCTTCAGGGTCGCGACAACCTGTTCGGGATTGTTGGCCATTTCGACGCCCGCCTGGACCGGCCCCTTGGCCTGAGCCTTCAGATCCTCGGCGCGCCCGTCCCAGAACTGAGCATTATTGAAGACCGCATTGAAGACAGTCGGCGAGTTGCGCGGACCCTTTTGCCAGCCATGCCCGACCGAGGTCGGGAGATTATCGTCACCGCCGGTGCCCAGGTTATGACAGGTATTGCAGCTGATCACCCCGCTGGCCGACAGACGCGGATCGAAAAACAGCATCTTGCCAAGCTCGATCTTCTCGCGGGTCATGGCGTTATCGTTCGGTTGCTGGGGGCCATAAGGCAACGCCTGCAAACCGACCGCGGCGGCCTTGGCGCGCAATTCCTGATCGGTCGCCGCGACTGACGAGGCGGCGACGGCCGCCAGCGCGGCAAGCAGAAGGATGGATTTCGACATCAGAGAACTCTCCCAATGAGTGCAAGTGGCGAGGCGCGATTCCTGAGCATCCATGTCGGCGGCTCAGGCGGATTGCCGGATTGGCATTTCCAACCGTAGTGAAAATAAGTGTTTCTGGCAAATTCCGATGATCGATCAGGATGATCGTTGCGACCGATGGAGAGGGTGTTGAGCCGGCATCCGCCAGAAACCGCTGGCCGCTCGGTGCGTGTTAGGTTTCAACCAGCATTGCGACATCTCGGTCGCGCATCCCAAGCAGATAGAGGATGCCATCGAGCCCGACCGTGGCGATGGAGTGCCTGGCCTGGCGCGTGACGATGGGCTTGGCGTGGAAGGCGATGCCGAGTCCGGCGATGGAGAGCATGGGCAAATCGTTGGCGCCATCGCCGACAGCGATGACCTGCTCCAAGCGGATCCCCTCGCGAGCGGCGAGTTCGCGCAACAGGGCGGCCTTGCGCGCGCCGTCGACGATCTCGCCCGACACCTCGCCCGTCAGTTTGCCGTCGCGAAATTCCAGGCGATTGGCGAAGACATCGTCGATCCCGAAACGACGCTGCAGATGCTCGGCGAAATAGGTGAAACCGCCAGACAGGATGGCGATTTTGTAGCCCAGCCGCTTGAGTGTCGCGATCAGTCTGTCGGCCCCATCGGTGATCGGCAGCCGCTCGGCGATCCCGGCCAGCACGGATTCGTCCAGCCCCTTGAGCAGGGCCATGCGACGACGGAAGCTCTCCTGAAAGTCCAGTTCGCCGCGCATGGCCGCCTCGGTGATGGCCGCCACCTCGGCGCCAACGCCGGCCACGACGGCAAGTTCGTCGATCACCTCGGTCTGGATCAGGGTCGAATCCATATCGAAACAGACGAGACGACGATTCCGCCGGAAGATGTCGTCTTCCTGCACGGACACATCGACATCCATGACCTGACCCAGCGCCAGGAGGGCGCCATGCAGATCGGAGAGATCCTCGACCGCGCCCCGCACCGAGAGTTCGACCGACGCCAGCGGATGCGGGTGTCGATCGCGACGCGAGATGCGTCCGGTCAGTCTCACGATATGGTCGACATTGAGCCCCCGCTCGGCGACAACGGCAGAGACTTGCGCCAGGTGTTCGGCATCGATCTGGCGACCGAGCAGCGTGATGATGTGCCGCGGCTGACCCTGTTCATGCACCCATGCCTCGTAGTCGTCGGCGTCGATGGGCGTGAAACGAATGTCGAGCCCCAGACCATGCGCGCGAAACAGCAGATCCTTAAAGACCGGACAGGCGCTGCCGTCGCGCGGCAGTTCAACGAGCAGTCCCAGCGTCAGGGCATTGTGAATGGTCGACTGGCCGATATCGAGGATGGGGATGCGATAACGGGCGAGGATCTCGGTCAAGGCGGCGGTAATGCCCGGCCGATCCTCGCCCGTCACATTGATCAGGACGATTTCGCTCATCGCGGATTTGCTTCTATCCGTGCCAATTTGACGCAAGCATGCGGTTGCTAGACCTCCAATTGCAAGCGCATCTTTTTCATGGCGTTCTTCTCGATCTGTCGAATCCGTTCGGCGGAAACCCCGAACTGTTCGGCCAACTCGTGAAGCGTCTGCTTTTTTTCCGACAGCCAGCGCTCATGCAGAATGGTCTTGCTGCGCTCGTCCAGGCCCTGAAGCGCGGCATAGAGTCGTTCGCGCCGATTGCGATCCGTATCCTCCAGTTCCAGCATTTTTGCCGGTTCCATGCGCGTATCGGGCAGATAGGTCGAGGGTGCCGTGGGGGAATCGTCGTCGTCGTCTTCCAGACCGTCGAAGGACAGATCCTGGTTCGACAGACGCGATTCCATTTGCAGGACGGTTTCCGGCTTGACGCCGAGATCCGCCGCCACGTCCTCCACTTCCTGCCGGGTAAACCAGCCAAGACGCTTTTTGGAACTGCGCAGATTAAAAAACAGCTTCCGCTGTGCCTTGGTGGTCGCGACCTTCACGATCCGCCAGTTGCGTAGGATGTACTCGTGGATTTCGGCGCGGATCCAGTGCACGGCGAAGGACACCAGGCGCACGCCCATGTCGGGCTCGAAGCGGCGCACCGCCTTGATCAGACCCACGGTGCCTTCCTGAATCAGATCCGGCAGCGGGAGCCCATAACCAAGATAGCCGCGCGCAATGCGAATCACGAATCTCAAGTGGGAGGTGACCAGGCGCCGCGCCGCGGCCATGTCGCCATGGTCGCGCAGCTGCATCGCCAGCGACTTTTCCTCTTCCGGAGTCAGGACCGGAATCTGATACGCGCTGCTGATATAGGACTCGATCGTGCCTGTCGGCATTAGAGAGAAATCTTTAGCCATGATCCAATACCTGAGTTGTGTCTTTGAAAAAGCCTAGCAATAAAGTAGGAAATTTGCCAGCACTTTCGGCGTGGTTTTCGAGGCTGGGCCGCGACAAAAGTTTCATGAACTCTAGGTAAGACTTGGCCTTTGCACAAGACATCAGGGCAGTCAAAAGGGATCGTCTGTTTCGATAAGAACCATCGGCGATGATTATAATTAAATTATTGTTCTTATAATCAGTTGATTGCAGAAAAACGGGGCGCCTCACGGAGCGTTGTCCCTAGGATCGCCGTGCGGCCATGCGCGATGTTCATATCATGCACAGATCCAGGCATCATGGCGGCCGCAGACGATTCCCGGCCAGCCCACAGTGCTAAAATGCGCCAGCAATCATTGATCCGGAGAGGCAAATGCACCATCCCGACCCACCGAATCCTCTTCCTTCCCCCGCATCCAGAACGAATCTGACCGCGACCCTGCGCCAGGCGACCGCCGAGACGCACGCGACCGTCGAACAATTGCCCATCATGCTCCGCCTGACCTCGTCGTCGGTCACCCGCGACGACTACCGACGCTATCTTCAGACCCTCGCCATCCTTTATGCCCGCGTGGAAGCGCCCTTTTACAATGGCCTTGACGATGCGGTGCGCGAGCGTTTAGGGGTCCGCCCCAAGCTGCCCGCGTTGCTCCGCGATCTGGAAGAGCAGGGAGATCCGGCGCCGACGGCGATCGTCGAGCCGGATCCACAAACGCCGAACGTTATCAAGACGCGAAGCACAAGCGCACTCGTCGGCGGCCTCTATGTTCTGGAAGGCGCAACATTGGGCGGACGGACCATCGCCAGACATTTACGTCGAGTCCTGGGGGATGGACTTGGCGCAGCGTCCTTTCTCGACTTCCATGGCGAGCAGACGTCCGCGGCCTGGAA
The DNA here is from genome assembly GCF_000227745.2 of Thiocystis violascens DSM 198. Classification (NCBI taxonomy): domain Bacteria; kingdom Pseudomonadati; phylum Pseudomonadota; class Gammaproteobacteria; order Chromatiales; family Chromatiaceae; genus Thiocystis; species Thiocystis violascens. The sequence continues at coordinate 220,455 of NC_018012.1, read as the reverse complement.
GCGTTTTTCCGGCGCGCTGGATGAACTCTGCGCCGACGGGACACTGCTGCCAGAGGCGGTGATCGCCGGCGCACTTGTCGCCTTTCAGGACATTTACCGTCGACTGGAGCAGGCATCGAAACCGTGAAACGCTATTCCGCTTTCCGTATCCATCGCGACGACCGGGGTCATCACGCCGGAATCGAAACCCTGACCCAACCCGAACCAGCCGCTGGCGAGGTACTGATCCGGGTCAGTCACTCCAGCGTCAACTACAAGGACGCACTCGCGGGCACCGGCCAGGGCAAGATTCTGCGAACCTTTCCGCTGGTCGGCGGGATCGACGCCGCCGGGCGGGTCGAGCGTTCCAATCACCCCGATTTTCAACCCGGCGATGCCGTGATCGCCACCGGCTGGGGCATGAGTTTCGATCATGACGGCGGTTATGCCGAGATCCTCTGCGTCCCCGGCGACTGGCTGTTGCCGCTCCCGGACGGACTCGATGCCGCCTCGGCCATGATCCTGGGCACCGCCGGCTTCACGGCGGCACTGGCCGCGCACCGCATGCTGACCAACGGTCAGCGCCCGGAACTGGGTCCGATTCTGATCACTGGGGCTAGCGGTGGGGTCGGTTCGATGGCCATCGCCCTCTTCGCCCGGCTCGGTTACGAGGTCGTCGCCATCTCAGGCAAACCCGCCCTGCATGGCTGGCTGCGAGGTCTCGGCGCCAACCGCGTCCTCGACCGCGAGGCGCTGGCCGAGGCCAAGCGCCCGCTGGAAAAGGCGCAATGGGGCGGCGCAATCGACACGGTCGGCGGCGACCTGCTGGCCCAAATCACCCGCACCATGGCGCCCGGCGGCAACATCGCCGCCATCGGACTCGCCGGCGGCCATGAACTTCACGCCAGCGTCATGCCATTCATCCTGCGCGGCGTGAGTCTGCTCGGTTGCAACTCGGTCGACATCCCCTCCCCGCTCCGCGCCGAACTCTGGCGGCATCTGGCGAGCGACTGGCGCCCGGCCCGACTTGAAACCATGGTGACCGAGACAATCGATCTCGAAGGTCTGTCCGAGGTCTTCGCGCGAATGCTCGCCGGCCGGACACATGGGCGGATTCTGGTGCGGATGGAGTGATCCGCTGCCATTGCATGGTCTCGGCATGTCCATACGCTCAGGCACAGCGGCGAATCATGAGGTTTTTCAAAGCGTCTTGCCGCGCATCCCTGGATTGGCCCGAGCGCGAATCCAGTCGGCGGCGAGCCTGCTCAGTCGTTCGGGATCGAACGCCCCCTCGGACTCGTGGTCCGGGAAGGCGTCCGGGCGATAGGCCGACTCGGCGAGTACCCGACCCGCGCCGCGCGCAAAGCCGCCGCCACCTCCGGTCGCATCCAGAAAGGCAAGCCAAGCCTCCCCACTGAGCCCGGCGACCTGTTCGCGCGGATACCGGACCAGCGCCACACGGCGCAGCAGTTGAGAGACACCCACGACGAAGCGGCGTCGATCACCGTCGCGCGCCAGCGCCTTCCCGAGTCCGTCGAGTTGCCGGAGCGCGGCTTGCGTACTGGAACCCTGCCGACGCCAGCCGCGCCCGCCGCGCATCGCAAACCAAAGACCCACCAGAAGCAGCCCGGCCAGCAGCCACCAGCCGGGTGCGGGCGGCCACCAGGACACCGGATCGGGCAGATGCCAATCGCGCAGATCGGTCAGCGGATCGGGGTTCATCGCGACCCACCCGCCATGCCGGCGCCAGACCGCGCGCCCAGTCCGCGCGCCAGCGCCGGTCCCACTGGCTCATGGGTCGTCAGTCGCAGCAAATGCGCGCGGTCGCGTCGGGCCAGCCGCTGCAAGATCTCCCAGCGACGTTGGAAATGTCCCAGATAGGCGTCCCGCAGGCGCGCGCTAGTCAGATCCAGGATGCCGGTTCGCGCCTCGGCGAGCGATGCCTGCCGCGCGCCATCCGCTACCGGGTAGCGTCCGGGCGGCGGGACTTCCGACTCAATCGCGTCATGTACCAGGATCAGCAGCAGTTCGCTGCCGGCGCCCAGTTGCGCGAGCCAGCCACTGTGATCAATCCGGATGTCCGCGAAATCGCTGATGACCGCGACCAGACTGCCAGGGCGGATCAGACGGGTGAGATGTTCGGCGGCCGCGACGATGGAGCTATGACCGACACCGCCGGGCTCGCCCGGAGCCGTGCTTAGCGGCGCGGTCAGCCGATCAAGCAGCGGGAGCAGCCCGGCCCCTCGGGCCGCGGGCCGGCGTTCCAGATAGCGGGTTTCGTCGAACACCAGCCCACCGACCCGATCGCCCCGGTCGACCGCCGCCCAGCCAAGCAACGCCGCCGCTTGCGCCGCGATGACGGACTTGAAGGCGACCCGGGTACCGAAGCGCATGGACATCCCCTGATCCACCAGCAACCAGACCGGACGCTCGCGTTCCTCGCGAAACAGCTTGACGTGAGGCGTGCCGGCGCGGGCCGTCACCCGCCAGTCCATGTTGCGCGGATCGTCGCCCGGCTGATAGACGCGCGATTCGTCGAACTCCATGCCACGTCCGCGAAAGCGCGAGAGATGCCCCCCGCTGCGGGTCGCCAGCACCCGCCCGCGCGGCGCGAGATCGAGCCGCCGCGCCTGTCCGCGCAGGGCGATCAGCTCCTTGAGGTCGGGGCGGATGCCGGCGGTGGCATCAGTCTGGCGTGGAGTGACAGTCGTCATGAAGGCAGAGGCGGATCAGTGATCCTGTGTGTCGGGTGCTGGATAAAAGCCTTTGTCGAGCAGCTGATCTGCGGGATAGGGACAATCGGCCGGAAAGGTCTCGGGCGGCAGGCCGGTTTCGTCGCTGGCCAATTGAAAGGCATCGACATAAGCCTCGGCAATCGTTTCGGCAAGCAGTGACTTGAGACCGGGCGATTTTTTCAAATGTTTTGCCACGCGGTTGCGCTGTTCGATGATGGTGGCACGCCAACTGCAGCTATCGAATTCGCGCCAGCGCTCGGACAGAGTCTGGAGTTGATATTCCCATTTCAACAGATGCGCGAGGAGGATGGTCAGCCGGTTTTCCAGTTCGTGCCGATCGCTTTTGCTCATGTCGCTCAGTTCTTCCAGAAGGTGCTCGACATCCAGTTCCGCGTAGCGCCCGGCGCGCAGCAACTCGGCATTCCGAGTCGCCCAGGTGGAATAATCGGTTTGATAGAGTGTGCTGAGTTCGGTCATTTCGTTTACCCGACAGGATTGGGAGAGTGTCTCGGATCGACAGTCAAAACCCGCCAAACGCCGTTTAAGGGGCTGGCACGCGCGCCAGCAGGGCGGCGATGAAATCGTCGGGTCGGCGACCCTCCGCCTCGGACTCATAGGACAACAGCACCCGGTGGCGCAGAATATCGGGCGCGACCGCCTGGACATCCTCCGGCGAGACATAATCGCGACCGTTCAGCCAGGCCAGTGCGCGCGAACAGCGATCCAGCGCGATGGTCGCGCGCGGACTGGCGCCAAAGCGCAGCCAGCCGTCCAAGTCGCTGGCATAGGCGCCGGGGTTGCGCGTAGCCATGACCAGATGCACCAGATAATCCTCGATTTCGGGCGCCATGTAGAGCCCGAGAATGGCGCGCCGCGCGGCGAAGACATCGGCCTGACTGACTGCCACCTCGGAATCGGTCGCCCGCCCGTCGCGCGCCTCGTCACGATTGAGCCGCAGGATCGCCCGCTCGGTCTCCAGGTCCGGATAATCGACCCGCACATGCATCAGGAAACGGTCGAGTTGGGCCTCCGGCAGCGGATAAGTGCCTTCCTGCTCGATCGGATTCTGGGTCGCCATGACCAGGAACAGGCGCGGCAGCGGATAGGTTTCGCGCCCGACCGTCACCTGACGCTCGCCCATCGCCTCCAGCAGCGCGGACTGCACCTTGGCCGGAGCGCGGTTGACCTCGTCGGCCAGCAGCAGGTTGTGAAAGATGGGTCCGCGATCGAAGCGGAAGCTGCCATCGTTGGGTCGATAGATTTCGGTGCCGGTGAGATCCGCCGGGAGCAGATCCGGGGTGAACTGGATACGATGGAAATCGCCCTCCAGTCCGGCCGCCAGATCCTTGATGGCGGTGGTCTTGGCCAAACCCGGCACGCCTTCCACCAGCAGATGCCCATCGGCGAGCAGCGCGATCAGCAGCCGGTCGATGAGCGTGCGCTGACCGAGGATGGTCCGGGCGATCCGCTGGCGCAGGACGGCAAACCGGTCCGCCAGATGGACCTGGGAGGTTGCGCCGGGAGCCGCCGCGAGCGGGTCTGGTTTGAGTGTCTGGTCCAAGGGTGTTGGGTCTCCATCTGAATCCGATCGGTGTGGCAGTCGGAGCCTGTCAGTGTTCCGAAATATCGAATGCGGAATCCTTTCGATCTCGGTCATTCGACGGTTGGATAATACTCGTCGCTCAAAAGTCAGAAGATCCGTCAGTTTCGACTGCAAGGCGGGTGATTGACGCAGCCGCTTGGCAATGCGGGTGCGCTGCTCGATGATCATGTAACGCTAGCTTCGCCAGTCAAACTCTTTCCATCGCTCAGAAAACTGCTGGGACTGTAAAATGCGCTTAAAGCGTTCATTGATTCCTCCAATTCCAGATCAGTTGCTCCAGCAAATCTCCAGGACGTTGAAGGAGCACGTCAGGTCCGGCGGCGGCCAGCCGCTCTAGCGACGTGTAGCCCCAACCGACCGCGGCGAAGCGAATCCCGACGGCGCGAGCGGCCTCCAGATCGCGCAGTTCGTCGCCGACATAGAGCAGATCCCTAGACTGAATCCCCTGCCGGCGCAGCAAGATCCGCAGGGCATTGGCCTTGCCGAACAGTCCGGTCCCGGCGACGATGAAATCGAACGCATCCAAACCATACCGTTCGCAATAGTCGCGCACGCTGGAAAGCGCGTTCGACGACAGTACGCCGAGCCGGAAACCGCGTCGGGAGAGTTCCTCCAGCACCCCGGCGATGCCTTCGATCGGCGGCGTTTCCAGGAGTTTCTCGCGCATTGCGCCGCGCATCCGGCTCGCGAGTCGGGGCACCCGATGGACGGGAACGCCAAGCGCCCGGATCACCTCGCGGGCATGCAGTCCGCGCAGTGCATCGAGCCGCTCGCGGGTCAGCGGCGCGCAACCGAATTGCGGTCCAACCTGCTGGAAGGCATGGAAGACGGCATCGACGCTGTCGACCAGCGTGCCATCGAAATCGAAGCAGACGACCATTGAAACCGCGTTCGGCGTCAATTCACGAGCAACGCCTGTCTCGCCACTCACGATTTAACCGAGCTGCACCATCAAATCCGCCCCCGCCGGCAGCATCTCGACCTTCGCCCCCGAATGGATGAGCTGCTCGGTCTCCATCACCTCCATCACGGCATCCAGTACCTCGGGATCCTGTTGAGCAATGGCGTTGAGTGCCTCGCCGACGATCGCCGGGCGGGTCGCGGCGGCTTCCGCCATCTGTTGCGAGACATTGAAGGCAGTCTCGCTCTTGATCAGACCGACCCGATTCTCGCCGTCCTGCTTCATGGCGCTGGTGACCTGCACCAGACGCTTGACGACCTTCTCGGTGATGTTGTCGACCATCTGACGGTCGGTGAAGGCAACCTTGCGGATATAGACCGAGCCCAGCTGATAACCCCATTGTTCGGAGAGCGGCGAGACGGTGGCGCGGACCCGTCGACTCAACTGGTGGCGGTCCTCCAGCATTTTGTCCATCTCCAGATTGCTCAGGGTCGAAATGGTGGAACTGGCCACGTTGGCCTGAAGCGATGCGTCCGGATTGGCGTTGCGGAAGAGATAGGCGACCGGATCGCTGACCCGCATTTCGTACCAGATACCGACACCCATCGGCGTGCCCTCCTCCGAGTTGACCATCTGATCGCGCAGATAGTGCTGGCGCAACGTGGTCGACACCCGATAGAGCTTGCCGAAAAAGGGCACCAGCAGTGCCTTGGGGCCGAAATAGCCCAGCGGAAACCGCAGACCCGGCTCGTCCAGCGTCCCGATCACCTTGCCGAACAGGGTAAAAACCTGCGCCTCGCGTTCGTTGACGATGGCATAGAGCCCCAGCGCGCGGGCGATGGCGAGCAGCAGGGGGATATAGAGCAGGCCGACGATAAAGGCGACCGACAGACCGAGCGAGCTATCGATATCGAACAGCATGCTATCTCTCCAAATTAGGCACGGAACTCGGGAGGCGGGGCATCGTCTCGGTCAGGCATTGCGCTACTGGGTAGTCGCGGGCGGTTCGTCCAGGAGCGACTCCAGGCGGTCGGCATCGAAAAGACCGTCGATCCAGAGATCCAGGCGCGTCACCTCGGCCGTGTCGATCCGCTCGCGCGCCCATTCCGGCAACGGGCCGAAGCGACGGGTCAGCAGACGTTTGAGCGTCTCGGCCTTGCCTCTTGCCTCGCCCCTTGCCTCGCCTCTTGCCTCCCCCTCGGCTTTGGCCTTCACATAAATGGACTGATAGGCACGGGTTTCCTCTAACGGGGTCGTCAGGTTCAACATGGTCCACAACTCCTCGGCCGTGAGCGACCGAAAACGTTCAAAACACCAAAATTCAAAGATGCGCAGCAAGGTCTCGCGCACAGGCGGCTCCAGCGGCGCCTCGCACAGCGTCCGCCACAACACCGGGGCGCGCTGACGCAAGTCATCGTCCTCGGCCAGAACCAGCGGTGCGAAGACGGCGAGATAGGGATTGTTCGGTTCCCGCTCCAGCCAGTCGGGCAGAAACTGCTCCAGGTAGACCGCGCGCCACCGAATCCACGCCTCCGATCAGCCGTGGCAGACGAGGATCATCACGAATTCGGGTAAAAATGAGGATCCCGCGCACATCGCGGCGCGGATGTTCCTCCCCATACAGACCAATTTTCGCCAGCAGGTTATACCAGGCTCCCGGTACCGGCTGCGCCTGATATTCGATCACATAGACCGGGCCGGCGTGCCCGTCCGGTTCATAGACGCCATCCAGTCGCCGCTCGATGCCCTTGAGGGTCAGCGAGCGAAACCGATAGGGGCCGATGAGCACCAGGCCTCCGGTTAGGATGCGTAGTGCCTCCGCACCGGTGGCCAGAAACTCGTAGATCGCGGGGTCGATTTTCATGGCTGGGTGGCACGGTCCGTCACCATGAATCGCATCACGACCCCATGCGCACGATACGCGTGGCGCGACCCAGCAGCGGCACCCGCAGGTTGCGCAGATAGGCATACAAGGCCGCCGGGCCGCCGCTCGCCTTGATCCGCGTCAGCGTCTGCGCCAATTCCTTCAAGGGCGCAACCTCGGCCTGGGCGTTGTTGCGGGCGATCTCCACCGCGCGCTTGCTCATGGTGACCTGCTGCTCGGCGTCGGCGCGGGCGGTACTGATGTCGGCGGCGACCTGATTGCGGGTGGTGTTGATGGCCGAGAGCGCGCGATCCACCTCCGGCGGCGGATCGATCTGGGTGATGAGCGCGGCATCCAGCTCGATGCCATAGCGCGTCCCGGTGGACCGGCATTGCTGCTCCATGTAATCGTTCAACAGGGGCAGATTCTTGCGCAGATCGTTGATCGACACGCCCTCCGCCAGTTCGGTCGGCCCGCCGCCCCCGGCAATCTCGGCAGCGCCCACCAGACTCTGTCCCCTGGGATCGACGAAGTTGGCGATCCGCTCGCGCAGCACCGAAATGAAATAGCCCATCACGTGTTCCAACGGGCTGTCGACGCCGAAGCAGTAGGCGTAGAGATTGGATTCGGCGACCCGGAAGCGGATCTGACCGCCCACCCCGGTGGTGAGGTTGTCCTTGGTCACTGACTCGATGGTGCTTTGCGTCTTGGTCGGATCCCAGGTCAGATCGATGGCCTCGGTGACGACCCGGACCTTGCGCACCTCCTGCCAGGGCCACTTGAAATAAGGGCCGCCGGGGCCGATGGTGCGCAGACGCGGCACCCGGTAACGTTCCATTTCTTCCTCGCTCAACGAATCGTCCGTAATCATGAGATCGCCCAGGCGCTGTGCGCGACCGAAGGAGGCGATGACCGCCCGCTCATCCGGCCTGACGGTGTAGAAGGCGCGCAGAAAAACCTTGTAGACGACAAACGACAGCAAACCCAACAAAAAGGCGGTCACATACATGACGATCCCCTGGCGGCGGCACCTGGTGGAAAATTTCGCTGATTGAAACCGCGCCCGCCGATCGCCGATCGCCGATCGCCGATCGCGAGGTCACTCGAAAGAACGTGGATCACGCTGGACACGGCTTCGATTTTACTCGCTTTTGAAACTGACGACGCGATGACTGCCATCGCAGAAAGGCTTGTTTTTAGAGGCTCCGCAGCGGCAGAGATAGGCCGTGGTACCCTCCCAGGCGACCCGGCCGGTCGCGGCGCGAATCGTCAGGTTGCCGTCGAGCCGCACACAGCCGTCGGGCATGGGTTTCACGGTCAGCGGTCCGCCGGTCTCGGTCAGCCCCGGCCCTTTCTCGCCCACCGCGCCAAAGTCCTCGAACCTGGCTTCCAGATGACTGTTATCGCAGAAGGGCTTGTTTTTGGACGCGCCGCAGCGACACAGCGCCGCGCGGGTGCGCAACCCGGGTTGATCCTCGGCGACGCCCTCGATCCGGAGATCGCCGGTCAGATAGAGCGGACCGTTGTAGACGACCGTCACGGTATTTTCGGCGGGCGCCGACTCGGGCAGCCCGGACTTGTCGGTATAGCTTAGCGCGCCGCTCGGACAGCGTTCCACCACCTCGCGGACCTCCGCACTGCTCGCCGCATTGGGGATACACCAGGGCTCTCGCCCACCGACGAAAAGATCGCCCTTGGCCTGGCCGCACTCCCCGATATGAATACAGAGCCGCTCGTCCCAGCGGACATCGATCTCCTCGCCGGGATAGTCGATCGCCTGTTTGTCGCTCATGCCGATTTCCTCATCGTGACGTTGTGAACGGAACGGAGATCGGTCGCACCTCGGGTTGCAGACCGAAATCCGTTCACTGACTTGTGCGAACGACTCGCCCGAGTTTCAATCCATGTCCCCCGCAAGAAGGGCTCACGATCGCGTGGCGCCAATCGAGGCGACCGTGAGTAGGAACCCGCTTGCGGGCGACGGGCGGATCGACCTACGGCAGGCGGCCACCGTCGCCACGCTCCTGCCCACTCACGACATTGACCAGCCAAAAGACATGCATCAAGCCCATGATCGCGTAGGGGCCGGCGATCCAGAGTGCGTTACCGAGCGGCTCAACCGCTCGGCAGCGGAAAAATCCGACAGGCTGCTCGCGGTTGAACTTCAGACAGGCCAACGAATCCCATTTCCTGTGACGACCAGACCGGTCGCATCGGCAATTCAGTACGCGCAAACGCCCTTGCCTTGGCGGGCTGGACGCCAACCGTCCGCTCCAGCCCGGACGGGCAGCGGCTGGTCATGACCCGACCCATCTCCCCGTCAACTGGAGTCTTCGCCATGAGAACCAATGCCGTCCAACCGAATCGTTCGACCCTCGTCAGCGCACCCACCATCCGTCGCGCGGATCTCGCGGAGCCGCTCGACTGGCTCGCCGCCGGCATCCGCTCCTTCGCCGCGGCTCCGGCCGGCAGCCTGCTTTATGGCACATTATTCGCGGCCGCCTGCTGGTCGACCCTGGCGCTCACCAGGTCGCTGCCCTGGTTCGCCCTCGCCTTTCTGACCGGATTGATGCTGCTTGGCCCCTTCCTGGCCGCCGGGCTCTATGTCGCGGCGCGTCAGCAAGATGCCGGCGAACCGATCAGCATCCGGGGCAGTTTCGCGCTGCTCTGGGAGCGGCGGACCAATCTCAGTCTGTTCGCGCTCTTTCTGGGTCTGATCGCCGCGGCCTGGGTACGGCTATCGGCGCTGCTGTTCGCAATCCAGTTCACCACGCTGTCCCCAAGCACGAACGATTATCTGGGGCTGCTCTCCGGACACTTCGATCCGGTCGTGACCGGCTTTTTCGTCGGCATCGGACTCCTGCTGGCCGGCACCGTCTTCGTCACGAGCGCGGTGGCCATCCCGATGATTCTGGATCGCGACGTAGGCCCGATCACCGCGATGCAGACCAGTTATCGCACCGTTCTGACCAACTGGCCCGCCATGCTGCTCTGGGCCGCGCTGATCGTCCTGCTCAGCGGGATCGGCCTACTGACTCTGTTCGTCGGGATGATCCCGCTCTTCCCGGTCCTCGGGTATGCCACCTGGCACAGCTATCGGCGGCTGGTCGCCTGACACGACATGAAGGGTCGCGACCCGGCGCGACGTCAGCCTGCCGTCACGCCAGTCGCGACTCGCCGCCGCCAACCCGATCCAGCCATTCAAGACACTGGTATCGACCTGCCATTGTCGGTATAAAGCCCGATAAATGAGCTCAGACGACATGGATCGGGTTATGGATAAACAGTGTCTGAACGACAACGCCCACGAACAAACGGCCGAGGAGCGCCTGCGCGAGAGCGAGGTTCAACTCCAGGCGATCTTCGATAACGCCTTCGTCGGCATCATGCTCCTGACCGGCGAGCGTCTCATCGCTCGCGCAAACGACCGTGTTGCCCAGATTCTCGGCTACCGGGATCCAACGGAATTGATCGGTCTCAGCGTCCGCTCGCTGCATCTGTCCGAGGAACGTTTCGTCGAATTCGGCAAGAGATTCTTCGAGCCGCTGCGCAACCGCGAACAACCGCATGTCGAATATCAGTTGAGACGCCGGGACGGCAGCCCGTTTTACTGCTCGCTCTCGGGCAGGGCGCTCGATACCGCCGTCCCCGCCGATTTATCCAAGGGCGCGATCTGGATCCTCGACGATATCGACGAACTCAAGCGTATCGAGCGCGCGCTGCGCGAGAGCGAGGCCCGCTACCGCGCCCTGTTCGAGTCCGCCAGCGAGGGGATGCTGATCATCCGCGATAGCCGTTTCGTGTCCGCGAACCAGGCGGCTCAGCGCATGCTCGGTCTGAATCTGGTGGATGGCCGCTGCGATCTGTCGCCCGCGGAACTCTCGCCGCCCTACCAGCCAGACGGTCAGGAATCCGCCGTCAAGGCCGGCCAGTTGATCGAACTGACCCTGCAACAGGGTGCGCATCGCTTCGAATGGGAACATCAGCGTGGAGACGGCGGGCGCTTTCAGGTCGAGGTCACTCTGTCGCGGGTCAGGCTCGACGACAAGGATGCACTGCTGGTGAGTTGGTACGACCTGAGCCGTCAGCATCAGATCGACTATCTCAGCGACCACGACCAACTAACCAATCTGCCCAATGCGCGCCTGCTGCGCAAACGCCTGATCCAGACGCTCAATTTCGCTGGCTTCGCCAATGCCAGGGTCGCCGTCCTGACGCTCGATCTGGACGGCTTCAAACACGTCATGGACTCCCACCGGCATGAGGTCTGGGAGCAGGTGCTGAAGACTCTGGCGAGTCGGCTCGTAGCCAACTCGCCACCCGCAACGATTGTGGCGCGCATCAGCGGGGATGTTTTCACCCTGGTGCTGGAGAACGCGGTCGATAGCGCTTGGACAACCCAGCAGGCCCGGCGGATTCAAGACTGCCTGTGCGCGCCGCTCCCGCTGCTCAATGGCGGCGAACTCTGCATGACGGTCTGTATTGGCGTCGCGCTCTATCCCGACGACGCGCACGATGCCATCGAATTACTGCGAGACGCGGGATCGGCGCTGCATGCGGCCAAGCGCGCCGGCCCTGGCTCCCTCGCCTTCTACACCCCCGAGATGACGGTCTCCTCCGCCAATCGGCTGCAGCTGCTTCAACAGCTTCGTCAGGCACTGCAAGAGGACGAGTTCGTACTCCATTATCAGCCGAAGATCGATCTCGCCACGGCGACCATCATTGGGGGCGAGGCGCTGATTCGCTGGCGGCGCCCGGACGGTGCGATGATCTCGCCGGGAGACTTCATCCCGTTGGTCGAGACCACCGACCTGGTGCATCCGGTCGGGCAGTGGGTACTGCGAACAGCGCTACACCAGATGCGCATCTGGTCGGCCGCGTCGCTGCCGCCCCAGCAGGTGAGCATCAATATCGCCGGGCCTCAATTCGCGAGCGAAACCCTGCCGGACGAAATTGCCGCCATGCTGGCCGAGACTGGGATCGCGCCGCACCTGTTTCAGATCGAACTGCTGGAAAGCCTGCTGCTGGACGATCCGGAGAAGGCCCGCCGTCAACTCATCGCCATCCGCAAACTCGGCGTCACCGTGGCCCTGGACGATTTTGGCACCGGCTATTCCAGCCTCGCGTATCTCAGCGGTTTTCCGGTCGACATCCTCAAGATCGACCGCAGCTTCGTGAACAATCTGGCCGAGGACGCGGGCAACCTGGCGATCATCCGCGCGACCATCGCCATGGCCCACGGTCTGGGCATCCGCGTGGTCGCCGAAGGGGTGGAGACGGACGCCCAGATTGCCCTCCTGCACCGCCTTGGCTGCGATCTCGTGCAGGGATATCGCACGGGCAGACCGATGCCGGCCGGTGACTTCGCGCGCCTGATCGCGGCCGATCCCGTGACGATGCTGCCGCCCGCGCTCATCAAGTTGACAACCCAGGGCGTGCTGATCGTCGAGGACGATCCAGTACAGCGCCGGCTCCTGAGCGCGCAGCTCGCCAATCAGGGTTTGGCGATCTTCGCCGTGGATTGCGCGGAGGCGGTGTGGGAGATTCTGGCCGACGAGCAGATCTATTTGTTGATTGCCGACTACGGCCTGCCTGGGATGGATGGCATTACCCTGATGGAGCAAACCCGCGAACGCCATCCGGACATCGTCCGCATCATGCTGTCGGCGGCCAGCGAGGCCGCGATCCCGTCTGGCGCCATCAACCGCGGCGGGGTGTTCCGCTATCTGACGAAACCCTGCCGCACCGAGGATCTGCGCGCGGCGGCGCACGAAGGCGTGCAGTTGGCCAGGATGCTGCGACAAACGCAGAACGAATTCGCACCGCGGAGCGAGATGCCACCCCCGGTCAACCGAGGCCAGCCGCGGCCTTGATTTTTGAATCGCCAGCCCAAGCCATTCCGAAGCGACGAAATTCACGCGAGAACAAGATGCCGACAGAACACGCCTTCCGCCCATTGCAGCGCCCGCGCTCCCGCACCGCCTGCGGACTTTCGCTCACCGCTTTGAGTCTCATCCTTTTCTCCTCAGCGGGAACCGCCATGGACCAGGAACAACGCATCGACGACAGCAGCCAGCAGGCGCTGGCCGTCACCATCTATAACGACGATCTTGCACTGATCAAGGACCAGCGGAAGGTCACGCTGGAGCCCGGCGAAAATCGCCTCGCCTGGCGCACCGTTTCGGTACGGATCCGCCCCGAGACGGCCTTGCTCAAGGAAACCACGGGGCAACTCGCCCTGAGCTTGCTGGAACAGAATTTCGACTTCGACCTGCTCACGCCCGCCAGTCTGCTGAAGAAATACGTCGGTCGCACGGTCCAGGTCATCCGCGCCAACGACGCCGGCGAGCGGACCGTCGAGACCGCCACCGTGCTGGCCGTCAACGACGGCGTGGTGCTGCGCTATGACGACCGCATCGAAACCGCGGTGGTCGGCCACCTCGCCTTCCCCGATGTCCCCGAGAATCTGCGCGATCAACCCACCCTCGTGCTGCATCTGGAGAGCGCGCAGGCCGGCACGGGCAATCTCGAACTCTCCTATCTGACCGGCGGCCTGTCCTGGAAAGCGGATTATGTGGCCGATCTCGCCCCGGACGGTCAGACCATGGATCTCAACGGCTGGGTGACCCTGACCAACGACAGCGGGATCGCCTATCGCAAGGCGCAGGTCCAATTGGTAGCGGGCGAAGTGAATCAGGTCCAGGAGATCATGCCGATGCCGCCCATGGCGCGCGCGATGGCCCTGCCCGCGGCGGCGCCCATGCCGGAGGAAGAAAGTCTGGCGGAATACCATCTCTACACCCTACCCCGTCCGACCGACATCCTCCATCAGCAAACCAAGCAGGTCGCGCTGCTGTCGGCGCCCAGGGTGCCATTCGTCAAGGAGTTGATCGTCAGGGGGCAACCCTACGCCTACCAGACGCAGACCGGGGATGGCTGGACCAAGCTGCCGGTCGCGTCCACGCTGAAGTTCGTCAACCGGGACGGCAGTCTGGGGATTCCGCTGCCCAAGGGCGTGATTCGGGTCTATTCGAAAGACAGTCGCGGCAACGCCCAATTCATCGGCGAGGACGCCATCGACCACACCCCGAAAAACGAGACGGTCGTTCTCAAGCTTGGCGAGAGCTTCGATGTCACCGCGCGCCACAAACAGACCGGCTTCAAAAAGCTGGGCGGCTCCACGGCCTATGATTATGCCTATGAAGCCGCCTTCGAGCTGGAACTCAAGAACGCCAAGCCCGAACCGGTGACGGTCAAGGCGCTCGAAACCATCCCCGGCGATTGGGAGATGGTCAAGGAGAGTCAGCCGCACACCAAGGAGGCATTCAATCTGGCGTCCTGGCATGTCGAGATCCCCGCGGAAGGTTCAACGACGCTGAGCTGGCGGACGCGGATTCGGCATTAGGGAGACTTTACAAGCCCGCTTGAGGCTGTCGACGAAAGCCTTTATAATGCCGCGCTGATTTGCCGATGTAGCTCAGTTGGTAGAGCAACGCATTCGTAATGCGTAGGTCCGCGGTTCGAATCCGCGCATCGGCTCCAAAAAATCAATGACTTACAAGCGCAAGGATCGCGCTAGTTTGCCTTAAATCGCCTAAATCGCGTCCTGTAGTGGTACCTAGATTGGTACCTGACAAAAAAGAGCAATCTAAGCGGTTCCGGGCTTCGCGTTGCATCAGTGGTACCTGACTGGTACCTGCCCACAAAAAACCGCCACGCGGTCTATCCTAGCCACAGTCGGCAGCATCAAACCCCGATCCAGCGCCGCGACTCCGGGTGTAGCATCCGCCCCATTTTGTTACTTTATAACGCTCCAGCATTGGACCACGCAGGCGGATCGATAGCGTTCCATCGGCGATGACCTTCGATGATCTGGGAGTCGCCTTCGATCTGGTGGACGATCAGCGCCGTGACCGCGCGGTGTGTCGGTCGCCTATCATCGTTTCTTCCTATCGCTTAAAATTTAACAATAGATTTTTCCGACATCCGCGCTTATATCTGTACCCGGTGCGCTCACAAACAGTACGTGTTAAATTCGCAAATATCCCCCCCTATCGCGAGAAGCCTCATGGCAAAACGCAGCCGTCCAGGCCGAAACGAACGCGAGCGCAGGCCGATTCCTCCACCGCTTTAGACACAAAAAAACCCGCCGACTTGGCAGGTTTAGCGCCCGTCTTTCCGGGCTGTCGGACCACCCCATCGACTCACTTTGGGATTCGTTTAACCCAGCCAGCCGCCCTTGTTCTGCACTACCTGATAGACGCGCGGCGGATCGGGGCAGGGTCCGGGTTCGCTGGGGCCATCGCGATACGGCAACCCGGAATCGATGATCGCCTGAATCAGCGCGTCGATTTGTTCGGCGAATTGGGGATGATTGCCGCGCCACATGTTCGCTTCCATCCGCAGGTTATCCAGCGTCAACGGCATGGAGTCGCTGGAAAACCGATCTAGGACTTGGCGCAGTTCGGGGCTGATGACGGCTTTCATTTCAGCGTTTTGCACGGAATTTCCCCTTTGATGTTGCCGTTTCCGCGCGTTTCACGGATCGCGCGAGTTTTTCGAGAAGGGACCGGTCCTCCTCGCGTTTCTCAAGGTATTCCAACCGTGCGCGGTTGAGCGCCCGCGCGGTTGATGCGTCAGTCTCGATTGCGTCCATCCGGCTGGTGAGTTCTGACAGGATTCCGCGCAGGGCTTCCTTTAATTCTTCAATGTGTTCGCCGGTCGTCATCGGGTCGTCCTCATCAAGTCGGATTTGTGCAATTCAATTCGCGCCGCTTTCACTTGCTCTGCATCTTCCACAACCGGCAACGCTACCTGTAGCGGCCTGCAAACATCCGCGGCCCGACCTGCAAACATCGCAATTTTCGACCCGAATTAACTGCAAATATCGGGGGTCCAGGACCCGGATTATTTGCAAATGAGCCGACATTAACTGCAAACAGCCTGCAAACATCCGCGCCGGCCCAGATTATCTGCAAACGACGCCCGCGCCTTTCTTGACCAACGGGTTGGCGCTGATCGGCCGCCGTCGCTGGAGGATCAGTCGCCGCCGCACGGTCATCCAGGATCCAGGTGAAACCGTCTGGCCGCCGGCGCGGCGGGCGGGCGCAGTCCTGCCGCCCCTGCATTGAGCCGCACTCGCCGGCCACTATCGGTTCGGCAAAACGAGGGTTTTTCCGGACCGTCAGCAGACCGCCAGTGCCACCCGACTGCACCGCCTGAAACCCCGGTCTCACGGTCCGGATAACCGGTTGTGGAAATCTGCGACCGCTTTTCCTAAGCTACGACGAGTAAATCAAACCACCAGCCCCTCGCGGAGCGGCAGATGGACATCGGCTATGCCCGTGTCAGCACCAAAGACCAGAGCCTGGACCTGCAGGTCGACGCCTTGCGCCGCGCCGGGTGCGCGAAGGTCTACCAGGAGGTCGTCAGCGGCGCCAAGGTCCCGCGTCCGGTCCTCGATACCCTGCTGGGCGAGCTGCGCCCGGGCGACGTGCTGGTGATCTGGAAACTCGACCGTCTCGGGCGTTCCCTGCGTCACTTGGTCGAACTGGCTGGCGTACTGCTGGAACAGCAGGTCGGGCTCAAGAGCCTCAACGATCCACTGGACACCACCACCTCCCAGGGTCGGTTGGTGTTCAATTTGTTCGCCGCGCTGGCTGAATTTGAAAAGGATCTGATCCGCGAACGCACCCAGGCCGGGTTGGTCGCTGCGCGTGCTCGCGGTCGCCTGGGCGGGCGCCCCAAGGGCCTACCGCCCGAGGCTGAGAAAACCGCCTGCGCCGCCGAGACCCTCTACCGCGAGCGGCGCCTATCGGTGCGCGAGATCGCCGCCCAGCTTGGCATCGCCAAAAGTACCCTCTACGACTACCTGCGCCACCGCGGGGTGCCGATCGGCACCCCGGGCCCGGCCGCGCAGGGCCGTTAGGGCGTCGCCCGGGAGTGGTGCGTCCATGACGCGTCACCAACTCCCGCCGGAAGCCCTGCTGGACCTGTGCCGTCGGCGCGCCGCATTGGCGCCGCGCAGCCCGGAGCGCCGGGCGCTGATCCAGCAGACGGCCGCTCTGTACGGGGTCTCGGAGGACGCGCTCTATCGGGCACTGCGCGCACGCGCCCGGCCCAAGGCCCTGAACCGCGCCGACCGCGGGGTGCCGCGGGTCCTGCCCCCGGCGGAGCTTGAGCACGACTGCGAGGTGATTGCGGCGCTGAAGATCCGCACCAGCAACAAGAAGGGGCGCCACCTCTCCACCGTCCAGGCCATCCGCTTGCTCGAAGAGCATGGTGTGGAGACCCCCGCGGGGCTGCTGCGTGCCCCGGCCGCGGTGCTGACCCGTAGCACCGTGAATCACTACCTCAAGCAGTGGGGCTTCGACGACCGGACCCTGACCCGGGTCCCGCCGGCGGTGCGCTTCGAGGCCCGCCACAGCAACGACTGCTGGCAGTTCGATCTGAGCCCGTCGGATCTGAAACAGGTCGCGCGCCCGGCCTGGTTCGAGGAGGGCCGCGGGCATCCGCTGCTGATGCTCTACAGCGTGGTCGATGACCGCAGCGGGGTCGCCTACCAGGAGTACCACGGCGTCTATGGCGAGGATGTGGAGGCGGCGCTGCGCTTCCTGTTCAACGCGATGGCCCCGAAGTCCGACCCCGAGTTGCCATTCCAGGGACGCCCGGCCATGCTCTACATGGACTCTGGGCCGATCGGCAAGAGCCTGATCTTCCACCGCGTCATGGACTACCTCGGGATCGAGGTGCGCACCCACATGCCCAAGGACAGCGACGGGCGGCGTCCGACGGCCCGGGCCAAGGGGAAGGTCGAGCGGCCCTTTCGCAGCGTCAAGGAGATGCATGAGACCCTCTACCACCTGCACGCGCCGGAGACGGAGGCCGAGGCGAACGCCTGGCTGCTGCGCTTCCTGATCCACTACAACCGCATGCCCCACCGCCGCGAGCCCCATGCGCGGATCGATGACTGGCTGGCCAACCTGCCCCCGGATGGGGTGCGCGCCATGTGCAGTTGGGAGCGCTTCGGCACCTTCGCCCGCGAGCCCGAGCGGCGCAAGGTCGGGGTCGACGCCCGGGTCTCCCTAGAGGGGACCCTCTACCAGGTCGACCCTGATCTGGCCGGCGAGGACGTGATTCTGTGGTGGGGACTGTTCGACAACGCCCTCTATGTCGAGCACGGTGAGCGGCGCTTTGGCCCCTACGACCCGGTCGGCGGGCCGATTCCCCTGCATCGCTACCGCTCGTTCAAAAAGACCAAGACCCAGCAACGCGCTGAGCGCATCGCAGCCTTGGCTGAACAACTGGCCCTGCCAGGGTCCGTGTGGGGCGGTCCAGCCGCCTCGGTAGGACTGGCGCCAGGGCCCGTCGTCGCGCAGACGCCCTTCGTCGATCCGGACCCGTTCCAAGATCTGGCCTTTCCTACGGCGGTCGCGGCAAAACGCGCCATCGCTGAGTACCTGGGCACCCCCTTGGCCAAGCTGCCGGCAGAGGCGCTGGCCGCGCTTGATGTCGCCTTGGCCGAGTCACTGCGTAAGGTCGACGTCATCGACGACGCGCGGACCCATCTGAAACCCCTGCGCGGAGGCTGACCGGCATGCAGAGCGAGGTGATGAAGCACTTTGGGCTAACCCGCGGACTGCCGCGCGCCGGCTATTTCGAAACCGCCCAGCAACGCCGGGTCTTCGACGATATCAAGATCGCCATCCATGGCGGTCAACTCCTGGCCCTGGTCGGACTGGTCGGCTGCGGCAAGACCACCACGCTGCACCGGCTGACCGAGGCCCTCAAGGACGAGCGCGAGATCCTGGTCTCCCAGTCGCTCGCGGTGGACAAACATCGGATCAACCTTGGCACCCTGATGCTGGCCCTGTTCTACGACCTGTTGACCGAGAAGGACTTCAAGGTCCCCACCCAGCCGGAGAAGCGCGAGCGCAAGCTCATCGAGGTCATCGCCAAGCGCAAGAAGCCGGTCGCCCTGTTCGTCGATGAGGCGCACGACCTGCACCCCAAGACCCTGGTCGGGCTGAAGCGCCTGATCGAACTGGTCCAGAACAACGGCGGCACCCTGTCCGTGGTCCTGGTGGGTCACCCCAAGCTCAGGACGATCTGCGCCGGCCAGCCCTGGAGGAGATCGGCGCCCGGACCACCCTGTTCTGGCTGGACGGGATCAAAGGGCAGGAGTTGGCCTATCTGGACTGGTTGCTGGAGCAATGCGCCCCCGCAACGGCGGCCGATCTGCTGACCGCGGAGGCCCGCGAGCGCCTGGCCGCAGCACTGTCCACCCCGTTGCAGATCGAGCAGTACCTGACGCTCGCGCTGGAGGCGGCCTATCAGGTCGGGCAGAAGCCGGTGACCTTGGAGGTCATCGAAGCCGTCCTGGCGGCCGACATTGATGCCCTGGAGGCGACCCTGACCCGCTACGGCTACAACACCCGGGCGTTGGCCGATCTACTCAACGTCCGCCCGGCGGAGATTCGCTCCTTTCTGCACGGCCAGTTGGCACCGGGGCGGACCCAGGAACTGCATGGCCAGTTACTGGCTGCGGGGCTGCCGGTGTGAGTGTGGCCGGCTCATTCAGCCGTTTGCAGTTAATCTGGGCCGGCGCGGATGTTTGCAGGCTGTTTGCAGTTAATGTCGGCTCATTTGCAAATAATCCGGGTCCTGGACCCCCGATATTTGCAGTTAATTCGGGTCGAAAATTGCGATGTTTGCAGGTCGGGCCGCGGATGTTTGCAGGCCGCTACATCTAGCTGTCTAGCTGAACCTTACCCCGAAGCCGACCTTGCTTTACCCCGCCCAACACCCTGCTTTACCCCGCCCAACACCCTTTTTGCGCCAAATCAACAAACGCGAATCACCCTCATTGCCACCCGCTGACGAGGCTGTTAATCTTGCGCCCATGAGCGGATACCCCCGGACGCGGCGCCTGGCGCCGGCTGGGGGGTATCGCTCCGACAGCATCCAGCATCCCACCCAACCCTCTCGGCTCCCGAGGCCGCGGCGACCGCAAGGCACGCAGCCCTCGCACACCGATGGCCAGGCAGGTATCCGGAGGCATGAGCCCAAGACCGATCCGCCCGGAGTCCGCGCCCCAAGCCCCGACTCCGACCCGATCGCGCCGCCCGCTCAAGCGCCTTTCCGGAAACGCACGCCCCACACGGACGCGCGCCCGCAAACCCATCGCGAGACCGAGAGCCATGATACTCAAGCACATCGCCGCCCTGGCCGTTTTACCCCTGCTGCTGACCGCCTGCGGCAGTCCCGATACCGAAAGCATGCGCGCCGGACTCCAAAAATCCGGCCTGACCGCCGCCCAGGCCGACTGCCGCAGCGACGCCCTCGCCGGAGCGCTCGACGCCGACGCCTTCAACCAGATCGCCGACTATCTCAACCAGGGCGAAAGCTTCGACGAAGCCGCCCAGCGCACCCGCCGCAAATTTGGCGCCGAGTTCCGCGAGCAGCTCACCGCCGTCAAAGGCGCCCTTGCCGCCTGCGGAGGTTGAGCAAATGGCCGACCCGTGCGCGCCGCACAGCCTTCAGTCAAGCCGTTCGTGGTGAGCCCTGAGACTATCGAAGGGTCGAACCGGCTTGACTTAATGGCACAGCACCTGCCCAAACGAACACCAAAAAACAACAAAAATCTCAAAAACACAAACAAGAACGATTTACATTTGCGCAAAACCCGGTTATGCTCTCACCTGAAATCGGACAACGGATCACAGTTCACCCGTGCAGCAGACCAACACTCACGAAGAGGTTCTCGCCAAGGTGAGCGACCTCTACGCCGACCTCACCGACCACGACGGCTATGGGGAACTGCGCATCGAAGTGCGTCTGCTCAAGCGGGGACAGAAAGAAGTCATCGTTCACTGCGGTAAGCAATACCGCTACATCGTGAACCACAGGTTCACGGACGAGGCATAGCGCCAGCAACGGTCGGGGGAGCCCGGCCAGGCGCGCCTGACGGGGCCTGATCCACAGGCTCCTGGACGGCACCGCTCCAGGGATGGGCGGGGCCACGGCGGAAGGCCGGTTTCGGCGACGGCGTGGGGCCGTGTCGAGCGCGACGGTGCGGCGCGGGAAGCGCGCACCGATCGGCATTCAAACCATTGACACAATCCCCGGCATCCGGGCGCCCCGCGGCGGGGGGACGGAGCTCATTCAATCGAGACTGAATGTTATGAAATTCACCCGTATTGCCAAACTCGCCACCCGCCTCCAGAGCCGTCGCGCCAAACGCGGCCAAAAGGGTTTCACCCTGCTCGAACTGCTGGTCGTGGTCGCCATCCTGGCCGCCATCGCCGGTACCGCCACCATCGCCCTGCAAGACACGGACGCCCGTGCCTCCGCCGCCGCGCATGTCGCCATGATGGATGAGTTGAATAAGGGCATCGCGACCTATCGCGTCTTGAACCGCAATGTGCTGCCGAGCGATTGGGATTCACTGCTGCAAGTTACTACGGTGCCGACGCTCACCAACGGCGCCACAGATGATGTGATCACTGGCGCCGAGTGGTACGACATGGTCGCCTTCGATAAGGCCGATTTCACCATCACAGCACTGCCCAATTCTGCGGCAGCGGGCATGTTTGCGGGCGGTATCGAGGGTCTGCGCTACGTCGCCAAGAACTCCAGCTTTACGCCTGAAGACAGCAGCGGAAAGACCTGCGCGACTCCGGAAGCGCTCATCCTGGCGCGGACCAACGCCGTCGTTCCCGGCAACATCTACCTGAGTCCGGACGCAAATGGATGCGGCTTTAGCTATAACTTCCCGAATGACGGCAGCGACTTCAGCGCGACCGCATATGGCACGACGGGTCTCGACGTCGCCATCTGGACAGGCAACTACGAGCGCATCCTGGGCTCGTCCGGCGCCTTGTCCGGCAGCGGCACTGTTCCTGCTGGCAAGCCCATCATGATGGCCGTCGGCATTGGCCCATCATCGACCCTGTTCAAGAACGGCACGCTCGGCAGCATGACATCGGTGCCCGTTTACCGGCATGTCTCCGGCGCGGAGTACAACCGGTTCATTGCCCTCTTCCAGGTCGGAACCACCACCGAAGCAACTGTTGATGCTGGTAGTGGTGCTGTCTCTGATGGCGCTATTGGCGCGACCTTGCCTACCTGGGAAGCTGCCGATCAGGTCAACCTCGTCACCGTCATCGACGGCGCGGGCGACACCAAGGAAGAAGAGCTGGGCGAATGGGATGGCTCGCGCAATACCATCTAACCGGAGCCTAGCTGGGCTCGCTTGAGTCCTAGGCCGCAGGGACGCGGGGCCGCAGGGAGGCGGCCATTTGAATTCCCGACGGGGGCCGGCTGGTCCCCGTCGAACCACAGTGACATCCAGGACTGGCCGTGCCTCCGCAGACCCTTGCGCATCCGGCGCCAACCCATTGAGAGACTGGGGCGAGAGCGGGAGGAGCGGACGCGCCACGCCTCGCGGAACCGAGCACGACACGCATCCCATCCGCCTGTCCCGGTCCCGAGCCTCGCCAGGCCATCGCTGGTTCGCCACCGCCATCCAACTCGGGACACGCATGATCCACGCCCCACTTCGACACCCGCCCGACACCCAGCGCGGCATGACCCTGCTGGAACTGCTGGTGACCGTCGCCATCCTGGCCGCCGTCGCCGGCATCGGCGCGCTCAACCTCACCGGCGTGATCGAAGACAACAAGGAACAGCTCGCCCGCGTCGAGATGCAGGAGATCGCCAAGGCGATCCGGCAGTTCAAGCAGGATACGGGGTATTACCCGAAGCAGGGGCCGTTTGGGTTGGCGCTAACGGTTGGCTCCACGACCTATTCGGGTGGTGTGAATGAATCAACGATTCCCGATCATGCGAGCAGGACTCCCGCGGAAAACGCTGCATGGTTCTATTCACCAGCCAATTTTTGGCAGTTGTTCGAGTGCCCGATCATCACGAACCCATTACCGCCACCTGCGCCTCAATGGCCGGTATGGCTTGGCTGTACTGGTAGCGAAGAACAAAGTTGGGACGCTA
The DNA here is from genome assembly GCF_000227745.2 of Thiocystis violascens DSM 198. Classification (NCBI taxonomy): domain Bacteria; kingdom Pseudomonadati; phylum Pseudomonadota; class Gammaproteobacteria; order Chromatiales; family Chromatiaceae; genus Thiocystis; species Thiocystis violascens. The sequence goes on along the minus strand of NC_018012.1, from coordinate 197,365 downwards.
GCCGTGGCCGTGGCTGGCGCGGTCCCTATCTCCGGCGCGATTCGCAAAGCCTGGTCGACCTTTCCGATGACCTAAAGACCAACGGCATCGGCAGCCCGATCGAAGATGGCGGCACAGCCAAACTGGTCGCGGAAGCTATTGGGATCGCCGACCCCTTTGGCGACACCGACCCGGTGAAAGCCGACCCGAATTTCGATGTTTTCCATAAATTTGACGACGGATCGAAATATGACCGTTGGCTGCTGGACTGGCGCAGCACACACAACGCTTACCCGCGCGAAGTCGCCATTAACAAGAAAATCAACGGCTATTACCTCGGACGCATAGGCGGACCCTATTTCGTTTTCGACCTAGCAGAAACCCCGGCTGGTCTGCGACCACGCCTCGTCAGCATGGGGCAAAATGGTCGTTACGGCGGCGTCAACGGCGTCGACCCCTGCGAACGCGGCAACAGTGGGGACGAAGGAAACGACCCCGACGACGACCATGACGACATCGTCCTCTGCCTGGAATAACCCAGCCGATGCGCGCGACCGCTACTCTCGCCCCGTTCACGCTGGCTCCCACGCTCCAGCGTGGGAACGAGCGCAAATCCGGGCCTCGGCGCGTGAATCCGTTCATGGTTCGAGTGCCTTGCCACGAATGGCTTCAGGTGGGGTGTTAGGAAGTTTAGCGAGCAGGCGGTCAGGCGGTCGAACGCTCGGAGGATTTCCCGTTCGTCCTGAGGCTCTCGAAGGACGGACGGGAAATCCGGGCCTCTGCGCGTGAAGCCGTTCATGGTTCGAGAACCTCACCACGAACGGCTTCAAGTGAGGTTCGAGTGCCTCACCACGAACGGATTCAGGTTGGCTCACGCTCGCTCCCACGCTCCAGCGTGGGAGCCGTTCGCGACGCTCCGGCGTCGCGTGGCCGATGGGCGGCGCGCCAAACGGACGCACCGCTGGCGCGGTGCGGCGGCATTCCCACGCGGGAGCATGGAAACGCGTGGAACGAGTAAACCAGGGGGGCGCTCCGCGCCCGCGACCTCAGACAACCCGAGATGACAGCATGAAGAACCGCATCAAGACACTGGCCGCGCGCATCGGCGCCCTGAGCCTGGCCCTGGGCCTGCCGCTGATGACGCCGGGCGGCGCGGCGGCGCAGACCGCGCCGGCGGCGCCGGATCAGCCGCCGACCGTCGCACAGCCGCAGGCAGAACCCCAATACCAGGACATCGACATCGACCAACTGATCAAGGGCGCGCGCCCGGAGAAAAAGGGCACCAGCGCCTTCTTCAAGCCCTCGCCGGTGCGCTTCGGCGCGCGCATCAAGCAGGAGCCGCGCAAGCGCGACACCGACTATCTCTACACCGCGCTGAGCTTCTTCCCGCTCGACCCCGAACCCAAGGTCTCGCACCGCATGTTCGTCGAGACGCCGGGCGGTCACATCCTGCCGGTCTATGTCGAGGACACCCAGGTCGAGGGCATCAAGCGGCTCGGCGAGGGCACGGCGACCCTCTTCACCGGCTGGCATGTCTACAACTACTCGAAAGGCCCGGCGATCCTGATCGTCGGCTACGAGCGCGCGCCCCTGGCGATGGTCCAGCCATGAACGCCCGGCCGACCGCGATGGACCGCCCGCCCGCCCGCCGCCCCCAGCGGGGCATGACCCTGCTGGAACTGCTGGTGGTGGTCGCGCTCATGTCCGTGGTCGGCTTCATGGCGCTGTCGCAGGTGGGGGACGATCTGGGGCAGGCGCGGTATCAGGATACGAAGAACCGTCTGGAGATGATCCGCAAGGCGATCATCGGTGACACCTCGCGTACGCTCAACGGACAGCCGGAGATTCGGGGGTTTGTTGCGGATATGGGGAGGTTGCCGCGCAACCTGACCGAACTGCTGACACGGGAATACTGCCAGGGTCATCGCGAGGTTCGGACTCAGACCGATTGCGAAACTTATTATCCCGCCACTCCCAGCAACTGGTTAGAGCTACCCGAAAGCACAATCAATGTTGACACAGGTCTGCGGGCAGGCTGGAACGGCCCTTATTTGGTCGCAACTGCGGATGAGGATGGAGCCCCGGTTTATCGGGATGGATGGGGCAACGACGATGGTACGGATAACTTTGGATGGCGGTTTGATCCGCTTGTACCACCATCAACCCCTTATGACTTAATCATTCAGAGTTATGGCATGGATGGCAAGCCAGGTGGAGATTTGCTTTATGAAGAGGATTACCCGCCTGCGGGTTCAGAGACCCTTGTTTATAATAATGAATATTGTGTCTTAATTACTGATTGGGACGGCACACCTTCTGATGACAACGGCCAAGGGATTACCGTCGATTTCGGCAGCTATGGTTCATCGGTTTCATGCAGCGATGGCGGCTTTGTCGATGCGGCGACTTGCCTACGTTATGGTGGCGCTTGCCGTGTAATAAACTATTGGGATGATGGCATGGATACATCTAATGACTGCAATAATTATGGTCAAGATATAACCACCCAATGGGTAACGCAGATCAATCAAGGATGGTCATGTGATCCTCCCGCAAAAGATGAAGCCCAATGTACTGGAACATGGGAATGGCGAATCAGGCCTGGCGGTGTTTGCAATTTACCCGAGAGACGCACTCCAGCCGACTGCGAAGGTGATGCTAACGGCGTTTGGGTAGCACCGGCAAACGTCTGTCGCAACTCAACAAACGGGGACATTGTTGGCTTCCAAGCTAATGGTGATTACTCTATTGTAGATCAAGCAGATTGCTCTTTGAGTAATCAATTCTGGTCTTTGATGCCGGCCGCCTACATTCTCGGCACCGGCACTGCAAATAATAACCTGTGCCTGCGTGTCGCATATCGTGAAAACGGCGAAATCAAACAGATGCCATCAAGCGGTAGTGGCAATCAATTAGAACTCAACTCAAACGGAAATAGGCAGGTGCATACCTTCACATTTGGGGGCGACACGGATCCATACGACACAGATACGTATCTTCATCTCGGTGAAATGGCCTATAGATTTTACCGTATTGATAATACTGATTGCAGTATATCCCCTTCGACGGTACCAGTTGTTATGACTACATGGCGCCGATTCACGCTCATTCCGGGCACGGTCCGGCTAGTCCTACCCGGGTCTTGGCCCATCAACTAAGCCAAATCGCGCCATGACAACTCAACCCTTACCCCTTGGAAACGCGGCAATCACAACCGATGCGGCGATGGCTCGCCCTTCGCCCCTCGCCCGCTTCGGCTTCGCTCAGGACAGGCATCTCACCGCTGGCGAGCGGGGCTTTGGAAGGCAGCCAACCGGCGCACCCCGACCGGACGCCTCGCCCGTATCGCCCGCCAGCGGGCTCCGACGGCTTGCTTGGTGCTCGCGGTCGATGGGTTTCGTGACCGGCCACCCTCGGCGGGCTGGCGCCAGCCTCGGCGGGCTGGCGCCAGGTCGGCGCGCGGTCACTCTACCCATCCTACGCCTTGCCCCTTGCCCCTTGCCCCTTGCCCCTGACAACCGACAACTGATAACTGATAACTGATAACTGATAACTGATAACTGATAACTGAATAATGAAAAACCCCCTCTCCCAACTCAACACCATCCAGATCGGCAAGCCGGGCCGGGTGCTGGTGCTGCACAGCGATGGCTATCGCCTGACGGCGGCCCTGGTGCAGACCGGGGTGACCGGCGCGACCATTCGTGCCCGCGCGCTGTCGCTCGCCATCGATCCGCAGGTCGCCGTGGCGGAGGCGCTGGAGGGGCTTCGCGCGCGCGGGGTGCGGCGACTGCCGAAAAAGGCTGTGCTGATGAGCGCCTCGGCGGTCACGGCCCTGCTGGATCTGCCGGTGGACCCGGAACATCCGCGCCCGCGCGAGCAGATGCACGAACTGGTGCGCTGGGAGCTGGAGAGTCTCTTCAGCGAGCAGAATCTGTTCTGGACCATCGGCGCGCCGCTGATGGGGCGCGGTTATCTGACCCCGGAACAGCGCTCCGCCGTCGCCGAGCGGCAGGCGCTGCAGGCGCTGGATGCGGAGGCGCTCCCCAAAGAGGCGGGACCGCGCGTCAAGGCGCGGTTCGGCGACGTGGCGGTCGAGGCCGAACTGGTCACCCGCGATCAGGTCGAGGAGTGCGTGGAACTGCGCGATCAATTGTTCCGCGCCGACGATCAACTGGTGTGCGGCTGGGTGGGTCAGAGCCGTCCGCTGGAAGAGGATTCCGACGACGACGAGGAGGACGCGCGGGGCTTCTCCTGGCTGGCGCTCGCGGTGCCGGAGAGTCTGCGCCGCGCCTGGGTCAAGGCATGTCAGCGCCAGGGGATCTTCCTGGACACGGCCTATGCCATCCTGGGCGCCGGCTTCGTCACCCTGGAGGCGTCGCCGGGGGCGGAGACGCTCTATCTGGAGGTACACCCGGAACAGTTCGCGGTGATGCGCGGACGCCCCGGCGCGCTACGCAGTCTGCGCGTGGGCAATACCCGTAACGGTCGCCTGCCGCCGGAGGACGCGGCCGGGCTGTGCCGCGAGGAACTGACCCCGGAGATCCGCCAGATCCATCTGCGCGCCCCGGAGGATCAGGCGGCGGAACTATCCGAGGCGCTCGCCGACCTGCTGGGCCTGGAGGTGGTGCGGGCCGGCGACGACGCGGCGCTGTCCGAACCCGAATCCGCGCCCGTGTCGCTGGACAAGGGCGCCCGGCGGTTCTGGCGCGCGCGCGCGGCGGACACGGCCAGCGCCCGGCCGGCGGCCGCGCCGGAAACCCCGCCGCGCGATGCGATCGCCGACGAGATCCTGGCGGTGGCGCGTCATGTGCTGGGCACGGTGCCGCGCGCGGCGCTGGCCTCGGTGGCGGCGCAGCCGGCGCGCGCGCCGCTGTGGAAGCGCCGCGATCTGCTGCCCTACGCGGCGGCGGCGGCGGTGCTGATGGCGGTGCTGGCCAACGATGTGCGCATGCGCGTCGCGATTTGGGACAACGACCGCGAGCTGGAGCGGCTGGATGCGCTCTACGAGGAGCAACTGGAGCAGAAGCGGACCGCCAACGAGATCCTGGCCGAGGCCAACCGGCTACAGGCCGAGATCGCCGCCGCCGAGCGCGTGATCGCCGACCTGACCGGCAAGGTGACCGCGATGGAGCGGCTGGCGGCGCGGCGCGAACGGCTGCCCAGGGTGCTGGAACAGATCGCCGCCGCCTGCGGCGACGAGCTGTATCTGCATGAAATCAAGCTGCCGCCGACTCCGGGGGCGCTGGTGCAACTGCGGGGCTGGGCGCTGAACAGCACCGCCGCGCAGCTCTTCGTCACCAATCTGAACAATACCCTGGGGGAACTCAAGGGAACGGTGCGCAACTCGCGCATCGTCGCGGGGCCAGGGCCGCGCGCCATCTCCGGCTACCAGATCGAGGTGTTGCTGGCCTTCGGGGAGAGCGGGACATGAAGCTGAAACAGACCTGGCAGGCACTCCCCCCGGCGGACCGACTGCGCTGGCTGGCGATCGGCACCGCCATCGCGGTGGGGCTCTACGGGCTGCTGATCTTCCCCTTCGCGAACCGGGAGCTGACCAAGTCCACCGCGCTGGTCGCGCGGCGTACCGACCGCATCGAGAAGCGCGCTCAGGTGCCCCAGGTCGATGTCGGCACCGCGGCCGCGCTGCAAGGCAAGCTCCCCAAGATCGTCAAGCAGAAGGAGGCGCTCGAAGCCCGTTACGGGGAACTCGCCGGACGCTTCACGCCGGGCGACACCCCCGGCGCGCATCAGCTGCTGCTGCTGGAACTCAACACCCTGGCGGAGTCGAGCGGCATCCAACTGCTCAAGCAGGGCGACGAGAGCGACGGGCGCCGGGGTTTGACCCCGCTCAGGGATCAGGAATCCGGGCGGCCCTATATGCGGGTGCAGGGCGCGGGCGATTACTGGGGTCTGCTCGCCTTTCTGCGGGGACTGGGCAACCTGAACTATGCGAGCGCGCCGCTGGGCGTGGAACTGCGCACCGAGGGCGAACCCAAGGCCCAGCAGAGCATGCTGAACATCAGCATCGACGTGACCCTGTGAGCGGCGCCATGTCTGTGACGGCACTGGAGCCCGTGGGGCTGAATCTCGATGCGCTGCTCGCCGCGGGCGTGTCGCTCGGGGCCTCGGACCTGCATCTGACCGTCGGCAGCCGCCCGAGCTACCGGATTCTCGGCGAACTGGCGCCGGCGCCGCCCGAACTGGGCGAGGCACTGGTCGGGCACGACGCCATGGAGCGGCTGGCGGCGCGCCTCGCCACCGAGCGCCAGCGCGAGGATCTGGCGCAGACCGGCCATCTGGATCTGGGCTATGGCGCGCCGGACGGCGAGCGGTTCCGGCTCAATCTCTTCCGCGAGCAGGGTCACCTGGCGCTCGCCGCCCGTCATCTGGACCAGGGGCTGCTGTCGCTCGACCGGCTGGGCCTGCCCCCACAACTGGAAGAGGTGGGGCGGCTGAACGCCGGGCTGGTACTGGTGACCGGGGCGACCGGCAGCGGCAAGTCGACCACGCTCGCGACCCTGCTGGATCGGATCAACGAGACCCGCGCCGCGCACATCCTGACGGTGGAGGATCCGGTGGAGTTCGTCCATCGTCCCAAACGCTGCGTGGTGCATCACCGCGAGCTGGGGCGGGACGTGGCGAGTTTCGCGGCGGCGGTGCAGGCGTCGCTACGCGAGGATCCGGACGTCATCATGATCGGCGAGATGCGCGACCTGGACACCATGCGCGCGGCCATCACGGCGGCGGAGACCGGACATCTGGTGTTCTCGACCCTGCACACCGCCGAGGCGGTGGGCTGCGTCGAGCGGCTGGTCGGGAGTTTTCCCGGCGGCGAGCAGGACGTGGCGCGCCACCGCATCGGCATGTCGTTGAAGGCGGTGATCGCCCAGCGACTGCTGCGACGCTCCAGCGGACGCGGACGGGTGGCGGCGGTGGAGATCCTGATGGTCAACCCGGCCGCGGCCAATCTGATCGAGCAGGGCAAGACGCGCCAGCTCTTCTCGCTGATCGAGAGCAGCGCGGCCGAGGGCATGCGCACCATGGATCAGTCGCTCGCGGAACTGGTCCATCGGGGCATCCTCAGTCGCGCCGAGGCGCTGGTGCATTGCAAGGACGCGCAGACCCTGGAGCGTCAGATCGAACGCGCCGCCCGGCTGGTCGAGCAGGCGGCGCTGGCCGAGCAGACCGCGGCCAAGCGCGGCGGACTGCTGCCGCGCCCGCGGAGACAGCCCTGATGGCGGTCACCGAGGCGTCCCTGATCGAGGCCGGCATCGCCGCCGGACTGGTCGATCCCGAGACCCTGCCGACCCTGCGCCTGCAAGCACGGCGCGAGCGTATCCGGCTGCTGGAGGCGGTGACGCGCGCCGGGCGTTTCCCGGAGGCGGCGCTTTATCAGGCACTGGCACGCCAGCGCGGCATGATCTTTCTGCTGCCGAAGGATCTGGTGGCGGTGCCGGAACTCCTGGAAAAGCTGCCGGACAACGTCCTGCAACGCCGCCCCATGCTGCCGGTGCGCCGCGACGGGGAATTGCTGCTGGCGCTCGGCGACCCGGATGATCGGCTGAGTCCGGAGATCGCCGAGCGCGCCACCGGCGAGCGTCTGCGCCCGGCGCTGGCCGCGCCGGAGGCGCTGCGCGCGGCGCTGCGCCGCCAGCGCGGCGGCGGGCCGCTGCTGGCGACGCCGGAGGCGAGCGGGCAAGACGCCACCGGGCTGCTCGACACCCTGATGAAGGATGCCTATCTGCGCCGCGCGACCGATCTGCACTTCGAGCCCGAGCAGTACGCGGTGCGGGTGCGCGAGCGCGTCGACGGCCATCTGCTGGAGTATCCGCGCCCGCTGACCCTGCAAGAGGGCGAGGCGGTGGTGACCCGTATCAAGGTGCTCGCCAACCTGGACATCGGCGAACAGCGCCTGCCCCAGGACGGCTCCATGAGCTATCGCCTGTCGCAGTGGGACACCCCGCCAATGGATGTGCGCGTGGCCACCGCGCCGACCCGCTGGGGCGAGCGGGTGACCATGCGTCTGCTCGGGGCGGGCACCACCGGGCTGAATCTGGAGCGGCTCGGCATGCCGCCGCCGATCCTCGGTCCCTTCCGCGAGGCGATCAACCGGCCCTACGGCATCATTCTGGTGACCGGCCCCACCGGCAGCGGCAAGTCGACCACGCTCTACGCGGCGCTGCGCGAGCTGGACGCGGACGATCTCAACATCCTGACGGTGGAGGATCCCATCGAGCAGGTGGTGGCGGGGATCTCGCAGGTGCAGGTGAGCACCAAGGTGGATTTCGCGCTGGCGCTGCGCTCCTTTCTGCGTCATGACCCGGACGTGATCCTGGTCGGCGAGGTGCGCGACCTGGAGACCGCCGAAACGGCGATGAAGGCGGCCATGACCGGGCATCTGGTGCTGGCGACCCTGCACACCAACGACGCGGTCGGGGCGGTGACGCGCCTGGCCGACATCGGGGTGCCCTACTATCTGATCGGCGCGACCCTGATCGGGGTGATGGCGCAGCGGCTGGTGCGCCGGCTGTGCCAGCAGTGCCGGGAGCCCTATACGCCGGACGCCGACGAGCGCCGGCGGCTCGGCGGCACGCTGCCGGAGGAGCTGACGCTCTATCGCCCGGTCGGCTGTCCGGCCTGTCTGGGCACCGGCTTCGCGGGACGGGTCGGGCTCTACGAGGCGCTGTGGGTGGACCGCCCGCTCGGCGAGCTGATCGCGACCGGCGCGCGCGAGGATCTGATCCGCCAGACGGCGACGGACCGCTACTACACCCTCTGGCAGGACGGGTGCTCCAAGGTGCTGGAAGGCGCGGTAACGCTCGCCGAAGTGGAGCGGCTGGTGCCGCCGGACGCGCGTTGAGATGCCGGTCTTCGAATATCTGGCGCTGGATGCCAGCGGCGCCGAGCGGGTCGGACACATCGAGGCCGCAGACGAGCGCACGGCGGCGCTGCAACTGCGCGAGGCCAAGATCTTCGCGCTCTCGATCCGCGATCCGCAGGCCGCCGGGCGCGACGAGAGCGGGGTCAGCCGCTTCGCGCCCAAGCGCTATCTGAGCACCAGCCAGGGCGATCTGGTGTTTCTGTTCCGCCAGCTCGCGCTGATGCTGCGCGCCGGACATACGGTGGTGCAGGCGCTGGAGGCGAACCGCGAGATGGCGGTGAAATTCCAGTTGCGCAAGGCGCTCGGGCGGATGCGCGACCTGATCGAGGACGGCGGCAGCCTGTCGCGCGCGCTGGCGGCGGAGAAGCAGGTGTTTCCGCCGATGGTGTCCAAGCTGATCGAGGCCGGGGAAAAGAGCGGCGAGATCGACGACATCCTGGAGCGTCTGGCCGACGACATCGAGCGGCGGGTGGACATCAAGCGTCAGCTCATGACGGCGCTGACCTATCCGAGCCTGGTGTTCCTGGTGGCGGTGGGGGTGTCGGCGGCGCTGGTCGGCTGGGTCATCCCGCGCTTCGCGGTGTTTCTCGGCGCGCGCGGGGTGGAACTGCCGCCGGTGACGCAGTTCCTGATGGATCTGGCGGGCTGGTTCCAGGATTGGGGCGCGATCTTCGGCGGCGGCGTGGGGCTTTTCATCTTCGCGGCGCTGGCGTCCTACACGACCAAGGGCGGCAAGCGGGTCATCGACGGTCTGATGCTGAAGATCCCGGTGGTGGGCGGCACCCTGCGCTCGGCGTCGCTGGGTCAGGCGGCCTCGATGCTGGCGATGCAGTTGCGCAGCGGCATCACGCTGTTGCAGAGCCTCTCGATCGCCGCCGGGGTGATCGGCAATCAAGCCTTTGCCGATGCCTTCGAGCAGGCCGGCGAGCGCATCCTGGGCGGGCAGCCGCTGTCGATCGCGCTGCGGGCGAAGGTGATGCCGCCGCTGGTGCGGCACATGGCCGCCATCGGCGAGCGCAGCGGCGAGCTGGAGGCGGTGATGCAGTCGCTGGCCGATTACTACCGCAAGGACTTGCAGGCGCGCGTCAAGGTGATGGCGGCCTGGGTCGAGCCGGTGATGATTCTGATCGTGGGCGGCATGGTGGGGACGGTGTATCTGGCCTTCTTCCAGGCGGCGCTGAAGGTCTCGACGAAATAGTGCAGGAGTTAAACGTTCGCATGCAGCTTCATGAGGTCCAGCGCGCGCGCCGCCGCGCGCGCGTTCTGCCGTCCGCGGCGGCGATCCTGGCGGTCCTGCTGGCCGCGCCCCAGTGGAGCGGTGTCCGGGCGCAGACGGCCGACCGGCCCGGTTATCGCGGCGACGCGCGCAATCCCTTCGATCTGACGGCGCCCATCCTCAAGCGCTTCAGCGACAGCGAGGCCAAGGTAGGCTTCCAGAATGCCGAGGGCAACGCCCCGGCGCCCAAGATGAAGCTGAAGGGCATGGTGATGCTCCAGAACGGCAACAAGGCGGCGCTGCTGGAGGTGCAGGGGGTGGGCACGCATGTGGTGCGCGAGGGCGACACCATCGGTATCAACGTGGCCTCTCCGAACGCGGTGATCCGGGTCAAGCGCATCGACCGGATGCAGATCGAGGTCGAGGTCGGCTCCATGCGGCAGGTCATTCTTGTTCGGTGAGAGGGGCAGGGAGCAAGGGGCAAGGGGCAAGGGGCAATGGGGAGATCGCTTAGGGGGCGTCATCCATGATCGGAACATCTGTGAGGCATCCCTCAGAAATCCCGAAGGATCAGGGTTGGCGGTTTATCGCTACCGCGAAACCGCGCCCGCTCCGACACTGCCATTCAGTGAAGCCGTTCGTGGTGAGGCCCTCGAACCACGAACGGCTTCACTGAATGACGGTGCCCCGCTCCGAGGGTCGCGGAGGCGGCCGTTGGCCGAGCCAATCCAACAAACAATACCGCGCGGGGCGCGGTTCAGGACAACCGGAATCCATGAGACATCTGCTTTTTTTCATTGCCTGTCTGAGCCTGTGCGCGGTCGCTCCGGCGCACTCCGCGGCGAGCGACGTGACCATGCCGCTGCGCGAGATCGAGTTCAGCGATGCCAGCGTGCAGGACGCGATCCGCGTCATCGCCGAGCAGACCGGCGTCAACATCGTGGCGACGCGGGAGGCCGGAGGGCGGCGCTTCACCCTCTTTTTGCGCGCGCTCACGGTGCGCGAGGCGATCGACAGCATCGCCCGGGTGGCGGGTCTCTGGTACCGCTTCAACGACAAGACCGGGGTCTATCTGGTGATGACCACGGAAGAGTACTTCCGGGACATCACCGTCTTTCGCGAGGAAAAGACCGAGGTCTTCACGCTCAAGTTTCAGAATGTGCTGAAGGTGGCGAACACCGTCCAGGCCATGTTCGGCGAGGATCGGGTGAGTCTCGACGTGGACAACTCGAACGACGATCTGGATCTGCCAGGCGCCACCCTGAACGCGGAGTTTTCCAACTCGACGAGCGGGCGCGGGCGCGGCGGCTCGCGCGGGCGGAATACCAGCCAGGGGCGGGGCTCCGGGCGCAAGGCTTCCGTCGACGAAACCCTGCAAGGCATGACTCAGGATCAGATTCAGCGGCTTGAGCAAACCAAGCTGGCCCCCGGTGAGGATCCGCTGATGCTCTCCGAGGAGACGATCATCAAGGTGCGCAAACAGGAAAGCCAGTCGCCTATCTACCTGGCGATCAACCGCGAGCACAACCAGTTGTTCGCGCGCACCTCTGACGAGCAGGCGATGGTCGAGATCCGTCGCCTGGTCGCCGAGTCCGACCGCCCGACGCCGCAGGTGCTGCTGGAGATGAAGGTGCTCTCGGTGACCCTGGACGACGAGTTTCAGTACGCCTTCGATTTCAGCTTCGGGAGCGAGGTGAAACTCACCGGGCCCAACGACGGACAGCCGCCGAATCCGCTCTCGCCGGAATCAGCGCTTGGCTCGGAGGGAACGATCGGATCGGTCAATAGTTCGCTCATGGCAGGCAGTACCTTCGTTTTTCAGGCGATGAACGACAAGGTGCGCGCGCGCCTGCAGCTGATGGAGCGCGACGGACGGGTGAACATCCTGGCCACGCCCCTGCTGCTGGCGGCCAATAACCGCCCGGCTAAGATCTTTATCGGCGAGCAGGCGGTGCTGACCACGGGCTTCACGGCCCAGACCTCGACCTCGGCGGGCTCGGGGGGCGTCGGCAACACCTTCATCACGACGCCGGTTCCCGAGACGGAGACGGTGGAGGTCGGCAACACCCTGACCATCCTGCCCAGCATCAACGCCGACCGCACGGTGGTGATGCGGATGCTCCAGGAGGCATCGCGAATCAAAACCGACGGCGGCATGATCCCGGTCGTGGCCGGTGGCGCGGTGACCCAGGTCGCCATCGATACGGTCGACATCTCGACCATGGAGGGCACGGCGATGGCCAAGGACGGGCTGGCGGTGGTAGTGGGCGGCATGATCACCGAAACCACGTCCAATGGCGAGCGCAAGGTACCGGTGCTCGGCGACGTGCCCATGCTGGGCGCGCTCTTCAAGCAGGTGGATCGCACCAAAAAGCGCGAGCAGCTCATCCTGCTGATCACGCCGCACGTCTTCAGCACGCCCGAGGAGGCGGAGGCGGTGTCGCGGCATCGGCTGGGGGATGTGGCGCGGACGCCGAGCGAGATCGATGTCTATCTCGACCGGCTGGAGCGCACCCGCTCGCGCAACGCGCGCGGCCGGGTCGACAACGCGGCGATCCGCGCCGCCGCGCCCGAGCCGATCGCGCCGCGCTCGGCGCGCGAGCCCGCCTATCTCGCCCTGACCCGCTTCGCGGCCGAGCGCATCCGTTCGCCGCGCCTGTTGCAGCGCGCGCATGCCAATGTGGAGAACGTGCAACTGACCAACAACCGTCCCTTCCATCTGGTCGCCGACGCGACGGTGGAGGCGACGCCCAAGCGCGGCTGGCGCGACGGCGGGCTCTTTGTGACGGCCGTGGTGGCGCGCAACCGCGGGACGCTCACCAATACCCTGGACGAACGGCGCTTCAAGGGCCAGTGGCTCGCGGCGGCGGCGCAGACCCCGACGCTCGCGCCGGGCGAGCGAACCCATGTCTTTCTGATTTCCGACCGGCCGTTTCATGAGGTGGCGGTGCCGTGATCGCGAACTGGTCTTCGTTCCCTCCCCTTTGGATCTGGAGCCTGAAGCCGTTCATGGTTCGACCCTCAGGACTCAGAACGAACGGAAAATCCTCGAACTTGGAGCCTGAAGCCGTTCGTGGTGAGGCACTCGAACCACGAACGGCTTCAGGCGGGGCGAACGCGATGCGCTGGTTCGGACAGCATTTGAATGACACGAAATAATGGAGAGGATTCGATGAGAGGTTGCATTCCCGGTGGGAGACTGTGCGGGGCGGTCGGGGCGTTGTCGGCGTTGCTGCTGCTGGCGGGTTGCGCGACGCCGCTGCCGGCTGGCGAGGATCCCGACTCGACCCGCTACACCGATCCCACCGTTGCTCAGGCGCTGGAGCGGGAGGGCTATTACGTGGCGCTGGGCGACGGCATGACGCTGCCGGAACGGGTGTTTATCTACACCAGCGGCGAGGCCGCGCGCTAACCGGGCAGGGAGGCAGTCATGGGCGAATCCGATACCTTCGCGCCGGGGAGCGCGCCGGTCCCCGTCCTCCCTCTGCCCTGGCTGCCCTATGGCGAGGACGACATGAGTTTCATGCGCCTGGATCAGGCGGATCGCGCGGCCCTGCTGTTTTTTCTCGAATCGCTGTGAGACTGGAGTCACTATGACACGAAACGCCGACTATCCCGCCGCCTTGCCGAGCCTGTCGGCCCTGACGCTGACGGCGCTGCTGCTGACGCCCGGCACGCCAACCGCCGCCGACAGCGCCGCGCCGACGGAATCCCAGGTGCTGGCCACGTTCTCGCTGACCGGCGTGCGTCCGACGCTGTCGGACCTGGCGAACGCCGGGGCGAACCTGACCGGGGCCGTGCGGGCGCTCTGCGAGCGGCCGGACGCCGCCGGCCTGGAGCGGGCACGCGCCGCCTGGCGCACGGCCTATCTTGCCTGGCGCCGCGCCGAACCCTTTCAGTTCGGCGCCCTGAAGGCGTTGGAGCTGGGCAAACGGATCGGCAAGGAACCGGCGAATACCACGGTCTTGGACGGGGCGGTGACATCGCCCGAGCTGGGCCATCTGTTGCGCTCCCCTGACGCGCGCGGCTATGCGGCGGCCGAGTTTCTGCTGTTCGTCCCCGGCGATGCGCGGACGGCGACCCGCGACCAGCGCTGTGCCCATCTGACCGACACCACCGCCGAGATCGCCGATCTGACCGCGCTCGCGCTCGCGGTCTGGCGGCAGGAGAGCGAGTCCGGTTTTCGCGCCGCCGGCGACGGCGCGCCCTTCCTACTGCCGGGCGATGCCCTCAGCCTGCCGATCGCCGAGGCACTGAACGTCACCGAGCGGATGCTACGCGATCGCATCGGCCCGGCGAGCGGTTTTTTCGAGGGACCGGCCGACCCCGAGCGACTGGAAGCCTGGCACAGCGGCACCTCGCGCGAGGCTTTGCGGGCGAGCCTGGAGGGACTGCGCCTGCTGATGCTGGGCGACGGCGCGACCGGAGTCGCGGCCCTGGTCGCGACCCGTGACGGCGTGCTGTCCCGCAAGGATCCCAAGCTGGCCGCCCGACTCGAACGCCGGTTTGCCAAGTCCATCGCGGAGCTGGATGACACCGGGCGTCCGCTGCACGAAGAACTGCGCGACCAGCCCAACCGGCTCAAGCGTCTCTATCGCGAGGTCGAGCGTCTGCAGAAAGACATCGAGGAAGTCACCCTGGTGCTGGAGTTGGATGTGCTGCCGACCAATATGCAGCCGGCTTTTTAGGGGCAAGGGATAAGGGATCAGGTAATTTGAAGCCGTTCGTGGTGAGGCCCTCGAACCAACCTGAAGCCGTTCGTGGTGAGGTTCTCTAACCATGAACGGCTTCACGCGCCGAGGTTCCGGATTTCCCGCGCGTCCCATTCGACGGACCTGTCCTTGCAGCGAGCGGACTCGGGACGAACGGAATCACGGTCAGGTTTTTTCGGAAATGACCTGATGCGCCGGGTCCGACTTGACCCCAAGGATGTTTACACCGCGTCCGTCACCGCTTCAGCGGCGGGGCCAAACGCTCTTTCACGCTTGATCGACTGGAGTTTTCCTGCATGATTCGTCGCCACCCGCCTTCGGGCGTTCCGACCGGTTTGGTCTGGCTCGCGCTCGCGGGCGCGCTCGCCGCGGCCGGCTGCTCCGATCCCACCGCGCCCATCGCACCGGCCAAGCCGCAAGCGGTGTTGAGCGCGCTCGTGAATCAGGGCGCAGTCCCGACCATGACCCGGCTCGCCAAAGAAGGGAAGACGCTCGACGAAACCGTCCGCCAGCTTTGTCGCCACCCCGCGGACGTAGAGCTGGAGCGGGCGCGGGATGCCTGGCGGTCGACCTATCTCGCCTGGCGCGCCGCCGCGCCCTATCTGTTCGGACTGGCCGACGAGGTGACCATGAAACGCCGACTCGGGAGCTGGCCGGTGAACGCCGTCGTGCTGGATCACGCGGTGGCCTCCGACAAGTTCGGTCACATGCGCGGGGCGGACGACCTGCGCGGCTATGCCGCCGTCGAGTACCTGCTGTTCCTCCCGGTCGAGGCCGGGGCGGCGACCGCCGACCAGCGCTGCGCCCATCTCACCGACCTGACCCGCGAGATCATGGATCTGACCGCCGGGGTCAGCCAGCGCTAGGCCGGGGATTACGGGCGCGCCTTCGCCGACGCCGGCGCGCCCGGCTCGCCCATCCCCAGCCAGAAAGAGGCGCTCGCCGTGATCTTCGCCGAGGGACTCAACGTCACCGAGCGTCTGCTCTGGGAGCGCATCGGTGTACCGAGCGGCTTCTTTCGCGGCGAGTCCAGTCTCAAGCTGGAGATGATCGAGGCACCCCACGCCGGGATCGCGCGCGCGGGTCTGCGCGAGACCCTGGAGTCGCTGCACCGGCTGGCGGCCGGCGCCGAGGGACAACCGGGGCTGGCCGCCCTGATCGCCGGTCTGGAGCCCGAACGCGCCGCGGACATGATCAGCCGCGGCGAGCGCGCCCTGGCCGAGTTGGAACCGGACACGGCGGAAGCGGCGGAGACGCTGTCCGCCACCCTGCACCGCGAGCCGTCCCGGCTCAAGGGAGTCTACCGTCAGGTCCAGGCGCTGCAGGACCAGATCGCCGGCACCGGCGAGACCCTGGCGCTGCCGATCCAGACCCATCAGGACGGAGACTGAGATGCGCGATCCGCTCGACCGTCGCCGCCGGCGGCTACTCGCCGGTCTGGGTCTGGCCGCGCTGCCGCTGCCGCGCCTGGGCTGGACGAAGAGCGCCGAGGCGCTACCCGAGGGGCGGCTGGTCTCCGCCTTCTACGCCGGCAAAGGCGAGGCGCGCCGCGACTGGCTGGTCTGGAGCGAGCCCGCCGGGACGCGCGGCGGACGGCTCGAACTGCCGCTGCGCGGTCACGGGCTCTGCCGCCACCCCGGCAAGCCGGATCACGTCGTCTGCTTCGCGCGGCGGCCGGGCGACCGCCTGTGGGAGATCGACCTGAAGCGCGGCGCCATCACCGCCGACGTACCCGCCGACGAGGGGCATTACTTCTTCGGCCATGGCGTCTTCAGTCACGACGGGACGCGCCTCTATACCACCGAGAACCGCTACCGCGACAGCACCGGCCTGGTGCGGGTGCGCGACGCCCAGGACTACCGCGTGCTGGATGAGATGCCGAGCGGCGGCATCGGCCCGCACGACGTGCGCCTGCTCTCCGACGGGCGCACCCTAGCGGTCGCCAACGGTGGCATCGAGACCCACCCCGACCTGCGTCGGCGCAAGCTCAACCTCGCCACCATGGATCCCAGCCTGGCCTATCTCGACAGCGCCAGCGGCCGGATTCTGGAGCAGCATCGCCTGCCCCACCACCAGCTCAGCATCCGTCACCTCGGCGTCGGCGCCAGCGGCACCGCCCTGGTCACCTGCCCCAAGAGCAACCTCGTCACCCTCTGGAACCTGACCGAAGCCCGCCTCATCGCCAGCTATGACATCCGTCAGCCCTACGGTGCCGCCCTCGCCTGCGACGGCGCCTACCTCATCACCGGCGCCACCGGCGAGGTCCACCGCCTGATCCCCGGCGGCACTCCGGAACGCATCCACACCGCCACCGGCGTCTGGGACAACCACCTCCTGTGGCTCGACCCGACCCAGGCTGCGCGGGATGGCGTGGCGTAGCGTCACTGCCATTAAGTTAAGCCGTTCGTGGTGAGTCCTGAGCCCGTCGAAGAGTCGAACCATGAACGGCTTAACTTTCAGGCGCCCAGGATTTTCCGTTCGCCCTGAGCTTGTCGAAGGGCGAACGGAAAATCCTTAACTTATTGCAGTGTGGCGTAGCGTGGGTAGAGCGAAGCGAAACCCACGGGGGGTGACGGGTAAAAGAGGCTTTTGTCATTCACCATCTTGATCCAGGAAAACTGCATGCTCAAGAAACTGTTGCTGGTCGTGGCCCTGATCATCGTCGTCGGAGGCGGTTACCTGCTCTATGAAGGGCGTATCCTGGAGCGGAACTCCACGCTTTCCGATCAGGTGTCGGGGCTTGCTTACCGGACGGGGCTCGATGGCGCGCTCGGCTCGCTACGCGAGCTGATGGCGAAGGCCAGCGCGTTCATTTCAAACCGTGGATTCGAGAGACAGTCAGAGCGTACCTATCGCGAGAGATGGTGCCAGCGCGGGGATCGCACGGCCTGCACGGAGCTTTGCGATCAATTTGGCGACCTGTTCGCCTGTGAGAGGTTTAAGCGGCGCGAATAAGCGGCTGCTCGATGCGACCAACGCCGTTTTCGTCAGCGCCGCCAGCGCCTAGGAAATCGCGACCAAACCCTTCCAAGTCGCACTGACGGATCAGCCCGAGTAGGCTGGGATGAACGAGAGTGAACCCTAGCATCCAGGTTCGACATCACGCCGAGGTTCGCGCTCCAGCCGACGGACTCAGGCGGCCAGCGGTTGAATCCGTGACAACTCATCGCCCCGAGCGCGCAGCACTTCCTCAGTGTCGTAATCGGCCTGTAAGGACAGCCAGAAGCCCGACGTCGTACCCAAGGCACGGGAAAAACGCAACGCGGTGTCGGCGGTGATGGCCCGCTTCCCGGCGCAGATTTCGCTGATCCGCATCGCCGGAATGCCGATCTGTTTTACCAGGCGGTATTGGCTGATGCCCATCGGTTCCAGGAATTCCTCGCGGAGCACCTCGCCGGGGTGGATATTCTTGATCCTGTCCATGCCGTTGCCTCAATGGTAGTCGCAAATCTCAACGCGGTCGGCGTTGCCGTTGTTCCACACGAAAGCGAACTGTGCCTGCTCCATTGGTCGCAACCTACGGATCACGGACTCATGGACCCCAGCGCGGCGGGCCGCGTCCATGCCGCCTAGGCGGTGTCCACCTCTTCGTCGGCATCCTCCTTGATCCAGGGACGGGCTTGGCCATATAAACGAGAATGCTTTACACTTATATGATCATATTCTTCGACATGAGGGCAGGCTCTTGGCA
Source organism: Thiocystis violascens DSM 198 (assembly GCF_000227745.2). Lineage (NCBI taxonomy): Bacteria > Pseudomonadati > Pseudomonadota > Gammaproteobacteria > Chromatiales > Chromatiaceae > Thiocystis > Thiocystis violascens. Next base: position 178,883 of record NC_018012.1, on the reverse strand, counting down.
CGCATCGGCATTTTTTCGGTACTACCACCGGTCAAACGCGCAAGGTCGCAAAACTGATCAAGAAACGCTTCGACGACGAGACCATGGACGCACCGGTCAACATCAACCGGGTTTCGGCGGAGCAGTTCTGCTTCTATTCCCACCTGATCCTTGGCACGCCCACCATGGGCGAGGGCCAGCTCCCTGGCCTTGGCGCGGCGTGCAGCGAGGAGAGTTGGGAAGAGGCCCTAGATCGCTTCGCGGAGGTCGACCTGACCGGGAAGACCGTCGCGCTCTTCGGGCTCGGAGACCAGGTCGGGTATCCCATGGAGTTCGTCGACGGACTGCGTGACCTGTACGACTTCATCGTCGAGCGCGGCACCACAGTGGTGGGGGCCTGGCCCACGACAGGTTACGACTTCGAGGCGTCCAGGGCGGTCAACGACGAGGAGACGCATTTCGTCGGCCTCGCACTCGATCAGGACAACCAGGCCGACCAGACGGCCGAGCGCCTGGAGGCGTGGCTCGCGCTCATCGCGCCCGAGTTTTCACTGAGCCTCTAAGCTGGAGACCATGGCCATGACCGAGGTCATCGACGCACAACAACTGGTAGCGCGAACTCTCGGCCTGCTGTCCCGCGCGGCGATCCAGGGTGTCTGCAGTAGCAGCCGCGCCGCCCCTTGGGACGGCCAAGCACGACCATCACGTCGGGCGCGATCGGGCCGGCGACGCGCCGGTCCGCCACCGGATACCAGAACAGATCTCCGGCCACGAAGACATTCGGCTCCGCGGCGAACAGGATCTCCAGGTTCTCCTTGATCTTGACCAGCCAGTCATACTGCTCGGCGTTCTCCGCCATCGGCTGGCCATCGCTCTCCGGGTAGGGGGCGTCGGGGTCGTAATGCGGCAGCGGATGCATGGGTTGCTCCTCTGCGTCCGGGTTAACTGCGCAAAGCATACACCAAGCCAGTCAGCGCGCACGGACTGCCTTGAGACGCATTGGCGGAGGCTGACGGCCAGAAGCTGGCACGCCTTCAATCAAGATAAAATACCAGCTTAATAGACGTGGTTTTAATTGCCGTCGTCGATGCGGATGCCGATACTTACCGTCGATCAGGTCGAAATACATCAGCATCGGGATGCATTGCTCATGGGAAACGAGAAAAAAATCGATCCTCGCGCTCAGACCAATAACGCGGAGACGACACTGCCGCGCTCTGCCGTCACTCCGACAGCGGGCGACACGCTATCCGGTCGGAACTCGCCCCTCGGTCAGGCCGCCAGGGGGGCGGGTATCCCCCCCGTCGGCGGACGAGACGCCCAACTCGCGCATGATCGGGATAGCCGCAAAGATGAGCGGGGCTGGCCAGCCGCCGCCCGTGGCAATGACGCGGCTCCGGGTTACGAAAGCCGCGATCTGCTCAGACGGCTGACGGAGCAGGCGACCCAGATCAATACCCTCAAGTCCAGTGTGGAGCAACAGAGGGCCGATATCCGAAAAACCGAGTCGTCGCTCATGACACGCCTTGCCGGCGTCGATGAGGACCGGCGGCTGACCGCGAGTCAGTCCCAGAAAACCTGGCAGAGCAATCGCGAGGAGATCGACGGCAGCTTGAGGCGTCAGGGTACGATGACGGCGATTGGCTTTCTCCTCTTTGGGGTTCTGGTCGCGGTTGCCATGGCCTTTTTATATTCCAGGTTCGAGAATGGCCGGAAGGCTGCGGTCGACGAAATTGCCGAACTCCGACAAGCGATTCAACAGGTCCAGGTCAAGCTCCCGGACAACGTCGCACAGAACCAACTGACCCAAGAAAAGCTGTTGAATCTATCCCTTGCGATCAAATCAATGTCCAAGACGCTGGATAGCCTCGGCGAGGCTGCGCCGGTATCGGAAGCGAGCGGTAAGGAGCCTGCGGACTCTGGCTCCAGCACGGACGCAACTCAACAGGAAGCGAAAGCGAAAGCCGATGCGGAAATGATCGCAAAAGCCGAAGCGGATGCGCGGGCCGCGAAAGAGAAGGCCGAGGCGGATGCGCGGCAAGCGAAAGCCGAAGCTGACTCCCGACCGCTCCAGGCCCATGAGCCAACGCCTCCACGCGAACCATCGCGAGCGAGTGAATCCGCGCCGACACCGAATGAAAAAGCTCCTGATACTCCCTTGGTTTCAAACGCTGCCGAATCTGCTGCGGAGCCGGTTTCAGGGAACATCCGTGTTGGCGAAACGCCCTATTCGCTGCAGTTGATCGGTTTCTTTTCGCTCGAAAAACTCCTGAGTTACACGCGCATCGCCCCACTTCCATCCAGGGTGTATTACAAGCAGGAAACCTATCGGGGCCGTCCCTGGTTCGCCCTCATTCACAGCCTGCATGCCAGCCGCGAATCGGCAAACGCGGCGATCTCCGACCTTCCCGCCGAATTGGCCAAGTTGGACCTCTGGGTTCGTCAGCTTGATCCCAACTCAAGTTTGACGCCATTGAAGGCGGATTCCGATTGACAGGAAATCGACTTGTCTCGATCCGGCGAACAGATCAATCGTCATGCCGCCGCCCGCGCCCCCGGCGGCGCTCGGGCTTGATGCGTCGCTCCAGCCGAAAGTCGCGCCGCTGGCTCTTGTTCCGGCGCGGGCTGCCATCGTCGCGACGGTCGAACGTCGAGCGACGCTCAGGCCCCCGATATCCGGGATCGCCGGGGCATTCCTCGATCACCCGGTAACGCTTCCGCGCGTTCCGACTCGATGGCGCGACGACGAGGTAGCGGTACTCCCGGCCGCAGCGCAGCCGCACCTCTTTCTTCCTGCCAGGCAAGAGGCGGATATTGACTTCGATATCCCCGTAGCCGTCATGCGCGATGATCTCCTGATAGAGCGCGACGAAGGTCTTGAAAAACGAAAGGCTTGGATCGCTCATGTAGTCCGGTTGCCGGTTGTCTTCGATTCGACCTGGAGGTGGCGACTCGCGTCGCCTCGCGGGCGCTCTGCCAGGCCGAGGAGCGGGCAAGCGCCGTGCGACCAGCCGCGCCTCCCGGCGCGGCGCGATACCGCGAAGCAGCGTACTGGCGGCGGTTACTGCCATAGGGTCAGGGTATATTAACGCGAATGATTCGTGATATTCTACTGGCTGTCAAGATTTGAACCGGGCCGATGGAGCCTCCGCACCGCATGAACATCAGCCGAACCCGCGGTTGGCCCGCCAGCGCATGCGTGGCTGCGCGGACATGATCCTCGCTCATCTCCCGGCGGGCTACCGGCTGGCCCACTGGCGCTTGCGGGCGCGGATCCCTAGCCGCCAGACCTTCATGTTCTGGGGGCTTGCGGGATCGATCGCGCCCGATTTGGACATGCTCTTGGAAAGCCTGATCCTGCCGACAGCGCTCTGGGTGCGGCGGCATGAGACGAGGGCTTGAGCCATGGACGTCTTCCTCATTGTCGAACAGATCCTGGGTCTCGTTTGGTGGCTGATTCCGCTCGCGCTCCTGGTCGGCCTGCTGAAGTCCCCATCCGTGAAGGGCTATCTGGGGGAATCGCGGGTCCGCCGAATCGCCAGGACCAGGCTGGACCCGATGACTTATCACCCTTTGCACAATCTGACCCTGCCGACCCCGGACGGCACGACCCAGATCGATCATGTCTTCGTCTCGCGCTTCGGACTCTTCGTACTGGAGACCAAGAACATGACGGGCTGGATCTTCGGCGGGGAGCACCAGGCACAGTGGACGCAGAAGATCTATCGCCGCACCACCCGCTTTCAGAACCCTTTACGCCAGAACTACAAGCACCTCAAGGCGCTGGAGCGCGCGTTGCCAGTTCCGCTTGAGACCATCCACTCGGTCGTCGCCTTCGTCGGCGACAGCACCTTCAAGACCGAGATGCCGCCGAACGTCACCCAGGGGAACGGCTTCGTCCGCCATATCCAATCCTTCCGCGAGCCGGTCTTCACCGAGACGCAGGTCGTCGAACTGGTGCGGCGGCTCCAGGACGGGCGCTTGGCCCCGACTCTGGCGACGCACCGGGCACACGTCCGATCACTCAAGCAACGGTCGAATCCGGACGCATCGCAGCGGTGCCCCAGATGTGGCCGTCCGATGATCCTCCGCACCGTGAAGAAGGGCACGCAAGCCGGTCGGCGCTTCTGGGCCTGCTCGGGCTTTCCCGACTGCCAGTCGACGCGGGATCTGCCCTGACGCCTTGGCCGGAGCAGACGCTTCGCCCTTTCTGTCTCAAGTTCAGGATTCAAGCGCCCATGACCACGCCCAAAGGGACACGCTGCCGCAAAATCGGACTTGTCGCGGACGGCTGTATCCATGTCTACAGCAACTCGCGAGGGCTGACGCTTCAAGTCCGCCGGTCTGTCCCCACCGAAGAGGACATCCTCGCGCCCTCGTTCAAGGTCGCGGTGCCGCTGCGCCCGAGCGAGGCCATCGAGCTGGCCGCCGAACTGCTGGCAGTGGTCTCCAACGACGCCGAGCGTCTGCGCAAGGAGGGGCTGGAGTGACACCGCGACGCGCATCGGATGGCGCAAGACGGCGGCCATGGTGGACGCTGGCCCGCGCCGCGCCGCTCCTGTGGCTCTGGCTGGCGAACGCGCCGGCCGCGACGACGCTCGATCCCTGGTTCGAGCAGGCGGTTCAGAATCGTGAAGCCTACCGGCTCACCGCCTGGGGCAAGCGCTACGAGGCCGGCGTCGGCGTCGACCAGAGCGCGCGCAAGGCGATCCGGCTCTATTGCAGGGCTGCCATGCAGGGGGATGCCGAGGCCAAGTATCGGCTCGGTCAGGTCTATGCGTTCGGGCGCGGCATCCCCAACGACGCGGATCTGGCCGCCGCCTGGTTCTACGACGCAGCCCAGTCGGATCACGCGAAGGCGCGCAAGATCCTTGAGACGCTGAAGATCGCCGAGCGCCCCAAGCGCCGCCCGTCGTGTATCGATAAAGGCGGCGAGCTGGTCTCGCCACCCACCCGCACTGTGGCGCGGCGGTCGATTCGACCGCCCGCCGAGATCGAGCGTCTGGTGCATGCGCTGGCACCGCATTACGCACTCGATCCGGGACTGGTGCTCGCCCTGGTCGAGACCGAGTCCAGCTTCGACCCGAATGCCCGCTCGCGCAAGAACGCCCAGGGGCTGATGCAACTGATCCCGGCCACGGCGCTGCGTTTCGGCGTGCGGGATGTCTGGGATCCCGAGCAGAACCTGCGCGGCGGCATGGCCTATTTACGGTGGCTGCTCGACTATTTCGACGGCGACCTGAAGCTGGCGCTGGCCGGCTACAATGCCGGCGAGGGCGCCGTCCGGCGTCACGGCGGCATCCCGCCGTATCGGGAGACGCGGGACTATGTGGCGCGTATCGTGGGGCGGTTGGAGGGCGCGCGGTAGTACCGTCTGTTGCGCGGTTTTGTCTAGCCAACTGTTAGGGCTAACATGAACGCAACTACACGGTAACCCCCAACATTCGTAACTAGGAGGACCACTTGACTCCAGAGCAGATCATCGCAGAGATAAAGAGGTACGAAACCGAGCTTTTTCGAATGTACAACTCGTTTACACACACACGAGAGGGCATCTACATAGCTAAAGGCGACGACGCATTGTACCGTCAGTATGTTCGTGAACTGCTTGATCTCTACAATGATGCCCTTGGGCGTAATGTGTATGCGGCTCAAATTGCGCATGAATTTCAGAACGGATTCGGCTACCTGGGAAGCCCTTCACTTAAAGGAGTGGAGAACGTGCTCGGGGTGGTGCGCGCTTCGTTAACGCGCCTTAACAGAAACCCCGATCTGCTTATTTCGCGGAGATCCCAGGAGTCCACCAGAAAGCGCGAGAATCTGTTCATAGTTCACGGGAGGGATGAAGCGAAGTGGAGGGAGCTAAAAGACATCGTGCAGAGCGAATTTCGGCTGAATCCAATCATCCTGATGCAGCAGCCAAACTCATCCCATTACACACAACTCCCCGTGTGCGGGTAAAATCGGTTTGAGCATTCACGTTCATTGGGGATCGCATGGGCTGGGCAGAAGACGAATTTCGCGGGATCGATCTGGGCGACGCGCGTCGCGACCGCCGGGCGGTGCAGTTGGTGGAGCGTCTGGCCGAGCGGCCCGCGGCGAGCCTCCCGGGCGCTTGCAACGGTTGGGCGGAAACCCAGGCGGCGTACCGCTTTCTGTCCCAAGATCGGTTCGATTGGATGGACATTCTGGAGCCGCATCGCCAGTGCACCCGCGAGCGCATGGCGACTCAGCCGGTGGTGTTGTGCGTACAGGACACCACCGAACTGAACTTCAACGGACAGGCGATTGACGGACTGGGTCCGCTGAGCTTTAGAAGCCCAGCGCGGGATGTACCTGCACCCGACGTATGCCATCACCCCCGCGCGCGAGCCGCTGGGCGTGGTGGATGCCTGGATGTGGGCGCGGGAGCCGAAAGCGCCCGACGGCACCCGTCCGGGAATCAAGGAGAGCGTGCGCTGGGGCGAAGGGTACGCGCGGGTCGCCGACTTGGCCGCCGACTTGCCGCAGACGCGGCTGGTCTATCTGGCCGATCGCGAGGGCGATCTGCTGGACTTGATGGTGCGCGCCCGCGACCTGGGCCACCCCGCCGACTGGCTGCTACGCGCCAAGCACAATCGCGCCCTGCCCGAGGGGCAGCGCCTGTGGGCGCGGGTGCTCGCGAGCGACCCGCTCGGGGAGATCCGCTTCGTCCTGCCGGCGGGGCGCGGGCGGGTGGCGCGCGAGGTCCGTCAACAGCTCTACGCGCAACGGGTTACCCTCTCGGATGGACGCCGCGGCACCCTGGAGGCGACCTGTGTGATCGCCCGCGAAACCAACGCCCCGGTGGGGGTGAAACCCATCGAATGGCGCCTGCTGACCAATCGCGAGGCCACCACCCTGGAGGCCGCCGTCGAACTGATCGCGTGGTACCGGGCACGCTGGGAAATCGAGATGCTGTTTTTGGTGCTCAAGGAAGCCTGCCGCGTCGAAGCCCTGCAACTGGGCACGATGGCGCGTCTCGAACGCGCCCTGGCGCTGTTCCTGGTGGTGAGTTGGCGCATCGCCCGTTTGATGCGCCTGGGGCGCACCGTCCCCGATCTGGACGCTAGCTTGTTGCTGGAAACCGAGGAGTGGCAGGCGGCGTACATCCTGGCCAAGAAACCCATCGCCAAGGATCCGCCACGTCTCAACGAAGTGATTCGCCTGATCGCCCGCTTGGGCGGATTCCTCGGTCGCAAAGGCGATGGCGAGCCCGGCTTGAAGACCATCTGGCTGGGCTTGCAGCGCGTCATGGACTTCGCCGCTGGGATCAAATATGCCAGGGAGATGTCGGACACGGAGAGTTGTGTGTAATGGGATGAGCCAAACTCTGGCGCGGAGACCGTTATAGAAAAATTCGAGCGTCATGCTGAAACTTGCTCATTTGCCATAGCGGTATTCACTCCAGACGATGAAGTTAAATCGGCAGAGGACAGCTATCTTCAGGCACGCCCAAACGTCATCTATGAGATGGGCTGGTTTTGCGGGCGTTTAGGTCGTGGCAACGCGATGCTGCTGCTACGTGAAGGAACATCAATGTTCTCAGACTTCGGTGGCATCATCCAAAACCGCTTCAAAGCAAATGTTTCCGAGAAGCTGATCGACATGCGGAAAGATCTTGAAGCGGCTGGCGTGCTGCCATCAACGTAGCAAGGCAGAACATACTAAGGATTGGTAGAGAGATAGCGAAACCCATCAATCCCTAAAAGCCCCATCAACCCAACAGCATTTCCAGAAAAGGAAACAAATTGATTTTTGGAGAAGACGCCGTGAACAATCGATCAGTCGCTCTTTTTTCGTCGCACTATCTCCATCAAGGTGAATCGCATGTGGCGTAACACCGAGGAAACCTATGGTCTGATCGCCGTGCTGCTGCACTGGCTGATCGCGGTCGTCGTGGTCGGGCTGTTCGCGCTGGGGCTCTGGATGGTCGATCTGACCTATTACGACACCTGGTACAGGCGGGCACCGGAGCTACACAAGGGCGTCGGGGTACTGCTGCTGTTGACGCTGCTGCTGCGTCTCGGCTGGCGGCTGATCAACCCCGTGCCGCGCCCGGAGCCGGATCAGTCGCTCATCGAGCAGCGCCTCGCGCGCCTGATGCACGGCCTGCTCTACCTGCTACTGTTCCTGGTGATGACGAGCGGTTATCTGATCTCAACGGCCGATGGTCGGGCGCTCGACGTCTTCGGTCTGTTCAGCGTCCCGGCGACCCTGACCGGGCTGCCGAATCAGGCCGATCTGGCGGGCGAGGTCCATCTGGTCCTCGCCATCGCGCTGGTGACCCTGGCCGCGATCCATGCGCTGGCGGCGCTGAAGCATCATTTTATCGACCGCGATGCAACCCTGCTGCGGATGCTGGGGCACCGTCCCGCGCGGCGCTAGCCGCGCCTTCCGCCAGCCAGGCCGTCATCCCGGCGGCCGCGCCAGCCTGCTGTCCGCGCCCGGCGGGCGTTTCCGCCGAGCTGATCTCAGTGTTTTTCGACCGTCAACTCAAACAGAGGAAAACCATGATGACGAGCAAGCGATTCCCCACCCTTCCCTTCTCCGCCCTCACCCTCGCCGCCGCGCTGGCCATGCCCGGCCTGGCGATGGCCGAAAACTATGTGATCGACACCGAGGGCGGCCACGCCTTTGTCCAGTTCCGCATCCCCCACCTCGGCTACAGTTGGCTCTATGGCCGCTTCAACGAGTTCTCCGGCGACTTCAGTTACGACAAGGACAACCCGAGCGCCGCCAGGGTCGATGTCACCATCAAGACCGCGAGCATCGACTCGAACCATGCCGAGCGCGACAAGCACCTGCGGGACAAGGATTTCCTGGATGTGAGCAGGTATCCGGAAGCGACCTTCAAGAGCACGTCCTTCACCGCCAAGGGTGACGGCACGGCCGTCCTCAAGGGCGATCTGACCCTGCGCGGGATCACCAAACCGGTGTCGATCGATGTCACCGAGATCGGCGAAGGCCCGGATCCCTGGGGCGGCCACCGGCGCGGCTTCCAGGGCAGCACCCGCTTCGCGCTCAAGGACTTCGGCATCGAGCGGAACCTCGGCCCGGCCTCGCGCGATGTCGAGATGATCCTGAGCATTGAGGGGATTCGCCAGGATTAGACGTAGCGGACCCTGCCCGGCTCGGGCGGCACGCCCGAGCCGGGGATTGTGGTTGAATTCAGGCACCGCATCGTTCGCGATTGATCAGACACCATCCAGCAGCACCGTCTGCATATCCTGAGGGGTCGCGAAGCCGGCGCCGGTTGAATGCTTTATGGTTTGAAATCATGTGGCCAGAGAAAATATGGGCCATGCTTCGGGCTCATACGAAACTCACCGCCTGAATCCTTGCCCTTTGGCGTGAGGTAATGTTTCCCCTCCCTGATCTCCAGATAACCAAGTGATACCAGCTTTTCCATCAGCTCCGTGGTCTTGAGTTTGAGGCGCTGACCGAGCTTGGACGACGTAAGCTTTGCGGTTGGTTCATCTTCATCCGATTTTTCCACATCACCCGGCGCGGCGACACGCTCCAGCGTAATTCTGACCTCCTCACTGATACGGATGATGCGCTGTGATTCTTCGTAAGCATCACGGTAAAGCTCGGCGTCCTCCGAGCGGCGGATCAGCACACCCATCTCGTTGTTATTGACCTGACTGAACTCATAGAGGTTGAGGCTCGTCACAATGCAAAGTTCTTCATTCATGTAGCACTTGGCGTGCAGGTTGCGGCAAAAGCTGGTGCGAACATAGGAAAGCGCGTTGAGCCAGCCAATCTCTTCCGGTTGCAGTTCGCTCTTGCCATAGACAATTCTGACGTCGATCTTGAGACGGTTCTTGTCCGCGAGGAGCTCCTTGACGCGATCATTGAGCCGGAGGAAGGGGCTGATAAGAATGAGGCGATCTTTTGCGTCCTTGATCATTTCCTCAAGGAAGTAATTCGTCGCACTGGTGTTCAGGAATTTTGCCATTGTCAGACCGTCATGAAGGCTAATGCGAGGGCTGGGAAATTAGATTAATCGGCGCCGTTGTACAATGTTGCATGACGAGCACTGCGCCGCCCGCGAAGTCAGCTCTATGAGTCGCTTGCAAGGCATTGATGGGTTTCGCTATCGCTCTACCCATCTACCTTGCTAACGCTCAGCTTCACGGGACGCCCGCAAGCGCAGCGAGTGGGCGGTCAGGTGGAAGCGATGGCTAGACTGCACTATGTGTACATCGGTGTTCCAAGCATGCTTGTAACTCTGATTCGGTCTTCAAGGCCATGGGTCTTCGCAGCGACCCGAATAGCTATGGCATCATTCTCAGGCAGCAACGGACCGAGGTAAATATGTTCGATTAGTTGCGGAATATCGAATTCGACCTTGACTCCATGCTCGGGCACTTCAACACCGAACTCCTCTGCAATGCGGACCGACACTGCCAAACGAAACTCCTGCTCCCAAGCGAATGCCATGTGCTTGTACCAAAAGCGATCCATCATACTTACGCGAAGCCGCTCCTTTAGTAGGTCGACGTATGTCACGTTTCCTGCCCAGAGGTCTTCTTGGCCGTACTCGGGCTTTAGGTGGAACGGCTTGACGGCAGCTCGAATTCTGTCAGGACTCGTGCGCACAGCAACCCCTTTTCGTGAACCAGCGTACAGCTGCCACATCGCATCGCTTTCGTAGCTGGCACGGTGCCAGCAACTGACTTTTGTAAGACGCCGAAGTTCTTCGAATGCCTTCTCGCCGAACTCGGGCTCTGCATAGCGGGGGTCAATAGGGAAACCTGGAGGGAGCATAGCAACTGCTCCTTCGAAAGGATCTTCAAATTGGCGAGCTGAAGCGAAGTAAAGTTGGCTGGAATCCAATAACTCCAAGAATCTATCTGTCTTGAAATACCGCCATAACGGCTCGTTCATGTCGAGCTCTTGATTGCCGATGATACGCACGACGTCCCCTGTGCTGGCTAGCGTGTTGGCTAGCCGGCCCAATGCCGCGGCGGCAGGGCGTTGAAGTTCTGCGCCAAGCTCAGTGCGCGGCATTGGGCCGGGCTGAGCCTCGTGTTAGCTCTTGTTGAACTCATATTTCTTATCACCTAACGTAATCACGGTATGAATTCCGCTCTTTATAAGCTCCATACCCAAATTAAACGGCATTTCTTGGTTATCGGGCAAGAAAGCGATGAAAATATCAACTCCGCCGTAGAACACCAACTTCATCATGTATAGGCCAAACTGGTCCGTTTCGGAGAACTGGTAGTAGAAAACGTCATCGTTGCTTCCGTGCTTTTCTGCAGTGGCTAGATCAATTGATACCTTGTCTTTTATGAACTCGATAAAGGTTCTGGAGTCTGCATCCTCGTTGTGCAAATATCCCAGAAGTATTTTTGTTGCTCCAGAAAATCGACGGCCGAAATGATGGTAGTGGAGCCCATATGCGATATGCTCAAAACACTTCTCAAGGCGAATCTGATCAGGTGTTCCCCATATAACTTCAAAGAATTTATTGTCAGCAGCTTCGTAAAGGTAACGCTTTTTCCTGAGGAACACCTTGTCGAGCAGCCTCTCGGAGGTTCTTCGAATTGCCCTATCCACTTTTCCTAGCTTATGCATGTAGCCGATAGAATTGTTCCCAAATATGCCTGCCAGGCTAACCATCAAGAATTCGTCATCATGCGATTTCTCAAGGTTATGGACCTCACACGATGGGACCGTAATTAAATTTTTTCTGAAGTTTTCTCCACCCATATCTTTGCTTTCGGGAAAGATGCACTTGGGAGGGACATGCTCCCTGGTCGTGGCAGGATGGCCGCACTTATAGCAAGAATCTTGTGTCACGCTTTCGTCTGCGTTTCTGGGCTAACTAGTTGATTAGACAAAATCCGTAATTATGGCACTAGGATTCCGTGATTTCCGTACCAGACAGAATCGGTCTAGCATCAAGCCCGTTACCTCGGCACGGGTGCTCCAAGCACTCGAAAAACCCATGCGCATCAATGGATGCTGAGCTTGAACAAGACGACTTCCGCATGCCCTGACCGACTCCCCTGCCGGAATAGATGGAACAACCTTCCGCTTCCTGGATAAAAACTGACCGGGCGGAAAAACGAAACAGACCACATTTCATCGCTGAATACGTTGGACTGCGATCACGCTCATCCACCCGCCCTGATCGGTTTCATAACCAGCGCCCATGTCATGCCTGCCGATCGAATCGCACCGGCTCCGGCCCTCTATTCTTCTCGCGCACGACGACCGTGCCGGCGAGCTTGTCATGCCACCCCTGCTTTCGCCTGTCGAACGCCACCCAGATCAGGCCCAGCAGAAACGGGATTCCAGAAACGAAGTAGCCGAAATACCGGCCAATGAGCTGGCCCGTCGATGCCCGTTCGCCTGTGCGTGCATCGACGATTCGCGCGGAGACGAGCATCTTTCCCGGAGTCGCCGATTTGTAGATCCAGAAGACGATGACAGCGATTGCCGGCAAGACCCATGAAATGAGGAAATCCGCAGTACCCGCCACGAATCCGGTCTGTTCCGGATCGAAGTACTCGACTCCGTAAATCCATAGCAGCAAGGGCAGCGTGACCAGCACGATCAGGATCGAGTCGATGAGGCTTGCGACAACCCGAATCCAGAATCCCGCGTACTCCAGCGTCTGTTCGCGATTGACATCCTGCAAAATCGCTTGTGGCGGTTCATCGTGATTCGTCATGGCACTCATCTCGCTCTGTGACAGAAACCGGGACAGGCCAGGTTCCCTCCGGTTTGTGCGCCTTTTGCGCTGTTGATGGACGCAGACTGACGCCCTTCTATGGTCCGTTCCCGTCTCGGCATGCCCGATCATCGACACGATGACAGGCTACCCGCCAACGGCATAACCCAGCCCCTCATCGCAGACCAAAACAGGTTAAACCGCGCCCAGAGCGGTATGCGATGTTTTTGGATTGGATCGACCTTGGCCGCATCGACGATGCGTCGGAGCATGCGCGGTTTAAGTTATTAAAAAATATAAAATTTTAAACCGCGCCCCGGCTAAGGGTCGTGGATGTGCCAAACGTCGAACTCACTCGAAACGCAGCATCTCGCTCTGGACGCGGTTTAATGAGAATTGAAGTTATTAGTCGAATTTGTACCATCCTTCCCGCACTGTCGGCAAGGCAATCTCGTGCCAGGATCCCACCTGCGGACAGCCTGATCCGCACAAGCGACTATGGACGCTGCACAACCGCGCGTCCGAGGCCGCCCGTCCGGATGGCGTCATCCGTGACGAGCTGGCGTTGCAGATCTATCGCTCGCTGCACTACGACTTCGTGCGCTCCTTCGGGCCGCCGGACGGCTCGCACGGCATCCGCTCGGCCCTGTTCGACGCGGAGCTGCGCGGATTCCTCGCCGCCCACCCGGACGGCGTCATCGTCAATCTGGGCGAGGGGCTGGAGACGCAGCGCTTTCGGGTCGACAGCGAGTCCGCGCTCTGGCTCAGCGTCGATGTGCCGGAGGCCATGGCGGTGCGGGAGCGTTACATCCAACCGGATGCGCGCCATCTGCACCTGCGGTTGAGCGCGCTGGATCCGGCCTGGATGGATCAGGTTCCGTCCGGGCGGGCCGTCTATGTCACGGCACAGGGGCTGCTGATGTATTTCACGCCGGAGGAGGTGGAGACGCTGTTCCGCCATCTGGCAACACGGCTGCCCGGCGCCTGGTTCGCGTTCGACCACATCCCCGGCTGGCTCTCGCGCAAGACGCTGCGCGGCTGGTGGAAGACCCCGCATTACCGCACGCCGCCCATGCCCTGGGGCATTGGCCGTGATCGCATGGCGCCGACACTCCGCGCCTGGGTGCCCGATCTGGCCGAGATCAACAGCCTGCCTTTTGTCTTCCCACGCGGCTGGTACAGCCTTCTCTCGTACACGCTGATCTACGCGCCCTGGCTTGGAGACCAGATGCCGGGCATTACCCGCGTTCGCTTCGGCGGTTAGGCAGGACCCCGAGCAGATCGACGCTGCTGGTATTACTCGCCTTGCGTCACCGTTGCGGCCTCCCGCGCGATGGCTCTTCTTTCTTTCAGTTTCATGGCGACCCAGCCGAACGGGAGCAGGGCCAGGACCAGCAACTGGGCGAGGATGCTTTCCTGACTCGGGAAGATCCCGAGCCAACTGATCATCGGCCAGCCCTCCAATCTGGTCGTGGGCACCAGACCGCTCACCTGAAGTTCCAGCATGCCCTGGCCGGTGAAGACGAAGGCCATGAGATAGAGCAGGATGGCGGTGCCGCCGAAGAAGATGCCGATGGGCAGCCGGATGGAGGCGAGGCGCACGACCAGATAGACCGCCACCAGGGCGGCGGCAGCAATGGCCATGCCGGTCCAGACCGCATTCAACTGGCCGGATGAGCCGCCGATCAGGGCCTGATAGAAGAGGATGGTCTCCGCCCCCTCGCGGAAGACGGCCAGGAAGGCGACGAACCCGAGGGCGAACAGCGAGCCCCGGCCAATGGCCTTGTCCATCTCGTCCCTGATGAAGGCCTGCCAGCGGTTGGCGTCCCGCTTGGCGGTCAGCCAATAGCTGACATAGATCAGCACGGACGAGGCGATCAGCATGGTCACCCCTTCGATGGCCTCCTGGCTGGCGCCGCTGACGCTGACCACCCGGTTCAGCAGCCAGGCCGCGCCGATGCTGGCGACCAGGGCCAGGGCCACACCCTGCCAGATCGTCCTGACCTTGTCGGGATAACCGGACCGGCGCAGATAGGCAACCAGGGCGGCCACCACCAGCATGGCCTCGACACCCTCGCGGAAGAGGATGACGAACGACTGCACGACCCGACCCCAGAAGGTCGCATTCTCGCCGGTGGAGTAGCGTTCGACTGCGTCGTCGAGATCCTTCTTCAGCGAGACCCAGGATGTCTCGACGACATCCCGCGCCTCGCCACGCATCGCCTGGCTGATCACCAGACTGAAACCGGACTCGATCCGCATCATGAAGGCGTTGTCCTTCAGGCCGAGCGTGAACTCCATGCCGCTGCTTTCGAAGACATCGAAATAGAGCCGCGAGAACAGATTGCCGGCGATCACGCCCTCGGCCGGGTCATAGGTCGCGATGGCCGCGTCGCCGCGCTCGACGATCTCGGCCACCACGGGTTCGTAGTACTCGGTCACGCCCTGGGCGGCGAACGCCGCCGCAGGCAAACAAGAGAGCATCAAGACGGTCAGCAGGAGCCGGGTTTTCATGGATATCTCGTGGTTGAATGTCATGTCATGGACAGGAAGCGTTCGACCTGCCGGATGAAGACCGCATCGGCCTCCCGCGAAGGCCCGCCGCCATAACGAATATCGATATAGCGCCCGATGATGTCCCGGGTGGCGGGGGCCATCTCCGGCTGTGCATCGCCGACCCGGTGCATGAAGTCCCGGGGGCACTCGTGCGGATCCCTGTGCAGACCGAATTTTTCCAGCCGACGGCAGAATCGGCCCCAGGCCCCGGCGACCCGGTCGATCCGTTCCCTAGCGGCGAACCATGCGATGGCGAGGTAGCCGCCGAGAATGACCGCCAGGCCGAGCAGGGTGCCGAGCATGAGGTCGAACCAGTTGCTTTTTTCGAGCCCCACCCCTTTCATGATGTCGATCTGCCGGTCCGGGTTGTAATCGATCACCCACTTCTGCAGGTTCCCGAGAAAGGCCGTCCAGTCGGGCAGTTGCCAGCCCGTCCCGGGTTGGGCCGGCGCGGGCGGCGGCGCCCTGGGCGGGTCTCCGGGTCGCCCGTCGTCCGGCACGGGCTGGGGTTCCTTCTTCACCTCCATCTTGACCGCCGCCTGCCTGTTCTCATCGATCTTCGTCGCCTCGCGCTTCTCGTCCGGCGCCACGACGATGTCCTTGGGCTCGACGCGGAACCAGCCGCGTCCGTCGTCCCAGACCTCGACCCAGGCATGGGCGTCCGATTGCTTGACGATGACGAAGTCGGTCAGCGCAATGATGGTGCCGCCGCGAAAACCGGCCACGAGCCGCGCCGGAATCCCGGCGGCACGCATCAGCATGACCGTGCTGCCGGCGAGATATTCGGCCCCGCCGCGCTTCTCGTCGAAGAAGAAGCGGTCGAGCAGATGATCGCCGGGCGGCAGGATATGGCCGGGATCGAAGCGATATTCGCCGACCCTCAGCATGGCGTAGATCTCGTGAACGATGTCGTCCGTGGTCGAATGGCGTTCCCGCAGTGTCTGGCCCAGAGCCAGCAGGCGGGGATTCTGACCCTCCGGCCAGCTCAGTCCCCGGGTACGCTGTTCCTCGGTCAGGGAGGCGCCGACGCTGTAAGTGAGAAAGGCCGAGGTCTGAAGTCTTGGCTCGGAATCGTTGATGCGACGAATGGAGAGCAGTTGGAACTCGTCCGAGATGAAGGTCTCCGGGCCGGCCTCGGCAGGCAGATCCAGACCGTAGAGCCAGCGTCCGCCGTTGGGCATCACCCGCAGGGTATAGCGGATCGGATCCTTCTTCTCCCGCACCTCCCGCTCCCACTGCGCCTTCGTCCTGAGCGCCCGGCCGAGCAGACTCGAACGGGAATCCCAGTCTTCGGGCAGATTCCAGTTCTGGCCGTCGAACTCCCAGAAGACGGGGCCGCGCCAGTAAAGCTGGCTCTTGAAGGGCACCGCACCCTCGAACTCGGCGACCAGGACGTTCTGGTTCTCGTTGGCCGCCCGCGAGATACCACCGGGCTGAAGCGACGTCATCCTGCCGAATTCGGTCTTGCTGCGATCCATCATCGCCTTGATCGGCAGACCGAAGGCCAGACCGACATCCCAGAGCGGTCCCGGTATGCGCGGGAAGAAGAGGAACAGCAGCAGCATCAGCGGCAACGCCAGCGCGAAGATCCGCCCTGTCCGCGACAGCAGGAACGTCATCCGCGACGGCGAGGCGTCCAGGTGCAGGGCCATCAGACTGACGACGAGCAGGAACACGACCAGGAACATATGCAGCATATTGAGCATATTCTCCCAGTAGAGCGTGCCCACCGCCGCCAGGATCACGGCGGCGAAGATCAGCAGCAGATCGTCCCGGCGGGTCGTCGATTCGCCCCATTTGAGGAAGACGACGGCGATGAAGAAGCTCAGGATCCCGTCACCGCTGAACCAGGTCTCGAAGCTGAACCAGATTCCGGCGATGGCGGCCGCCAGGAGCGCCGCCGAGAAGATCCTGCCGGACCAGCCGCGACGCCAGCGTCCGGCATAGTGGAGGACGCCGCCGGCCAGGGCGATCGCCGCCACCCACCAGGGCAGACGCAGAAAGCTCGGCAGGGCGGCCATGACCAGGGTCAGAAGCACCCAGTTGCGATACCCGGTCATGACGCCTTCTCCGCGCCGCGATAGAGCGCCAGGATCTCCAGACAGCGCCGGACATGGGTCTCGTCGCCGGCCGGCTCGACCGAGACATCCGGCAGTTCCAGACCGAATTCGCGATTCTGTTTGCGAACATCGAGGATCCAGCGGCACAGTTGCGACAGCTTCTGCTCGACGCCGGGCGCCCGCACATCGTCCCAGCGCAGCCACAGGGCCGGCAGACCCTGCGCCCCGTCGAACTGCTTGGTATAGAGTTCACCGGTTTTGGCGAATGCCCTCCAGGAGATTCGCGACAGCGGATCGCCCGGCGCATAGCGCCGCATATCGGTATAGCTGCCGGATTCGCTCCGCAGATGCGCCTGCCGGCCCGATGCCTGGTCCGGTAACGGCTGGTCGCCGGACGGTTCCGGCCAGACCAGACAGGCCGGAAGCCTGCCGGTGATCATCCGGGTCCGCGTCGTGCCCAGGGGAAAGGCACTGCGAAGATCGGCGGCTGCGGGTTCGAGCAGACCGCGCCTGGTGGTCCGGCGATAGAGAACGAGTTCGGCTTGCGCCTGGCCGTCGAGATGGACCGCTTCGGCCCTGTCCGCCTGCGGCGAGAACGGCAGGAGGCCGTGGCGCATCCGTTTGGATGGATTGTCCACGCGCAGCGAACAGCGCACCCGCTGCCCGGCGAACGCCGGCTCGGCCCGCCAGTCCCCGCAGATCAGACCGCTGACGTTGGCCCGCGTGTCATACCAGCCGACCATGGCGATGGAGACTAGGAGGAAGGTCATGGCGAAGATGAGATTGTTGGAGAAATTGACCGACATCAGGAAGCCGCAGAGGACGAGCAGCCCGAAGCCCCAGCCGGCCGGGGTGATGCGGGTCATGACCCGGCCCCGCTCCGGCCTGAACGGACGGCCCAGCGGAATCCGCATCTCCAACAGCCGGGATGCATGCTGACGAATATTCATGGCGGACGGCTATTCGACCGGAACCCTGGCGATGATCTCGTCGCCGATGCGCTGCGCAGACAGACGCCCGGCCAGCGGCACCAGCCGGTGACCGACGGTGGGGCCGAGCACCTTCTGGATGTCGCCCGGCAGCAGTCTGTCCTGGCCGTGCAGCAGCGCCCAGGCCTGAGCGGCGCGGAGCAGACCGAGTCCGGCCCGGGTGGAGAGACCGACCTGGAACATCTCCGAGGTCCGGGTGAAATCGATGAGGCGGTACAGGTAATCGAGCACCGACTCGGACACCTTCACCGTCTCCACCCGGCGCTGCATGGCGCTCAACTGCCTGGCCGAGACGATCGGCTCCAGCGTTTCAAGCATCCTGCGCCGGTTCTCGCCGCGCAGCAGCTCCAGTTCGGCGCTGCGGTTGGGGTAGCCCATGGAGATGCAGAGCAGGAAGCGGTCCAACTGCGACTCGGGCAGCGGATAGGTGCCGATCTGTTCGGTCGGGTTCTGGGTGGCGATGACGAAGAAGGGTCTGGGCAGCTCGCGGGTGGCGCCGTCGGCGCTGACCTGTCGCTCTTCCATCGCCTCAAGCAGGGCGCTCTGGCATTTCGGCGTGGCGCGATTGATCTCGTCGGCCAGCAGGAGCTGGGTGAACACCGGCCCCTGGCTGAAGACGAAGACGCCCTTGTTCCTGTCGTAGATCGAGGTGCCGATCACATCGCCCGGCAGCAGATCCGAGGTGAACTGGACCCGCTGATAAGACAGACCGAGTGTCCTGCCCAGCGCATGGGCCAGCACCGTCTTGCCGAGGCCGGGGATATCCTCGATGAGCAGATGGCCGTCGGCCAGCAGGCAGGTGAGCGCCAGCCTGATCTGCTCCTCTTTCCCCAGAATGATCCTGTTGAGCTGCGCGATCACGGGGATGAGCCCGCTCTCAGGCAGCCCGTCTTCGATCGCCGCCACGCTCTGTTCTGTTCGCTCTAGCATCCTTCGATCCTGTCTGTGCATGTTGCCGTTTTCCTCACGCCGCGAGCCGCTTGCGCTCGCCATGAAGGCGTTTGTCTTCGCCTGTCGCCGATGGGTCCGGAAAGACCGCCCGTGACCATTCGCCTTTCACCTTCAGCCTTTCACCTTCAGCCTTTCACCTCCCCGACCTTCAAAGCCCGGATTCGTCTGCGTAGCTGACGCAATGCACGCGGATCGGCCTGACGCTCGTGCTGTCGATAGCGCAGCCGCTCGTAACTGGAGAAGATCTCGGCGAGGATCCGCGGGTCGAACCGACCCGTGCCCTCCAGGCGGCGCTGCAATGACTGATGCGGCTCGTGCGGCTCCGCATCGATACCGGCACTGGCCAGTCGCTTGCGGAATTGCCGATAGAGGGCGCGAGCGGGCCGGTCGGGGTCGCGCGCGCCCAGCCGCGCGCGCCGCAGCGCCACCCCGACGGCGAGCAGCAGCGCCCCGGTCAGGACCGCCAGCGCCAGACCGTAAGCCGCCAGCCAGCCGTCGGCTGCATCCATGAGCAGACGCTGCCGCTCGTGATCGAATGGTCCCTGCCGGTTTTATGCTTTATGGTTTGAAATCTTGTGGCCAAAGAAAGTATGGGCCATGCTTTGGACTCATACGAAACTCACCGCCAGAGTCCTTGCCCTTTGATGTGAGAAAATGCTTCCCCTCCTTAATCTCCAGATAGCCAAGTGACACCAGCTTTCCCATCAGTTCCGTGGTCTTGAGTTTGAGGCGCTGACCGAGCTTGGACGAGGTGAGCTTTGCCGTTGGTTCATGTTCATCCGTTTTTTCCACGTCACCTTGGGCAGCAACACGCTCCAGCGTAATTCTGACCTCCTCACTGATGCGAATGATGCGCTGTGATTCTTCGTAGGCATCACGGTAAAGATCGGCGTCCTCCGAGCGGCGAATGAGTACGCCCATCTCGTTGTTATTGACTTGACTGAACTCGTAGAGGTTGAGGCTCGTCACAATGCAAAGTTCTTCATTCATGTAGCACTTGGCGTGCAGGTTACGGCAAAAGCTAGTGCGAACATACGAAAGCTCGTTGAGCCAGCCAATCTCTTCCGGTTGCAGCTCGCTCTTGCCATAGACAATTCTGACGTCGATCTTCAGGCGATTTTTGTCCGCGAGAAGCTCCTTGACGCGATCATTGAGCCGTAGGAATGGGCTGATAAGAATGAGGCGATCCTTTGCGTCCTTGATCATTTCCTCAAGGAAGTAATTCGTCGCGCTGGTGTTCAGGAATTGGTAGTGCCCCAATCTATAGGATCTAAAATCTGACTGGATTTATTCAAACATGAATCACTGCCCAACTTGCAACACCACCAAGATCGTGAAGAATGGATTTAATGCAACCGGAAAGCAAAACCATCTTTGTCGGGAATGTGGCCGTCAATTCGTGATTGACCCCTTAGTTTCAGCGATTTCTGAAGAGACCAAATCGCTGATCGATCGACTGCTTCTTGAACGGATTGCGCTTGCTGGTATCGCGCGTGTTGCAAATGTCTCTGAATCCTGGTTGCAAATCTATGTCAATCAAAAATACGAGGGCGTTCCGCGCCAATTAAACGTGCCAAAGTTGTCTGATTTTCGACTGGTTGTCGAGTGCGACGAACTGTGGTCATTTGTTTTGAAAAAAGATGAAAAACAATGGGTTTGGATCGCGAAAGATCGTGACTCTGGATATGTTGTCGGACTTTATATCGGATCTCGTGGCATTAAGGGTGCGCAAGGATTATGGAATTCATTGCCACGCGATTATCAAGAATTGGCCGATTTCTACACCGATTTTTGGGAAGCTTATCAATCCGTTTTTCCAGAATTCCGTCATTACGCTGTCGGTAAGGAATCGGGAAAGACAAATCATATCGAACGATACAACTGCACACTCAGGCAACGTATTTCCAGGCTCGTACGAAAAGCACTTTCTTTCTCAAAAAAGCTTGAGAACCATATTGGAGCTATTTGGCATTTTGTCCATCATTATAATAGCACTCTCTCAGTTAAAGCTCATTCGTGAAATCATATAGAGAAGGGCACTACCCAGGAATTTTGCCATTTTCAGACCGTCATGAAGGCTGGTGTGGGAACTAGGAAATTAGATTAAACGGCACCGCGGCACAATGTTGCATGACGAGCACCGCGCCGCCCGCGAAGTCCACTCTATAAGCCGCTTGCAAAGTATTGATGGGTTTCGCTATCGATCTACCCATCTACCTCGCTATTTCGGTTTTCCCTTTAGCCGAGATTGCGCAGATGCTCACGTTGGATGTCTTCAGGTATCGCTGTTTTATATTCGTGAATATTGATGATACGACTCCACCACTCAGTGCCCTGACTTCCGCAGACTGACCAAGGAAAAAGATAGGCATCAACAACTTCTCCTTTCTTGACTATCAATACGCGCAAGTCAAAAGATAAATCCTGATCCGCATATTTAGCTGCAAGGTCACTCCGCATTAACATCAGATCAGCGAGAAGTGGATCAGAACCCGTCAAATATACTCGCACACATGTATGGAATGGTGGCCTCTGGTTTAAAGACGGCAACCCATGCAATGCCGCTAGTTCATCCAAGTTGTACCTCAATGCTTTTTCTTGAAAATCATCGATACGCCAAGTACCGTCGACATACCTAAGAATACTCACTATCGCAACGGCGAGCTTTCTAAGATTGTAAGCGCTGATCTCAACTAGCGGCCCTATGGTTCCTTTCTTCGAACTAGCCACTCGGATGCCGCCGTCAGTGGCAGTGAAATGCTTGTCATGGATGATCGTTCCGCGGAGTGGTTCTAGTGTGCTGTAAAAACCAGCGAGACGCTCCCGTAGCCAAATTCGAGACTCAATGAAAGGTGGAAAGACGTGTGAACGCTTAAGTTCTTTCAACTTCTGATCAAAACGAAAGGTCGATGTAACTTTGTTCTCTTCGAAAACCCATTCGATGAGCATATCGATAAGCTTGAAGGTCGAAACAAAGACTAACGGCGCCCCTGCATTCAAAAAACCGGGCCTCCAGTCGCCGAGAATGATATTCATGCGTGCATGCACAAAAAACTGAGCTTTTGATTTCCCCAGTGGGTAAATCACCCCATCAGGCCACGATTGAAATAGTTCTTGTTGGACAATTGCGTAAACGGCCTCAAGAAGCAGGGCAATCACATCAACGCATTAGCGCATACTGTTAGACAATCCGTACTGCGGCCCCAATGATTTGAGTCTTTAGAATCTTGGGGAGATCTCGCCGATGTGCGACTTGAGTGTGGAGCGATCGATTGCGCACCATTTTGCCCCGCTGGACGAGCCGCGCAGCGCGATCCAACGACGGCACCTCTTAAGTGAGATGATCGTGATCACCATCGCGGCGTCCTTCAGTGGCGCCGACGGTTGGGTGGGTGTCGAGACGTTCGGACAGGCCAAGGAGGCGTGGCTGCGCACGTTTCTGAAACTGCCCGCGGGCATTCCGTCGCACGACACCTTCGGGCGGGTGTTTGCGCTCATCGATCCCGCACAGTTTGCCGCCTGCTTTCGCCAATGGAGCGCGTCGGTGGCCGAACTGATCCCCGAAGAGATCATTGCCGTCGATGGCAAGACCCTGCGCCGCTCCCACAGCCGCGGCAAGGGCTTGGCGGCGTTGCACCTGGTCAGTGCCTGGGCGACGGCCAATCGGGTGGTGCTCGGACAGGTCGCCACCGACGCCAAATCCAATGAGATCACGGCCATTCCACGTCTGCTGGAGTGGCTGAAGCTGGAGGGCTGCATCGTCACCATCGACGCCATGGGCTGCCAGACCAAGATTGCCGCGCAGATCATCCACCAGGGAGGGGACTATGTGCTCGCGCTCAAAGGCAACCAGGAAACGCTGGCCGCCGAGGTCGAGGAGGCGTTCATCGACGCCGACGCCAGAGGCTACGCCGGTGTCGATTCGGCATTCCTCGAAACCGTCGAGCGAGGGCATGGTCGTCTCGAAACCCGTCGCTACCAAACCTTGGGCGATCTTTCCGGCGTGCCGCACAGCGCCTCGTGGGAGGCAATGAACATGATCGGCAATGGTTGAATCGCGCCGTGAGGTCGCCGGCAAGGTCTCGGTCGAGACCCGCTATTTCATTGGCAGCATCGGCACCAGCGCCGCGCGCTTTGCCCACGCAGTACGCGGTCACTGGGGCATCGAAAACGGGTTGCATTGGAATCTCGATATCGCCTTTCGTGAGGATGAGTGCCGTGTCCGCGATCCGGTGGCGCGCGAGAATCTTGCCGTCCTGCGTCACCTCGCCCTCTCGCGCCTCAAGAATGACGGCACCAAGCTCGGCATCCAGAACAAACGCTTGAAAGCCGGTTGGGACGAGTCCTACCTGTCGAAATTGCTCTTCGAGTCGCCTCAGAGGAAGGGCGACGCTGATACATCGGTACCCGCTAATGTTAGCAGCGCTTGATGCGATTGCCCTGCCTCAAGAAGCCAGACTTCATATTCAGTACGCTCAGCGAGTTTGATAAGCGATGTGTCGTCGAAGGCTGACTGCGCAGTCATGGCTTTGTCCTAGGAAAAAGGGGTCAGACCCGAATGGCACGGACTTAGAGGGTGTAGACAAAATCAAACCGTTGTGGTCAACCGCCGCAGCAGGATGCGCGCCTCCGCCAGCCTAAACCCAGGTTTCGGAGACCGCTGGCAGACGGTCATGATGCATGATCAATCGACGGGCACGCTCATTCCACGCATGGGTGCGCTCGACAACCCAGCGCTTCGGCAGCGGAACGAAGCCGTCGGCGTTGGCGATCACCACTCGGTCAGGCGCCCCGTCCACGTGCCAGGAGCCAACGCTTTTGTTGGCTGGATGGCGCACGACTTCCACGCGGATCGCGTGGGTCTGCTCGGTGGTTTGGGCAAATTGACCGGCGTAGGCGCTATCGACAAACAGCGTGTTGATCTGGGGGTACTTGGCGGCCGCGTCAGCGACGGCGCCCGAGGCGGCATCGCGGTCCTGAAGATTGGCCGCGACCACGCTCACCGCCAACACGAACCCCAAGGTATCGACCACCAGGCTGCGCTTGCGCCCCTTGACCTGCTTGCCCGCATCAAAGCCGCTCGGTCCACCCTGCGGCGAGCCGCGGGTCGATTGCGCATCCAGCACCGCCGCCGTCGGCGCGATCTCACGCCCCTCGCGTTCGCGCCATTGCCCCCGCAGTCGATCATGCATCTGCTCAAACTTCCCAGCCGCACTCCAACGGCGAAACGTCTTGTAGACATTCTGCCAAGGCGCGAAATCGTGCGGCAGCATCCGCCACGCGCACCCCGTGCGCACCACGTAGCAACACGCCTCCAGGATGCTCCGGCGCGACACGCGGGGCGGTTGACCCCGCCCGCCCGGCATCTCAAAGAGAGCGGCGACCAAGTCCCACTCCGCATCGGTCAGACAACTTGGGTAGCTTTGGTCGGGGTCGTGGCGACGATGCGCATCCGTATACCCATACCGACGCGGCGTTGCGCGCGCTTGCGCCTCGAGACCACTCTCGCCCCGGAGGCGCGTGACGCCCGCCTCCCGCAAGGACTTGCGAATCGTTGCTTCATGAGCCTCGATTCCCGTCCGTGCCGCGAGTTCCCGGGCAATCTCTGACAGCGTGGAGGTCGGGCGATCCGTGACAATTTGACGCAATACCGCTTGCTCCGCCTCGTGAATCTTGGGGGGACGACCAGCTTTCGACATCAGCGCACACCAGCTCAGTTGTAGACTGGTATACAAATAGCAGCTCAATTATTTTTGTCTACACCCTCTTAAGAGATCACCATTATCTCGGGTAGGTTGCGGAAAAAGGGACAGATTTATTTGTTGCTCTCGCTCCGATGTCGTGAACCTAGAAAATAAATCTGCCCCCTTTTCCCTGCCGCGCTGGAGGCCGAAGAGGTGTTCACGCAGCGGGCCGCGCGGGCCGACAGCGCGCGCTTCCTGGACGTGCTGGCGCGTCTTGGCAGCGAATCGCCACGAACGGTCGATGAACTGGACACCGACTGAGAAACCAGCCGTCGTGCTCATCGCGTGCTCCCATCGAGAGATATCCTCTCGATCTTTTGTGTTTCTAAAAAGTGGAAGGGTAAACGGAAAATCGCACTCCGAGGCTGACATTGAAGTCGTTCATGGTTCGACAAGCTCACCACGAACGGCTTCAATGTCACCACGAACGGATGAAGCTTGGGTATGAAATTTTCCGGGGATCGCCTTATTCCGGACATGGACGTCATTCTCGACCAGTTGGCCGCCATGCTCATTGCCCTAGTCATCGAAACGCAAGATGGGCGCGCCCTCACCAACCGCTGACACCCCGCCAGAGGTCGGGGTGATAGATCACCCAGGCGCCGGCCACCGCGATCATAAGAATCACGCCGATCAGCAGAAGGACCGGCAGAACAGGGCGTGGCACCGAGTCGGCATTTGATTCGTCCAGGTCGCGCACGACCGTGGACGATGGTTTGCGCAGCAACTCGTCGAACGATGTCGGTGGCTGTCGAACGCGCTGCGGTGCGGCTTGGCGCGGCGGCGGTTTCTGGTCGATCCGGTCCACCTGCTTCCAGTACCAATCGCGATCATGAAGACCCATTGCTCTGTCCCTCTCACGTAAAATCATCGACGCAGTGCCAACCGAATCCAATCGGGGGTTACCCACGTCCCAGACAAAAACAGTCCGATCTATTTTTCATTATCGAGATCAGTTGCCCCGCGCCAACTCTGTATGACCGCCCTGCAAGGTTCCGAGATACGCCAGCAGATCCCCAATCTGCGCATCCGTCAGGCCGCTCTTGAACTCCGCCCACCAGGGGGTGTCGTCCGTAACCTTTTGGTATTTCCTGAGCATCCCCATGATCTCGTCCGCCGTGAGATCCCGCAGCGGTCTGGATCGCTTCTTGGCGGACAACTCGCCGTAGTCGCCATGACAGTCCAGGCAGAGTTCCAGATAGAGCGCCTGGCCCACGGCCGGGTCTCCCGTCCGCCCGCCCAAGTCGCACCCGCTCGACAGACAGGCGGCGATCAACAATCCGGTCGCGGCACGGCGCATGGCCCACTTCTCGCCCCGACCCGACGGGTTCTCGGTCCAGCACCAGCCATCCCCGATACCCATCCCGTTTCAGATCGACTTGACGAATTCGATGAGCGCCGCACGGTCTTCCGCCGGCAGGTTGCGGAAGATCTCGCGCGCACCCTCCGCCTCGCCGAAGTGCCAGAGGATCGCCTCCTCGAAGTCGCGCGCGCGCAGGTCGTGGAACATGTCGCTGTGGTCGACGGTGGTGCGCATCAGCCCGCGCCCCCAGAGCGGGGGCGTGCGGTAGGTTCTGAGCAGCCCGCGATTTTCCTCGCCCATGTCGTGCATCAGCATGTCGGTGTAGGGCCAGATCGTCTGACCGGCGTAGGCGGGGATGAATTCATCGGGGCCGGTCGTCCAACAGGGCTTGTGGCACTCGACGCAGCCGGTTTTGTGGAAGAGCGCGCGACCGCGCTTGACCCTGGGCTTGTCGAGATTGCGCGCGGCGGGGACGCCGAGTCCGCGATGCCAGACCATCAGTGCATCAAGCTGTTTCTGGCTGATCTCGACCGGCTGCGCGTCCTTCAGCGCGGACACGTCCAGGCCCAGTGCGGCCTGTTTATCGATCCACTGCGCGGACGCGAAGAGCTGCGGGCGGTCCTCCCGATTCAGGTTGAAGACATTCCACATGCCATTGAAACCGGGACCGTTCTGCAGCGTGGCGCGCGTGTTGTGCCAGGTGAATTTTCCGATGTGCTCCCGACCGTCGTGGGACTCGATCATGCGTTTGCCGAGTTGCCCCTGGATCGCGCCGCCCGCCGCCTTCTGACGCTCGTGCTCGGCGACGATGTCCTCGTCGCGGATGGCGTCGAGCAGTCCGGTGCCGTAGAGTCCGATGGTCGCCTCCAGCGAGACTCGATAATCCTCCGGCAGCGGGAGCAGCGGCTCGACCAGATCCGCGGTGGGATAGGTCAGGGTACCCTCGGTCGGTTTACCCTGGTTGTAGGGCGTGCCGTCCGGATATCGGTTGCCGTAGCGGTCGACGAAGGGCTTCCAGGCGATCGTCACATCCTTGGCGAGCGGCACGTAGGGCGGCACCGTCATGGTTTGCAGCATGAAAAGATAGCCATCGACCAGCTTGCCGTCCGGGGTATGCACTAGGGCGGTGTAGCCGTTGCCGAACTGGGTCGTCCATTTGTCCACGCGCCGCGCCCGTCCGTAGTTGGGATGGCAGTTCATGCAGGAGATGTTGTTGTAGATCGGCCCCAGACCGCCGAAGGGCGCGTCGGGGTCGGTCACATAGTCGGCGTCGAAGATGACCTCGCCCTCGGCGAACAGCTCCGAGAGTCGAGGGTCGGCGTTGATCGCCGGCGAAGGCAGTTCCATGGCCCTGGAGGTAGCGCTGAAGACGGTTCCCTGACGACCGCCGGCATAATATTCATCCGCCAGACTGGGCGGACTGCCGAGCGGTTTGTGCGCCTGGACCGCTTGTCCCGCCCCAGCCAGCGCGGCGGCGGCCAGAACGTGTGCCCAGGTGCGGGGGATGGTGACGGTGCGTCGCGACGGATTGCGCATGATGGCGATGATTCCAGGGCGGATGGATGGAGTTGAAGGGCGCGCCGGCCTCACAGCATGGATGGCATCTCATAGACCCCATAGATCGCCCAGGGGAGTGTGCTGGGATGCATGGTGATCAGGGGCACGGCGAGATCGACGCGCGCGACCAGCTTCGCGCAGGCGGAGACGGCCCGTCGCACCTCCAGTTCCCGGCCTTCGCCATCCGCGGACGCGCGGTAGGGATCGCCGACTGCGGCGATCCGGTAGGCCGTGTCCGCCAGCGCGATGCGGATGCGCCGGTCCAGCACCTCGTTCATGCCAGCCACCAGATCCGACATCGAATGACCGCGCTTGCCCTCCAGTCCGCCGAGATAGGCGTTTTCCAGACTCCGGAGCGTCCCCTGGAGATCGGCCAGACCGTTAAAGCTGTACCAGGTCTCGCTGGCGCGCGGGTCGGCCGAGCCCAGCACCTCGTCGATCGCCGGGCACAGTTCCTCGACCACCGTAATCGCGTCCTGCATGATCTCCTGCAACGGGGCCGAGAGAGATGGGTAGCGGCTGGCGAAATGGCCGGGGCGTGTGAATTCGTCCGCATACGCCTTTCTTAGCGCGATGCCCGCCGCGGCGAGTGCCTGAGCCTGGTGGGCCGGCAGGGCGTCGGTGCCGATCCAGGCGGCGAGGAAATCCGTGGCCTCCAGGCGCATGACCTCAACGGTCACCGCCAGGTAGTCCAGCTCGAACGCCCGCAGATCCGCCGCCGGACGCGGTTGGCCGTCGCGGAACAGCAGATATTCGGCCGCCAGGAAGCCGCGCCGCGTGGAATAGACCTGGTTGCGCAGATAAACCGCGTTCAGCTTGAGCCGGCCGACCGCCATTTCCGCCAGGGTGTGATCGACCAGCGGTCGGTCCAGCGGCCAGGTATTGAGCTGCTTGTCGAAGTTGTAATGCGCCGCCGGGCCAAATCCGAAGGCAGTCGTCAACTGAGCGGTGGCGCGGGCGGTTCGCCAGGCGGAAGCCGCCGCCGCGACCTTGGCGTCGGTCGGCGCGTCGCGCAGCCGGCGCACGGCAACGTCCAGCGCCTCGACATTCGCGACCAGGCGCGCGAGCGTGGCGACGATATTCCTTTCCGCGTAGTCTTCGACCGCGCGCTCGACGCTACGCTGCACCAGGAATTCCCGGATGCTCGCGCCAGGCTTGGCGAACAGCACGACACCGCTGACCAGACAGACCAGGATCAGCAGGTACAGCAAATTTCTGAGGTTCGACGTCATAATTCAGTGCTTGGTTGTGACCAGAAAGAGCCCGCGCGGCCAAGGCTGGCGCAGCCTGTCGCCGCCGGGGCCATGCGCGAAGACCGCATCCAGGGGCGCTGCAAAGACTGACGGGAATCAGAACGCCGGCAGCTCGGGGGCGTCGTCGGGGATGGCCGCGATCCCTTCGACCTCCACTAGCCAACCGGGCCGACACACGGGAGCCCGCACGAAGACCATGGGCGCGGATCCGTAGCGCCCGCGCATCTGCGCACGCACCCTCGGCTCGTCGCTGTCGTCGCGCAGATAAACGAGCCAGTGACACATATCCGCTGATGTGGCGCCCCCTTCGGCGAGCAACGCCTCGACGTTCTCCAGGGTCCGCGCCAACTGTCGATCCACATCGCCGAGATGAAGGATCTGGCCGCTCGCGTCGATGCTGGCGGTGCCGGAGATGATGAGATGCGCGCGGTCGCGGTAGCGGATGGCCGTCCCGCGCTCGAAGGTCACGCCATAGACATTGGTCGGGCTCAGGTGATCGAGCGCCTTGAGGTAACGCACCTGCTCCGACCGAAGACCGGAGATGGCCCAGGCGTCCAGCAGAACCAGGGCCTGAGTGTCGGGCGCAT
Source organism: Thiocystis violascens DSM 198 (assembly GCF_000227745.2). Taxonomy (NCBI): domain Bacteria; kingdom Pseudomonadati; phylum Pseudomonadota; class Gammaproteobacteria; order Chromatiales; family Chromatiaceae; genus Thiocystis; species Thiocystis violascens. The sequence goes on along the minus strand of NC_018012.1, from coordinate 149,198 downwards.
CGGCGCCGATGCCGGAACTGGCCGTGTAGTGCGTGTCGGCCGTCAGGCCATGCGCATCGAACAGCTCGCGTCGCGCCTTCACCAGCCCCTGGTAATTCACGTCCACGTCGCGCACGAAGAACCAGGTGCGCATCAGGTGGTCGGCCAGGGACAGCCCGCGGGATCGCAGTTCGCCGAGATAGGCGTTTAACAGACGCTCCGACTGAGCGTAGGAGTCGGAACCATTGATGTCCGTGAGCCCGGTGGTCCAATAGTGAACGAGCGAATCGCGGCGCAGCGCGAAGGTCGCCCCCTCGCGCGAGCTGTCGAGCGGCCCCGCCGGATCGACCAGATGATAGGCCCAGAGCGCAACCTTGCCCGGTCCGGCGGGTGCCTGACCGACCAGCGAGACGGCGCAGTCGTCGCCCAGTAGACCGCTCGCGTGCAATGCCTCCGCCTGATTGGCCGGATCGCTGCAGAAGAGACGCCGGAAGACCGCCGAGGAGCGGTCCGTTCCGGCGCCGGAGAGGGTCTCGTCATAAGCGCGGGAAAGCCGCTGCAACTGTTCGTCGATGTTCAGGGGCACCGCGACCGTGAGGGTCAGATTAATTTCGGCGGCCGCCCCCGGCCTCGGCTGAAAAACGGAAACGCTGACATCGACCTCGGAAGCGCGCGCATCGGTATGCCGACGCTGGAACGCATCGCCCTCCCTCCGATCAAATGATGCGCACCGGCAACTCGGGCCGCAACCTTGATGACCGCCGCTATCCGATCTTTCCACGTCACTCTCGTTCATAGTCTGGGCTCGATATGGACTCGCCTCTGACCCTCAGGGCATCGCGCCAGCGCGCTCAACGCCGTCATCGGCGAGGGAAAAGGGGCATCCGCGAGGGTCAAACAAGGCAGAGATGTTAACGAGATCGTTTAGCGTTTGCAAGTAAGGCGGCTCGTCGCCGTAATTCTCATTTTGACGTAGGAGCCCGCTTGCGGGCGACTTGCGGGCCTACGGGTTTGCATCCGGGCGATGGCGTTTGCAGGCCAAAGGCGAGTGGCAGCGCATGTCGCCCGCAAGCGGGCTCCTACGGATGGCGCCAAATTAGCTGGACTCGTCAACCCATATAAATATTGCGGATAGGAATAGTTTACGTTAACTTTAACGGCGAATACCGCCCGATTTCTAACCGAGCCCCCGATGCGCCTGAGCCGATTTACGCCCCCCTTCGATAGCCTCGATCAATTCCTTGCCCAGCGCACCCATGGATTCCTGGTGTCCGTGCTCCTCTGCCTGGTCGCGCTGGTCTATGTCAACAGCCTGGATGCCTCCTGGATCTTCGACGACCTGCCGAACATCGTTGACAATCCCCGACTGCATCTGAGCAGTCTGGACTGGACCAGCCTCTCGGGCACCTTCATCGGCACCCGTGACGACATCAACCGACCGCTGGCCTACCTGAGCTTCGGACTCAACCACTACTTCCACGGCCTGGACGTACTCGGCTATCACCTGGTCAACGTCACCATCCACGCCCTGACCGCGCTGACGCTCTATGTCTTCCTGCTCAAGACGCTGCAACTGCCCATGCTCCAGAGCCGTTACGCGGAGCGCGCCAAGGCCATCGCCTTCCTCGGCGCCCTGCTGTGGGCGACCAGTCCGATTCAGGTGACCGCCGTCACCGTCATCGTGCAGCGCATGGCTTCGATGGCGGCCTTCTTCTTCCTGTTCTCCATGCTCTGCTACCTGTTCGCCCAGCTCACGCCGGACTGGCGCCGCCGGTGGCTTTGGCTCGCGCTCTGCGTCCTGTCGGGTCTGCTCTCGCTGGCCACCAAGGAAAACGCGGCCATGTTGCCGCTGGCGATCTATCTGTATGACGTGCTGCTGATCCGCGAGGTCGACCGGGTGGCGCTGAAGCGTCAGCTCAAGCTCGCCGCCATTCCGCTCGCCGTCCTGGCGATCCTCACGCTGATGCTGATCGATCCGGCGAAGATCTTCGCGGGCTACGACCACCGCCCCTTCACGCTGCTGGAGCGCCTGCTCACCGAGCCGCGCGTGCTGCTGCTCTATCTCACGCAGATGCTGGTGCCGATCCCGGCCATCTTTGCCCTGATCCACGACATCCAGGTCTCGACCTCCCTCTGGAACCCCTGGACCACGCTGCCCGCCATCCTCTTCTGGACCGGCTGGCTCGGGCTCGGTCTCTACCTGGCCGATAAACGTCCCCTGATCGCCTTCGCGCTGATCTTCTTCCTTATCAATCACGCCATCGAGAGCACGATCATCCCGCTCGAACTGGCCTACGAGCACCGCAACTATTTACCCTCCATGATGCTCTACCCGCTCGCCGCGATCGGCATCCTCTGGCTCGGCCGGACGCTCGCCAGGCCTGCGGCGCGCGGCGCGGTCGCGTTCGGCGTCGCCGCCTTCCTCGTTCTCCAGGGCTACACCGTCATGGATCGCAACGCCATCTTCGCGCATCCGATCCTGGTCTGGACCGACAACCTCGCCAAGGCGCCGGGGCAGAGCCGGGTCTACACCAATCTGGGTCAGGTGTACTCGCTCATGAACATGCCCGAGAAGGCGCGCGAGACCTACGAAGCCGCGCTCGCGGCGGACAGCTACCACCGTCCGCACCTGCGCGCCGTGCCGCTCGGCAATCTAGGCAACGGCTACCTGCGCGACCGCAAGCTCGATAAAGCCAGGGAGTATTACGCCCAAGCCGTCGAGATCGATCCGGGCAACATGAAATATCGGATTGGACTGATCGTTTCGCTGATGGGCCTTGGCGAACTGGACGCGGCCAAGCCGGTCGTGGAAGCGGGACTCGCGCAACTGCCCGACGATCCCGGCCTGCTCTCGCTCTACGGCACCGTCCTCTTCAAGCTGGCGGATTACCCGGCCGCCATCGCGGCGGCCGACAAGACCCTCGCGCGCGATCCGACTCACGAGTACGCCCGGAAGATCCTGGGCGAGGCGCACCTGCGACTCGGCGAATACGCCGAGGCGGGGCGCTACTGGCGCTCCGTCGCCGATACCAACCCCAATGACATCGAGGCCAATCTCGCCCTCCTGAAGCTCGCCGATCTGAACAACGACGAGGCGGCGCTACGCCGAGCCGCGCGCCGGCTCCAGGCGATCCGGCAGGACCGCACCTGGGAGTCACTGCTCGGGCGCCTGGCAAGCATCCAGGCCAATCATGGTCCGGTCTTCATTGCCGACCCCAAGGGTCTGCTGCCGCTGATCGAACGCGCGCTCGCGGATCGGGCGGGCTGAAGGATGCGCGGCCCGGTCACCGCCCTGCCCCGCCGTCCGTTCGGTGCGTCCGCCGTCCTGCTGTTCGGCGTCCTGCTCCTGCTCGCCGGCTGCGCGACCACGACATCCCCCGCGCTCGAAGCCCGGAAGCCGGCACCGGGGACCGAAGTGGCACCGCCACCCGAGGGCGGTCAGATTTACTGGTGGTACAGCCGCTTCCGCCTCGCCTGGCCGGACGGCGAGCCCGCCCCCTGGCACCCGGACCTGCTGCTCGCGGATCTCGTCATCCGCCCCATCCTGGAAACCGAGCGCGACCGCATCCCGCTCTGGCGCTTCCACCGCCGCGCCGCGCGCGACGCCGCCGGACGTCAGTTCAGCTTCATCTACCGCGCCACGCCTGCGATGGCGCGACGCATCCAGGCGCGGATCGACGCCGACCCGCAAGTCGCGTGCCTGCTGCGCAAGGGCACCCTGCTCCAGGTCAGTCACGACGATCCCGCCCAGCCCCAGCGACCCGGCATCGGCGACACCTCCGACCCCGCCTGGCCCCCCGAGATGCAGCGCGCCTGGCCGCACTTCATCCTGGGCGCCAGCCAGCTCTGGCTGGAACTCATCCGCGAACTTGGCCAATCCGGCAAGCTCCCGCGCGGGACCGACGCCCACTACGCCGCGCTCAACGAACAACTGGAAACGCTTTGGCGCGACCAGGGCGGCCACGCCCTGCTGCATCACCTGAGCGCCGTGTTCGGCTACCGCGAACTGCTCGTCACCAGCCGGGGGCTCTTGAAGCTGTAGGTGTGATGAAGCGAATGGCATGCGCATGTTTCGGAAATGTCTAGCCCCCCGTAGGAGCCCGCTTGCGGGCGACGGTAATCGCAAGAAAGGCATCTTGGCGCACGAAAGGCATCTTGACGGATCACGTCGCCCGCAAGCGGGCTCCTACGGACAAGATTTTCGCGGAAATCGCATTAACCCCTAAACCATGAACTCGTGAACCCATGAAACACGCCACTCATGAATCGACACCAGACACACGGGAAGTCTCGCTGTCGATCATCCTGCCCGCGAAGAACGAGGCACCGACCATCGGCCCCCTGCTCGACAGCATCGCCAAGTTCTATCCGCACGCCGAACTGTTGGTGGTCGACGACGGCTCGACCGACGGCACGCCCGACATCGCCCGCGAGCGGGGCGCGCGCGTCATCACTCATCCCTACAGCCTGGGCAATGGCGCCTCGGTCAAGTCCGGCGCGCGCGCCGCGCGGGGGGACGTTCTGATCTTCATGGACGCCGACGGCCAGCACGACCCGGCGGACATCCCCCGCCTGCTCGCCCGCCTGGAGGCCGGCTACGACATGGCCGTCGGCGCGCGCGGCAAGGACTCGCAGGCCAGCCCAGGACGCCGCATCGCCAACGGCTTCTACAACTGGTTCGCCAGCCTCATGACCGGCTTCAGGGTGCGGGATCTCACCTCCGGTTTCCGCGCCGCGCGCGCCGAGCCCTTCCGGCGTTTTCTCTACCTGTTGCCCAACGGCTTCTCCTACCCGACCACCATCACCATGGCCTTCTTCCGCTCCGGCAACCCGATCGACTATGTCCCCATCGTCACCGCCCGGCGCGGCAGCGCCCGCGGCAGCCACATCCGCCCTATTAAGGACGGCATCCGCTTCCTGCTCATCATCTTCAAGGTCGCGACGCTCTACTCGCCGCTGAAGCTGTTCTTCCCGGTGAGCCTGGCGTTCTTCCTGGCCGGCGCCGCGAATTACCTGAATACCTTCATCACCATGCACCGCTTCACCAACATGAGCGCCCTGCTCTTCAGCGCGGCGGTCATCGTCCTGATGATGGGATTGGTGTCGGAACAGATTACGGCGACCAGCTATCGGGAAGCGGATCGGTGATGGCGAAAAAGCCCGACACAAAACGCCTCTTGCTCCCACGCTCCCGCGTGGGAGCAGTGCGCGACGCTCCCGCGTCGCGTCCCCGACAGGCACCGCTGGAGCGGTACGACGGCATTCCCACGCGGAAGCGCGGGAACGAGCAAAAGACTGGCCGGGTGCTATGCGTCACATCGAGCTTCCCGCGCTGGACTGGCGACAACACCACCCCTTTCGTGTTGAATCTGGCGCAAGACCTTCAGTCGCTCGGCTGGCAGGTTGACGTGCTCGCGCCCCATGCTCCAAATGCCGCCGTGTCGGAAAGGCTCGACGGGGTCAATGTCGAACGCTTCCGCTATCTCTGGCCCGCATCGCTCGAAACCGTCTGCTATCAGGGCGGGGCGCTCGTCAATCTGCGCAAGCGTCCACTCGACAAGCTCAAGCTGCCGGCCCTGGTGGCCGCCGAATGGGCGGCCGTCGCGCGCCGGCTCGCCACCCGGCGCTATGACGTGCTGCACACCCACTGGATGCTGCCGCAAGGGTTCGTCGGCATCCTGTCGCAGCGGATCGGCGGCCTGCCGCACGTCAATACCGTCCATGGCGGAGATCTCTTCGGTCTGTCGGGACGCCTGCTACAAGGTTTCAAACGGATGGTGATCCGTCACGCCGACGCCGTCACCGTCAATAGCCGCTATACCCAATCCGCCCTGCTCGAACTGGCGCCTCAACCGGCGCAACTCATGCGCATTCCCATGGGTGTCGCGACCAACCCGCCCACCCATGCCGAGCGCCAACAATCCGTCGAAATCCGGGCGCGTTATCGCCGGGGCAATGGCCCACTGCTGGCCTTCGTGGGACGAATCATCGATGAGAAAGGACCGGAGGATCTGATTCGGGCGGTTGCGCTGCTACGCGCCGAACTGCCGAACGTCACCGCTCTGATCATTGGCGCGGGACCGGAAGCCCCCGAATTGGAGCGACTGGCCGCGACGCTGGGGCTCGGTGAGCACATCCTCTTCCCCGGCTGGGTCGAGCGCGCCGAAATCGGCGCCTGGATGAGCGCCGCCGATTACTTCGTCGCGCCATCGCGTCGCGCACCGAACGGCTGGGTCGAAGCGCAGGGACTCACCATCATCGAGGCCATGATCGCCGGAACCCCGGTCATCGCCACCCGGCTGGGCGGCATCCCCGATGCCGTGATCCACGAGCGCACCGGATTGTTGATCGACGAGCGTGCTCCCGAACAGATCGCCGAGGCCATTCGTCGTCTGGTCGCCGAACCGACCCAGGCCCGATCCCTCGCCAACGAGGCGCAGCGTCACGCCGCGACGAATTTCTCGCGTGCAGCGAGCGCCAGGGCATTCGGAGATCTTTTCAGAGAGCTAATGGATCGTAGCGGGGTTCGACGTTGAGCGACCTTAAACGCCAACCCCATGCCTTCACCGACCTGTCATCGCGCCACAAGAAGGCACGGAAGATAGAGCAACTCCTATACTTGGCAAGCCGTCGACAGCCGCTGACTCTGCTCGAAGTCGGAACCGGCTGTGGCGGCATCGCTCATTACTTCGCCACGCATCCCGAGTTTCATAGGGTACGCATCGCGTACCGTTCCGCCAAGGCATCAAAAACCGCCGCGTTCCGTGAGGAAGCGCGGCGGTTGAAGCAAGCGATCCGTTTATCCAAGCAGCGTCCGTGCCGATTGCGAGGGCGTAAGGTACGCGATGCGTACCCGGCTGTAGGGGCGAATGAATTCGCCCCTACAAGGATGCCGCGCAACACTCGCGTCGAGCGCATCGATCCCAGCCTTGGAGCATTGGCGGGGCGGCGGTCATCCCACGCGAATACAATTGATGACACGCCCTAAATGATCCCTTCACGAAATACAGGCTCGCCTACCCCCAAAACGCCCGCAGGCATCAGCCAACACCCCCTCTAGCCTCACCGCCTGCTCCCGCCAGCTTGGAATCTCGATCTGCGGGATCACAGGCGCTGTCAACTGACCGCGAATCCGTGTTTCGAGTTCGGCCTGGTCATCGGGAGCATAGAGGCAATCGGGATAGTTCGCCAGCGTCTGTGCCAGTGCACCGACCCGCGCGGCCAGGATCGGGGTGCGGCAGCCCATGATCTCGTAGGACTTCTGCGGGAAGGCATAGCGACCGAAAGGCGTGTCGAGCATCGGGACCAGGGCCAGATCGAGCGCGCTGTAGAAATTCGGCATCCGTTCGTGCGGGATGCGGCCGAGCTTTAGCAGACGCGGGTGATCCGGCGGCGGCTCATGCGGATCGGGGTCGCCGGCCAGAACGAGATGCAGGGTCGGATCGGATGCGGCGAGTTGCAAAAAGGCGCGATAGACCAACCCGATGCCCCGACTGCGATCAAGCCCGCCGCAGACGCCGATCAGCCGACCATCGGCAGGCAACCCGAGCAGATCGCGCGCGGCCCGCCGATCAGAGGGCACGAAGACCCGTGGGTCAATGGTGCTCTCCAGGGCGATCGCCAGCACACCCGGCGCCAACTCCCGAACATAGTCCGCGAGCGAAGCGCTGACCGCACTGATGGCGCGCGCCTGCCGCAGCGCGCGCCGGTAGAGCGGGAGCAGTCCGGGCAAACGGGTCAGGCCGAAGCTCTCGAAATTGTCGTAGAGATCGATGACGTAAGGAATGGATAAACGACTGGCGAAAGAATGGGTCAGCACGACATGCAGGGCATCGGATCCGCCGAGCAGCACATCGGGTTTGAAGGCGTGCAGTTCCGTAATCACCACGCGCCGGTAACCGGGAAGACCGCCAATCACGAATGGACCGGCATTGTAACCCTGCCAGGTCAATTCGCCCGGCGCGGCAATCGCATCGACACGCCGCACCGGACTAGTCCGACGATAAGCGAGACAGAACACCCGTACCGCATGCCCCGATTCCGCCAGTCCGGATGGTAGTTCATACAGCCGCGCATAACGATCGGCAATCACGTCATGTCCCATATAGCGGCGCTTCCAAAGGACACCAATACGCATGGCAAAACACCCTTAATTCAATAACACATGACGCTCAACATTCATCGGATCAATTCGACGCGGACACATCGAAATACCGACTTTCAATAGACTAACACAATAGACGCCAACCTCTCTCATTTGGAATCAAAATGCCATCCGAACATCATCGCTTTCTCATTCTGGGCGCCGGCCCGACCGGCCTGGGCGCGGCATTGCGCCTGCTCGAACTCGACGGGACCGATTTTCTGTTGATCGAGGCGGCAGGCCAGGCGGGCGGTCTTGCGGCCTCCTTAGTCGACGATCAGGGATTCACCTGGGATCTGGGCGGCCATGTCCAGTTCTCGCACTACCAGACGTTCGACCGCTACATGGAACTGGCGCTGGGTCGGGAGGGTTGGATCGACCACCAGCGCGAAAGCTGGGTGTGGATGCGCGAGCGCTTCGTGCCCTACCCCTTCCAATACAACCTGCACCGTCTCCCCGGCCCGGAGATGTGGAGCTGTGTGCAGGGTCTGATGGCGGCGGCGGAAAGCGCGTCTGGCGAGCGCCCGGCGGACTTCGAGCAATGGATCCTGCGCACCTTCGGCCAGGGCATGGCGGACATCTTCCTTCTGCCCTACAACTTCAAGGTCTGGGCCTATCCGCCGGCGATGATGAACGCGCACTGGGTCGGCGAACGGGTCGCGGTTCCCGATCTGCGCGCCGTGCTCAAGTCCATCTGCCTGGATGAAGACAACCTGAGCTGGGGTCCGAACAACACCTTCCGCTTCCCGCTGCACGGCGGCACCGGCGCCATCTGGGACGGTCTGGCCGCGCATATTCCGGAGCGGCATAAACACTTCGGCGACGGCATCGTCGCCCTCGATGCCGAGCGTCGCCACGCCACCACGGCCAGCGGCGCCTGCTTCAGCTACGACCAACTCATCAGCACCCTCCCGCTCGACCGCCTTTGCCAGCTCGTCGGCGATCCGGCCCTGATCGAACGGACCGCCCGACTCAAATACTCCAGCGTCCATGTCGTCGGCATCGGGTTACGCGGCCAGCCGCCGGAAGCGTTGCGCACCAAGTGCTGGATGTACTTCCCCGAGGACGACTGCCCCTTCTACCGCGTCACCGTTTTCAGCAACTACAGCCCCAACAACGTCCCCGAACCCGGCGCCACCTGGTCGCTCATGGCCGAGGTCTCCGAAAGCCCCTGCAAGCCCGTCGATGCGGAGCGCGTCGTCGCGGATGCCATCCGAGGGATGCGCGCCACGCATCTGATCGGCGAGGAAGATCCGATCCTCAGCCGCTGGCATCGGCGCCTCCATCACGGCTACCCCACGCCATCGGTCGAGCGCGATGCCATCCTGCGTGACGTGCTACCCGCGCTCGAAGCGCGCGACCTCTACGCGCGCGGACGCTTCGGTGCCTGGACCTACGAGGTGAGCAATCAGGATCACTCGCTGATGCAGGGCGTCGAGATCGCCGAACGGCTGGTGAACGGCCGCGAGGAGCTGACCTTGTTCCAGCCGAACCTGGTCAACGGCCGCTACAATGTCTGGCCTTATCCGGAGTGGATGGAAAAGAGGTAGTGCCCCCACCGCTACTGTCTGCGCGACGAGCAGGGGCGGACGCTCATCGACCACGGCTCAATCCGACTTTTCGAACTGGGCAAATTCCATGTCCAGCAGGTCTCCACCGAGACCGAGCGCTGGCTAAAATTCCTCAAGGACGGCGAACATCTCGACCCCGCCCGTCTTCCCGACTGGATGCAGCATCCCATCATGAGGCACGCCATGAGCACCCTGAACGGCTTTTCCGAGAAAGAACGCGACTACCACCGCTACCAGTCACGCCAGGAGGCATTGCGCCTGCAGCGCGCTGTCCAGCGGGCGCTGGATGAGAAACGCGCGGAGGCCGATGCGGGGCGCCAGGCCAAGGAAGAGGCGCTCCAAGCCAAAGAGGCCGAGCGCCAGGCCAAAGAAGAGGCCCTAGCCGAAGTTGCGCGGCTCCAGGCGCTACTGAGCCGGCGAAACGAAGGTTGACGCCACGCGGGCGGTCGCGCACCGGCAGGCCATGAAGACTCCGTTCGGATTTACCGAGGAAGAGCGCGCTCGTTTTCTCCACAGGTCGCGCCTGGATAAACTGCGCTGGCAGCGCACCATCCAGCGGAATTTGAAACAGGTGCGAGAGGGGGGTCGCAAAGCGCTCCTTCGTCAAGGGTTGCGGACAGCGCTGCACGGCTTCTTCAAGCGCCTGGAGATGACGGTCGCACTCGTCGAACAGTTCCGCCAGCGGCCTCATATCGGTTCCCCCGTCTGTCTTGCATGCTCTTGAATCGCAGATGGCGTGCTTGTTCCCACCACGACATCGATTTTCCGATCGCCGAGTTCACGTCGTAATTCCGCACAGAAACGCAAACGCCGAGTGACAAGCTCATCGGCGGACCAGTTCCCCGGAATAAAGAGATCAATATCCCCGCCGTGAAGATGATCATCCAGCCGAGAGCCGAATAATCGAGGGACGACTCGAAAATGTCGCAGCCCCGCATTGCGGATTATTTGCTTCTGGTCTTCAGTCAGACGCATCGTTGCGACCAAAAATAATCATGCATGCCTGTGATTCCAAGACGGTATATCTACCCGGCTACCCGGCTTGTTTCGATTTTGCCGAAAGCATCACGGCGGCGCCCAACGCATCCCCAGCCGCCCGGTCAGGCCATCGAAGATCCCGCGCGCGAAGGCCGCCGACTGCGCCCGTCGATTCGGCTGCACCGCCAGCGTCATCAGCCAGCGCAGCAGGGTGCCGGGCAGCGCCTCGGTCCACAGCCAATGCCCAAAATGCCACTTCGCGATCACCAACCGATTGCGGGTGTCGTAATAGCGCCGCCAGGGCGCCAGGGCGATCACGCAGAATTTCCGCCGACCCACTTGAAAACAGCGCCGCTCGATGCGCGGATGACGGACCACGGCCGAGGGCACCAAACGTACCCCGCTGGCCCGAGCCCAGGCGCGGGCGCACATCTCGCCATCCTCGAAGCTGACGAAAAAATCCTTTTCAGGCAGGCCGATCCGCTCGATCAGGGTACGGTGGAACAGCATCCCGATGAAGGGCGCATTCACCACCGGCACCACCGGCCCGGTCAGTTCATCGACCCGCATCAGGATTTTGTCCTTGTCATCCCCTGCAACCAGAGCCGCCGGCCACACGAACTCGCGCGGGTCGCCCGAATCGACCAGCGCCGCCGCCGCATGAATCGCCGCCGGGTTCGGATCGACCGCCATCAGACGTTCCAGGGCATCAGGCGCGGGGCAACCATCGTCATCCATCACGAAGATCCAGTCGCAACCCTGCTCCATCGCGCGGGCGATACCAGTATGGAAACCACCAGCACCGCCGGAATTGCCCTCAAGCCGCACATAGTCGATGCGCGGATCAGCAGAGAAGGGACCAGTCTGGAAGAGCGAGGACGTGTCATCCGCCGAGCCGTTATCGACGACGATCAGGGTTTCGGGGAGCCGTGTTTGATTCAGCAGACCGTGAAGGCAGCGCTGCAAAAGCTGGAAACGATTGCGGGTGACGATAACGCATCCTAAATCACCAAAGGAACTCTGCAATGTCATTATTTGGTCCTAGTCCATTTCAACGAGCGATCCAACCAGATGCGCAACGAATCGAAGGTTCTGCTCAACGCGCTACCCGATATGATAACGATCCGAACAGGCCAACTCGAAATCGCGGCCGAGCCTCCCACCCATGAAAACCTAAGCTGATCGCTGTCCTCCGAGCGCCCAGTCAGATAATCACCAACAACCCTGAGAAACAATCGCATATCTATCCGGACAGCAAGCTGATTCCAATGCTCTTCACCGTGCGTTTGATCGTCGTTGATGGGCAATAAGGCAATCCCCATCACGTCGATAGGCTTCGGATACAGACAAAACCGTTTCATCATCATGATGGATCGACGCTGAAAATCTTCGGATTCCGGATCCACACTTCTGGTACTCGCCAACTCATTTACATAAGCCAAAACCGTCGCGTGAACGATCCTAGCAAGCGACCCACCTTCACGCTTTTCGACAGCGTCTTTAAAAATTGGCTCGACACGCGAACTGATGCGACGATAACCACACACTGAGGCATAATCGGAAATGACGAAAAAATTCTCGATGACAGCGACCGTCGAGCGCTTGAAGATCCAGTCTGCCTTTAGCGTACTGCGCAGCCGAGATCTGCTGTGAGAAATAAAAGGATAGACAGCACCAGCCTGTTCCAATGGAGCATGATCAGATGAAACACCGAAATAATAACCAGTGACATCAGGAATCGCCTCTGTATATTTCATAACGCGAGACAAGGAATGTTGACAGTTCAGCTTCCAACCAATATCAACCAGCGCCCAATTCGCCCCATCAAGACAGTCCTCCTGTCTCAGGTACTCCAACAGAAGCATCCGTCTGGTTTCTGCCTTCCTTAAAAGTAGCGATGCAATCGGCTCTTTTCTAATCAAAGCCTTGATGCGCTCAAGTTCATTTTCATCCAGTTGCCGCGCCAGGCTTGCTTCATCAAAACCTTCATGCGCCAGAATGGACAAGACAGGTTCTTCGTCGATTTCCAATCGCCGCAGAATGTCGCGCCCCGACCGCGACAAGCCTTTCATCCAAGCCCATTTCAGTGATTCTTCATCGAGATTCCGAACCGACGGCAGAAACCAAGCCTGTCTGGATCCGTATAGATACCGGCATTCCGGATCGCCATCCCGACGCAGCACGGATGCGATCAATTGAAGAATCTGACCGTCCCGCGAGACGAAATACAGCCGTTCGATCTGATGTCGACGGGCGTGCTGTAATATCCAGGCGACGTAGGCGGTCAAAATCGGAGCGATTACTTCTTCCGTAACCGTGGCAATATTTGTCCATTGCGTAATCAATTGGACTGTATTCCGCATAGGTGCTCCCGATCAAAAAAGACAGGTCATGCGGTGATCCATCGCTTTACGCGTCGAAGTAAACGCCCGAACTTCCCATGGACCGGCAGCCGGATATATATCTCGCGCCATAGCCAGGCGCGCAAAGGAAGCAGGTCAGCCGGAAACTGATTCAGCTTTTTTACTGAGAGATATAAATTCGTTGCCCGAAGCCCCAGGTGAAGCATGGCTAATTCAAAAGGAGTCAAAGGACTTCGATAGGTTTTGTGAAGAGATGCCTCGCGACCTTGCTCAAGCAACACAAATGAGCGATTCCGCACATCCGTTTCAAAACCATGAGGGAGTGGGCTAAAAGGATTCCAGGCGGCTATGCTTGCTCCGTCATGTATCCGTTGTTCTTCGATCTGTGAAGGGAGCGTCCTAGATATCCTTGGCGCCTGAAACAAAGATAGCAACAAAGCGCCAAAGCGGCCAAGTCCTAATGCAGCTGCACCCTGCCGCCAATGAGAGTTATTAACTGCATCAAGAAATTTCTTGCCCGATAATATCGAAGATACTTTAGCAAGTTGCAAGTGTTCGCTGCTACCAAAGTTAGCAATATGGTTTAATGAAGAAAAGAAAAAAAGTTCAGACCGTCTAGGGAAGCGCACAATACGCGCAACAATATTTATTGCATAAGTCTTAGCATGATCCGCTGAGGTTTTCGTTATTGCCGCATATCTGGCATAGTGCAACATGTACTCACATATACCTTCTTGCAGCAAAGCTATACGCGGTTCGTCAGAATGTTCTGGTGTACGTTCAGCACTATCTTCAGACGCGAATAACGGTTCACCCTGGTTGTGCCCTAAGACAGTCCCATGCAGCGCTCGGCTTGGTATTTCAAACAGTTCAACAAATTCAAATGTTGCGGAACCTAACCAATCGTACTGCTCCATATCAGCAAGATACGCACGGATATTCAATCCTGACCTTCTCCGCTCACCAGCAAGCTGGTTAGCACCCAGATAATAAACATTGATTATGGGAGCAGGACTATCTGAAAGTGCGATTTTAAGTCCTTCTTGAATCTGACCTGCCCAACCGACATCGACAAGCACAACACTCCTTGCATTAAAAAATCCCCGCTTTTCGAGATACTCATGCAAGGCGTTGCGCGCATTTTGACCTAACCGAATTGCCCGATCCTGCAGTATCGGGTGAGCAACCAAACGAGCAATAGTTGGAGAATCAATTATAAATTTCTGATCAATATCGCTAATGCCGCATTTGCCCGCAATAGACGCTAATTCATCTCGCGAAAAACCTAACGGAGAGAAAATAGAAGAAACGGTAGGTTTATTATGAGAGCCAAGTTTTAGCGTAATCTCGCGCCAGCCAAAACTGCGCATAGCTGCAACGGCTGCATTCAAACGTGATGTACAAAGATAACCACCGGAAGGCAGTGGAAGCTGCAAAGTTGCGATTAGCTGATCGTAAAGATCTTTGAGCAGTAGCCCTTCTCTGGATAGAAAATACACTGCATCCGGACGGATACGCATGCAGTATTCGGCAAGTCCATGGATGAATGCAGAAAATGGAGGGCCAAGTACATCACGGCCTATCGTATGAAGCTCCGGTTCGACCTGCTGTAGCGATGCGGCGGATGCGAAACTGGCGGCGTTGTATCCCAACCACCGCCGATCTTGAAGCGCATAATTGTGGTCGAATCGCATCCGCTTGAGCGGGATGTCGCGCTCCCGAACGACAATTGCTTTAATGCCATGTTCGATGGCGCGTCGCCCGTCTGCATGGGGGTTATCTCCAATGTGCAGCATCCGGCTACCATCGATTCCCTCCTTTTCTAAGACATGCTGGAACAAGCGCCCCGAACTTTTGGTGAGTGCAATGTCTCCTGACACGTATCCAGCCGAGAAGAACTGGCGCAAACCATTAGCCGTCAGCAAGTCGGAGACAATTGCTTCACCAAGATACATATCAGAAACGAACACCGCCCGCTTGCCAGTGCCTGCAAGACGCTGCAATATCGGAACGGTGGCTGGATTTGGGAAACACGCCCAATGTTCATATCGAATCTTTGACTCGCGTGCGACAGCCGCCAAGTCCGACCAGCGACCCGGTTCATTAGGTGCTAATCGCTTCACCCAGGCTAGATTGATGTCGTCCAGGTGGGCATCTTTGTCAAAACCTTTGAATTCATTTTCGGCAGCTGCATCAAAATACGCCTGTTCGCGCACCCTCAGTATAGCGATATCTGATGATTCATCATTACCGAGAGAATGACCAAGTGCCCTAGCGACACCCAACTGAACATCATCAGCATCACATCTTCTAAACAGCAGAGTGTCAAATACATCGAATGCAACAACATCCGTGTTCCGCAATAGCGACGAGCCAAACAGCTCTTTGTCTAGTTGCTTAAAATTCGCGATCTGCTTTAGCCTAATACGAGACATGAGCAATTTCCTGCCTGCTTAAGATAGCGTCATACAATTCTAAGTGTGCGGCCAAATGTACTTCCTGAGAATGATACGACTCTATCCTTTTGCGCGCTGCGCGCCCCAAGTCAGTCGCGATTCTCTCTCTCAAAACAAAGCGCATCACTTCGATTAGCGAAGTCATATCTTCAGGCGGCACCAGTTTACCGCATACATTGTCTATTACTAATTCAGGGATACCACCGCAAGCAAAACCAATGACTGGCGTACCGCAGGACATGGATTCCAGGACGGCTAACGGCTGATTATCCGCAAGCGAGCAAAAAAGAAAAAAATCGGCACAGGCATAATACTGCGCAGCCTGTGCAGGATCCGAAATATAACCAGTCGAAAACCAGCGTAAACCCTGAAACAAACCTTCGTCGTCCCTGTGCATTGCGCCCATCGCTAAAACAACTGGACGGAACTCTCTATCGATCGCCCGCACAGCCTCTAACGCAAGTTGAATACCTTTTCTTGGGTCACGGATATGCCCCGCCGACACCAATAGAATCGGTACATCATCACGCAATCCTAAACGCCTCCGAAGCTCCGAAAAATTGGCGGCCGGCTTATAGGTTTCGGTATCCACACCATTCGTTATGACCATTGGCTCTGTGGAAAGCAGACCGCTCGCCATCGCCATCTGCGCCATCCATTTCGACGGAGTCACACACTGCACCCGACCTGTTCGATGAATACGCCGCTTCAAAGCGCGGGAAAGACGTGTCCCGTCAACAACAGAATCCAAAGGCCATGAGCCTATCTGTGGGCAGGAACCACATCGAGACTTATAACCTTCACAATCCATGGGATAAAGACATCCACCTGTAAACGGAGAGCAATCATGAACAGTCCATACCACCGGCATGGTGCGTGACAACCAGGCGAGCGTCAATGGCGACATTGCCGACGATAAGTCATGAAAATGCAGAATATCAAAGCTTTTGATGTTTCCGGCTAACAAAGCTGGCAGTTCTAATGGCACAAGTTCGGAAAGACCAACTCTCCGTAGAAGATGATGGGCGCGCCTTGTATTCCTATTGATAAATGGATTTGATCCGTAGAGCGGTTGACGCTGCTGGTTATACCCTTTCGACGAGTAAGAAACATAGTGAGTCGCGCAATGTCCTGATTTATTCATAAGTATTGTCAAGTCTTCTGCAACGCGACTTGCGCCACCTCCGGCGCTATCCGCCTTACTAATCTGCGCGATTTGCATATTCCGCTCTTGTGATTGTCGAACAATCAGAAAAGATTATTATTTGTGAACAAAAAGATTAGGATTAATTATCCGAGCCCAAATGCGAACAATAGGGCCTAAAACAATATGCGAAATGATCCTGCGCAGTTTCTGCTGATGATCTTCTAGCATGTGCCGTGTTTCTTCCAGTTTAATTCGCGTTTCGAGCAATGCTTTGTGTGAAGCATCTAGCTCATATTGTAATAATGATTTAGGAGACATGGCGAACGCACTTAGTTGCGAATGATAGAGTCTATAATCAAGTTGACCACAGGGATCGCGCATCGGTGCAGGTGAATTCATGTTCTTTTTTTCCATAACTGCCCTTAATATAACATCCGCAAGTCTTTGAGAAGCAGAGCCGAATTCAAGTTCGTCCTCAAGACAATGAGCCTGATATGCCAGCTTGTGATCCGGAGGGTATAGAAGCTCTTGTATAACGGATTCAATATGATCAGCGCATCGTATTTCCCAAGCTGTCTGCACATAGATTGGTACTGAACGATAATCGACTTGTGCGGTTGGCAACCCTAACAACATCGCCTCCAAAAGCGAAGTTGATGTGAAAGACAATAATCCAGCGGCGTCCCTTAATACGTCTACCATACTCCCTTCCGTTTGAGGACAAATTCCGAGTTCGTCAGCTAACTCATGTGAAATACGCCACACAGATTCCATCCATTGATTTTCATCAAAAAACAACTTCAAGTCCATTACCGCTCTTTTTACCGCCAGCTTATGCTCCAGATTGTGAGAGTAGGTTTTTGCAGTTGCAATGACTATTTTTGGTTTATTTCCTGCGATCTGGCATCTGTAGCGATCTATGCCATCCAGTCGCGGGAGCCCAACAATATTGATTCGATCAGCAAGCCCAAGTGAAGCGAGTATTCTCGCTGGATGCCTGCCTATAACGCACAGATAGTTCGCTATTAAAGGTTGCAATACCGTCCCGTGAGGCAAAACAAAACTTTGATTATTCCAAATGTATGACCATTCGATAACACCATCCATAACATAGATAATAGGTATATTTTGTCGCCTGAGTTCCGCAGCGGCTAATCGTATATCAGGATTCCACTCTCTAGAAAGGATGACTGCATCTGGCCTATCGCTTGAAAGTTGTTCAAGCGATCCCGGGTAATAATAAACGGGATCCGTACCTATAATATTAAAAGCATCTCCACAGATTATACCCTCATGACTTTGTGTGCCGATAACAGAAATATTCATTTTATTCATGGAAAAATAAGCTATTTAACAAAATACCAGCTTGGATATTTGTCTTCTGGATTACATGAATTAACACCTGGTAATAGCAATATGGTATTGCCAGTTGCGCGAGCAAATCGATCAACAACTTCTACTGTTTTTGGCCATTCCTGCGAATCATAATCATGGCCAGAAAAGATCCCGCCATCTTTAATTTTTGGGTACCACTTATTTAATATATCGCCATCTTGCTGCCCAGTATGGGCATAAGCATCAATATAAATAAAATCAAAGAAACCGTCGGAAAATAAAGGAAGAGCGTCATCAAAAAATGAACGCATCACAACACTGCGAGTACCGTATTTTGAAAGCCTTGCAACAGCGCGAATATATTCAGCACTATCATGATGGTCCGCCCAGCAATCGACTGAATAAAGTCTTACAACTTTTTGAGATGCAAGTATGGCATCTGAAAAATACCCTTCGGCTACACCAAGCTCGATACCTACAGCATCACAAGGAATCAAATCAGGAAATGCCAAACGGCCAGGCCCAGAATCATTGAATAACTCTGTATCTTCTGAATATTTATATTTGAGTTGACTACAAATCAACTCTATTAAGTTGTCCGGTGAAACTCGGTAGTAACCAAAAGAATTGATAAAGCGCCTTGCGCTTCTATGAAATTTCACTTTGCTAATCCTGGCCAGCTATTAACATATATGTTCTTTGCCTGCTCAGCCAATTCCGCTCGACCATTCATGATCAAATGCAATTGAATGACACAATCCATATCCAAGCGTATCGATTGGAGGGGCGTCTATATGGAAACGGGCGACATTAATTTGTTGATGCCAGTAGTCAGATACACCAGGACCATAAAGACTGAAATTAAAACTATAACCTCCTATCAACAGCGGAATAGATCTAATCGTTAAAATAATTTGAGTTCCAGAGTTATCAACTTTAATTGGAAGCCCCTTATGATAAGAGGAAAAAGATCCTAGTATTCCGGTAGTCGCTGAATTAATGTGAACGATGAGCCGAGCATTTTCTACAAATATTCGGCTTCTGAGACGGATATCGATAACGATGTTTTCTCCTGTATGAAAACTGCATTTAGGACGGCCGGACTCATCAATTAATGATGCGGATTCAATCCATGCGGGAGATTCAGAATGCGGCTTTTCACATGATGCTTCTAGTACATCTTTCTCATAGATGCCAATCGCAACTTCTACTAGACCTTCAAATACTATTTGCCCACCTGTAACAACGATCGCCCTTTCGCAGATACGTGGAAGCTCTATCATGCTATGAGTAACAAAGACGATAACAACCCCCTTTTTTTTCAACTGAAGCATATGTTCAAAGCAGCGCATCCGAAACCCAACATCTCCAACCGCCAACACTTCATCGACGATGAGAATATCTGGGTTCAGATGAGCGGCAACGGAAAAACCAAGGCGGACAG
This sequence comes from Thiocystis violascens DSM 198, assembly GCF_000227745.2. NCBI lineage: Bacteria > Pseudomonadati > Pseudomonadota > Gammaproteobacteria > Chromatiales > Chromatiaceae > Thiocystis > Thiocystis violascens. The sequence goes on along the minus strand of NC_018012.1, from coordinate 129,782 downwards.
CCATCCCGCTAGAATAATTTTGTACTGGTGTGTCAATAAATTCTTCAATGCCAGCAAACTCGACGATATCGTCAAACCTGGCATCAATTTCCTGTTTGCTGAAACCGAGAATGGACGCATTTACATAGAGGTTCTCCCGCCCCGTCAACACCGGATTAAACCCTGCCCCCAACGCAATCAAAGCACCCACCCGCCCACGCATCTCGATCCGCCCCCGGTCCGGCTTGATCAGCCCATTGAGCATCCGCAACAGCGTTGTCTTGCCCGCCCCATTTCGCCCGATCAGCCCCAGACACTCCCCCCGCTTCAGCTCGAAGCTGACATCCTTGACCGCCCAGAATTCGTCGGGACGCAGTTCGCCATCGCCGCCGTGACGCCGTCCGCGCAGTTCGTTACCGAGATCCTGCATGCCGTACCACAGCGATTTCTTGAGGCTGCGGCAGAATTTCTTAGAGACGTTGTCGACGGTGATGAGGGTTTCGGGCATCAGGTGAAGGATCAAAGGTGAAGGATTAAGGGTGAAGGCGCGGCTGTGTCCGACGTGCCGTCTTCCCGATCCCGCGCGGCCGCTGTCGGTGATGGGCGCTCGGAATAGACGCTGCCCCATCGCGTCCGGTCGAGCGCGCCGTTGCAGGGGCGCGGCTCGACCGGCGGGATGGGGGCGAGAGGATCGCTGCACATCACCGGTTGCGGATGATAATGGATCTTATCTGCAAAGTGAAGGCTTATCTCGCCGCCAGGCGGCGCTGGCGCGGTACGAGGGAATTTCCAGGCGGGAGCGTCACGGTGACGGCGCACATATCCGCGTGCGATTGCGCGCGATGGCGCGTTCGATGGCCGGCGCCAGCTTCGTCGGGTACGCATCGCGTACCGTTCCGCCAAGGCCGCAAAACCGCCGCGTTCCATGAAGAAGCGCCGCGGTTGAATCAAACGATCCGTTGATCCAGGCAGCGTCCGTGCCGTTTGCAAGGGCGTCAGGTACGCGATGCGTACCCTACCCGGCTACCCGGCTAACGCCGTTAACCACCGATAATCTCATTCAGCCCTTCGATGACATGGGCAAGCTCGTCTGGACTGAGGCGATCAATTTTCTTTCCGATGCGCTCAGTCGATAGTGTCCGAATCTGACTGATCTTGGCCCACGACCGCTTTGGCGGCCTGGAAGCAAGAATCTCGTGTGTCAACGGGAAGCCTGCGCGCTGCTCTTGGCTAGTCAGCGCCATTGCCATGACTGTGCCAGAGCGCTCATTGAAAATGTCTTGGCTCAGAATGAGAACCGGCCGCTCACCGGATTGCTCGCGCCCAATGGTCGGATTGAGATCAGCCCAGCGAATCTCGCCTCTCAATATTTTGGCCATGCGTCCAGCTCCTGAGACAATCCTTCGTCAGCCATGGCCCTCTCAAAGGCAGGATCCAGTTTGGCACACTCCTCCGCGAGGCGGTTCCGCTCAAGCCGCTCCAGCTTTTCGAGAACAGCCTCTTGGATGGCGCGGCTACGATTGCTAAATACCTTGCGTCTGACCAGGGCATCGACTTTGGCAAGAACACCATCCTCAATGGTTATTGCGACCTTCCTCTGACTCATGACAGCGACCCTCTTTGGTATGACAAAACATCATACTTGCGGGTTGGCGCAGTGGCAAGGCGAGGCGAGGCGGTTAACGTTTTAGGTGAAAGGTGCGCGATGCGTACCTACACGGCCATTCCGCGAAGCCGTTCGTGGTGAGGCCCTCGAACCACGAACGGCTTCGCGGAATGGCCGTGCTGTCGCGCAGGGGAGCAATCATCCGGCGCGGAAGACCGCATCGAGGGTCGCGGCGTCGAGCAAACGCTCGCCCCAGGTCTCCAGTTCCGATGTGCTCGCCTGCGTCAGACGCGCCTCGACCCACTCCGGCAGCGGGCCAAAGCGGCGCGCTAACTGACGCCGCAGCAGGCGTGACTCTCCGCGCGGGATGCCCTGCTCAATGCCCTGCTCAATGCCCTGCTCAATGCCCTGCTCGATGCCCTGCTGAATGCCTTTTTTGATGCCGATCCGCTCGGCGGTGGTGACGTACTGCATCTGCTGCGCCTCTTCGATGTTCAATCAGGCACTCATGCGCTCAATCAGAATGGGCATGGCGAGTCGATAGACCACCCAGACCATGAGCAGCAAAACGAGGGCGAGCAGGTTCACGGTCACGAAGGCACCGAGCAACTCGGGCGGAAGTCCCGTGAGCCAGTCGCGAGCGGTGACGATGAGCGGGGTGAGCGGGTTGAGGTTGAAGAGGGTCGCGGCCAAGCCTTCCTTGGGCATGGGGAAGACAACCGGGGTGATGTACATGAGGAACTGCATGACCAGCGGCAGTCCGCGGCCGATGTCGCTGTAGAGGATGCCGACGGGGGTGAGCAGCAGTCCGACGGCGGTGCCGACCAGGATCAGCGAGAGGACGCCGAGCGGAAAGAGCAGCAGGCTCCAGTCGGGATAGACGCCGAGCCAGAGCAGTGCCGGGAGCAGCAGGGCAATCTTGATGCCGGCGTTGAAGAGCGTCTGGTAGATGCCGGAGACGATCAGGGCCTCGCGCGGGAAGTTGAGCTTGGCCAGCATGGATTTGGCGGCCGCGGTCTGTTGCAGCGGGGCGTTGAGGGCGTCCATGAAGATGGCCCAGAGCATGGCGCCGGTGAAGACGTAGACTGGATAGGGCAGCGCCGTGTCGCCGACGGCGACGACGCCGCTGGCGCTGAGGAAGATCCAGGTGAGGGTGTTGGCGAGCGGCAGGATGAAGGCCCAGAGGAGGCCGAACACGGCCTGACGGTATTGGGCGCTGATGTCGCGCACGGCGAGCCGCCAGGCCAGTTCGCGCCCGGCGGCGAGATCGCGGAACATCTCGCGCAGCAGGCGGCCGGGGTGCTGGAGCCGGCTGTCGGGGGTGTAGAGGGTCACCGGCAGGGGCGACGGGTCGTGATCGGCGGTCATCTGGAGCGGCATGGGTGGCACCTGGTTGGCGGTTATGGGGCAGGATGCGGTCAAGACGCTTCGGGCGTCGCCAGGGCCGGCTCGGAAGGGCGGTCGAAGCGGCTGACGATCGTCTTGATCTCGTCGAGCAGTTGCGCGTCGGGCGTCCCGCGCGACTCGCCCCGCGCGACGACTCCTCTCAGCGCCGCCAGGAGCGCCGCGTCTTCCGCGCACTCCAGCGCCTTCAACCGTTCCAGGCAGCGATTCAGGGGGGCGGCCAATTCGCGGAAATAGTCCGAGCGTCTGAAGTCGACTTCCCGCTCTGGAAGCACCCCCGCCCCCGCGTCGTCCAGGATCCGATGCAGCTTTTTCAGCATGCCGGCGACCATGCGGCTGCGCCGCAGACTCAGGAGCATCGCGCTCAACATGACGATCAGGATCAGCGTCAGGATGTAGATGGGAATGCGCCGGTTGTGATCGTAGGCGATCGCGCCATCCCATTCCAACAGGTAGAACCAGGACAGGAGCGCCGCCATCAGGAGCGCGACCAGGAGGTTGGCGGCCACCACGACGCCGGCCTGGGTGAGCTGATAGCCGCTGTCGACCAGGTATTTCCTACGGTAGGTGCTCTTCATGTGTAGCTGCTCTAATAGTCTTCATCTCAAGTTGAATGTCCGCCGCCCTTGACCACCTTGGGAGCGCGGGCGTCCCGTCCTCGCTCGGGGCATGGCCGGTCGTGCGGCGGACCAGATCGGGAAGGCCTGGACGGGTCTTTTCCTCAATGGCACCGAGGCGTCGGTCTTGGCGGGCGACCGGCACGCGCCGCGCGCCAAAGGGACCGACATCCGTCATGCCGGACGCCGCTCAGGGACCATGGATCGTCAGGTCGTCCACCGTGCCGGCGATCCCGTCCGGGCCGACGCTGCGTAAGGAGTAGGTGCGTTTGTTTTCCGAGAGTTGGTAGATATAATGATGTCCCCAATGGTCCAGGGCCAGATCCTTGATGCTGTTCTCCTTGAAGGCCCGGTTCAGCCAGGCATCGAATCCCGCCTCGTCCGGCAATCGCCGATCCATCACATAACCCGCATCCAGCATCACGGACATGGAATGCAGATCGCCCGCCGTGACAGCCTGCTGGGCCGCGAGCAGGGTTTCCTCAAGGATCGTCAGAAATTGCTCCGGCACGTCCAGCGATATGGCCGAGACGGACCCGATGAGCATCGTGACGCCCAAACCCAGATGATTCATCCTGCAACTCCGTTCATGAGGCCCGGTTGAGACGTGATCGATGACGCGGAGCACCGGAGATGGCCGTGACGAGGGGCGTGGGCGACCGTCCAAGGGCATTTTCCGCGATTGATACGCGGACAGCATTCCGTCGCGCGCCAGCCCTGCCGCTAATAGGAATGATTACCAATATACTTCCTGTCGCTGACCTCCGCAACCGAGCCTTCATCAGTGCCGCATCCGCACGCGGCGCCTTTCCGCCAGGGAAAGGGTCACGTCGACGTTTTCTTCAATATCCCGCGCGGCGGATCCGCGCGTCGCGTCTGCCCGTCGGGTGTGCGCGATGCCGGATCCTTGCGCCCTGAGCGAAACGAGCAAGGATGGCGTCCGGGGCAAAACGGGCGCGCTGTTCGGGCTGGGCGATCAATCGGGCTATCCGCATGAACTCGCGGATGCCCTGGGTCTGCTGTGCGAGGAGTTGGAAGCGCGCGGCGCGCATGTGGTGGGGGACTGGCCGACCGAGGGGTATGACTTCGATGCATCCAAGTCCGACCGCGGCCAGGGCTTTTTCTGCGGTCTGGTACTGGACGAGGACAATCAGTTCGATCTGACGGAATCGCGCCTGGATGCCTGGATCGAGCGGATCGCGCCAGCGATGCTGTCCGTCATTGGGCCGAGGATTCCGGCGCGGGAGGAAGCCGACGCCGTCGGTTGATCTCGATCCTTGTCCGGGCTGAACGCTGCCGCGTTCAGGGGGACTGCCCGGCGCTCCATAGCATCGTCACCAGCGGCCTCCGGGCAGTTCCCGAAGCCGCGCCGCGCTCCATCGGCAGGTGACGAAATGCTTGGAAATGGATCGAAGAGCGCGGGATGGCCGAAACCGCACGGCCGCCCTGCTTACCGGGCAGATGTCTTGATCCCAGGATCCAGAAACGGTCGATCGCCCGGCGTGTCAACGGTCGCGCGGGGCGCGCGGATTGCCATCCGCCGGGCTCCGGGTTCAGGCGTGGGGTCGGGACGGACGTCAAAAGGCGCCGCGTCGCGCGCCAGGCTCCGCTGGCAGTTCCTGCAAAGGCCATAGGCCACCAGCGAGTGATTGCGGATGTCGAAGCCGTGCTTGCGGGCGATGTCGCTCTGGCGCCCGGCGATCAGTCCGTCGGCGAACTCGACAATGCGTCCGCACCGATCGCAGATGAGGTGGTAGTGGTGTTCCCCGCGATTCAGCTCGAAGACCCAGTGGCCGCCATCGAATGACTGCCTGGAGACCAGGCCTGCTTCCACGAAATGAGTGAGGACACGGTAGACGGTCGCCTGGCCGATCTCCGCGTCGTCGCCTTGCAGTTCCCGATAGACCTCGTCGGCGCTCATATGCCGCTTGCCGCTGCGCGCGAGTATATCGAGGATCTTCGCCCGGGGGGCGGTCATCCTCAGTCCTGCCTGTTTGATGATGTGATCAGCCAATTCGATTCCCCAACGCGCGGCGCCTCGCTCGGAGGCTTGGGTACGCGGTCCGCCGTCTCATCTCAGTCGCCGTAGCGGGGGAGTCATCCGTCCCGCCAGCCAGAATGCCAGGCTGGCACCCCCTCTATTAAGAATGGCTCTTATTATCTTCGAATGCCTGGCAGACTTCAATGCAATATTACAAAAAGGACGCGCGCGGGATCTCGACCGCGACAAGGCGCGCGCGGCCTGGTAAGTAGGACGCTCGCACGGCGGTCGGCCTGGGCCTGGATGGGACGGGTCTCTACGCGCTCAAGCTCATGGCGTAAACGCCGCTGGTGAGTGCCACGCAAGCCGGGACGCTCGATCCGGCGCCGCTGGAGTCGTACGGCCCCTAATTTACGCCTGCGGCGCGGAACTGATGGCGGAGGCGCGTTGGGAGTCGCTCTCGTCCAGTCATTGGCGCGAAGGAACCCGGGAGCGCAGCCTTTACAACCTGGGAGGTGAAGGCCGGCGCCAACTGTCTGGCGTTCGGCGCGGGGGTCGGCGGCTTCCTGGCGGGCTATTACGTGAGGGAGTGCGCCGACCGCGTGCGACAGGGCCGGTCACCGATCAGGGGGTTGATGCGCCAGTCGCCCTATCATCGGCTGTTCAACTTTATCAAGAGCAGCCTGGAACGCGGCCGGCCGGACCGGTCGGCGCTCGCCGAGCGGCTCGGGGCCGCCACGGGGCTGGATCTGGACCGCATCGCCGGTCCGCTGATCGCCCAGTGGGTGCAGGCGGGACTGCTCAACGTCGAGGGTCGCTGGCTCGACCTCACCCTGGCGGGCCGCTTCTGGCAGGTGACGCTGACCCAGAATCTGCTCGACTGGCTGGAGCAGTCTCTCCGCGAGTGTCATGCCCGGCAGACCGACCCGCCGCACATGTCCGAGGATTGATCGATGACACCGACGAACACACAGATCGACGCGATCCGCGCCGCGCTGCATGCCAACCCTGGGGCCGTGCTGGAGGATCTCGCCAAGGCGCATGGCGTGACCACGCGGGACGTCCTCGCGCTGCTGCCGGAGACCGAAGCCGTCTCGGTCGACGGCGACCGCTTCGAGCAGGCGATGCGCGAGATGACGACCTGGGGCGAGCTGACCCTGGTGGTCAATACCGGCGACGTCATCCTGGAGGTCAGGGGGCCGCTCCCCGAGGGCAGTCTTGGTCAGGGTTACTACAACCTGCACGGCAAACCGATCGACGGGCACCTCAAGGCGTCCAACTGCGACCTGATCGCTTTCGTCTCGCGCAAGCTATTCAGTTCCGACACCCACTCGGTGCAGTTCTACAACCGCCTGGGGGATTGCATGTTCAAGGTCTATCTCAGACGCGACGCCCAGCGCCAGCTCATTCCCGAGCAGGTCGAGCGGTTTCGGGCGTTGCGGGATGGACTCATCGCTGACCACTGAGCACTGGCCACTCTAACTCATGACGACTCCATCTCTCTTCTGCTTCGGCCTCGGCTACACCGGTGTCCGTCTGGCGCGAACCGCGATCACGCGCGGCTGGCGGGTCGCGGGCACCTGCCGCAGCGCCGAGAAGGCCAGGGCACTCCGCATGCTGGGCATTCGGGCGATTCCTTTCGATGGCGAGCGTGCCAGCCCGGAGGTCAAGGACGCCCTGGCCTGGGCGACGCATCTGCTCGACGCCATCCCGCCCGGAGAGGACGGCGACCCGGTACTGCGGCTGCACGGCAACCACCTGGAGGCACTGGCCGGATCCCTGAAATGGGTCGGCTATCTCTCCACCACCGGCGTCTACGGGGATTGCGGCGACGACTGGATCGACGAGACGCGCACGCCGAGCCCGGCCACCCTGGAAAACCAGCGCCGCCTGGATGCCGAAAGCGCCTGGCTGGATCTCGGGGCGCGGACGGCAACGCCCGCGCACATCTTCCGGCTGCCGGGGATCTACGAACCCGAGGGGCGCAGCGCCATCGACTCGCTCGAATCCGGCCGTGCCCGGCGGATCGTCAAACCTGGGCAGGTCTTCAACCGCATCCATGTCGACGACCTCGTCGCCGTCCTGCTGGCCTCGCTGGAGCGACCGCGGGCTGGGCGGATCTATAACGTGGCCGACGACGAGCCCGCCCCGGCGGACAAGGTACTGAGTTATGCCGCGGCACTCATCGGCGTCGACCCGCCGCCGGAGCCCTTCGCCGAGGCCGAACTCTCGCCCTTCGCGCGGCACTTCTACGCCAAGTGCAAACGCCTCTCCAATGACCGCATCAAGCGCGACCTAGAGATCCAGTTGCGCTACCCGACCTACCGCGAGGGGCTGCGCGCCATCGCGGAGGCGTGCACCGGAACCGGGACACTTCCCGCACCAGTGGAACCGCAGACCTGAGGAGCCAGACACCATGTTCATCGCCATGAACCGCTTCCGCATCAACCACGGCTTCGAGGCCGATTTCGAGCGCCTCTAGCGCGAGCGCGAGTCCTCTCTCTCGGAGCTGGACGGCTTCATCGCCTTTCATCTCATCAAGGGACCGGACGATGGCGAATGCACCCTTTACGCCTCGCACACGACCTGGGCGAACCGCGCGGATTTCGAGGCATGGACCCAGTCCGAGCAATTCCGCAATGCCCATGCGCAGGCCAGGACGCCCAAGGGAACCTACGCCGGTCATCCGGTTTTCGAGGGTTTCGATGTGCTGCTGGAGGAGCGAAACGATGCGTCTTGAGATCCTCGCGACGCGACGCCTGCCCTGGCGCGCGCTTCTGGGCATGCTGACGCTGTCCCTGGCGACAGACGCGGCGCTGGCCGCCGAGCGGCTGGTGTCGGTGGACGGCGCCATCACCGAGATCGTCTACGCCCTGGACCGGGCTCGCGGCTGGTCGGCGTCGATACCACCAGCACCGATCCGCCCGAGTCCAAGTCGCTGGCGAGCGTCGGCTACAAGCGCGCCATCTCGGCAGAGGGACTGCTGAGTCTGGCACCGGATCTGGTGCTGGCGACCGACGAGGCGGGACTGCCGGAGGTGCTGGAGCAGATTCGCGCCGCAGGCGTTACGGTACGCCAGGTTCCGAACGCGGCGACACCGGAAGGGTTGCACGAGACAATCCGCGCGGTCGCGGCGACGCTGGACACCGTCGAGCCGGGCGAGCGTCTGATCGGACGCATCGAGCTGGAGCTGGCCGAACTGGCGCGGCGGATCGGCCAGGTCGAGAAACGGTCGCGCGTCCTCTTTCTCATGGTCGTCGGCGCGGGCATCGACCATTCGGCCGGCCAGAGCACGCCGGTCGACGCACTGATCCAGCTCGCCGGGGGCGAGAACGTGCTGCACGACGCGGTCGAGGGCTACAAGCCACTGAGCCCGGAGGTCTCGCTCGCAGCGGCGCCGGATGTCATTCTGGTCTCCCAGCGCGGTCTGGATGACCTTAAGGGCATCGACGGCGTGCTCGGCCGGGCCGGGCTCGCCGCGACGCCGGCCGGACAGGCGCGGCGGGTGATCGCCCTGGACAGCGGGCTGCTGTTCCATTTCGGACCGCGCCTCGCCGAGGCCGCCACAGAGCTGGCCGAGAAGCTCGGCACCCTGGATCGTCCCAAGGTGGCCGATGTCGGCGAGTGACGCGGCACTCGCACCCATCGCGATCGCCAGTCTGCTACGGCGCGAGCACAGACAGCGTTGGACCTTGCTGGCGCTGCTCCTGCTGATGCTTGCGGTCGCGCTGCTCTCGGTGGCGATCAGCCCGGTCACCATTCCGCCCGGCGAGGTGCTGCGGGTGATCGGCGCGCGTCTCGGCCTGCCGGTCGGGGAGATCGCGCCCCAGCACGCGGCGGTCCTCGAGACCATCCGTCTTCCACGAACCCTGCTCGGGCTACTGGTCGGCGCCGCACTCGCGGTGGCCGGGACGGCCATGCAGGGACTCTTTCGCAATCCGCTCGCCGATCCGGGGCTCATCGGGGTTTCGGCTGGCGCGGCGCTTGCGGCGGTCAGCGTCATCGTGCTGGGCAGCCAGGGACTGGCCTTCCTGACCACCATGCTCGGCCCCTTCACCCTACCGCTCGCGGCCTTCGGCGGCGGACTGATCACCACCCTGATCGTCTACCGCCTCGCCAGTCGCGAGGGTCATACCTCGGTCACGACCCTGCTGCTCGCCGGAATCGCCATCAACGCACTCTGCGGTGCCGGCACCGGGCTGCTGACCTATCTGGCCGACGATCAGCAGTTGCGCAACCTGACCTTCTGAAGCATGGGCAGTCTGGGCGGCGCGACCTGGAACCAGGTCGGCACCGTCGCGCTGCTGATCGCCCTGCCGCTCCTCGCGCTACCGCTGCTCGCACGCACCCTGAACGCCCTGCTGCTCGGCGAGGCCGAGGCGGGTCATTTGGGAATCGCGGTCCAGCGGATGCAGCGGATCATCGTCGCCCTCGCCGCCCTGGCGGTGGGCGCGGCCGTGGCGGTGAGCGGTCTGATCGGCTTCGTCGGGCTGGTGGTGCCGCACCTGCTGCGGCTCGCCATGGGACCGGATCACCGTTTTCTGCTGCCGGGCGCGGCCTTGCTCGGCGGCAGTCTGCTGCTGCTCGCGGATCTGCTGGCGCGCACCCTGGTCAGCCCCGCCGAATTGCCGATCGGCATCCTCACCGCGCTGCTGGGCGGCCCCTTCTTCCTGGCCCTGCTGATGCGTCAGCGGGGGGTGGCGGCATGAGCCTGGACGCGCATGGACTGCGACTGACGCGGGGCGGGCGCGCACTGATCGACGGGGTTAGTCTCACGCTACATCCCGGAGAGGTGCTGGTTGTCCTGGGCGCCAACGGGGCCGGCAAATCGACCCTGCTGCGCTGTCTGAGCGGCGAACTCAAGCCGGACGCCGGCGAGATCCGCCTGAACGGCATTCCGCTCGGACACTGGTCCGCCGCGGACTGCGCCCGGCGGCGCGCCATTCTGCCCCAGCAGAATCCCTTGAGCTTCCCCTTCACCGCGCTGGCTCATCACCTATCAGTTACTCACGGGCATGAAAAGCGGGCAACGGGAGGTCGTTTTGAAGGCACCGCTTCAGACGGCGCAGGCCGCGCGTGAACCACGAGACCAGGCTACGATAGAGTTTCCTGAAGCTCCAATGCGCGGGGTCGTTCTGCGCCTGGACTTTTTTTCGAGTGGTGTCGGATCGTTCAGCCCCTCGTCTCGGCCGGCGCGAACACACCAGTACATGACCAAGGCCATGATGAGCACCAGTCGCTCCAAACGCTCGGCATGCTGGAGTTGCGAATCCTCCAAGTCGAAGCCCCGGCCCTTGACGTCGGAGAACATCGGTTCGATGGCCCAGCGAGCAGCGTCGTCAAGCACGCTTGCCCGTGTCGGGGCGGCGTCCATGGCAATGATCCACGGCTCGGGGTGGCCATCCTCGTGCAGGATCCCGAGGTTCGTGATCACCCCCTGCGCAAACAGGCGCACACCGGTGAAGTAACGTTCCGTCACCCCGTGTGCCAACGCGCCCGTCGTCGTCTCATCGCCCTGCCCGGTATCCGTTAGCACGTTGCTCTTCAGGCGCAGCCGGTAGCTCCAGCCCCGGGCTTGGAGCCACCCGAACAGGCCCGCCGACGGATAGAACCGGTCCGCCGATAGCAGCACGCGCGCCCCGGACGGCAGCCAGGCCAGGAGCGGCTCCAACACCACCTGCTGGCCCGCGAAGCCGAGATTGGCCGCCCCTTCCTCAGCCCGCCACGCCAGCGGTATCGCGCGATCACCCACCCGCAACGCCACCATCAGCAGCGCCATCCGATCACCCAAATCGGTTTGGTCCAGGCTCAACAACACCGTCTGACCATGGCTGGCCGCCTTCGCCAACTCCGCTCGTGCAAAGGGCTCAATCACCATTCCCGGACCCAACCGCGGATTCTTCAGCAAACGCCTCAGCCATTGCTCGCGCATGTCCTGCCGCTCGGTGTCCAAGGGCAGCAGATTGGCCAACTCCACCGTGTTCGGGGTTTGGCCTTCGATCATCGCCCCGACCGCCAACGCCAGCTTGCTCACCACCGTCTTGCGCAGACGCGGGTGCACCTCGCGCAGCCCGCACGCCACTTCATCAGCCAATCGTTTGACGCTTCCCATGATCCTCAATCACCTCAACATCGACTGAGCGGCAGTTTGCCAGAATGTGATAGGTGATGAGCCGCGCTGGAGGTCGCCGCCATGGGGCGCATCCCGCACGGCGGATCCGGACCCGGCGACACCCGAATCGCCGCCGAGGCGTTGCTGGCCACCGAGGCGGATCACCTGGCCGAGCGGCGCTACACCACCCTCTCCGGTGGCGAACGCCAGCGCGTCCATCTGGCGCGTATTTTGGCGCAACTCTGGACGCCGTTGCCAGACGACGAGCCGCGCTACCTGCTGCTCGACGAGCCCACCGCCAGCCTCGACCTGGCCCACCAGCACGCCACGCTCGCCCTCGCGCGCCGCTGGACCGATCGGCACATCGGCGTCCTGGTGGTGCTGCACGATCTCAACCAGGCCGCCCAGTACGGCGACCGCATCGCACTCATGAAGGCAGGGCGTCTGCTCGCCGTGGACCGGCCTCGGGTGCTTCTGGAGCCGGAGAATATCGAGCATGTCTTCGGCCTGCCCGTGCAGGTCATCCCGCATCCGGAGTTGGATTGTCCGCTGGTGATTGCACGGCAGGCGTCCACACAGGGCTTCCGGGCAGGCCGGTGAAGGGAGATCCTTGGAGGTCTGCGTCTCGCACCCCGATCTTTTTAGCGAACGGATATTGAGCTGGAGATCGAGCGACACGGCGACGAACTGCGCATTCGAATCATTTAAAAATCCGGCAGTGCCCTTCTCTATATCCTGAGCCGGTGAACTGAATGAGCAGAAAATAACAAAATAACTCTAAATAACAAAAAGATAAATTTAAAATAGCCCTGTTTTCGAACTCACCCGGCAGGTGCCACGTTGCGACGGCCCATCATCACCGAATCCGAGGCAGATCTCACCTCCTACGCGGGGCTTGGGCTCATTGGCATGGCGCTGCATCATCAGACCAACCGTCGACTTTCTGCGCCGAACCGGCGCTCAGCTCATGCCGCTGGACAACGGCTTGATGCCCTTGGACGGCGCTGTCACCCCGTTCTACAACTCCGACTCGAAGAAGGAAGGGGTTTCGCGGACTTACAAGGGCATGGACGGCTACGCCCCCATGGCGGCCTATCTCGGACAGGAAGGCTAGTGCCTGGAACTGGAACTGCGCGAGGGCAGCCAGCACGGTCAAAAGGGCACCCCGGCGTTCCTCGATCAGATCCTCGAGAAGGCACGCCGTTTGACCCAAGCCCCGCTGCTGGTGCGCCTTGACGGCGGCAACGACGCCCTCGAGAAGATCGCCGTGATCGAGGCCCACCACGAGGCCAACGACGCGAAGGCGCCGGTCCACTACCTCATCAAGTGGAATCCCCGCCAGGAACGCCCCGAGAGCTGGCTAGCCCACGCCGAGTGGAGCACGCCGCGCCCGGGCAAGCGCGTCGCCCTGTTCGACGTGTTCGAGACGCGCACGGACGGCCATCACACGTACCCGCTACGCCGCGCGATGCGCGTCATCGAGCGCACCATCGACAAGCGCGGACAGCATCTGCTGGTCCCGTAGATCGAGATCGAGGGCTGGTGGACGAGCCTGGCGTGGTGCGATGCCGAAACCGTCATCGCCCTGTACGCCGACCACGGCACCTCCGAACAATTCCACAGTGAATTCAAGACTGATCTGGACATCGAGCGTCTGCCCTCGGGCAAGTTTGCGACCAACGCCCTAGTCCTCGCCCGCGCTGTCTTGGCCTACAACATCCTGCGCTGGATCGGGCAGAACGGTCTGCTCGGCGCCGATGCTCCGCCGCGTCATCCCGCCAAGCGCCGGCGTCTGCGCACCGTCATGCAAGAGCTGATGTCTCTGGCCGGACGCCTGATCCGAACCGGCCGGCGTCTGAAGCTCGCCCTGGCCTATGGCTGCCCGGTGGTGTCCATCTTTCAACGCCTCTATGCCCGATTGGCCTGCACATGAGTGGCCTAGACACCCGCTTGCAATGGTCCGCGCCGGGGCGCGGCGGGGTTCTATTGCCTGGCGGTCGCATTCAAAGCCTTTCCAGGCATCGGGACTCGAAAAAGGCGCGTATTGAAGCCTATTCGGCACATCGCTCGCCTGATTCTTACAGATAGAATGATGCACGGCGTGGTTCATGACCCAAAACGGAATGATCTCGTCATTAAATTCACGGATTCAGGCTTTTGACAGGCGGCTTTCATAAATGGCGGTGAGCGCTTCGCAGGCTTCGTATGCTTCTTTCAGTGTTGGTGAATGGATAAATAAGCGATTGAGAAGACGACGCTCATCGGCATTGAGGTCGGAGCGGCGATGACGCAGGATTCAATGCGCGTTCTTGAGCTGATTCAGAGCCGCTTTGGAGAGCGTGCGACGTAGGCGTTTCAATTCGCGTTTGCGCATGCAACGTCGCGTTTACATAAGCACTGATTACGACCACAAAATCACGATGGCCTTTCTTCAATGCAATCTCGTCGATACCAATCGCTCCAGCTCGCGCGGATTGAGTCACAAGAAATCGTGTCAGGCGGGAGCGCGAACCCGAATCAACCCTGCTCTCGAATCAAGGCCAGCATGTCCTCGTAGCTCAAGCGCCCGCCGTCGCCGGCGCCTTCCAGCAGTCCGTCGGCCAGGTCGCGCTTGCTGGCGTGCAGGGCGATGATCTTTTCCTCGATGGTGCCTTTGGTGATGAGCCGGTAGATGGTGACTGGGCGTTCCTGGCCGATGCGGTGAGCGCGATCGGACGCCTGATCCTCGACCGCCGGGTTCCACCAGGGATCCATGTGGATGACATAGTCGGCGGCGGTGAGGTTGAGCCCGGAACCGCCGGCGCGCAGGCTGATGAGGAACAGATCGCCCTCCCCCGCCTGGAACGCGGCGACGGCGGTCTTGCGCTTGGCCTCCGGGGTGGAGCCGTCGAGATATTGATAACGCACGCCCCGCGCGTCCAGATGGGCGCGGATCAGATGCAGATGGTCGACGAATTGGCTGAACACCAGCGCTTTGTGACGGTTTTCGAGCAGTTCGTCGACGATCTCGCCGAAGGCGTCGAGCTTGGCGCTCGGGATGTCGCTGTCGGGCAGCGCCAGCTTGGGATGACAGCAGGCGCGGCGCAGTCGCATGATCTCGGCCAGCAGTTGCATGCGCTTTTGGCCGGGGTTGGCGTCTCCGAGTTTCAGCCGTTCGATGGCCTGTCGGCGCAGTGCTTCGTAAAGCGCCGCTTCCGCCGCGCTGAACTCCAGTTCCAGGGTGATTTCGGTGCGCGGCGGCAGTTCGCTCAGGACATCGGTCTTGAGCCGGCGCAGGATGAAGGGCTTGAGCAGTTGGCGCAGACGCTGGCGCGCGCCGCTGTCCTGACGTTGTTCGATGGGCGCGGCGAAGCGCTGGTTGAAGGAGTCCAGCGAGCCGAGCAGTCCGGGGTTGATGAACCGGAAGAGGTTCCACAACTCGCCCAGATGGTTTTCAATGGGGGTACCGGTGGTGATCATCCGAAAGCCGGCGTTGAGCTTCATGATCGCCTGCGAGCGTTTGGTCTGGGCGTTCTTGAACGCCTGCGCCTCGTCGGCGACGATGGTCGACCAGTTCACGCCGGCGAGCCGCTCGCCCTCGGTCTGGAGCAGTCCGTAGGTGGAGATGATGAGATCGAAGGGGCCGGCTGATTCGAGCATCCGCTCCCGATCGCCCTCGCCGAAGCGTTTGGGTTGCAACGTCGGCGCGAACCGGCGAGCCTCGCTGACCCAGTTGGAGCAGACCGACATGGGGGCCAGGACCAACGTCGGCCCTTCCGGGGCACGCGCGAGGATCATCGCCAGGGCCTGCACGGTCTTGCCCAGTCCCATGTCGTCGGCCAGACAGGCGCCGGCGCCCCAATGGGCCAGACGCGCGAGCCAACGGTAGCCCTCGACCTGATAGTCACGCAATTCAGCTTGCAGCGTGGACGGGATGACAGGCTCCAGTTCGCGCACCTCGGCCAGCCGCGCCAGCAGACCCTTCCAGTGTTTGCTGGACTTGACCGCCATGCCTTCCAGACTTTCCTCGATGGCGGCGGCGGCCAGCGGGTGGAAATGTCCGCGATCGGTCAGGCCCCGCAGATTGTCCAGGCGTCGGCGTAGCGACTCGCTGAGCACCAGATATTCGCGTTCGTCCAGGCGCACGAAACGGCCTTTGGAGTCCGCGACCAGTTCCAGGAGCTTGCGCATCCCGAGCAGGCTGCCATCGTCCAGGGTCAGTCCGCCCTCCAGCCCCAGCCAATCGCGTTCCTTGGCGATACTCACGCTCATCCGCGCGAGCGTGGCTTCCTTGGAAAGACCGATCCGCTTGCCCTCGGGCCATTGCAGCACGACCGCGTCGCCTAGCATGTGCAACTGTTCCAGCGCGGTCAGTGCCGTTTCGGGATCGTCCAGACACCAGTTCCAGTCGCCTCCGTCGGCGAGCGCCGGGCAGGCATCGAGCACGGTTTGCGCGTTCCGGCGCTCGCCGACCAGATCGCGCGCGGTCTGCACCGCGCGCCCGTCCAACTCGCCGAACAGGGTCGACAGGCCCTGACCCGGAAGCAGTCGCGGACCCTTTTCGCCCAAGGGCTGCATCAGGAGTTCCAGATTCAGACCGGCCTCGGCCGGATTCAGATGCAGATAAGGACGCGGATCGGCGGGGACGGTTTCGGCGATCTGTTCGGTTCCGCCGATTGCCGAATGCACGGTCAGCAGCGGGGCGATGGCGGCGATACCTTCGAGCAGCCGCTCCTTGCCGTCCGGTGGAACCTTGAGCCCCTCGGCCCCCAGGATGGACGCGATCCGGCGATGCGTGGCGTCGAACTGTATCAGCCGGATGCGCGCGGCGGATTCGCTGACCAGCAGCAGATTCGAGCCTTCCGGGGGCACCGGATTGATGCGCACCAGGATGACGCCCTCGCCCTTGACCACTTCGAGCGCCGGGCCGCCGCGCACCAGTTCGAGCGGGGTCTCCATGGCGCCGGCGCGAAACACCAGCGGATGCCCGACAGCGGCTAGCAGGGCGGCGTCCGAGTCCAGGCTGAAATGGGTGCGGCCATAGCCGCCGTACCAGCCGGTTTCGGTCTCGCGCTGGATGCAGCCGCAGATCCGTCGATCCTGCGGGGTCAGATAGTCGTAATCATTGGGCGACTCTGCCAGCTTCTGCAACGCGACCGGGCGGCCCTGCGACCAGCCGCCGGCCTTTTTCCGCTTCTGTTCGCGCGGCTCCAGGGTACCCTGACCGCCATAGAGCGCGAGCTGCCAGCACATCCGGCGATCCGCTCCGGCCTCGCCGCCCGGCGCGGTCTTGCCCTCGCCGCCCGTGGCTCCGACCCCCTTGAGTGCCTCCAGGGCGATCTCCCAGGCCGATTTCGGGGTGAGCAGTCCGGCGAGCCTGACCAGTGACTCCGGTGGCGTTGGCAGCGCGGCAATCTGGAGTGGCCGGCCGTGCAATCGCAACAACTCGATGCCTTCCCAGGCATACCAGTGGATCCCCGCCGCGACGGCATCCTCGCAGTAGGTCGCAAGTGCCTTGAGCAACTCCAGACCGGGACGTTCGCCCAGCCAATGACGCATGAGACACAGAAAGAGGAGATCGAAAGGGCGTTTGACCACCGCGCCCTCGCGCAGCCAGCTTGCCTCCTGCGGGCGCTGGCGTCCGGCGAGCACGCTGGCCAGTTGGCTGAGCATCTGGAAAACCGGCGCGCTCGGATCGGCGACTGGCAACCGCAGCACCAGACCGGCTTGCGCCTGGACCCGCTCCAGATCCGCCGGCGAGCCCCGACGCAGCAGCGCGAGCAGGTGCATGATGCCGGGCAGCCCCGGCACGGCGAGATTGCGCTTGCGGGTCTGACGCCGCAGGGTCGCGAGGTGCAGATCGAAGACCTCCAGCGATTCTTCGTGACGCCCGCGCGCCAGATGCAGCCAGCCGATCAGGGGCAGGGTTTCGGGCGTGATCCGGTTGCCCAGGATGGCCGCGGCCTGGTCGAAATAGCCCCTGAACAGATGTTGCTCGGCAAGCGCGCAGGCCGCTTCGGGATACTCGGTCGCCAACGGCGTCAGACCACGCTCCATGAACGCCTGAATCTCCGGTCGCGGAGTCAGCGTCAGGCTCGCCTCGCGCATCCCCGGCGCGAGCGCCAGGATGCGCAGCCGAGGGCTGAGCATCTCGAACCAGTCCGGATCGGGCGAGGCGGTACAGATACGCGTCAGCGACTCGACCTCCCGGTAGCTCACGGGCAGCTCCGGGCTGCGCTTATCCAATCCGAGCAGAGTCAGGACATCCGCTTCCCGACCGGCGTAGAGCGCGTTGCGCAGTCGCCGCGTCTGCCGGCGCTCGCTCACCGTCTCCCACTGATAGCGCGACTTGGCGCTCATGACCGTCTCGGCGGCGGCAACGATGCGATCAAAGGTGCCTTCGCGAACCGTTTCGCGGGTGAGCATCTCGGCCAGATCGGGGGCGCAGAAAAAATTATTCCCCTGCTTGACCAGGATCCGCTGAACGAGCAGACGGGTACGTCGCGCGGTCGAAAAGAGTGTGGAGAGTGGCTGGCCCTTCTGATCGCGCCAGCCAAGCTGGTTCAGGATTGTCTGCAAGCTGGTCTGGTTGACCGCTTCATGGACAACGGAAACCACCTGGAGAATGCGGCGCTCGTCGGCGGGGAGTTCCTGCGCGGCTTCGATCACAGTGGCCATAAAAACCTTAAATAGTGGGAGTCTTTGGATTGAGGGCAGCAACTTAGGCGATTGTTGGGAAAGCCCCTAACCGTAGGAACCCGCTTGCGGGCGACTTGACCCGCTAAGATGCCTTCCATGCGCCCAGCCGTCGCCCGCAAGCGGGCTCCTACGGGGTTTGACGCCGGGTCAAGTCATTTCCGGAATTCGCCTAAATTCAACCGCGCCGCTGACGGATGAAATGTTCCAGCAGCGCGCGCGTGGACGGATCATGATCCGCCGTCACCTTGCCGGACTGGATCTCGTCGAGGATGACGCTGGCCAACTGTTTGCCAAGTTCCACGCCCCATTGGTCGAACGAATTGACGCCCCAGATCACGCCCTGGGTGAAGATGCGGTGTTCGTACAGGGCGATCAGCGCGCCCAGGGTACGCGGGGTCAGACGCTCCATCAGGATGCTATTGGTCGGCCGATTGCCGGGGAAGGTACGGTGATGGGCGAGCCATTGCGCCTGCTCCTCGGGGAGGCCCGCGGCCCGCTGCTCCGCCAGCGCCTCCTCGAAGGTGCGACCGCGCATCAGCGCCTCGGTCTGGGCGAAGAAGTTAGCCATGAACTTGGGATGATGATCGCCGAGTTCGTTGTGGCTGCGAATGGCGCCGATGAAATCCGCCGGAATCGTCTGGGTGCCCTGGTGGATGAGCTGATAGAAGGCGTGCTGACCGTCGGTGCCCGCCTCGCCCCAGACCACCGGGCCGGTGCTGTAATCGACCGCCACGCCCTCGCGGGTGACGCCCTTGCCGTTGCTCTCCATGTCGCCCTGCTGCAGATAGGCCGGCAGGTAACGGAGCGACTGATCGTAGGGCAGCACCGCGTGGGTGCGGGCACCGGCGAAGTTGGCGTACCAGACTCCGATCAATCCTAGCAGCGCCGGCATGTTCTCGGACAGATCCGCGGTGCGGAAATGCTCGTCCATCGCATGCGCGCCTTCGAGCAACTCGACGAAGCGATCGAAACCGACCGCCAGCGCGATCGGCAGGCCGATCGCCGACCACAGCGAATAGCGCCCGCCGACCCAGTCCCAGAAGCCGAACATGTTGGCGGTATCGATACCGAAGGCGGCGACCTTTTCGGCGCTGGTGGAGACAGCCACGAAATGATGGGCCACCGCCGCGGGATCGCCGAGCGCCGCGAGCAGCCAGTCGCGCGCGCTGGTGGCGTTGGTCATGGTTTCCTGGGTGGTGAAGGTCTTGGAGGCGACGATGAACAGCGTGGTCTCCGGGTCCAGTCGCTGCACGGTCTCGACCAGATGGGTGCCGTCGACATTGGAGACGAAATGCACCCGCAGATCGTCGCGCTGATAAGGCGCCAGCGCGGCGCAAACCATCTTGGGACCAAGATTGGAACCGCCAATGCCGATATTGACCACGTCGGCGATGCGCCGCCCGGTATGTCCGCGCCAGTCGCCGGAACGGACGCGGTCGACGAATTGCTCCATACGTCCGAGCACGCCATTGACCAGCGGCATCACGTCTTCGCCATTGACCTGGATCGGCCGATTGGAGCGATTGCGCAACGCGATATGCAACACCGCACGCCCTTCGGTGTTATTGATCGGCTCGCCGTCGAACATGCGCCGGGTCCAGCCCTTCAGATCCACCGCCTCGGCCAGCGCCAGCAACAGGGACAGGGTCTCCTGGGTGACGAGATTTTTCGAGTAATCGAGCTGGAGCCCGGCCGCCGACAGGCGCATGGACTCGGCGCGCTTGGGCTCGGCGGCAAACAGATCCTGGATCCGCGCGGCTTGCAGCGCGTCCCAATGTTGCTGAAGGGCCTGCCACTGAGGGGTCTGATTCACGAGCGACATGATGATAAATTTCCTCGCGCAAAATAAGGGGTCAAGCGTTCGTCTCCCATAAGGACTGGGTCGCAATCTCCCGAACCCGGAATAGGGGTTTACCCAATCTCTCTCCGGAAATGAAGACATCGGCTTGCGCGGCAATCGCCACGGCGAGATGAATCGCGTCCATTGCGGCAAGCCCATAATCCTGGGCGAGGAGTTTAGCCGAATCGACCAGTGAGATTGACCAAAGATGGTGCTCGGCGCGGACTGGTAATTCATCCGGTAGATGCACCAGATGATCCGCGCTCACCCGTCAAGCCCATTACGCCACTCTTGATCGTCCCGGTCGAACAGCCGGTTGGCCTCGGCCGGCCCCCAGGAACCGGCCGGATAGGTTTGGATGAAATCGCGCTCGGTGGCCCAGAGTTTGAGCACCGGATCGACCACCCGCCAGGCCCAGTTCACCTCGTCATAACGCAGAAAATGGGTGTGATCGCCCTCGATCACGTCCAGGATCAACGCCTCGTAGGCGTCGATGTGCTCGGGCGGCAGGGTACAACTGCTGGCGTCCAGACGCTCGGTCTGGGCGAGCATTTCGAGCCCCGGCTGTTTGACCTGGATCTCCAGACGCATGCATTCGTTGGGCTGGATGTTGAGCAGGATCCAGTTGGGTTTGAGCCGTTCGATGGCAGTGGACTGGAATAACTGCTGCGGCGGGTGCTTGAAACGAATGGCGATCAACGAATTGGTCTGCCCGAGCCGCTTGCCGGTGCGCAGATAGAAGGGCACGTTGCGCCAGCGCCAGTTGTCGATATAGAGCTTGAGCGCGGCATAGGTCTCGGTGGTGCTGTTCTGCGCCACGCCGGGTTCCTCGCGATAGCCGGCCAGTTTGCTGCCGCCGGCCTGACCCGGCGCGTACTGGGCGCGGAACGCCTGCGCGTGAACCGCCTCGCGCGGAATCGGGCGGATGGAGCGCAGCACCTTGACCTTTTCGTCGCGCAGCGCCTCGGCGTCCAGGTTCGGCGGCGGCTCCATCGCGACCAGTGTCAGCATCTGCAGCAGATGACTCTGGATCATGTCGCGCAGGGCGCCGACCCCATCATAAAAGCCGGCGCGCTCCTCGATCCCCTGCGACTCGGCGTGCGAGATCTGCACGTGATCGATGTAATTGCGATTCCAGAGCGGCTCCAGAAGCAGATTCGCGAAGCGGAAAACGAGTATATTCTGCACCGTGCTTTTGCCGAGATAGTGATCGATGCGATAGATCCGATCCTCGGTAAAATGGCGACGCAACCCGAGATCCAGAATGCTGGCGCTCTCCAGATCGAACCCGAACGGCTTTTCCACCACCAGCCGGGACCAGCCCCGTTCCTGGGCGTGAAGACCGTTGGCGGCGAGTTGTTCGACAATCGGCGCATAATATTTGGGCGCCACCGCCAGGTAGGACATCAGGTTTCCGGAAAATCCCTCGGCGCCCTGTAGCCGCTCGGCGAGTCGTCGGTAACCGTCGGGCTGTTCCAGATCGCCTTCGACGAAATGCGCGCGCGCCAGCAAACGGGAAATGGCGCTCGCGTCCTGTTTTTTTGCGCCGTATTCGGCAAGTATCGTTTGGATATGCCCGCGCCAGTCGTCGTCGGACCAGTCGCGCCGGCCAAAACCGAGGATCCGGCTGGCGGGGTGCATCCGTTCCGCCGCCTCGATGTGATAGAGGGCCGGGAGCAGTTTGTGACTCGCCAGATTGCCGGTGGCGCCGAAGATGAGAATGGTGCAGGGATCCAACATGGGCCTGTTGCCTCGCTCTAGGGGAAATGTGCTAACGTGAAGTCTGTCATCAAGTTGCCAAGCCGTGCGCGGGCGCATCACGAGCACACCCGCCAGGATTCAGAGACCTCCCATGGAGCAGCCAGTTAAATCCTCTTCCTCCCCCGCGTCCAATCAAGATTGCTTGAGCGTCCTGATGGCCAGCAGCGAGGCGCATCCGCTGATCAAGACCGGCGGGCTCGCCGATGTCGCGGCCAGTCTGCCGGCGGCCTTGCGGCAGCTCGGGCATGACGCGCGGCTCATCATGCCCGCCTACCCGCGCGCCGTCAGACAGTTGCGCGACCCGAAGCCGCGGTGCGAACTCAAGGTTCCCGGATATCCCGCCGGGATCCGTCTGCTGGAGGGCCTGCACCCAGACCATGACCTCCCGGTTTATCTGGTCGACGCGCCGGACTATTTCTGCCGGGAAGGCAATCCCTATACCGATCTCAGCGGTCGCGACTGGGGCGATAACGCCGAACGCTTCCTGCTGTTCTGCCGCGTCGTCGCGCTGATCGCCCAGGGTTTGCCGGCGCTCGGCTGGCGGCCCGACGTGCTGCACGGCAACGACTGGCAGACCGGCCTGGCCCCGGCCCTCCTGAAGGATCTTCCCGAGCGCCCGGCCACGGTCTTCACCATCCATAATCTGGCCTACCAGGGCCTGTTCGACCGCGCCACCTATGAGCGCATCGGGCTGCCGCCCGCGCTCTGGAGCCTCTCGGGGTTGGAGTTTCATCAACGCCTGTCCTTCATCAAGGGCGGCATCGTCTTCTCCGACCGGGTCAATACCGTCAGCCCGACCTATGCGGCGGAAGTCCGTACCCCGCGCTTCGGCTGCGGGCTCGATGGACTGTTGCGTCAGATCGGCAGCCGCTTCAGCGGCATCCTCAACGGGATCGACTATCAGGCCTGGGATCCGGCGACGGATCCGCTGATCCCGCATCATTATGATCGGGACAGCTTCGGCCTGAAGGCGGAGAACAAACTCGATCTCCAGCGCGAGTTCGGTCTGCCGCGCAACGAGGACGCCTTCGTCCTCGGCTATATCGGGCGACTGGTCGAGCAGAAGGGCGTGGATCTGATCCTGGCGATCCTACCGGAACTGCTGCGCGACCCCCGCGTCCAGTTCATGGTGGTGGCCGCCGGCGAACGTCGGACCGAGCAGGCGCTGCTGGACATCGCCGCCCGGCACCCGCGCCAGGTCGGCGTCTTCATTGGCTATGACGAGGCGCGCGCGCACCGCATCGAGGCCGGTTGCGATGTCTTTCTCATGCCCTCGCGTTTCGAGCCCTGCGGACTCAACCAGATCTACAGTCTGCGCTACGGCACGCCGCCCATCGTCCATCGCACGGGCGGACTCGCGGACACGGTCGTGCACAGCACGCCCGAAACGCTCGCGAACGGAACCGCCACCGGTTTTCTGTTCGACGAACCGCAATCACCAGCACTGCTGAACGCGATCCATCAATCCTTGCGCCTCTATCGGGACGACCCGAACGGCTGGCAACGACTGGCAACCACGGGGATGTCGCAGGATCTGAGCTGGGAGGCCAGCGGGCTGCAATATCTCCAACTCTACGCCGACGCCATCGCGGAGCGTCAAACCCGGCTCGACGCGGCGCTGGGTTGATGCGCCGCGCCGTCGAGACTCGCTAGAATGGGAACTCCCTAATAAGCGACCCCACGAGCAAATGCCCATGAAAATTCTGATCGTGTTTAACCGCGAGCCCTACGACAACACCGATGTCACCTGGAACGGACTGCGCCTCGCCAACAGCCTGGCCGAGAACGGACAGGAGGTTCGTCTATTTCTCATGAACGATTCGGTGGATCTGGCGCGTGAGGTCTGCCGTCCGCCCGAAGGTTACGATCAGGATCTCTCGCAGATGCTCAAGGCGCTGATCGCGCGTGGCGTCGCGGTCAAGGTTTGTGGCACCTGCATGGCGCGCTGCGGCATTTACAAAAATCATCCCTATTTCGAGGGTGCCGAGCAGTCGACCATGCAAGCGTTGGCGCAGTGGATCGTGGACAGCGACAGGATTCTAACGTTCTGACATCTTGACGTTTAGCGTGCCGGCACACGGCACATGCCGCACCGCATGCCTGGTTGATCCCAAGAGATTCAGGCCGCTTGGGCAGGAATCGCATCGCCGGTGCGAATCACCCGATTGTGCTCGTTGAGATAGACCAGATCCGGTTTGAAGACCTCGGCCTCCGCCTCGGTCATGCCGGCATAGGCGCAGATGATGACCCGATCGCCGGGCGCGGCCTTATGAGCCGCGGCGCCATTCACCGAGATGACCCGCGAACCGGCCTCGGCGCGGATCGCATAGGTTGTGAAGCGCTCGCCATTGGTGACGTTATAGATCTGAATCTGCTCGTATTCGCGGATACCCGATAGCTTAAGGAGATCCTCGTCGATGGCGCAGGAACCCTCGTAATCCACTTCGGCATGCGTCACGCAGGCGCGATGCAACTTGCACTTCAGCAAGGTTAAATGCATGTATTCATTCCTCTCAAAGGCCGCTCGGGCCGGGTCTTCATGACTCGATGAAGACGCTTTCATTAGCAGATAGCCAGTAGTTTACCGCAGCATTTGCTGCAATGCAGCATCACGCTGCGGCGATCCGCGTCACTCTCAGATTATCGATCAACCGCGCCCGACCGAGATAGGCCGCTCCCAGGACCACGACATTCGCATCGTCCCCAGTCACCGGATCAAGATCGTCCGCCCGGCGAACCGTCACATAATCGGGCGTCAGACCCGACTCCCGCAGCGCCGCGACCGCCGTTCGTTCGACCTCATCGACGGCGATCCCCTGACGCAACAACTGTCCCGCTTGCGTCAGCGACCGATACAGCGCGGGCGCAAGCGCGCGTTCATCCGGAGACAGATAGCCATTGCGCGAGCTCATCGCCAGTCCGTCCGGCTCGCGCACCGTCGGCACCCCGACGATCTCGACCGGCAGATTTAGATCCTCGACCATGCGCCGGATCACCAGCAGTTGTTGGAAATCCTTCTCGCCGAACAGCGCGACATCCGGCTGTACCATGTTGAAGAGTTTACAGACGACCGTCGCGACCCCGACGAAGTGTCCGGGCCGGGTGGCCCCGCAGAGGATGTCCGAGAGTCCGGGCACCTCGACCCGCGTTTGACCGGACTGACCGCGCGGATAGACAACGCTGGCCGTGGGCGTGAAAAGCAGATCGCAGCCGGTCCCGTCAAGCAACCGCCGGTCCTCTTCCAATGTGCGCGGATAGGCGTCCAGATCCTCGCCGGCGCCGAACTGAAGCGGATTGACGAAGATGCTGACGACCACTCGCTCGGCCCGACTCCGCGCCTCCCGCGCCAGCGTCAGGTGACCTTGATGCAGGTTGCCCATGGTCGGGACAAACGCCACCCGTTCGCCAGCGGCGCGCCAGCCGGCGACCCGGGCGCGCAGATTCTCAAGTGGCTCGATGCGATCCATTCTCGTATCCCAGTCTTCAATACGGCGTTTCGACGGCCGCCGGGAAACTGCCGTCGCGGACCGACTCCACATAGGCGGCGATCGACTCGGCGATCGAGCCGCGCCCATGCATGAAATCGCGGCTGAAACTCGGCGGACGGCCGGGATGCAGACCGAGCATGTCATGCAGTACCAGCACCTGACCGTCGCACCCCGCGCCGGCACCGATGCCGATGACGGGAATCGTCAGGGTCACGCCGATCTCGGCGGCCAACGCCGCCGGGACGCACTCCAGCACCAGCAGACTGGCGCCCGCGTCCTGCATCGCCAGGGCATCGTGCCGGATCGCCTCGGAGGAGGCATGATCGCGTCCCTGGAAGCGGTAACCGCCGATCCGATGCACCGACTGCGGCAGCAGCCCAAGATGCGCGCACACCGGCACGCCCTGCTCGGTGAGCCGCCGGACAATCTCCAGCATCGGCGCGCCGCCTTCGAGCTTGACCACATGAGCCCCGCCCTCCTGCATCAGACGCGCCGCATTGTCGAGCGCGCGCTCCGGCGTGGCGCAGGACAGGAACGGCAGATCGGCCACCACCAACGCCCGCTCGCGTCCACGAGAAACGCAGGCGGTATGGTAGGCCATCTGCTCGACCGTCACCGGTACCGTGGTGGCATGGCCCTGCAGAACCATCCCGAGCGAATCGCCCACCAGCAGCAGATCCACACCCGCCGCGTCGAGCAGGCGCGCGAAGCAGGCGTCATAACAGGTCAACGCAACAATCCGCTCGCCCCGCGACTTCATGGCGGCCAGAGCGGTGACGGAGATCGGCGTAGAGGACATTGGCGGCTCCGAAGGCATCATGAAGGGTGAAAAGAATACTGACAGCGGCCCGGCGGTACCAGTTTTTCGGCATTGTTCTCCCATCGCATGCGACGGGATCGGTTAAGTATGACTCGGCATCACGGCCCTGACACAAATCAATCAGGCGACTGACCCGTTGGTGGAGTGCATCCACTTGTCCGATCAACGCGGGGCGATCAAAAAGGCGGATGGTCTCGGACAGGGCGCCGACGATCTTCCGATAGTGCGCGACATCCTCGTCCGACAGGGTGTGGTCTTTGCGATCCTTGAGCCATTTGTGGCAGACCGAGTCTGAGCGGCGATATCCACATGCCAGTCGGTCAGCTTCTCACGTAGTCAATCGCCATTGATCTGCAATACCAGAATGTTTCGGAGAGGATTCGCCCCTGCGCTCTGGAATCAACCGGCTGTTTCCGTGGAGGAAGCGGCGGACTTACCGCGACGCCGGCGCGGCCGGCGGCGTTTGGCTCCGCCTTCGATCATCTTGGCCCGCTCCGGACCGCTCGCATCCTGGAAACGGGTCCACCAGTCGGCCAGCTCGGCATCCGCCTCGCCCGCGGCGGCCCGCACCACCAGAAAATCGTAGGCGGCCCGGAAACGGGGGTGGGCGATCAGCCGATAGGGCCGCTTGCCGTCGCGCTGTTCGAGACGCGGCTGCAGCGCCCAGATTTCGCGCATGGGCAGCGAGAAGCGCTTGGGGATCGCAACCAGCGATTGTTGGCGCTGGCAGACCGCGCTGGATGCCAGCAGAATCGCCTCGACGGCGGGCATCCCCTCGGCCTGTAACTGCTCGGACCGCTGGCGCACCGGCTCCCAAAGCAGAATCGCGAACAGAAACGCGGGGGTGACCGGTTTATCCTCCCGAATACGCTGATCGGTGTTCGACAACCCGCGGCTGACGAAGGTGATCGGAAAGTCGTGATCCTCGCGCGCCAGACAGGCTTCGGTGTCCGGGAAGAGCTGGCCGAAGAGCCCGTAATGACGCAGTTTCTCGAAGACGTCGAGACCGTAGCCCGAGTGAAACAGTTTGATGAGCTCGTCGAACAGACGCGCGGCGGCGATGTCGGCAAGCAGCGAGCCGAGTTCGTACAGCGGCCGCTCGGTGGCCGGTTCGATGGCAAAGCCGAGCTTGCAGGCGAAGCGCACGGCGCGCAGCATCCGCGCCGGATCCTCGCGATAGCGCTGCTCGGGATCGCCGATCAGACGCAGCCGGCCGGCCTTCAGGTCCGCCAGGCCATCGGCATAATCGTGTAGCGAAAAATCGGCGATATCGTAGTAGAGCGCGTTGATGGTGAAATCCCGCCGTAGCGCATCCTCCGCGATGGAGCCATAAATGTTGTCGCGCACGATCATGCCGTTTTCGAGTCGGCGATCCAGCGGATCGGCATCGTCGCCGCAGCCGCGAAAGGTCGCGACCTCGATGATGTCGCGCCCGAAATGGACATGCGCCAAACGGAACCGTCGCCCGATCAGGCGGCAGTTACGAAAGACTTGACGCACCTGTTCGGGGGTGGCGTCGGTGGCGATATCGAAATCCTTGGGCTCGTGGCCCAGAAGCAGATCGCGCACGCCGCCGCCGACCAGATGGGCCTGAAAATTCTCCTGCCGGAGCCGATAGAGCACCTTGAGCGCGTTCTCGCTAATGTTCGCGCGGGAGAGGCTGTGTTCCGGACGAGGCACGATCAGCGGTCTCGTCACGTTCGTCGTGTTGGGGTCGGATTCCTGCATGACCTTCGTGTAAGCGGTTCCTTAAAGCGCCGGGGCGGCAATTCGTGAGAGCGGGAATGGATCCCAGTGTTCCCCAGCGAGTAAATATGACCGGTTGGCCGGTCGAGAATAACCGCCGCTTGTGAAACGGCAGCGTCTGCGTATATTATGCGATTCTTCGCTGCACTCGCAGACATAATTACTGCTCCCTTCGTCTAGCGGTTAGGACGCTGGCCTCTCACGTCGGCAACAGGGGTTCGAACCCCCTAGGGAGCGCCAATCGAAATCAAGGGCTTGCGCCACACGCGCAAGCCCTTTTTCGTGTCCGCCCGACAGCCTCGATCAGGCTCAGGGAATCCCAAGCAACTTGTGCGTCTGCACGCTCAACCGCCAGCGCGGCTGGGCCTTGCAGTAGTCGATCGCCTGGGCGGTATGGACGGCGAGATGGGGACCATCCATCGGCTGCAGGAAAAAATACCGGAAGCCGAGCCCCTCGAAGCGCTCGGGCGGAGCCTCGGGCTGCGGATAGACGAGTTTGAGTTCGTCGCCCTCGATCAGCCGGAGTTCGGCGCCGGCCTTGGGACTGACGCAGATCCAATCGAGCCCCAACGGCGCGGGACAGGTTCCGTTGGTTTCGACGGCGATCTCGCAACCGCGCGCATGCAGGGCGGCGATCAGCGGGGCGTCGAGCTGCAACAGCGGCTCTCCGCCGGTACAGACGACATAGGGTCTGACTCCGGCGTCATCATCGCCAAGCCAGGCCGCGCGAATCCGGTCGGCCAGTGCGCTGGCGTCGCGAAAGCGTCCGCCGCCCTCCCCATCGGTGCCTCGAAAGTCGGTATCGCAGAAGTTGCAGACAGCCCGCTCGCGATCCGGTTCGCGCCCGGACCAGAGATTGCAGCCCGCGAACCGGCAAAAGACGGCCGGACGGCCAGTCTGGGCGCCCTCCCCTTGCAAGGTGTAAAAGATCTCCTTGACCCGATAACTCATGTCGGCAATGCCGGTCCCAGTTCGCCCCAACAGAGACTGGCCCCGCATCCTGGCGTCTCGTGCAGGTCGATGCGGTCGAGTTGGGGGAGCACGGCCGCGCACTCCTCGCGGATCCAAAGTGCCAGACGACCGGGATCCGCGGCGTCAAGACGCGGCAATGCGTCGAGCCGATGGTGATCGAGTTGCCGGTAGACGGGCGCGAATAGAGCCTTCACATCGCCATAGTCGACCGTCCAGCCAAGCACGGTGTCCAGCGGCGCGGTGAGATGCAGCCGCAGCAGATAGCTGTGACCGTGCAGCCGGCGCCGCGAGTCGCCTTCGGGGGCCGCGGGGAACTGGAGCGCGCTCTCGAAACGCTGTTCCTTCCAGATACGGTAATGACGGCCGTCGTAGTGACAGCCGGCGGTCGCGGTTTCGTAAACGGTCACCCAGGACAGCGCCGGCAACTCGGGCTTGAGACGCTGCCACAACCAGCTCGCGAGCAGCTCGCTGGTGGGATTTTCCAGACCGGGAATGTCATTCAGACAGGCGTGATGGAGTTCGGCCTGGAGC
The DNA here is from genome assembly GCF_000227745.2 of Thiocystis violascens DSM 198. Taxonomy (NCBI): domain Bacteria; kingdom Pseudomonadati; phylum Pseudomonadota; class Gammaproteobacteria; order Chromatiales; family Chromatiaceae; genus Thiocystis; species Thiocystis violascens. The sequence goes on along the minus strand of NC_018012.1, from coordinate 100,247 downwards.
GGCGCCCAGAGCGTGTCGAGCCGATCGAAGTCGCTCCCCATGTCCCGACCCGCCAGCGCTTGATCGGCGTGCAGGATGACCTCGAAACCATGACCATGCATGCGCCCGCATTGATGCCCCGGCGGGACGTTCGGCAGGCGATGGGCGGCCTCGAAACGGAAACGGCGCCAGACATGGGCGTGATCCGCGCCATCCAGATCGGCGCCCTGATCGCGGGTGCTTTGAATGCCGATCGACGCGACTCCCGGCACGCCGAGGCGGTCGCGCACCCAGCGCGCGAGGTTTTCGTCGGTCGGGACTGGCAGGAATTCGTTCAGATCGCGATAATCGAGCGCCCCGACGCATGCCTGGAGCGCGGCGGTCAGCATCCCGGTCGCGGCACCAGGAAAGGCGGCCCAGTCGGACGGCGGATCGGCGCGGACGCGCGCCAGGAAACCGTGACCGTGCAGACGACGCGCGCGATGTCCCTCCGGCAGGATCGCCACCCGGCGCGCGGCCTCGAAGGGAGCGGCGGCAACATGGAAAAGACGTTCGGTCATGCGACAACCTCAAAGCGAAAAAACGGCGTCTCATCGTTCATCAATCGGAACGCGGCGTAACAGCGGATCGGCGAACCCCGCCTCGGCAAAACCCTTGGCACGGAGCAGACAGGAATCGCACTCTCCGCAGGGCCGGCCAGCCTCGCCGGGATCGTAACAACTGCTGGTCAGGGCATAGTCGACGCCCAATTCGATCCCCTTGCGAATGATTCCGGCCTTGGTGAGTTCGATCAGTGGCGCATGGATTTTGAGCCGTTGACGGCCTTCCACCGCAGCGGCGGTGGCCAGGTTCGCCATGCGCTCGAAGGCTTCGATATACTCGGGGCGACAGTCGGGATAGCCAGAATAATCGAGCGCATTCACCCCGATAAAAAGATCGCTGGCGCCCAACACCTCGGCCCAGGCGAGCGCAAAGGAGAGAAACACGGTATTGCGCGCGGGGACATAGGTGATCGGAATCCCCTCGCCCATCCCGGCCAGGTCGCGCCCTTTCGGGACAGCCAGGTCGGCGGTCAGGGCCGATCCGCCGAAGCGCCGCAGATCGATGTCGGCGATCACATGCTCGGCCACGCCCATGGACTTGGCAACCCGCGTGGCCGCATCGAGTTCGATCGCATGGCGCTGACCGTAGCGGAAAGACAGTGCATAGGGTACAAAGCCCTCGGCCCGGGCAATGGCGAGCGTCGTCGTCGAATCCAGCCCGCCGCTCAGCAGCACCACCGCATTTGTCATCTCTTCACCCCTTGCACGCATCTTGATTCAACAGGTAGTTCATCCGAAACTCGGCCGATAGCCACATCACGCATCCAATGCTGGACGCGTTCAATCCATCCAATTGGTGCAAATCGATGCAAAAACATGTTATCCGACTGTGGGATCTGCCGACCCGCGTCGTTCACTGGCTGCTCTTCGTACTGGTGGCGGCGGCCTTCGTCACCGGGCTGTCTGGCGGCAATCCGATGGTGTGGCACGGCCGTCTTGGACTTGCCATTCTGGGCCTGCTGACCTTCCGACTGATCTGGGGTCTGATCGGTTCCACCTATGCCCGTTTCAGTCAGTTCGTGCGCGGACCCGGGACGATACTCGCCTACCTGCGTGGCCGGTGGCATGGGATCGGGCATAATCCGCTGGGGGCCATCTCCGTGCTGGCACTGCTTGGCGTCCTACTCTTTCAGACCCTGAGCGGCTTAGTCGCCAACGATGACATTGCCTTCAAGGGCCCCCTTTACGCCATGGTGTCGACGGCGACCAGCGAGTGGATCACCAGCCTTCATCGGCAAACGATCTGGTTCATCGGCGGACTTGTCGGGCTCCATGTCTGCGCGGTCCTGCTCTATACCTTCGTGCGTCAGGACAACCTGATCAAACCGATGCTGACCGGCCGTAAGCCTGTCGCGGATCCAGCGGTTAAGTCGGCCGGCGGCGGCGGCCCGTTGGCTTTTATCGTGGCCTTGGCGCTGACCGCTGTGGTCGTCTGGATCGCAAACGGCGGACTGCTGACGCCACCTCCGCCTCTGCCAGCCAGTACCGTACCGGCCTGGTGATCGGTCATAAAAAGGCCGCCCACGAAGGCGGTCTGTCTTCAAAACCAGCCTGACCGCATCCGCTCCGACGGCAATCCGTTCATGCCAGCCTAGCGGATCGCGCGCAACGACGCCTCTCGGAATGGATGCGGTTTAAGGCCGGATCAGTTGTCGGCACGATATTTCTTATGGCAGGCCTTGCAGGCACTACCGAGATCGGCAAACGCCGCCTGCACCTCGCTCTTTTCGCCTTCGGCGGCAATCTCGGCCAGGTTGTCGGCGGCGTCCATGAACTCGCGCGCCAGTTGGCCGACATCCTCCCCATTCTGGAACAATTCTGGCTTCACCCGAGTCTTCACCTCGCCGATATTTTGATCGGTGCCGGGGCCATAGAGCGCGCCCATCCCCGAGTTCGCGATCGCGGCAATGGCATTGGCGGCCTTCGAGACCTGATCGGAACTAAAGTCGCCCTCCAAATTCGCCTTGATTTTGCCCATGTTCCAGCTCATAAAGCTGTACCCGGCCTGGCGATACTCGATCTGTTCTTCGGGCTTGAGGTCAGCGAACGCGGCACTGGCGAATGCGACGGCAAGGATGCCGAAGGTTGTGCTGGCTACCGTTCGTTTCATAGACAATCTCCATGTTGAAAAAATATCGCGGTGAGAGTTTCCCTCTCGCGACGGAGCGCGAGAGCGCTTGCCTACATTGGGGCTAACGACATTGCTCACAAGTTAGGCGATTTCCGGACAAGCGCGGTTTCGCTGACCCTTCTCCCAAGCTCGGCTAGAATCCGCTCATCGTGACGCACTGGAACCGCTCGATGATCCTGTTTTTCTTTCTGCTTGGCCTGGCTGTCCTCATCCTCGGCGCCGAATTGCTGGTGCGTGGCGCCTCCCGCCTTGCCGTCTCCTTCGGCATCTCCCCGCTGGTGGTGGGCCTGACCGTCGTGGCCTTCGGCACCAGTTCGCCCGAACTGGCGGTCTCGGTGCAGTCCACCTGGTCCGGACAGGCGGATATCGCGCTGGGCAACGTGATCGGCAGCAATATTTTCAATATCCTCTTTATCGTTGGGCTCTCCGCGCTCATCACCCCCCTGATCGTCAATCGGCAGCTCGTGCGTCAAGAGGTGCCGCTGATGATCGGCGTCTCGCTGCTGACCTGGGGCCTGGCGTGGGATGGCGCACTGTCGTTTCTGGACGGCGCGCTGCTGTCCGGCCTGCTGGCGGTCTATTGCGTGTTTTTGATCCGGCAGAGCCGCCGCGCCCAGTCGTTCGATCTGGCGAATGCAAACGCCTCACCGCTGGACCTGCCGGATGATTCGACCTGGGACCGGCATTGGGCTGTGCAACTCGGACTGATCGCCGCCGGGCTGATCCTGCTGGTGCTCGGCTCGCGCTGGCTGGTGGAGGGCGCGATCGCCTTCGCGACCTGGATGGGAGTCAGCGAGCTTGTCATCGGACTGACCATCGTCGCCGCCGGCACCTCTCTACCCGAGGTCGCCACCTCGGTCCTGGCGGCGCTGCGGGGCCAACGCGATATCGCGGTGGGCAACGCGGTCGGCAGCAACATCTTCAATCTGTTATGCGTCCTCGGCATTTCCGCCTTGGTCGCGCCGACGGCGCTGCCGGTCTCGACGGGCATGCTGAGCTTCGATCTGCCGATTATGATTGCCGTGGCAGTCGCCTGTCTGCCGATCTTTTTCACCGGCTATGTGATCGCGCGCTGGGAGGGCTTGCTGTTTCTGGCCTATTACGTGGCCTATACAGCCTGGCTGTTCCTGCACGCCACCGACCATGGCGCCCAGGCGCTGTTCGGTACAGTGATGATCGGCTTCGTCCTCCCGCTCACCTTCGTCACGCTCGCCGTCCTGAGCTACCGCCATTGGCAGGGATCGCGCCGTCCGGGCAATACCTGAGCGGGCCGCGCGGAGGCAGCCTGTCGGCCACACCAAACATCGGGACACCGCTTCCGAGCGGCAGTCGGTTCGGTTATGATTCGACGACTCATCAGGCGGCCTGTCACGGGTTGGCCTGACCGGCAATCCCGAACGGCTGACGCGGACCATTCTTCCGCGCCAGTCCCCCCTGACAACAAATCATCCACGATGGTGGCGAGACGGAGAATCCCATGGGACTCGGTGGTATCAGTATCTGGCAGCTCCTAATTATCCTGGTCATCGTTCTGTTGCTGTTTGGCACCAAGCGATTGAAAAATGTCGGTTCCGATCTCGGTGGCGCGATCCGGAGCTTCCGCGAATCGATGTCGAACGCGGACAAGGATGACAAGGTCGACGATGAACAACCGACCAGCGGACAGGTCGCCAGTGCGCAGGTTTCAACGTCGAAAACCAATCAGGACACGGACAAGAATCGCACCTGACCCGCGATCGACAGAGCAGGTTGACTCATCATGTTCGATGTTGGCTTCTCGGAACTGATTCTGGTCGCGGTCGTCGCGCTCCTCGTCGTCGGCCCGGAGCGGCTGCCGAAGGTCGCCCGCGTCGCCGGCATGTGGCTCGCGCGCGCGCGGCGCAGCCTGGTCGCGGTCAAGCAGGAGATCGACCGTGAAATGAAGGCGGGGGAACTCGCTGAAATCCTCAAGCAGCAGGCCGCTGCCAATCCGCTGGAGACCATTCTGGAGGATTCGTCCAAACCTCCTTCGCCATCGCCTACCCCAGCCGCGCCGGCTTCCGCCGATCCCTCGGCCACGCCCGATCAACATTCGCGCGGCTAAGGCAGCGACGATTGTCCGTTTCGACTGCGTGACAAGCGCGCGACCAAAGGCGAACGGAGCATGGGCAGACGCTTTCCCGGAAGTCACCTAAACCGCTTCGCACTCCGCAACTCCCGCACCTGGAAGCACCCTGGCGGTGCAAGACGATCCACTCAAGGATGGTCCGCTCACCACTGCGGGGAAACCTATTGACAACAATTCATGCCGTTAAAGAGGTTGCTCGATTGAATCCCCTATCCGCCTGGACATCCCGCGTCCACCAATCCTCGTTCTCCCGGCGCATGCCCCGGCCCGTGACGATCGCCCTGATCCTGACCGTCCTGCTGGCGCCGGTCGCGGCCAGTGCCGCGACGACACAGGAGATCGCGCTCTTCGGTATCCCGATCGAATTCATCCTCTTCGCACTCACCCTGCTTGGGGTCGCCTTCCTTCATCACCACACACTCACCGTCGCCCTAACCGGGCTTGCCGCGATCACGACCTACAAACTCGTCTTCACGGGTTTTCACGCGGGCGCTGGCCTTGCGGGTCTGGCGGGTCACATGGGGCATGAATGGGTCATCCTGACCAACCTGCTCGGGCTTCTGCTCGGTTTCGCGCTGCTGGCTCGGCATTTCGAGGACAGCGGAGTGCCCCAGATTCTGCCCCGCTATCTGCCGGATGGCTGGCTCGGCGGCTTGGCGTTGCTGGCCGCGATTTTCGTGCTGTCGAGTTTCCTCGACAACATCGCCGCAGCCCTGATCGGCGGCACCATCGCCTTTACCGTCTTCCGGCGGCGGGTGCATATCGGCTATCTCGCGGCCATCGTCGCGGCCTCCAATGCCGGCGGCTCGGGGAGCGTGGTTGGCGATACCACGACAACCATGATGTGGATTTCCGGCATTGCACCGCCAGAGGTCTTCCACGCTTATGTCGCTGCGGGCGTGGCCCTGGTGATTTTTGGCATCCCCGCCGCGCTCCAGCAACATCGCTTCTCACCGATCGTCCGCGATGCCCCGGCGGGAGCCCAGATCGACTGGACGCGCCTCGCCATCGTCGCCTGGATTCTCATCGCCGCCGTCTCCACCAACATCGTCGTGAATTCCGGCTTCAAGGAACTGGCGGACAGCTTCCCCTTTCTTGGCGCCGCGGTCTGGGTCGCCATCCTGCTCGTGGTGCGCGTTCGCAAACCCGAGTGGAGCTTGCTGCCGGAGGCATTCAAGGGCAGTCTCTTCTTGTTGACGCTGGTCGTCTGCGCCTCGATGATGCCCGTGGAGAAGTTGCCGGAGGCCTCCTGGTATTCCGCCTTCACCCTCGGCTTCGTCTCCGCCGTCTTCGACAACATCCCGCTCACCGCGCTGGCCATCCAGCAGGGCGGATTCGATTGGGGGATGCTGGCCTACGCGGTCGGTTTCGGCGGCTCCATGATCTGGTTTGGCAGTTCGGCCGGCGTGGCGCTCTCGAATATGTACCCACAGGCCAAATCGGTCGGCTCCTGGCTGCGTCACGGCTGGCATGTGGCGGTGGCCTATGTGATTGGCTTCGCCGCCCTCATGTTCACCCTTGGCTGGCAACCGCATGAGGCGTCGCTGGCGGCGGCCCCCGTCGCGAACACCGCGCACAGCGAACAACCCGTACCCCAGCTCGATAATCCAACGCACGCGGATCGGGAGACAGCGCAATGATCAAGTTTCTGGCACCGGTCGATGGTTCGGAATCGGCGGAACGTGCCGTCCGCCACCTGATTCAACTCGCTCGCTGCAAGGCGCCAGCGGAAATTTATCTTCTCAATGTGCGTCCTCCGATCGAGGCATGGGAAGTGCGCCGCTTCCTGACCGAGGAAGAAATCGCGCAGACCCAGCAGGGCGAGGGCGAAAGCGACCTGCAGTCCGCGCGCGCCTTGCTCGACGAGGCGGGACTCCCCTACACCGCCCAGGTGCTGATTGGCCCGGTCGCGCAGACCATCGCGACCTTCGCCACCGAGCAGGGCTGCGACGCCATCGTCATGGGGACGCATGGCCGGGGAGGACTCGGGAATCTCCTGATGGGATCGGTCGCGACCAAGGTGATCCATCTGGTGAAGATTCCGGTGACACTGGTCCGGTAGACGGGAACGGCCTTGCCCGGCGCCGCCGGGTCGGGCCGTAAACAACCGCTTGGCCTGGGTCCGACAGGTTGCTCGTCCTGCTTTGTCGCGATTTTTATATCGCCTGCCCTGTTTTTTTCAACATTTTGATACCGGCTCTCCTAGCATAAAGGCAGTCCATGCCCGTGACGGAGGTGAACCGTGGATCTCGTCTATCTTGCTGGCATCGTCGCGCTCTTCGCTCTGGCGGTTGGGTTCGCCCACGGTTGCGCCAGATGGGGAGGTGCCCGATGAGCTGGTTGCACATCGTTAGCGCCGTCGTCGCGGTGGCGCTGCTCGTCTACTTGATCGCCGCCCTGCTCAGGCCGGAAGATTTCGCATGACGCCGCATGCCTGGATGCTTCTTGGGCTTTACCTGCTCGTGCTCCTGCTCGCGGCCAAGCCGCTGGGCAGCTACATCGCGGCGGTGATGGAGGGGCGCCCGATCCTGGCGCTGCGGCTCGGCGGCGGTCTCGAATCGCTGCTGTATCGCCTGTGCGGGGTGCGCCAGAACAAGGAAATGGGTTGGCTGCACTACGCGCTGGCCATCCTGCTGTTCAACCTGCTCGGTGCGCTGGCCGTCTATGCCCTGCAACGGCTGCAAGTCTGGCTGCCGCTCAATCCCCAGCAACTCGCCAACGTCAGCCCGGATTCGGCCTTCAACACCGCCATCAGCTTCGCCACCAATACCAACTGGCAGGGCTATGCGGGCGAATCGACCATGGGCCATCTCACCCAGATGCTGGGTCTCGCGGTGCAGAACTTCCTCTCGGCCGCCACCGGCATCGCGGTCGCCGTGGCCCTGATGCGCGGTTTCGCCCGGCATTCGGCCAGCACCATCGGCAATGCCTGGGTCGATCTGACCCGCGTCACACTCTATCTGCTGCTGCCGATCGCGCTGGTCTACGCCGTCTTTCTGGTCAGTCAGGGGACGATTCAGACGCTCGACGGCTACCAGGAGGTGACGACGCTGGAGTCCGGTCCCGCCACGGCGGCGCCACAAACACAGACCCTGCCGACGGGTCCAGTCGCCTCGCAGGAGGCGATCAAGATGCTCGGCACCAACGGTGGCGGCTTCTTCAACGCCAACTCGGCGCACCCCTACGAGAACCCGACGCCCCTGACCAATATCATCCAGATGCTCTCGATCTTCCTGATCCCGGCGGCGCTCTGTCTTACCTTTGGGCGGATCGTCGGCGATGTCCGTCAGGGCTGGGCGGTGCTGGCGGCCATGACGGTGCTCTTCGTCGTCATGGCGGTGGTGGCGATGAGCGTCGAGCAGCAGTCCAACCCACTGTTGACCAGCCTGGGTATCGACGGCTCGGCGGGCAATCTGGAAGGCAAGGAGACGCGCTTCGGCAGCGCCGAATCGGGCCTCTTTGCGACCATTACCACGCTCGCCTCCTGCGGGGCGGTCAATGCCATGCATGATTCATTCATGCCACTGGGCGGCTTCGTGACCCTCTGGAACATGATGCTCGGCGAGGTCGTCTTCGGCGGCGTTGGCACCGGGCTCTATGGCATGCTGGTGTTCGCGGTCATGGCCGTGTTTCTGGCCGGACTCATGATCGGGCGCACCCCGGAATATCTGGGCAAGAAGATCGAGGCCCACGACATCAAGATGGTCTCGCTCGCCATCCTGGTGACGCCGCTGCTGGTCCTGACCGGCACCGCGCTGGCCGTGACGCTGCCCGCCGGGGTGGCCGGGGTCGCCAATCCCGGCGCACATGGCTTCGCGGAGATCCTCTACGCCTTCACCTCGGCGGCCAACAATAACGGCAGCGCCTTCGCCGGACTCTCGGCCAACACGCCCTTCTACAACGTCCTGCTGGGCATCGCCATGTGGTTCGGACGTTTCATTGTGATCGTGTCGGTTCTGGCGCTGGCCGGGAACCTCGCGGCCAAGAAGCGCATCGCCGCCAATGCCGGCACCATGCCGACCCATGGTCCGCTGTTCGTGATGCTGCTGATCGGCACCGTGGTGCTGGTCGGCGCACTCAACTATGTCCCGGCGCTTGCACTCGGGCCGGTGGTCGAGCAACTCATGCTCCAGTCGGCGCATTGATTTAAGGAGAGACACGTGGCCCGTAAGACACTATCCATGTTCGATCCGGCCCTGCTGTGGCCGGCCGTTCTCGATGCCTTCCGCAAGCTGAACCCGGCGGCGCAGTGGCGCAATCCGGTGATGTTCGTGGTCTATGCCGGCTGCCTCCTGACCACCGCGCTTTGGGTGCAGGCGCTCACCGGGACCGGCGAGGCCCCGGCCGGATACATCCTCGCCGTCACCCTCTGGCTGTGGTTCACGGTGCTCTTCGCCAACTTCGCCGAGGCGCTGGCCGAAGGTCGCAGCAAGGCGCAGGCCGCCTCGCTGCGCGGCTTGAAGCGCGAGACAATGGCCAAAAAGCTCAAGTCAGCCGACGCGAACGCCGACTGGTCGTCGGTCCCCGCCACCGAACTGCGCAAGGGTGATCTGGTGCTGGTACAGGCGAACGACACCATCCCCGCCGACGGCGAGGTCATCGAAGGCGTCGCCTCGGTCGATGAGTCCGCGATCACGGGCGAGTCCGCGCCGGTCATTCGCGAGGCCGGGGGCGATTTCTCGGCGGTGACGGGCGGGACGCGCGTGCTGTCCGACTGGCTGCTGGTGCGGGTGACGGTCAATCCCGGTGAGACCTTCGTTGATCGCATGATCGCGATGGTCGAGAACGCCAGGCGCAGGAAGACCCCGAACGAGATCGCGCTGACCATCCTGCTGGTCGCGCTCACCATCATCTTCCTGGTGGTCACGGTGACCCTGCTGCCCTTTTCGATCTTCGGCGTTCAGGCCGCCGGGGCGGGCACGCCGGTAGCCCTGACGACACTCATCGCACTCCTGGTCTGTCTGATCCCGACGACGATTGCCGGTCTGCTCTCGGCCATCGGCGTGGCCGGCATGAGCCGGATGATGCAGGCCAATGTCATCGCCACCTCCGGGCGCGCGGTCGAGGCCGCTGGTGATGTCGATGTGCTGCTGCTGGACAAGACCGGCACCATCACCCTGGGCAATCGTCAGGCCGCCGCCTTCCTGCCCGCCGAGGGCGTGCCCGAGCGGGATCTGGCAAGCGCGGCCCAACTGGCCTCGCTCGCCGATGAGACGCCGGAGGGCCGCAGCATCATGGTGCTGGCGAAACAGCGATTCGGCCTGCGCGAGCGCGACATCCAGGCGCTGAACGCGCAGTTCATCCACTTCTCCGCCCACACCCGCATGAGCGGGGTCGATCTGCCGGGCAGTCAGATCCGCAAGGGCGCCGTCGATGCCATCCGCGCGCACATCGAGACGCTCGGCGGACGTTTTCCGCCGGGGGTGCTCCGCGCCGTCGAGGAGGTCGCCCGCCGTGGCAGCACGCCGCTGGTGGTCGCGGACGGCAGCCGCGTGCTGGGTGTCGTCGAGCTGAAGGACATCGTCAAGGGCGGGATCAAGGAACGTTTCGCCGAGCTGCGCCGCATGGGCATCCGCACCATCATGATCACCGGCGATAACCCGCTCACCGCCGCCGCCATCGCCGCCGAGGCGGGGGTCGATGACTTCCTCGCCGAGGCCACGCCGGAGGCCAAGCTGGCCCTGATCCGCCAGCATCAGGCCGAGGGCCGGCTGGTCGCCATGACCGGCGACGGCACCAACGACGCCCCGGCGCTCGCTCAGGCCGATGTCGCGGTCGCCATGAACACGGGGACTCAGGCCGCGAAGGAGGCCGGCAACATGGTCGATCTCGATTCCAATCCGACCAAGCTGATCGAGGTCGTCGAGACCGGCAAGCAGATGCTGATGACGCGCGGCGCATTGACCACCTTCAGCGTCTCGAACGACATCGCCAAATATTTCGCCATCATCCCGGCGGCCTTCGTGACCACTTACCCGCAACTGGGCGCGCTCAACGTCATGGGGCTCGCCAGCCCGACCTCGGCGATCCTCTCGGCGGTCATCTTCAACGCGCTCATCATCATCGTCCTGATCCCGCTGGCGCTGAAGGGCGTGACCTACCAGCCGATGGGCGCCGCCGTGCTGCTGCGCCGCAATCTGGCGATCTATGGTCTGGGCGGTCTGATCGCGCCCTTCATCGGCATCAAGCTGATCGACCTGACCATCGCCGCCACCGGACTTGCCTGAGAGGACACCATCATGACCGCACTCATCCGCCCCGCCGTGAGCCTTTTTCTGCTGCTGACCGCCCTGACCGGCGTTCTCTATCCGCTCGCGGTGACGGGCATTGCCCAGGTGCTGTTCCCCGCCGCCGCATCTGGCAGCCTGATCGTCCGCGACGGCAAACCGGTCGGCTCGGCCCTGATCGGCCAGTCATTCACCGATCCCAAGTATTTCTGGGGCCGGCCTTCCGCCACCTCGGGTCAGCCCTACAACGGCGCGGCCTCGGGCGGCTCCAATCTGGGACCGCTGAATCCGGCGCTGGTGGAGGCCGTGAAGGAACGCATCGCCGCACTCCAGGCGGCGGACCCGGACAACCAGCGGCCGATTCCGGGCGATCTGGTGACGGCCTCCGGCAGCGGGCTCGATCCGCACATCAGCCCGGCCGCTGCGGCCTATCAGGTGGGGCGTGTCGCCCGCGCGCGGCGGATGGAGGTCGAACGGGTTGCCATACTCGTCGCCAGGAACACGGAAGGTCGGCAGTTCGGATTCTTGGGGGAGCCGAGGGTCAACGTCTTCGCGCTCAATCTGGCGCTTGATACCGAGGGGCTGTCATTACGTCAGGGTGGTGCGGAGTAGTGGCTTTAACCACTTGTTAAGCGATGCTTGAGAAGCACGGGAAAGTACGCTAACTGGCCGAGTGTGCGACAGGATGTCGGCGCCGAGCAAATTGCTGGACGATCTCTGGTGGCGCTGGCATCAAATGCGCCTCGATGGTATCGGCGGAAAGATCGGCACCGCATGCCCACTCAAGAAAATAGCCTCCGTTGTGAACAGCCGTGAATTCATCATGATCCTGGAGGGCCGCGAAGACCTCCCCTGACAGATAAGGCTTGATATCAAAGAGACCCATAGCGCCGTCTTCAGACGCGACGAGAAGAATATGATTTTCCAAAGGTATGACTTCAGCGATTCTCATTGATCGAGTCCTCTGATCGGAAAAGGCTTTTTACCGTTGACAGCAAGTTCCCAATCGGCGATTAGCTCATCTTCGTGAATTGCGATCCAGGCGACGACCATCTTGTCTTTGTGAGGTTTCAGTGGGTAGCGTGCCATCAGAAATCGTTGCGCACATTCGTCCAGTCTTCGAATTCGCTATCATCGCCAGCGTGAAGTCGTGCTCGAATTCGCTTGGTGTTCTCACGCTCTGCTTCGGATAAGGGTTCCTCATCCTCAAACAGTACGTAGCGATCGGAAGGTAAATGCTTGAGAAACGCGATCAGATAAGTGCGCTCGTCGATTTCAAGAGTCACGGTCTTCATGTCAGCTCCAAATGGCTCTCTCAAGCCTTGATTCGCGCTGAGTGTAGCGTTGCTTTAACTGATTATTAGGCGGTTCTGATGTTGTGATGTTGGGGTTCACTCTCGTTCACCCCAATCTACCGCCCTCAAGCGATTTTCATCTTCGGGTCGGCCTAATTCTACTTTGTTAGCTTGACATAAGCTTATGATTTTCAAATATTATTTTCAGGGAAAATTTTATTTGGAAATGGCAGATCATGGCTAACGCGATTGGTAGCGAAACCGATGCGATGTTAAAAAACATGGTTGGTAACCTCTCCGCTCATCTGGAGGATTATCACGAATTTTTTCAAAACGAAACAGCTGATGGTCATGAACTGAGTCGAGCTTACATCATGGGTCTTCTCAAAACTGAAGCCGGAAAACGGAATCTCGAACGCATCAACGAAGAAATTGATGTGTCCGGTGGTGATGGTTATCAACGGATCCAACAGTTCATCACAGATTCACCGTGGTCGGCGGGAAACCTCATCGGTGCGATCGCCCAAGACACCTCAAGTCTGTATGCGAATCAGCCGAATTATCGCGGTCGGGATGTCGGCTACATCATTGATGAGTCAGCGCATCTCAAGAAAGGCAAGTATTCCGTTGGCGTCGCGCGGCAATATGCCGGTGTCATTGGTAAGGTTGAGAATTGCCAGGTGGGCGTTTATGCCAGCTTAGTTTGGGAATCACAGAGCACGTTAATTAATGAGCGGTTGTTCCTTCCAACGTCCTGGACCGCTGATTTAAAGCGATGTGACCAAGCGGGTATTCCTGAAGAGGCACGTCAGTTTAAAACGAAGATCGAACTCGCACTGGAGATGATTCAATCCGATCTGGCGGCGGGCGTAGACATTGGTTGGGTGGGCGGTGATGGCCTGTACGGACACGGGTTAGAGCTTGGTGTTTCTTTAGATAACATAGGGTTAAATTTTCTGCTTGATGTTCATTGCGATCAGATGATCTATCCCCTCAAACCCATTCTATCGGTTCCGGAATCCGCTGGGCGAGGACGAAAGCCAACCAAACTTCAAGCTGATCGCGACCCCACGCAAGTGAGATGGTATGCCGACCATCTTTATCCTTTCCAATGGCGCACGATGGCCGTTCGCAATGGGGCCAAAGGGCCGATCACGCTGTCCGTTCATACCGCTCCCGTGTGGGTTTGGGATGGCAAGTCGGAGCGCGTGACCGAGCGGGTATTGGTCATCAGCCGAAATCACGCGGACAACAAGATCAAATACTCACTCAGTAATGTCGATTATCGGAGCACCCCGATCGAAAGGCTGGCTTACATGCAAGCACAGCGCTATTGGGTTGAACGGGCATTTCAAGAAGCCAAAAGCGAATTAGGAATGTCAGATTATCAAGTCAGAAAATGGAATGCCTGGCACCACCATATGGCGCTGGTGATGTTGTCGCTGTCCTTTATTGTTAAAGAGCGTCTTTTGCACAAAACCGATTATCCATTGGTGAGTTGCCGTGATCTTCGGCTTCTCATCATCGCTTTACTACTCAACGATCCGGATGCGGTCGAAAAAAGAATCCAGCAAATGCGGGTCAGGCATGAGCAAAGGCGCAAGGATATCGAGCGTTATTACAAGCTGACCGCGACGGGATAGTCAATGCGTTTGAATTAAAGTAACAAAGTAGAACTAAAAATAAATCTACCCTCCTTTTCTCCCGTGCAACACTTTGTCATGATTAAAGCTCGCCATCTTCTCTAAGTTTTTTAACGTCATTTGATATGGTTTTTTGAGAGTACAGAGTCTTCTCGGCGATTTCTGTTTGAGTTAAGCCTTGGTTAATCATTTTCTTAACTGTTTTTCTACGAGCTTCAGGCTTCTGCTTTTCGATATGCTGGGTAGAAGTGTGTGTGTAGCCTTCCATTTGTGTTTGGGTTTGAATTACTCGGGCTTTCCCATCACTAGAATCAGCCTTAACTGTTATGCTTCCATTGCTTGACTGATTAATTTCATAGTTTCTGACTGTGCCCTGCTCAATGCCGGTAGCAAGAGCGCGGAGAGTATTGGCAATATTTACCTTGGATTGAATTACAAGAGGATGTTCTTCTGACATGTGGTTGCTCCGATTGTGTGAATGTGAGAGCACAATATCAGAAGAAACCGAAAATGACTAGTAATTTTTCGGTTACTAGAACTTGTTGACTTACGATAGCGCTGAGGGACATAACTTTAAGCACTAGGCAGAATCGGTTCTCTCTCCGAACAAACCCCGATCAGAAGCCAGACATCACTCTCCCGCCTGACTCGGCTTATTGTCTCGCCCGATACCGAACGCCGTCAACCAACTGAAATACAAAGCGAAATACAACGCCCAACCCTCATCATTCAAACCATCCCCCTGGCTTTGCGCTCAAGCCCAAGAGGAACCCCACATGTCCGATGGTCGCCCCGATCCCGATGCGCTTCTGGAGCGCATCAAAGAAGATGAGCAGCGCGCCGCGCGCGGTCGGCTCAAGGTCTTCTTCGGCGCCTCGGCGGGGGTCGGCAAGACCTACGCCATGCTGTCCGCCGCGCGGGCGCAGGCGGAGCAGGGGGTCGATCTCGTCGTCGGGGTCATCGAGACCCATGGCCGTCGGGAGACCGAGGCGCTGTTGACGGGGCTGGAACGGCTGCCGCTCAAGGAGTTGGAGTACCGGGGGCGGGTGCTGCGGGAGTTCGATCTTGATGGCGCCCTGGCGCGCCATCCGTCGCTGATTCTGATCGACGAGCTGGCGCATTCCAATCTGACCGGCTCGCGTCATCCCAAACGCTGGCAGGATGTCGAGGAACTGCTGTCGGCCGGGATCGACGTCTATTCGACGGTCAATGTCCAGCACCTGGAGACACTCAACGACGTGGTGGGCGGTATCACCGGCATCCGCGTCTGGGAGACGGTGCCGGATCATGTCTTCGATGCCGCCGACGAGGTGGTGCTGGTCGATCTGGCGCCGGATGAGCTGTTGCAGCGGTTGAAGGAGGGCAAGGTCTATCTGCCC
Organism: Thiocystis violascens DSM 198; assembly: GCF_000227745.2. Taxonomy (NCBI): domain Bacteria; kingdom Pseudomonadati; phylum Pseudomonadota; class Gammaproteobacteria; order Chromatiales; family Chromatiaceae; genus Thiocystis; species Thiocystis violascens. Next base: position 84,884 of record NC_018012.1, on the reverse strand, counting down.
CATCAGGCCGAGCGGGCGATCCAGAATTTCTTCCGCAAGGGCAACCTGATCGCGCTGCGCGAGCTGGCGCTGCGCCGCACCGCCGACCGGGTCGATCGTCAGATGCTGGACTATCGACGCGATCAATCCGTGGCGCCGGTGTGGCAGACCCGCGAATCGGTCCTGGCCTGCATCGGTCCCGGCGAGAGCGCCGAGCGCATCATTCGCCGCGCCGCCCGGATCGCCGCGCGCGACGACGTGCCCTGGCATGCGCTCTACGTCGAAACGCCCTCATTGCAGCGTCGCTCGCGGGCGCAGCGTCAGTGCATCCTGAAACGGCTCAAGCTCGCCCAGGAGCTGGGGGCGGAGACGGCGACCCTGTCCGGCGGCGACCCGGTCGAGGTGGTGATCGGCTATGCGCGCAGCCACAACCTGTTCCGAATCCTGCTCGGACGCGATCATCCGCGTCGCTGGCGGCCCTGGTACCGTTCATTCGCTGACCGGATCGGCGGACAGGCGCCGGAACTGGAGGTGATGCTGGTCGCCCATGACGAGGCGCGCCCGCCGTCGCCCGATCAGGACCGGACGGACGAGTCCTGGCTGGAGCGGCTGAAGGCGCCCTGGCGGTCCTATGCGATGAGCCTGCTCATCTGCGCCACGGCGGCGGTCGCGACGGCTCCGCTGCACTCGATGTTCGATCTGGCCAATATCGCCATGCTCTTTCTGCTGGCGGTCGTGGTCGTCGCGGCGCGTTACGGACTTGGACCTTCGGTCATGGCGTCCTTTCTCAATGTCGCCGCCTTCGATTTTCTCCATGTGTCGCCGCGCTTCTCCTTTTCGATCAGCGATATTCAGTACCTGCTCACCTTCGTCGTCATGCTGGGTGTGGGGCTGGTGATCGCGCAGCTCACCACGGGCATGAAGTATCAGGCGCGGGTGGCGAGCCGCCGCGAACGCCGGGCGCGCGCACTCTACGAGCTGTCGCGCGACCTCTCCGGGGCGCTGTTGCCGGAACAGATTGCCCAGATCGGTCAGCGCTTCGCCGAGTCGGAGTTCGGTGCCCGCTCGGTCATCATGCTGGCCAATGACAGCGAACGGTTCAGCGCGCTGGTCCTGCCCGCGCCGGGCGAATTGCCGGTCGATGTCGGCATTGGCAAATGGGCCTTCGATCATGGCGCCGAGGCGGGCTGCGGCACGGATACCCTGCCGGGCAGCCCGCTCCTCTATCTCCCGCTCCAGGCGCCGATGCGGGTGCGTGGCGTGCTGGCGCTGGAGCCGCGCGATCCGCGCCAGATCATGGTTCCCGAGCAACGACGTCTGCTCGATACCTTCGCGCGGCTCATCGCGATCGCGCTGGAGCGGGTTCACTACGTGGAGGTCGCCCAGACCACGACTTTACAGATGGAATCCGAGCGTCTGCGCAATGCCTTCCTCGCGGCGATCTCGCACGACCTGCGCACCCCGCTCACCGCGCTGGTGGGTCTGGCCGATGCGCTCGCGATGACCCGACCGCCGCCGACCGCCGAGCAGGCCGAACTTGCCGCCGCGATGCGCGAAGAGGCGCTGCGGATGAGTTCGCTGGTCAACAATCTCCTCGACATGGCGCGGTTGCAGTCCGGTTCAGTCAGACTCAATCGACAGTGGCAGCCACTCGAAGAGGTGGTGGGCAGCGCCCTCGGGGCGGTTCATTCGATCATCGCCGGCCATCGGGTGCGTGTCGATCTACCGGGGGATCTTCCGCTGCTTGAGTTCGACGCCGTCCTGATAGAGCGAGTGCTCGTGAATCTCCTGGAAAACGCCGCCAAATACACGCCGCCAGGCAGCCGGATCGGCATCGGCGCCGCGCCAGCGACGCCGGATCGGATCGAGATCTGGGTCGAGGACAACGGCCCTGGATTGCCGGTCGGAAAAGAAGAGGCGGTCTTTCAGACGTTCGAGCGCGGCCAGACAGCGGGCGCGACGCCGGGGATTGGCCTGGGGTTGGCGCTGTGCCGGGCGATCATGGAAGCCCATGGCGGCACCATCCGCGCCGAGCGGCGCCCCGCTGGCGGCGCTCGTTTCGTTTTTTCCCTGCCGCGCGGCACTCCTCCCGTCGTCGAGACAGCCGATGAGGCGTCGCCGGTCGAGGCGTCTCCGAGATGAGCGAACCGGTTCCCGCCATCCTCATCATCGAGGACGAGCCCAAAATCCGCCGCTTCATGCGTCTGGCGCTGGAGCGGGAAGGCTGTCTGCGGGGTCCAAGCGCGACTGGACCATCTTGCCGTTTTATGAAGAGGATCGATATTTTTAATAGACGAACAATCGATCATTTCGATGGTCGACGAATGGCGAAATAGCCCCGTTAGCCGCCTCTGTGGCGTCCGCCCTAAAACATCCTTAATAAACATTATTTTTTAATTAATTACAGTTATTTATGACAAACCTTGCCGTCCTGTCGGCCGGGTTTGTCGGGTGCTGTCGCGGGAGAGTTCCAAGGTTGCCCCAAGCCACGATGCGCGACCGCGATATGGTCTTCATCGGCCGTGCGAATATTTCAGGGATATTGCATGTCCGCGCGAGTTGGGGGTACAGTATTTTGACGCGATGCAGCAATTGCAAGCCGCGCTGATTTTCTAAGTAAATTCCCGACCGAGGTCCACCATCATGCCGAGCGATGTTCCCGCGCCGGAGGATCCGACGGACCCGTTCCAACCGGAGCTGGTGGAGGGTCTGGCGCGCGTCGTCGCGGTGGAAGGTAAGCTGGCCTGGCTTGAACCCGAACAAACCACCTCTTGCGGCGGCTGCGCGGCATCCGGGCTGTGCGGAGCCAAGGGCATCGGCACGGCCGCGAGTCGGCTGGAAATGCGCCGCTTCCCGCTCGTCAATGAGGCAAGCCTCGCCGTCGGCGATCGAGTAGTCGTCGGAGTCGATGCGCGCGCGCTGCTCAAGGCATCGGGAACCGCCTATGCGCTCCCGCTGGTCATCATGCTAGGCGCTGGGGGGATGGCGCAGTGGATCGCCGGAAGCGATGGGATCACCATGGCGACGATGTTGACGGGACTGGGCGTCGGCCTGATCGCCGCGCGCTGGGGCGCGGGTTGGCTTGGTGCCCGTGGCCAGCTCGCCCCGCGCTTTCTCCGCCGCGCCAGTGACGGCGAAACCTGTCGAATCGATTAAACCGCGTCCGGCAGGGTCCGCATCCTTTGTGGATTGGATCGACATCGCAGGAATCCAGGCACGTCGGCGCTGACGCAGTTTAAGTTTTTTTAATTTTTATCATTTAAACCGCGTGTGACTGATCGTCGTTGGTGGCTAGCAAAACTTGGGGTCACTTAAAACAATGCCTGTCGCGCTGGACGCGGTTTAACGGGGTTCGGAACATGCAGGAATACATTCTTCTCATGGTCGGCGCGGCGCTGGTCAACAACGTGATCCTGGCCCGTTTCCTGGGTCTCTGCTCCTTTATGGGCGTGACGACCCGGATCGATACCGCCATCGGCATGGGGTTGGCGACGACCTTCGTCATCACCGTCTCCTCGATGGCCAACTGGGGGGTCGAACAGTATCTGCTGGAGCCCTATGGCCTAGGCTATCTGCGTACCGTCACCTTCATCCTGGTGATCGCGAGCGCCGTGCAGTTCACCGAGATGACGGTGCGCAAGGTCTCGCCGCCGTTGTTTCAGATGCTGGGCATCTATCTGCCGCTCATCACCACCAACTGCGCCGTGCTGGGTGTCGCGCTACTACTGGTCGAGGGCAAGATGACGTTTATCGCGGCGACCCTGTTCGCCTTCGCCTCCTCGCTCGGCTACAGCCTGGTCATGGTCATCTTCGCCGGGCTGCGCGAACGCCTAGCCCTGGCCGAGGTGCCGCGTCTGTTCGCCGGTCCACCGATCGGATTCATCGTCGCCAGCCTCCTCGCGCTGGCATTCCTGGGTTTTTCTGGCATTAGCACGACCTGAGGGCTGAAGCAATGTTGACGGCGGTTGGAAGTTTGACGGCGATGGGCGTTGCCCTGGGTGGCATGCTGGGTGTCGCGGCGCGTTTGCTCGCCGTCGAGGAAAACCCGCTGGAGCTTGAGCTTCAGGCGTTGTTGCCGGGCTCGCAGTGCGGGCAATGCGGCTTCGTGGGCTGTGCCCAGGCGGCGGCGGCGCTGGCCAGGGGCGAGGCGGCGGTCACCCTCTGCCCGCCGGGCGGCAAGGCCGTCGCGGAACAATTGGCCAAGCGCTTGGGCGTGACGGTCGATCTGGCCGATCACGCGCCGCGAGTGCCCGTGTATGCGGTCATTGATGAGGAACTCTGTATCGGTTGTACCCGTTGCGTCAAGGAGTGTTCGGTCGACGGCATTATCGGTGCCAGCAAGCTGATGCACACGATCGTCGCCGAGGTCTGTCACGGTTGCTCCAAGTGCGCCCAAGTCTGCCCCACCGATGCGATTCGCATGGTCGAGATCCCGCTCACCCTCGCCGCCTGGCATTGGCCGAAGCCCGCCTCGCCCCATAAGCACTAAGGTTCTTCTCCCCGCACATCTTCTCGGCGGGGGGATTTCGAGCGCCCGCGGCGCGATTTTCACGGTGTCCCTGGAGCCGTCGATCACATGAAGCTTTTCCCGATCCGTGGTGGTATCCATCCCGAATACCGCAAGGAGTTGAGCGGCGAGCGCGCCATCGAGGCGCTGCCGCTGCCGAACCGACTCTACATCCCATTGCAACAGCACATCGGCGCGCCCGCCGAGATCCTGGTGTCCGAAGGCGACCTGGTCAAAAAGGGCCAGGTCATCGCGCGCCGTCAGGGACCAATCTCCGCGCATCATCATGCCTCCACCTCCGGACGCGTGGTCGCGGTGACCGAGATCCCCGCCCCGCATCCGTCGGGCCTGCCCCAGCCGACCATCGTCATCGAGCCCGATGGCCGGGATGAGTGGGCGGCGCTGCCCGAGCCCATCGCCGATCCCTTCGCCGTCGCCCCCGAGGTCATCGAGGAGCGTGTCGCCGAGTCCGGCATCGTTGGCATGGGTGGCGCGACCTTCCCGGCGGCGGTCAAGCTGCACCTGGGCATCCAGTACCGCATCGACACCCTGCTGATCAATGGCGCCGAGTGCGAGCCCTATCTGACCTGCGACGACCGGTTGATGCGCGAGCACGCCGAGGCGATCGTCGATGGTGCCCGCATCATGGCTCACACCTTGGGCGCACCCAGGATCGTCGTCGGCATCGAAGAGAACAAGCCGCAGGCCTTGGCGGCCATCACGGTCGCGGCCAGCGCCTTTCCGAACATCGAGGTCGCCGCCCTGCCCGTGAAGTACCCGATGGGTTCCGAGCGTCATCTGACGCTGGCGATCACCGGACTGGAGACCCCGGCACGCAAACTGACGGCGGATCTGGGCGTCGTGGTGCATAACGTCGCCACCGCGCGTGCCGTCCATCAGGCCGTGCGTCTGGGTCGTCCGCTGATCGCCCGCGTGGTGACAGTGAGCGGCGAGGCGATACGCGAACCCAAGAATATCGAAGCGCCCATCGGCGCGCGGGTGTCCGACCTGATCGATTTCTGCGGCGGCTTCGCGCAGCGCCCGGAACGGATCATTCAGGGCGGCCCGATGATGGGCACGCCGCTGCCCAATCTGGAGGTGCCGGTGGTCAAGGGCACCTCGGGCATCCTGGCGCTCACCGCGACCGAAATCAACGAGCGCCCCGCCGATCCCTGCATCCGCTGCGGCGCCTGCGTCAACATCTGCGCCTGCGGTCTGACGCCGGTCGAACTCGCCGCGCACATCCGCCATGACGATCTGGAGGGCGCGGCGAAGCTCGGACTCTCGGACTGCGTCTCCTGCGGCAGTTGTTCCTGGGTGTGTCCCTCACATATTCCGCTGGTCCATTATTTTAATTACGCCAAGGGCGCCCTGAACGCACAGGATCGCGAGCAGCGCAAAACCGAGCGGACGAAAACGCTGGTCGAGGCCAACGCGGCGCGTCAGGAGCGACTCGCCGCCCAGCGCGCGGCCGCCCGCAAGCCCAAGGCCGCACCCGCCGCCAACGAGGTCCAGCCATGATTGGCGGGGAGACCACGAAAAGCGGGCCATTCGCCCATAGCACGAACACGGTCCAGCAGACCATGTTCACGGTGATTCTGGCCCTGTCGCCCGCCACGCTCTTCAATCTTTATCTGTTCGGCTGGCCGTCGATCCTGCTGTTCGGCGTCACCATCGGCGCCTGCGTGGTGACCGAGGCGATCTGTCTGGCGCTCGCCGGGCGGCCGGTGACGCGCACCCTGACGGACGGCTCGGCTATTCTCACCGGCTGGCTGCTGGCCATGACCCTGCCGCCCTGGGCGCCCTGGTGGATCGGCGTGCTCGGCGCCGTCTTCGCCATCCCGCTGGCCAAGCAGGCGTTCGGCGGATTGGGTCAGAACCTGTTCAACCCCGCGATGGTCGCGCGCGTCGCGCTGCTGGTGTCTTTTCCGGTCGTCATGACCGCCTGGATCGCGCCCCATCCGCTGTTCTCGGCCAGCGCGCCCGGTCTGGCCGATTCCATCGCCATCACCTTTGGCGGACAGGTGCCGGACGGCGTGACCGCCGCCACCGCGCTTGGCTATGTCAAGACTGAACTGTCACGGGGGATTCCGGTCTTCCAGTCGCTCGTCGAGTACGGCCGCGGCACGAATCTGACCTATACCCCGGATCTCATGGATCTGGCGACCGGCTACAAACCGGGCAGTCTGGGCGAGACCTCGGCGATCCTGATCCTCATCGGGGGCTTGTTCCTGATGCGTCGGCGCATCATCACCTGGCATATTCCGGTCACGGTGCTGGGGACACTGTTCCTGATGGGCACCCTGTTCAACCTGCTGGATCCGGGCCGCTTCGCCCCTGGACTTTTCCATGTCATCTCCGGGGCGACCTTCCTCGGTGCCTTCTTCATCGCCACCGACTATGTGACCTCGCCGGTCTCCGAGAAGGGGCAGTTGATCTTCGGCATCGGTGTCGGACTCCTGACCTGGGTCATCCGCACCTTCGCCGGTTATCCGGAGGGGATGGCCTTCGCCGTGCTGCTGATGAACTCGCTCACCCCGATCATCGACCAATACACCCGTCCGCGCCTCTTTGGCCGCACGCGCAAAGGCGAGCCCTTGCCGCTGAAGGGGAAAGCATGAATCCGCTCATGAAACAGGGCACCTTGACCCACGCGGCCATTCTCGGCGTCTTCTGTCTTGGTTTTGGCATCTTCCTCGGGCTCACCGAGCTGGCAACCCGCGACGCCATCGCCGCCCGCGCGATGGAAGACCGGCAGAACTCGCTCGGGCAGGTGATCCCGGCGAGCCTCCACGACAACAACCCGGTCATCGACAACTTGGCCATGCGGGACGCCGAGGGCAACGACATCACCGTCTACCGTGCCCGCAAGGCCGGCCAGGTGACCGGTGTCGCCTATGAAATCCACGGCTCGGGCTACGCCGGCCACATGAAGTTCATGCTCGGTGTGGACGCCGAGGGCCGGGTTCTAGGGGTGCGCGCACTGAGCCACAAGGAGACCCCTGGACTGGGCGACAAGATCGAGATCAAGAAGGGCGACTGGATTCTCCAGTTCGCCGGACTCTCGCTGGGCAATCCGCCCGCCGAGAAATGGAAGGTGAAGAAAGACGGCGGCCAGTTCGACCAGTTCACCGGGGCCACCATCACTCCCCGTGGCACCGTCACCGCGATTCGTCACGGTCTCGAATTCTTCGACGCCCACCGGGCGCAACTGCTGGAGATGAACTGATGGCAGCCAACTATGGCCGGATCGTCCGCGACGGTCTGTGGGACAACAACGGCGTGCTCGCCATGCTGCTCGGCATGTGCCCGACCATGGCCATGACCACCAGCGCCACCAACGGGCTGGGGATGGGGTTGGCCACCGCCGTGGTGATGGCCGCCTCCAACTTCATGGTCGCCGCCTTCCGCAACTACATCACCCGCGAGGTGCGCATTCCGGTCTACATCCTGATCGTGGCGGCCAACGTCACCTTCGTGGATCTGACCATGAATGCCTGGATGCACGAACTCTACAAGGTGCTGGGACTCTTCATCCCGCTGATCGTCTCCAACTGTCTGCCGCTGGCGCGGCTCGAATCCTTCGCCTCGAAGGAGCCGATCCTGCCATCGCTGATGGACGGCATCTTCATGGGGCTGGGGTTCACGCTCGCGCTGACCCTGATCGGCGCGGGGCGCGAAATCCTGGGGTCGGGCACCCTGTTTGCCGATGCCTCGTTGCTGCTGGGTCCAGCCTTCAAATTCATGGAGCTGCGCATCATGCCCGCCGACATGGGCGTGCTGATGATGATCCTGCCTCCGGGTGGATTCCTGGTCACCGGGCTAGTCGTGGTGGGCAAGCGCCTGCTCGACATCCGCGCCGGCAAGGGCATCCAGATGGCCGGCGCCCATAGCGTCTGAGGAGATTCCGAATGAAGGTCAGCATTGTCTATGCCCTGGCCAAGCGCCAGATCTGGTTGAACATCGAGGTTCCCGAGGGCGCCACCCTGCGCGAAGCGGTCGAGCGTTCGGGCCTCCTCGCGCAATGTCCCGAGATCGACCTGGACCAGCAGAAGGTCGGAGTCTTCGGCAAGGTCTCCGCCCTGGAAACCAAGCTGGCGGATGGTGATCGCGTCGAGATTTACCGCCCGCTCATCGCGGACCCCAAGACCCTAAAGGGGCGTGCCAAGGGCGAGGATGCGGCGGCTCCGCCCGCCAAGACTTCTGCACATTGAGGCTGAAATAGAATCCCTGACGCACCGCTGTCCAGTTGCCAAGCCGGTCTTCCGGCCGATCGCTGTTGGGCGGCCAGAGATAGCCATCACGTCCATGCCGGTTTCGTCATATCGACCACCGCCACTCCGGCGATGCACTCGCCGCTCCATAGCAACCGGCTCAGAGGGTGTAGACAAAATCAAACCGTTGTGGTCAACCGCCGCAGCAGGATGCGCGCCTCCGCCAGCCAAACCCAGGTTTCGGAGACCGCTGGCAGACGGTCATGATGCATGATCAATCGACGGGCACGCTCATTCCACGCATGGGTGCGCTCGACAACCCAGCGCTTCGGCAGCGGAACGAAGCCGTCGGCGTTGGCGATCACCACTCGGTCAGGCGCCCCGTCCACGTGCCAGGAGCCAACGCTTTTGTTGGCTGGATGGCGCACGACTTCCACGCGGATCGCGTGGGTCTGCTCGGTGGTTTGGGCAAATTGACCGGCGTAGGCGCTATCGACAAACAGCGTGTTGATCTGGGGGTACTTGGCGGCCGCGTCAGCGACGGCGCCCGAGGCGGCATCGCGGTCCTGAAGATTGGCCGCGACCACGCTCACCGCCAACACGAACCCCAAGGTATCGACCACCAGGCTGCGCTTGCGCCCCTTGACCTGCTTGCCCGCATCAAAGCCGCTCGGTCCACCCTGCGGCGAGCCGCGGGTCGATTGCGCATCCAGCACCGCCGCCGTCGGCGCGATCTCACGCCCCTCGCGTTCGCGCCATTGCCCCCGCAGTCGATCATGCATCTGCTCAAACTTCCCAGCCGCACTCCAACGGCGAAACGTCTTGTAGACATTCTGCCAAGGCGCGAAATCGTGCGGCAGCATCCGCCACGCGCACCCCGTGCGCACCACGTAGCAACACGCCTCCAGGATGCTCCGGCGCGACACGCGGGGCGGTTGACCCCGCCCGCCCGGCATCTCAAAGAGAGCGGCGACCAAGTCCCACTCCGCATCGGTCAGACAACTTGGGTAGCTTTGGTCGGGGTCGTGGCGACGATGCGCATCCGTATACCCATACCGACGCGGCGTTGCGCGCGCTTGCGCCTCGAGACCACTCTCGCCCCGGAGGCGCGTGACGCCCGCCTCCCGCAAGGACTTGCGAATCGTTGCTTCATGAGCCTCGATTCCCGTCCGTGCCGCGAGTTCCCGGGCAATCTCTGACAGCGTGGAGGTCGGGCGATCCGTGACAATTTGACGCAATACCGCTTGCTCCGCCTCGTGAATCTTGGGGGGACAACCAGCTTTCGACATCAGCGCACACCAGCTCAGTTGTAGACTGGTATACAAATAGCAGCTCAATTATTTTTGTCTACACCCTCTCAGTCCACCGGCAGATACCCGAAAAAGGCTTGTTGTGCGTTCCGCCGGTGTGCGGTGTCGTATCCCTTGAACTGGCTGCTCTTTGCAGGATGATTGTTGGAATTGTCGCAGTCTAAGATGTCGGACGTGATTTGGATTCAACCGCCGCCGATCCCGCCACCACGATGCGGTTGCGTCCCTGGCGCTTCGCCGTATAGAGCGCCTCGTCCGCCGCCTTGATGCATTGTCCCAGCGTCTGTCCCGGACCGTAAGCGGCGAGACCCAGGCTGATGGTGAGTCGCAACCCGGTCGGGCCAATGTCCAGCGCGGTTGCCGCGATGGTCTCGCGGACCTTTTCAGCGACCCGTGCCCCGCCATCCAGATCGGTCTCCGGCAGCAGGATCAGGAATTCCTCCCCGCCCCAGCGCGCCACCAGATCCTGGGCACGAAGGCTCTGGGTCAGGCAGGCGGCGGTCTGGACCAGGGCCTGGTCACCGGCGTCGTGTCCGTGGGCGTCATTGACCGCTTTGAAGTGGTCCAGGTCACCCATCCCCAAAACGAATGGAGTCTGGCTTCGCTCGAAGCGGGTCGCCTGGTATTCCAGATGTTCCAGCATGGCCCGGCGGTTCATGAGTCCGGTCAGCGGATCGGAGCGGGCGCTGTGCGCGAGGAGTTCCTCCGCGCGGGCGCGCTCGGCCACCTCGCGCAGCAGCCGCGCGTTGAGGTCGACCAGCTCGCGGGTGCGCTCGCCGATGCGCTGCTCCAGGTGATCACGGGCCTGTTGCAGGGCGGCGCGGGCGCCGTCGGCATGGGCGCGGCTTTCGGCCAAGCGCATGAACATGGCATTGAAGGCGTCCACCAACTGCTCCAATTCGTCGCCGTTGCGCAGTTCCACGAAGCGATCCAGTTCGCCCGTGGCGATGCGGCGGCAGCGCGCGATCAGCATGCGCACGGGTCTGAGCATCTGAGCCGACAGGGCATGGCTGAAGGCGAAGGCCAGGAGGATCGACAGCACCAGGGAGAGGCCCCCGGCGATGCGGATGTCCTGCAGCTTGCGCGCGAATTCCTCCGCGCGCAGATCGAGTCCGACCAGATATTCGCCATTGCCATTGCGCAGCGGGGCATAGCCGGACATGAAGCTCCCCCAATCGTCCGTGTAGAGCCGGTCGTCCACGGAAGGATGCTGGAAGCCCCGCAGAAGCGAGGGGGTATGACTGGCGTAGATCTGACCGGGGGTGGCCTGGCGCTCGCTCGGGTCCGAGTCGAGCACGAAGGTGACCTGGCTCCCGTCATGACGCATGACATAGAGGAAGGCGATATCCGGGTTGGTCCGCTCCAGTGTGCGGAGCAGGGCCAGATGGCGTTGGTATTCGGGGCGCTCGCGGTCGGCCGGTGCGCGGATCCGATCCAGTTCGCGCGCCTCCAGGATCTGGCCAACCAGCGCCGCGGTGTTCTCAAGACGGAGCTGGATGCTGGTGGTCAGGCTGGAGACGGCGCTAAGATAGAAATAACTGCCGATACTCCCGGAGACCAGCAGCACCGCGAAAAAGTGGCTCAGAAAGAACTTGCGGCGGATGGTCAGGTGCATGGTCGTGACGATCTACAGAGTGCAAATGCTGGGATAATGCAGCGAAAGCAAGAGGGTTTTCAAATTGCGCACTCAACACCAAGGTCTAGTTTCATTGCTTCTGCGGTTGCACGGGTGGCGCCTGTGGATATCTGTGTCGTTAGGCACAGTCGTGAGTGCGATCTTAATCGTGTCGGTGATGAGCCTGTTCTTAAAAGGCGAAGTGACCTGGGATTATGTTCTTACCGGTTTCGTCACCGCCTGTATCGTTGCTCCGCCGAGCCTTGGTTTGCTGAGTTACCTGCTGGGTGAGCTGGCACGCGTTGAGTCGAGTGCAGCGCTGCAGGAATCCCGCAATCTACTGCAATCCATCATCGATAACGCCCCGATCCGCGTGTTCTGGAAGGATCGCGCGTGTCGCTATCTCGGCTGCAACCCGGTCTTCGCGCACGACGCCGGACAGCAGACGCCGGCCGATCTCCTCGGTCGGGATGACTTTGCCATGGGCTGGGCCGAGCAGGCCGAGTTCTACCGCGCCGACGATCAGCAGGTGATGGAGTCGGGACAGGCGCGCATGAACTACGAGGAGCCCCAGACCACGCCGGACGGCCGAACCATCTGGTTACGCACGTCAAAGGTGCCATTGCGGGATGCATCTGGACAGGTGATTGGGGTGCTCGGCATCTACGACGACATCACAGAGCGCAAAAACGCCGAGCTGGCGCTGCAGCAACGCGACCGGTATCAGCGCGCCCTACTCGACAACTTCCCCTTCGCGGTTTGGCTCAAGGACACCGAAAGCCGCTTCCTCGCCGTGAATAGCCAGTTCGTGACGCTGTTTGGGGCGCGCAGCGCCAACGATCTCGTCGGCAAGAATGACTACGATATCGCCCCGGTCGAACTGGCCGAAGGATACCGGGCCGACGACAGAACGGTGCTCGCCTCGGGGCAGGCGAAACATGTCGAAGAAGAGATCATTGACGGCAACGGTGTGCGCAAGTGGTTCGAAACCTACAAGTCGCCGGTGGAACTCGACGGCAAGTTGCTGGGCACGGTTGGCTTCGCCCGCGACATCACGGAGCGCAAGCAGATCGAGCAGGAACTCAAGCGTCACCGCGACCATCTCGAAGAGGAGGTGCTGGAGCGCACCGTGGAATTGACCGAAGCCAAAGTTGCCGCCGAAGCCGCCAACCGCGCCAAGAGCGTCTTCCTCGCCAACATGAGCCACGAACTCAGGACGCCGATGAACGGCGTGATGGGCATGATTGAACTCGCCAAGCGGCGCATGATCGACCCCAATGGACGAGATCTGCTCGCCAAGGCCAAGCACTCCGCCGAGCGCCTGCTCGGCGTGCTCAACGACATTCTGGACATCTCCAAAATCGAAGCCGAGCGCATGGTATTGGAGACCGTTCCCCTGCAAATTTCCGCTGTCGTCGATCATCTCACCAGCACACTTGGCCACAAAGCCACAGCGAAAGGCCTGCGCTTGGCAACAGACCTCCCGGCCGATCTCATGCGTCAGCCTCTCAAGGGCGATCCACTGCGACTAGGCCAGATTCTCTTTAATCTTGTTGGCAACGCAATCAAGTTCACCCAGCAGGGCGAGGTGATTTTACGCGCCCGGTCGGTCGGGGAAACGTCCGAAGCGCTGCAGGTACGCTTCGAGGTGAGCGACACCGGCATCTGCATCAGTGCCGAAGCGCAGTCACGGCTGTTCCAATCCTTCGAGCAGGCCGACAACAGCATGACCCGCAAGTACGGAGGCACCGGACTCGGGCTGGCGATCAGCAAGCGGCTTGTGGAGTTGATGGGCGGCGAAATTGGCGTGGTTAGCACCCCGGGCCAGGGCAGCACCTTCTGGTTTGTCGTCCCCCTCGGGAAACGGGCGCAGACCATCGCCGCGCCAGCGCCGACTTCTGCAACCCTCAAGGCGGAGCAGCGCCTGCAAACCGAATATGCCGGCGCCCGCGTGCTGTTCGCCGAGGACGAGCCGATCAGCCAGGAAGTCTTGCGTGGTTTGCTGGAGGATGTGAATCTGGTTGTGGATATCGCCGAGGATGGCCAACAGGCCCTCGCACTGGCACGCCAAAACCGCTACGTCCTGATCCTCATGGATATGCAGATGCCAGTTCTCAACGGCGTGGAGGCGGCGCAAGCGATCCGTGCCGAATCTCTGAACAAGATCACCCCCACCCTCGCCATGACCGCTAACGCCTTCGACGAGGACCGTGAGGTCTGCCTCGCCGCCGGCATGAATGAGCACATCGCCAAGCCGGTGGATCCGGACAAATTGTATGAAACCCTAATTGAGTGGTTGGATAATCGCGGCGACTGATCGGCTGCTTGACGCGTTATGTAAACCTTTACATAGACGAGCAAATTGCGAACCGAACTTTGGCAATTTTCTCTATCAAATCGATAACGGCCGCGTCGTGCTGCTGGATTTCGGCTCCACCCACCCGGTCCCGCCCGCCATCCTTTCCGGCTATCGCAATCTGATCCGGGCCGCGATGGCGGACGACCGCGCGGCCATTTACCAGAGTGACTAATGGCTGAAATTCGTAAAGCTGATCCTGTGGCCCAACGGCGCGTTTTGCTGGTTGTCATTGTCGGAGCAATTGCCGGCACACTGTCGATCACGGCATTCGAGCACGATGGTACGTTCGTTAAAGAGTGGCTCCTGTCCGCGCCTGAACAACTGGTAGACCGTGTCAAGCTCGTCTTTTTCTCACTCGGGGCGGCCCTTTCCCTGCCGCTCATCGGCGGTGCCGCACTCTTCTGGTCGATTGGCGTCAAAGTCTTGAATGCGCGAGAGTTTCCGCCGCCAGGTATGCGAGTGATCCGTGACACCCCCGTCAGTACCGGAATCGCCGCAATTTGGCGAGGCCGTGCGCTGAAAGTCTTCGCCCTTTGCTTGGCTGTTGCTGCTGCGTGGTCATGGGTAGTGATCGCGCAGTTGGGGAGTGTCGTTAGCGCGCGCGTCCCCTAGCCCACGGACAAGAGACGCAACGCCAGCAAGGTTTGCCGCCAATCTTCGTGCCACTCAACTCTGCGAGCGCCGGAAGCGCGAGCCTACACGGACATATGCCGTTGCGGTCGGAGCAGTGATTTTGACGAACAGTGCGAAGCAGCATGGCGCCACTCCAGCGTTGCGTTGAGAACGGCGATCTCCGCCTCACGCAGAGCGCGTAAACCATCAAGCTACAACCAGGCGCACGGAAAATCCTGGCCACCTGACTGTTAAGTCGTTCACAGTTCGACCCTTCGACGGGCTCGGGACTCACCACGAACGGCTTAACTTCATTCCAGCGGGACGGAGCCCACGATCAACCGGCCTTGGTGACCAGCACCGCGCAGGGAGTCGCGTTCAGGATGCGCTCGGAGGTACTGCCGAGCAGTGCGCGTTCCAACCCCGTGCGGCCATGGCTGCCGGTGACGATGAGATCGACCTCCCGCTCGCGCGCCAATTCGACCACGCGCTCCGACGGCTCCCCTTGCAGCACTTGCCCGTCGGCGGCAATGCCCTCGCCGCGCAGATGGGCCAGGACACGCTCGACGACCTGCTCGGCGAGCGCGCGCCGCTCCGGGCCATGGCTCTCGGTCGTGACCGAGACCACGGTCATCGGCGCGCGACAGGCACGGGCGAGACTGCCGGCGGTGATCGCCGCCGCCTCCGCGAACCGCGAGCCGTCGGTGGCGAGCAGGAGACGACGTGCGTCGATATGCGCCGCGCGCGGCACCACCAGAACACTGCAATGGGCCAACCCGATGACCTGCGCCGTGGCATGTCCGAGCATCATGCGCGCCAGGCCGCGCCGTCCGCGCCGGCCCATGACGATCAGGTCGACGTTCAACTGCTCGGCCAGATCGCAGATCTCCTGGTGCACGTTGCTGCCCTGGATCAGGTGAGTCTCGCAGCGCACCCCGGCCGCCACCGCCTGTCCCCGAATCTCGTCCAGGTGTGCCTGAGCGGTTGCCATTTCCTGCTTGAGGATGGAGGTACCCATCGCTTCGTACTCGACACCGGTCGCGATCAGCGACATCAGATGCAGCTCGGCACCGCACCGGCGGGCCAGACCGATTGCCTCGCGTACCGCGGCGGCGCTGAAATCGGAGCCGTCGCTGGCGACCAGGAAGCGCTCGAAGCGCCCGAGCGGCGAGAGTTGCGGTCCGCCGGCCACGGCGGCCACCGGGGCAACCTGCGGCGCTGGCGCCAGAAGGGTGGCGGCACGATGCTCACGCATCCCCTGATAAAGCGCCTGGAGGATCATGACGCCCCCGAACAGCAGCGCGAAGACCAATGCCGCCTCGCCGATGCCGTCGAGCCAGCCGATGGTCGCGGGATCGAGGGCGGGGATCGATCCCAATTCGGAGAGATAGCCGGGGATGTAGAAAAAGCGGCTGACCAGCACCAGCAGCATGATCGCGGCCATCACGAACTTGACGACATGGTCCTTGACATAGGTGGTGCCGATGGCCCCGATCTGGATGCCGAACAGCGAGCCGGCCAGGATGATCATCGAGAGCCGGATGTCCACGTAGCCTTCCAGCGCGTAAAAGAGGCTCCCGCCCAGACCCATCACGAAGGCCACGACCAGTTCGGTCGCGCTCGCCATGATGGCCGGCAGCCCGAGGATGTACATCATGGCCGGCACGCCGATGAAGCCGCCGACCGCGATGGTCGCCGCCAGGAGTCCGGTGGCGAAGCCGAGCGGGGCGATGACGAGAAAAGACACCCGCGCGTCGACGCTTTTCAGATGCACCATGGTGCCGGGGATGACGATCCGACGCACCCGCTGGACCAGCTTGCTCGGTCCCTCCGCCTGACTGCCGATGCGCTCGCCGCGCCGTTCCCGTATCGCATCGCGCAGGACCATGCCGCCGACGATCGCGAGCACCACCACGAAGACGAACGAGACATAGAGGTTAGTCCCGGCGGCGCCGAAGCTCTCCTTGATCCCGACCATGATGTGCTTGCCGAACAGCACGCCGAATTCGGCGAAGAGCCCCATGACAAGCCCGAGCTTGATGTCGACCTGGCCGTATTTGTTACGCTTATGGGCGCCGACCAGGGCTTTGGGAAACTTGTGGGCCATGTTGCTGGCCACGGCGACCACGCCCGGCACGCCCATGCTCATCATCGCCGGGGTCAGTACGAAGGCGCCACCGGAGCCGATAAAACCGCTGACCATGCCGCCGACGAACCCGACCACAAACAGGATCAGGACCGAAACCAGGTTGAGGTCGATGAACTGGATATTTTCCACGCTGGCGATCCCCCGTTATTTCTTGGCGCGCAGGCCGAGCAGATCCCAAAAATGCCCGGTGAAAGCGCCGTGTACGAAGGAGAAGACCATGGCGACGGCGAGCGGGATCAGGGCGTAAAGCTTTTCGCCGTCGCGCGTGGCGGTGGCGATCTCGTTCAACCGGTCGGCGAACAGGAACAGCAGCAAATACAGAAGCGCGCTTGCCGCTCCAAGGGTCAGCGTGATGGCGAGTGCCCGCGACGAACGTCCGGGGGCTGAACTGGGTGAACTCATCGCGAGCGTCTCCTCATCAATTGGGTGTTGGCAAATGAGCGCGTGCCGTAGGATTATGCACACATTGTCTGGCAGGTGCCTGTCGATGGCTCCAAAACCTGTTCGAGTGACGCGCGCGAACACTTGTATTCGTTCTCTCTCATGAGGTTCCTTACCATGGGTTTTTCCGGCATCGGTTTCTGGGAATTGCTATTGATTCTGGTCGTGGTACTGCTCCTGTTCGGGTCCAAACGGTTGCCGGGCATCGCCTCGGATCTGGGATCGGCCATCCGGGATTTCCGGCGATCCGTCTCTAGTGGCGGGCCTGCGGGAGCGGATGAGGCCCCCTCGGGGAGAGACCAACCCCAGGATTTTCATACGCAGTCTGACCGCCCGACGTGAACACGGCGAAACAGACTCAGGCGATGAAGATTCTCCGTACAGTCATGAAAAGTCTCCGCCGATGCGAATCCTGGATTCTGCCTGCAATCACCGTATTCGCCCTTCTGCTCACCGGCTGCGGCGAGCGCACGGCGCCTTTGATCGAGATCGAAGGCCCCACGATGGGCACCTATTACTCGGTCAAGGTCGCCCGCCCACCCGCTGGCATGAACGCCGAGACGCTGAAGCGCCAGGTCGAATCGGCGCTCAATGAGGTGATCGCCGAACTCTCGACCTATGATCCGACCTCCGAGTTATCCCGCCTCAACCGCAATCCCAGCACCGATTGGATTCCTCTCTCGCCCAACCTCCACGCGGTGATCGCCGAAGGCCAGCGCATCGCCGCCCTGACCGATGGCGCGTTCGACATCACGATCGGGCCGCTGGTCAATCTCTGGGGCTTCGGTCCCGAGGCACGCCCGGAGGCGCTGCCGACCGAGGCGGAGATCCAGGCCGCCCAAGCGCGCGTCGGCTGGCGCAAGCTGGAACTGCGCGTAGCGCCGCCAGCCGTTCGCAAGGCACGGGGCGATCTCTACATCGATCTCTCGGCGCTCGGCGAAGGGGTCGGCGCCGACCGGGTATCGGCCGGGCTGGAGGCGTCTGGCGTAGACCATTATATGATCGCGGTGGCTGGCACCATTCGCGCCAAGGGACGCAATGCCAAGAACCAGCCCTGGGCCATTGCGATCGAGGAACCGCTACCAGACCAACGCACCGTCCATCGCATCGTCCCCGTCTCCGACCGCGCCATCTCGACCTCGGGCGACTATCGCAACTTCTTCGTGAAGGACGGCAAACGCTATTCTCACGAGATCGATCCCAGTACCGGTGCGCCGATCGAACGCAACCTGGGTTCGGCCACGGTGATCGGTGACCGTGCGATGGTCGTCGACGGGCTGGCGACCGCGTTCATGGTCCTCGGAGAGACGCGGGGACCGGCGCTCGCGGCATCCCAAGGGCTGGCGGCCTACTTCATCGTTCGCGATGGGGACGTGCCGCGCGGCTTCGGCAGCCCGGCCTTCGAGGACGATCTGGCACGGAGCCATCAACCGTGAAGATCATCATCCTGGGCGCCGGCCAGGTCGGGGCGTCCGTGGCCGAAAGCCTGGTGTCCGAAGCCAACGAAATCACCGTCATCGACACCGACATCCGGCGTCTGCGCCAATTGCAGGAACTCCTGGATCTGCGAACCGTGGTCGGGAACGCGGCGCTGCCCTCCGTGCTGCGCCAGGCCGGGGCCGAGGATACCGACCTGCTGATCGCCGTGACGCAGAGCGATCAGACCAATCTCTGCGCCTGCCGCACCGCCGACACCCTCTTCAAGATCCCGACCAAGATCGCGCGGCTGCGCTCGGCCGACTACAGCGAACACCCCGAACTGCTGGATAGCAAGAATTTCGCGGTGGACTTCAGCATCTGCCCGGAGCAGATCGTCACCGACTATCTGCTGAAACTCATCGAGTTTCCCGAGGCGCTGCAGGTGCTGAAATTCGCCGACGGCCTGGTCAGTCTGGTCGCGACGCGCGCCGTGGCGGGCGGTCCGCTGGTCGGACACCCGGTCTCCGACCTGCGCAGGCACATGCCAAAGATCGACGCCCGCATCGCCGCCATCTATCGTCGGGATCAACCGCTCGCGCCCGAGGGCGACACCCTGATCGAGACGGGCGACGAGGTCTTTTATCTCGCGGCCACCCAGAACATCCGTCAGGTCATGAGCGAGTTGCGCCGCTGCGACCAGCCGACGCGACGGATCATGATCGCGGGCGGCGGCAACATCGGCTCCCGTCTGGCGGGCGTCGCGCAGGAGCGCTATCAGGTCAAGGTGATCGAGGCCGATGAGGCGCGCGCCCGGGAACTCGGCGCCACCCTGACGAATACGCTGGTTTTGCACGGGGATACCACCGACGAGACCCTGCTCGCCGCCGAGAACATCGACGACATGGACGTTTTCCTGGCCCTGACCAACGACGACGAGAACAACATCCTGGCGTCCCTGCTGGCCAAGAGTCTCGGCGCGCGCCGCGTACTGGCCCTGATCAATCGGCGCGCCTACGCGAATCTGCTCCAGGCCGATCGCATCGACATCGCCATCTCGCCGGCCCAGATCTCCATCGGCTCGCTGCTCGCGCATGTGCGCCGCGGCGACGTGGCGGCGGTGCACAGTCTGCGCCGCGGGGCGGCGGAGGCGCTGGAATTCGTGGTCCATGGCGACCCCACCACCTCCAAGGTCATCGGTCGGCGGATCGATGAGCTGGACCTTCCCCAGGGCGCCAGCATCGGCGCCATCGTGCGCGGGATCAGCCGCGATAGCCCAGGTGCCAGCCTGCGCCTCGGTCAGGTGCTGATCGCCCATGGCGATACCCTCATCGAGCCCGAGGATCATGTCATCCTCTTTCTGGCGAGCAAGGATC
This sequence comes from Thiocystis violascens DSM 198, assembly GCF_000227745.2. Taxonomy (NCBI): domain Bacteria; kingdom Pseudomonadati; phylum Pseudomonadota; class Gammaproteobacteria; order Chromatiales; family Chromatiaceae; genus Thiocystis; species Thiocystis violascens. The sequence goes on along the minus strand of NC_018012.1, from coordinate 64,906 downwards.
TGGTGCCCAAGGTCGAACGCTATTTCCAGGTCGGCCTGACCTTTTTCTGATGCGCGCGCTGCTCTCGGTCCTAAATGTCCTCGGGCACCTGTTGATGGTGTTCAGCGTGACCTATCTGCTGCCGATCGTCTGCGCCATCCTCTATCGCGATGGCACCCTGCTCACCTTCGTCATCAGTCTGGCCGCTTGCGTGGCGGTGGGCGGCGCGCTCACGCTGGCGACCCGGCGTTACCGGAGGGAGCTGAAGGCGCGCGATGGCTTCATCCTGGTCACCCTGTCCTGGACCCTGATCTCGGCCATCGCCACCGTGCCGCTGATGCTGCACGAGCAACTCTCCTTCACCGACGCCTTCTTCGAGACGATGTCCGGCCTGACCACCACGGGCGCGACCGTCATGGTCGGGCTCGATACCGTCGCCCCCTCCATCAACCTCTGGCGGCATGCGATCAATTGGCTGGGCGGCATGGGCATCATCGTGCTGGCGGTCGCCATCCTGCCGATGCTCGGCGTCGGTGGCATGCAGTTGTTTCGTGCCGAGGTGCCCGGCCCCATCAAGGACGCCAAGCTCACCGCCCGCATCGCCGACACCGCGGCCGTGCTGTGGGTCATTTACCTGGTGCTCACCCTGGCCTGTATCCTCGGCTTGTGGCTGGTCGGCATGAGTTGGTTCGATGCCATCTGTCACGCCTTCGCAGCCCTCAGTCTGGGCGGCTTCTCGACCCGCGACGCCAGCGTCGGCGCCTTCGATTCGCCCGCCATCGAGGCGGTGCTGATCGGCTTCATGGTCCTGGCCGCGCTGAATTTCGCCACCCACTTCACCGTCTGGCGCGAGCGCAGTCCACGGGCTTACTGGCGCGACGCCGAGGCACGCGGGGTGGTGATCGTGCTCCTGGCGAGCAGTCTGGGCTGCGCCTTCTATCTCTGGTGGGGCGAGGTCTATCAGGATTTCCTGACGGCGCTGCGTCATGTCAGCTTCAATCTGGTCTCGATCGCGACCGACTGCGGCTTCGTCAGCACGGACTATGCCCTGTGGCCGACCTTCGTCCCCTTCTGGATGCTCTTTCTCTCCGCGATCACCGCCAGCTCCGGCTCGACCGGTGGCGGCATCAAGATGATCCGCACCCTGATCCTGGTCCGCCAAAGCTCTCGCGAACTGACCCGGCTGCTGCATCCAGCGCTCGCGGCTCCGGTCACGGTGGGCGGGATGGCCGTTCCCAACCGCGTGGTCGTGGCCATCCTGGGGTTCATCTTTCTCTATTTCATGAGCATCGTGGCCATGACCTTCCTGCTCATCTTCGGCGGGCTGGATTTTATCTCGGCCTTCACTGCGGTCATTGCCTGCATCAACAACGCCGGGCCGGGCCTGGGCGTGGTCGGACCGGCGACGAATTACGGCGGACTCACCGATTTCGAAACCTGGGTCTTGAGCGTGACCATGCTGCTCGGGCGACTGGAAGTGTTCTCGCTGCTGATCCTCTTTACGCCACAGTTCTGGCGGAAATAGGCGCGGACTTGATGGGTGCGGGCAAATCCGTGCCCACGAATTTTTCGATGTCGCTTCGACTTGTGGCGATCTCCCAGTCCATTTGATTTTTCAGGAGGTTCCATGCGGTTGTCCGAATTACTGCGAACCAAGATGATCAACGCGGGTCACGACTTGCACGGTGGGGAACTGCGGCGGGTGCTCGGTCCCCTGGATCTCACGCTGCTCGGGATCGGCGCCATCATCGGGGCCGGCATCTTCGTGCTGACGGGCGTCGCGGCGGCAACCCAGGCGGGTCCAGCCATCGTCCTGTCCTACCTGGTCGCTGGTATCGCCTGCGCCTTCAGTGCCCTGGCCTATGCCGAACTGGCCGCCTCCGTCGGCGGTTGCGGGAGTGCCTACGGTTATAGCTACGCGGGACTCGGCGAGATCGTCGCCTGGATCATCGGCTGGGATCTGATCCTCGAATATGGCGTGGCGACCTCGGCGGTCGCCATCGGCTGGTCCGGCTATGTCAACAACGCTCTGGCGGCGGTTGGACTGGCCCTCCCGGAGCTTTTGACGAAGGGGCCGCTGGAGGGCGGGCTGGTGAATCTGCCGGCCGCGCTCATCGTGTTGATCCTGGCGGCGCTCCTGAGCCTGGGGGTGCGCGAGAGCGCGCGCTTCAATGCGATCATGGTGGTGGTCAAGCTGATCGCCATCACGATTTTTATCCTGGTGGCTGCGTCCCATGTCCAACCCGCCAACTGGAGTCCCTTCATGCCCTTTGGCTGGAACGGGGTCATGGGCGGCGCGGCCCTGATCTTCTTCGCCTATGTTGGTTTCGATGCCGTCTCGACCGCCGCCGAGGAAGCGCGCAATCCCCAGCGTGACCTGCCCATCGGGATTCTGGTTTCGCTTGGAGTCTGTACCCTGATCTATATCGTGGTCTCGGGGCTGCTCACGGCGATCATAGCCTATCCCAGCCTCAACGTCGGCTCCCCGGTCGCCGATGTGATGCTGCGGCTCGGCTATCCCTGGGCCGCCGGACTGGTCGCGGCCGGGGCCATCGCCGGTCTGACCACCGTCATGCTGGTGCTCTATTACGGCCTGGTAGTGCCCTTCTCTATATGATTTCACGAATGAGCTTTAACTGAGAGAGTGCTATTATAATGATGGACAAAATGCCAAATAGCTCCAATATGGTTCTCAAGCTTTTTTGAGAAAGAAAGTGCTTTTCGTACGAGCCTGGAAATACGTTGCCTGAGTGTGCAGTTGTATCGTTCGATATGATTTGTCTTTCCCGATTCCTTACCGACAGCGTAATGACGGAATTCTGGAAAAACGGATTGATAAGCTTCCCAAAAATCGGTGTAGAAATCGGCCAATTCTTGATAATCGCGTGGCAATGAATTCCATAATCCTTGCGCACCCTTAATGCCACGAGATCCGATATAAAGTCCGACAACATATCCAGAGTCACGATCTTTCGCGATCCAAACCCATTGTTTTTCATCTTTTTTCAAAACAAATGACCACAGTTCGTCGCACTCGACAACCAGTCGAAAATCAGACAACTTTGGCACGTTTAATTGGCGCGGAACGCCCTCGTATTTTTGATTGACATAGATTTGCAACCAGGATTCAGAGACATTTGCAACACGCGCGATACCAGCAAGCGCAATCCGTTCAAGAAGCAGTCGATCGATCAGCGATTTGGTCTCTTCAGAAATCGCTGAAACTAAGGGGTCAATCACGAATTGACGGCCACATTCCCGACAAAGATGGTTTTGCTTTCCGGTTGCATTAAATCCATTCTTCACGATCTTGGTGGTGTTGCAAGTTGGGCAGTGATTCATGTTTGAATAAATCCAGTCAGATTTTAGATCCTATAGATTGGGGCACTACCTACGGCCTGACGCGCGTGTTCCTGGCGATGTCGCGCGACGGGCTGCTGCCACCGGTTTTCGCCCGCGTGAACTCACGGAGCCATACCCCAATTCGGGTCATCGTGGTGAGCGGGTTGTTGATGGCAGCGGTCGCGGGCTTGACACCCATCGGCGAGGTCGCCGAACTGGTCAATATCGGCACCCTCGCCGCCTTCTTTCTGGTGTGCATCGGCGTAGTCAGCCTGCGCGCGACGCATCCCGATCTGCCGCGGCCTTTCAAGACACCCTGGTCGCCGGTCGTCCCCCTGCTTGGCGCGATCTCCTGCCTTTATCTGATGCTGAATCTGCCGCTCGTGACCTGGCTACGTTTCGGGTTGTGGCTGGCGCTGGGGCTCGTGATTTATTTCATGTATTCGCGCCGCCACAGTGCCTTGGCGGCCGTCGAATCTTGAACGGAGAGTCTCTGCAAGACGTCATGGTCGGGTCGGAGAACCTGTCGATCTTGATCATCGTTCCGGCCAGCACCGATCGGCCGATGGTCCGCGCAGCGGACCCTACCGTAGGGTCCGCTGCGCGGACCGAACGACGGTGACCGAAACGACGATCAACGCCCGAATGTCGTTAGAATAGCGCCAACGCCCGCCACACCTCGGTACTCCGTGAACGAACTTCCCCTGACCGGCCTGTTTTTCGCCCTGTTCGTCCTGATCGCGCTCTCGGCCTTCTTTTCCGGCTCCGAGACCGCGCTCCTCACCATGAACCGCTACAAGCTGCGGCACCTGGCCGACCAGGGCCATCGCGGCGCGCGGCGCGCCCGCAAGCTGCTCGACCGCCCCGACCGGCTGATCGGACTCATCCTGCTCGGCAACAACTTCGTCAATACCATGGCCTCGGCCCTGGCCACCATCATCGCGCTGCGCCTCGGCGGCGAGGCGGCGATCGGCCTCGCCGCTGGCATCCTGACCCTGGTGATCCTCGTCTTTGGCGAGGTCACGCCCAAGACCTACGGCACGCTCCATCCAGAGCGCCTCGCCTTTCCCGCCGCCTATGTCTATGCGCCGCTGCTCAAGGTGCTCTATCCCATCGTCTGGTCCGTCAATCTCGTCACCAACGGACTGCTGCGGCTGATGGGGATCGCCCCCGAAGGCGGTTCGAATACGGCGCTAAGTCGCGAGGAACTGCGCACCGTGGTCAGCGAATCAGGCGCCATGGTCCCGGAGCGCAGCCGCGATATGCTGCTGGCGATCCTGGATCTGGAACACGCGACCGTGGAAGACATCATGATTCCGCGTCACGAGGTCGAGGGCATCGACCTCCAGGACAGCGAGGACGAGATCCTCCAGGCCATCCGCAACGCCGGCTATACCCGCCTGCCGCTGTTCGACGGCGGCGTCGATAACGTCATCGGCGTCTTTCATGCCCGCAACGCCCTGCATGCCCTGCTGGAGAAGGGTCTGGACAAGGAGCATCTGCGCAAGATCGCGCGCGAACCCTACTTCGTGCCGGAGGGCACGCCGCTCTATCAGCAACTGCTCAACTTCCAGCGGCTGAAGCGGCGCGTGGCGCTGGTGGTGGACGAGTACGGCGATTTCCTTGGACTAATCACTTTGACCGATCTGCTGGAGGAGATTGTCGGCGAGTTCACCACCGACCCTTCCGACAGCATCGAGGAGATCCATCGCGCCGAGGACGGCAGTCTGCTAATCGACTGCGGTATTGGCTTGCGCGATCTGAACCGCGCGCTGCGCTGGGAGCTTCCGACCGACGGCCCCAAGACCCTCAACGGCCTGATCCTCGAATACCTGGAGACCATCCCGGAGCCGGGCACCAGCCTCAAGCTCCACGACCATCCGCTGGAGATCATCCAGACCGCCGATTCAGGGGTGAAGACCGTCAAGGTCATTCAGCGCACGCTGCGCAAGGGGCGGCGTTGAAGCGCGCGTCCGCGTGGCTTGCCGCACTGTTTCGCGTGAGCCCGACATGGCTGCAATCCATGGTCATCGCGAGACGATGACCAGAATCCGACGCCTGTTGGTCAACGCTCAGCCGGCGTGATCTCCAGCAACACCTCATCCGGATTCACCGCATCGCCCTTGATGACGAACATGGCGGTGACCGTCCCGGCGATGGGCGCCTGAATCTCGGTCTCCATCTTCATCGCCTCGGTGATCAGCACCGGCTGACCGGCCGCCACCGTATCGCCTTCCTTCACCAGCACGTCGACGATGTTGCCGGGCATCGAGGTGGCGACATGGCCGGGCTGAGTGGGCTTGGGACGCTTGCCGGCGATGGCTTTCTTGACCGCGCCCTGGGCGCCGCCCGTCAGCACCAGTTCGTCGAGCGTCTCGACCACCACCTCTTCCGGGATGCCATCGATGGCGAAATAGAAATGACGTTCGTCCTGACTCTTATGTCCCGTGCCTGTCACTTTGACGTGATAGGTCTCGCCATGGACGGCGATATTGAACTCGGTGGGCGCGGTGCGGGGGCCAGCGCCGCTGGGTAGCGGCTCCAGCGGTTCCGGATGCAGGGTGCCGGCGGCGCGATGTTCCAGGAAAGCGCGCCCGATCTCCGGGAACATGGCATACGTGAGGGCGTCTTCCTCGGAGATTGCGAGTTCGCCGATATCGTGGCGGAGTCGCTCCATCTCCGGTGTCAGCAGGTCGGCCGGGCGGCAGTCGATCAGGTCCTCGTTGCCGATGGCCTGCTGCTGAAGGGTCGGGTTAATCGCGCCCGGCGCGCGTCCGTAGCGCCCCTGCAGATAGAGCTTCACCTCGTTGGTGATGGTCTGGTAGCGCTTGTCGGTCAGGACGTTGAGCACCGCCTGGGTGCCGACGATCTGCGAGGTTGGCGTCACCAGCGGGGGATAGCCGAGATCCATGCGTACTCGCGGAATCTCTTCGAGCACCGCGTTCATGCGCTCCAGCGAATTCTGTTCCTTCAACTGGTTGGCCAGATTGGAGATCATGCCGCCGGGCACTTGATTGACCTGGACCCGGGTGTCCACGCCGGTGAAGTCGCTCTCGAACTGGTGGTACTTCTTGCGGATCTGATAGAAATACATCCCGACTTCCTGGATCGCCTCCAGGTCCAGGCCGGTGTCGTAGTCGGTGCCGCGCAATGCGGCGACCAGACTCTCGGTGGGCGGGTGCGAGGTGCCGCCAGCCATCGATGAAATGGCGGTATCCAGGGTATCACAGCCGTTCTCGATGGCCTTCAGATGGCACATATCGGCCAGACCTGAGGTGGCGTGCGAGTGCAGATGCAGCGGCAGGTCGACGCTATCCTTCAGCGCCTTCACCAGCTCGGCCGTGACATAGGGCGTCAGCAGACCCGCCATGTCCTTGATGGCGATGGAGTCGCAGCCCATGGCCGCCAGTTCCTTCCCCAACTGGACGAAACCGGCCACGGTGTGAACCGGACTGACCGTGTAGCAGATGGTGCCTTGGGCATGCTTGCCGGCGGCCTTGGTGGCCTCGATCGCCGTCTTGAGATTGCGCGGATCGTTGAGTGCATCGAAAATGCGGAACACATCCATGCCGTTCTGGGCAGCACGGGCCACGAAGGCGCGTACCACGTCATCGGAATAATGACGGTAGCCAAGCAGATTCTGGCCGCGCAGCAGCATCTGCAGGCGAGTGTTCGGCAGCGCCTCGCGCAGCTTGCGCAGACGCTCCCAGGGATCTTCCTTCAGGAAGCGCACGCAGGCATCGAAGGTCGCGCCGCCCCAGCATTCCAGCGACCAGTAGCCGATGGCGTCCAGCTTGGGACAGATCGGCAGCATGTCCTCGGTGCGCATGCGCGTCGCGAGCAGCGACTGGTGGGCGTCGCGCAGGACAACGTCGGTAATGTTGATCTTTGGCATGATGTCAATCTCGGAAAGCGAGGCAATTGGTTAGTTGGATGTCTGGATCTGGGTCTGCTCGGTCGAACGGGCCGGCCCGTCAGGTCAACTGTCGCGGAAACTCAGGCGCCAGCACGGACTGCGTCCGCTCACCCTCCGGGGTATGAAAGCGGAGCGCGCCGGTCTCGTCACACTGCCAGACCTCTAGGGCGCCCGCCTCGAAGTACAGCGTCCGCTTGGTCGCCAGTTCGCGATTGGTGTTGCTCCCCGAGAGCACCTCGATACAGATCTCGGGCGCCAAACCTTGATCGGCCAGCAGGTCAGCCTCGCGGTCCCGGGAGTACCAGACGACATCGGGCGTCTTGGTGCCCAGTCGCGTATCGATCGCGAACTCCGGCGCGGTGCGCCCCATGGGCAAACACTGGCGCAACCGCCATTCGATTTCTCCCTGCCAGATGGCATGGATGCGTTTGTGCGGCGACATGACGATCTGCCCGTATTCGTTGGTTTCGATCTTGTACGGCAAATCCTTGAGCGCGGGATCGGCGACGATCTCTGACCATTGCATATGTCTGAACTCACCTGGACGATGCGGTTGACGACGACCGCGCGCTACAAACCGGCATGCGCCGCGATCGCCGCTGCCAGCACGGCGGCGACATCCTCGCGGCGACGTTTGGTGGAATAGTCCAGCAACTCGGGATGCGTCTCCAGAAAACTGGTATCGAAGGATCCAGAGCGAAAATCGGGGTGACGCAGGATCTCCTGATAGAAGGGGATGGTGGTCTTGACGCCATAGACGCCGATGTCGCGCAGCGCGCGATGGCCGCGATTGACGACATCCTCCCAGTTCAGCGCCCAGACGATCACCTTGGCCAGCATGGAATCATAATGCGGCGGAACCGTGTAGCCGGTGTAGATCGCCCCATCGGTACGCACGCCCGGACCGCCGGGGGCGTAATAGCGCGAGATGCGCCCGAAGCTCGGCAGGAAATTGTTCTTGGGATCCTCGGCATTGACGCGGAACTGCATGGCGAAGCCGCGCCGTTGGATCTCGTGCTGCTTGAAACGCAGCGGCAGCCCGGCGGCAATGCGGATCTGTTCCTCCACCAGATCGACCCCGGTGATGGTCTCGGTGATGGTGTGCTCGACCTGGATGCGGGTGTTCATCTCCATGAAATAGAAACGCCCGTCCGAATCGCGCAGAAACTCGATGGTGCCGGCATTGGTGTAACCGACAGCGCGCGCCGCCAGCACCGCCAGGCCGCCGACATACTGGCGTTCGGCCTCGTCGAGCTGCGGCGAGGGGGCGATCTCGATCAGCTTCTGATTGCGTCGCTGGATCGAGCAATCGCGCTCGTAGAGATGCACGCAGTTGCCATGATGATCGCCCAAGATCTGAACTTCGATGTGTTTGGGATTGACCACGCACTTTTCCAGGAAGACCTCGGCGCGACCAAACGCCTTGGTGGCTTCGGAGATGACGCGCTCGTAGTTATTGCGCAGCGCATGGGCATCGTCACAGCGCCGGATGCCGCGCCCGCCGCCGCCGGAGGTCGCCTTGAGCATGATCGGATAGCCGATCTCGTCGGCGAAGCGCAGGGCCGCGTCCAGGCTCTCCAGGTTGCCGGGGCTGCCGGGCGTCACCGGAACACCGGCCTTCTGCATCGCGAGCCGCGCCTCGGTCTTGTCGCCCATGCGGGCGATCACCTCGGCGGTCGGGCCGATGAAGGTCAGTCCGCGTCGCGCGCAGGCGCGCGCCAGTTCCGGGTTTTCGGACAGAAAACCGTAGCCGGGATGCACGGCATCGCAACCGGTCGACAGGGCCAGGTTGACGATGTTGTGGACATTGAGATAGCCCGCCAGCGGATCGCTGCCCAGGCTATAGGCTTCGTCGGCCTTTTTGACATGGAGCGAATGACGGTCGGCCTCGGCATAGATGGCCGCCGAGCGGATCCCCATCTCGGCACAGGCGCGGATGACACGGACCGCAATCTCGCCGCGGTTCGCGATCAGAATCTTTCGAAGCATCGGTTGGCCTCTGAAGCGGCCGGTTCAGCGGCCGAAATCGTGGTCACGAGCAAGCTCGCAGTTTATGCTGCTATGCAGCAATATAGCCGAAAAGGAGGAGTAAGCATAGCGAGCGAGCGCGCGCGAGAAAATCAGGACGTATTTCTCGACAAGATCAAAAGCATCCCTCATAAGTATCGGTCCACCGCTCGTCGGCCATACGGGGTGAGATCGCGGGTGTCGGGAACCAGGTAGCGGACACCGTGGGAGTCCAGGATCAGGGCGCTGTGGGGGCCTAGGCGGCGCACGTCCTCTTCGGTCTTGAGGACGAAGCGAGTCGGACCGCAATCGGTCTCCACCTCCCATTCCGCGGGTTCCAGATAGCTGGAAACCTGGATCACCCGCAAGATGCGGGGGACGAATTCCCGGTGGGCGAGTTCGTCTTCCAGAGTCGCACGGACATCCGGCGGCAGGATGGCCAAGTCCTCAATGCAGCGCAGTTCCCGCCCCTCGTGGTCGCAGATGGTCACCCAGCGCCGGGGATCGCTCAACGGGTAGGCCCGTACCGGAATGGCATCCTGGTGCTCGACACCTGTGGCATCGATGTAGGTCAGTCGACCGAACGGGTTGATGCACAAGTGAAAATCGAGGGGGTGCTGGGGCGTCTTTTGACTGGTGGTCATGCCTCTACCTGTCGAGGATTTGCATTGTTGGCGCGCATTCTGTTTCCATCTCAATTCTATCGGTCAACCAGGAAAGAGGCCATGTTTCCAGGCTCCACCAAACCCGCCATCCGCTCCGTCGCCTGGTTCGATTCGATGGGGTGGATTGGCCTGCTCGCCGTCTGCGCCCTCCCGGCAATGGCGTTCGCCGCGCCACGTTTGCGCTGCACCATCGATCAGGGCGGCACAACCCAAACGGTCGAATCCGCTCCGGTCACCGACTCTTACCGCGTCGAGTCCACCGACATCAATGGACGGTTTCGTTTCAAGGCGGTGGCGGTCGGCGACGAACAGCAGGTCCGCTACGTCAAGCTCTACAGCTATTATCGAGCCAACGGGCGCTGGATGTTGTTGCATGAGGCGAGATACGAAACACCCGCGATTCAAACCGGCGGGTCGACCGACGCCCTAACCGGGCGCCATTCTCTGTACTCCCCTGGCCGGGAGCGAGAACTGCAATATGGTTGCACACTGATCGAGGCCGCCCCATGATCCCGGTTCATCGCTCGCGTCTAGCCGCGATTTTCTGCTGCGCTTGCGCTGTCTCTGGCGTTGCCATCGCGGAGAATCTGCCTCCTCCCGAACCGACCGTCACGCTCGCCATCGTCGGCGATCTCATGCTCGACGAGACGCCGGGCGAGGCGATCCGGAGCGGTCGCGATCCCTTTGCGTCCTTTGCCGCCATCCTGGACAGCGCCGACATTCGCGTGGGTAATCTCGAATGTGTCGTCGCCACCCGTGGGGAGGTCGAGCCGGGAAAGCCCTACACCTTCCGCGCCCATCCGCGCGTCTTGCAGCCGCTCAAACGGCATTTCGATGCGGTGAGCCTGGCGAACAATCATTCCGGCGATTTTGGCCCGGTTGCCTTCGGCGAGATGCTCGACCTGCTGGGACAGGCGGGCATCGGCTGGTTCGGGGGCGGCAGCGACTTGTCGCGGGCGCATCGGCCGCTGGTGATCGAGCGTCATGGCCTGCGGATCGCGCTGCTGGGTTACAACGAATTCCTGCCGCGCAGCTTCGAGGCCGATTACGACAAACCGGGGATTGCCTGGAGCGAGGATGAGCAGGTGCAACTCGATATCGCCAAGGCTCGCGAGGTCTTCCAAGCCGATCTGGTGATCCCGATCATGCACTGGGGCTGGGAACACGAGACCGCCGCCAGTCCACGTCAACGCCAACTGGCGCGCCTGATGATCGACGCGGGGGCGGACGCGGTCGTCGGCGGTCACCCCCATGTCACCCAGGACATCGAGCAGTATCGCGGCAAGCCGGTCATTTACAGCCTGGGGAACTTCGTCTTCAACGGGTTCACCGAGGCTATCAACACGACCGGCTGGCTGCTCCGACTGGATCTGGATCGCGCGGGCGTGCGTCGCTGGCGGATCGTCATCGCTCACCTCGACGCCGAGGGCATTCCTCACCCGGCCCCGTCTCCCGAAGAGGTCTGCTGGGAACGCGGACAGGAAAACCCGTTGCCCTGCGGAAATCGCTGACGGGAATCCACGCTTGGCGCGCCGGGCGCGGTTACATGATCACATGCTGCTTCGCCTGCTCCATCTGGGCATGGTAGAGCCGGTAATAGGCGCCCCGCTGCTCCAGTAGTGCCTTGTGCGTCCCGACCTCGCTGATCCGTCCGCGCTCCAGTACCACCAACCGATCGGCCTGGCGCAGGGTGCTCAAACGGTGGGCAATGGCAATGGTCGTGCGCCCCTGTGTCAGGTTGTCGATGGCGCCCTGGATCTCCCGCTCGGTCTCGGTATCGACCGAGGACGTGGCCTCGTCGAGGATCAGGATCCGAGGGTCGGTGAGCAGCGCGCGGGCGATGGAGATGCGCTGGCGCTCCCCGCCGGAGAGTGACTGGCCACGCTCCCCCACGAGCGAGTCATAGCCGTCCGGTAGACGCAGGATGAACTCATGGGCGCGGGCAGTACGGGCGGCGGCCATCACCTCGGCCCGACTGGCGCCCGGACGGCCGTAGGCGATGTTGTCGGCGATGGTGCCGAAGAACAGGAAAGGTTCCTGCAGAACGATTCCGATGTTGCGCCGGTAGGCTTCCACCGGGAAGGAACGGACATCGACGCCGTCCACCAGCAGTTGGCCCTCGGCGACGTCGAAGAAGCGGCAGATCAGATTGACGAGCGTGGTCTTGCCCGCCCCCGTGTGGCCGACCAGACCCACCATCTCGCCCGGCTGGATCGCGAGGTTGATGTCGTGCAGGACGCGCCGTGGCCCGTACTGGAACGATACGCCCCGCAGTTCGAGGGCCCCCTTGACCCGTTCCAGCGCGACCGGGTGGCTCGGCTCCGGGACGCTGGGGATACGATCCAGGATTTCGAAGACGCGGTGCGTCGAGGCGGCGGCACGCTGCACCGCTCCGACCAGTCGGCTCAGAGTGTCCAGCCGAGCATAGAAGCGGCCGATGTAGGCAATGAAGGCGGTCAGCACGCCCACCGTCACATGGTCCTGACCGACCTGCCACACCCCGAAGGCCCAGACGACCAGCAGCCCCAGCTCGGTGAGAAAGGTCACGGTCGAGCCGAAGAAGGACCAGAGCGTGTTGACTCGGGTGTTGATCGCAACCACATTCTCGTTGGCCTGATCGAAGCGCTCGATTTCGCGCCGCTCCTGGGTGAACGCCTTGACCACCCGGATACCGGGGATGGTGTCCGCCAGCACGCTGGTCATCTCCGCCCAGGCGCGACTACCGCGCTCGAAGCCGTGGCGCAGACGCGCGCGCACCGATTGGACCAGCCAGGCGATCAATGGAAACGGAGCCAGGGTGACCAGCGCCAGCACCGGATCGATCGAGAAGAGAACCACGGAGACCATCAGGATGGTCAGCAGGTCGTTGAGCAGGTCGAGCAGGCTCACCGAGAGAAAATAGCAGAGCCGTTCCGTGTCGGTGCCGATGCGCGCCATCAGATCCCCGGTGCGTTTGCCGCCGAAGAACTCCAGGGATAGGGTCTGCAAGTGCGAGTAGGTCGCGCTGCGCAGGTCGGCGGCGATGCGCTCGCTCACGACGGCCAGCACATAGGTACGGCCCCAGCCGAGTAACCAGGCGAGCAGTGCCGCACCCCCGAGACCGGCCAGGTAGAACAGGGCGAGCCCGTGGTCGAGGGGTGCGCCAGTGCTCTGGTGAGGAATCAACACCTCGTCCAATAATGGGATCGTGAGATAGGGCGGGACCAGACTGACCGCCGTGCAGGCGAGCATGAGACCGAAGCCCAGGGCGATGAGTCCGACCCGTGGACGCGCGAAACGGGTGAGCCGCCAGAGCGAACGACCGGGCGGCGGCAGCGGCGGCGCGACGCAAAAGGCGCAATCGGTCTGGCCAGAGGGAACCACTGCGCCGCAGGTGGGGCAGATGGTCCCCTGGCCTTCGCCTCCCGCGACCGCTCTGCCGCCGAGTCGGTCAATGGCGGCGGTGCATTGCGCGGCAAAGCGTTTGGCCGACGCCTGGCAGGCGGCGGTATGGCGCCAGTACGCGAGCCGCCGATCCGTCCCCAGTAGCTCCAGGAATCCCGCCTCACCACGCTGACCGGCCTGCACCTGATCCAGCTCGGCCAGCGGCCAGGACATCCAGACATCAGTGGCCCCGGTCGGATCCGGACCCAACAGCCGGCGCGGCGTTAAACACAGGAAGCCGGCGTGATAATGGAGCCGCTGATTCAGGTCAGGCACGAACCAGGCGAGTGGGAATTCTCCCGCGTCGAGTTGAGATTGAAGGGCGGCGGTCCACCAGGGCGGTAAGGGTCCGTTCGGGGCGTCCCAGGGAAGTGACGGAAGATCGGTTGGAGATGCTGGTTGGGCCAAGGGACTGTCGGGATCCATGCAAACGAGCGAGCGCCGGCGAAGCGAACGGGAGGCGCTCATGGTCGCACTTGGGGCACAGATTTTCCAGAAAAGCTGTCGATGGCAACTCGGGAGACGCTGGGCGGATTCGCGGATCTCGACTTTCGCGCGCCCCCGTCATAGCATCTCGCCGCGACCTCCCCACCCGACCTCCGTTCGCGAGTCGCTTGTGGCCCATGGAGGGTCGAGTACGGATCGCGCGACGGGCGCGCGATCCTTGCTGATCCAGGTTCCTCAGGCTTCGAGCGCCCGGCCGATGCAAGGTCGGCCATCGAGCCCGAGGGAGAACGCCCGTTCAATTGCGTGTCGGGTCAGATCGAGTGCATATCCGCAGAGTTCGTGAATTGCGCGGCCTTAACCTATGGGCCGATTTTCCCGTGGCCGAAGTCTGGCTGGATCTTTCCGACCATCCGCCTGGCGACATCCTGTGGTCGTCCGCCTATCTACGCCCGCGCCTGGGCCGGTTGCTACCGGGTCTGAAGCGACCGCGTCGACCGCCAATCAAACACGACCAGAAGCGCCACGAACGCTGGCTGACGCAGGTGCTTCTGGAGATAATCCTTGAGCTGGCCGCCCGCATCGGCAAGCGCCCCGACTTTACGCGGGTACGCCACACCTCCGAACCGGGCGTCTATCGCCTGGTTTTCCAGTCGATCGAGGGACTGCCAGCGGCGGACTGCGCCGAAACCGCGCTCGAAATCGTCAAGGCCGCCTTGGCTGGCACCCAGTGCGACGCCGAGTTCCTGCTGGAGGCATTGCGAGGCAAGGCACAAGACATTGCTCTCACGCCCACCGGCACCGCGCTCCTGACTGCCGCCCAGGCGCGCGGTATCCCGGTGCGCCGACTACCCGGCGAGTTGCTGCAATTCGGTCATGGCGCCCGACAGCGACGTTGGTTCCGCACGGTACCGGCCGAAGCCGAGCCAGCGACCCTGGAGGCGAGCCAGAACCGGGAATTACTCGACACCTTGCTGGCGGCCACCGGCTTGGGCTGCACCGATGCACCGGTCAAGGATACCCATTATCGGATTCTGGTGGCTGGACAGCGCGTGCTTGCCGCGCTCTGGTGGCAACTGGATTCCAGCGGCAACGGAATTGACCCCACAATCACGGACGTGAGCGGTCTGCTCCATGATGAGGTGCGCGCCCGCTGCCTGGACGCGGTGCGCGCCTTGGGGCTAGAAACGGCGGAGGTGCGTCTGGCAGTGCCGGACATTACGCAATCCCTGGAGTCGCAGGGTGGTCGAGTGAGCGAGGTCGTTTCCTATCCACCGCTCGATCTCTACCTCAAAGCAGTACACTCGTGCTCCATTGCCGACGCCTGTCTCGATACCCTGTTCCGACCCGGCGAGACCGGCCGCATCCCGATCGTGGCCGTGTCCGGAACCAACGGCAAGACCACCGTGACCCGCCTGATCGCCCATGGACTCGGCATCTCCGGACGCTTCGTCGGCATGACCTGTACCGACGGGATCTATCTGGGCGAGCGGCGCATCGACACCGACGACTGCGCCGGACCCAAGAGCGCCCGGCTGGTGCTGCTCAACCCCCAGGTGGAGGCGGCAGTGCTGGAGACCGCCCGGGGCGGCATCCTGCGCGAGGGTCTGGGTTTCGACGCCTGCGACGTGGCGGTGGTCACCAACATCGGCGAAGGGGACCATCTAGGATTGGGCTGGATCGACACCGTCGCGGAGCTGGCCGAAGTCAAACAGACCCTGGTGCGCGGAGTCGGTCCAGAGGGGACCGCCGTGCTGAATGCCGACGACCCCCTGGTCGCCCGGATGGCCAGGCATTGCCGGGGTGACGTTTTGTTCTTCGCCCGCGAGGCCAGTCATCCACTGATCTTGCGCCACCGGCGGAATGGTCGGCGCGTGGCCTTCACACGGGGGTTGGACCTGATCCTGGCCGAGGGCAAGAACGAATGGACCTTGCTCCCATTAAGCCGTATCCCTCTGACCCACGACGGGCAGATTCGCTTCCAGGTCGAAAATGTCCTGGCGGGTGCGGCCGCCCTCTGGTCCCTGGGCGTCCCCTTGGAAACCCTGACCGTTGCCCTGGAGACCTTCGGGGCCGATCTGGACAAGAGTCCGGGGCGCTTCAATGTACTTGCCATCGGTGGCGCCACCGTGGTCTTCGACTATGGCCACAACCCCTCCGCGCTCATCGCTTTGATTGAGGCCCTTGGGGTCTTCCCGCATCGGCGTCGGCTGGCCGTCTATTCCGCCGCCGGGGATCGACGCGACGTGGACCTGATTCGTCAGGGCGAGATCCTGGGCCACGCCTTCGACCAGGTCATCCTCTATGAGGATCACTACACCCGTGGACGTCAGCCGGGCGAGATTATGTCGATCTTCAATCAGGGATTGGCCCTAGGCAAGCGGGTGCGCGAGATCCAAACCATCCACGGCTGGCAGAATGCGGTGGAGTCGGCGCTGTGGCAGGCACAGCCAGGGGATCTGCTGCTGATCCAGGCGGACGTGATCGACGAGACCGTCGATTTTGTGCGCGCCCACCTCGCGGGGAATGCAGCGCTGCGGGAACTGCCGTTGCTCCGAACGACGCTGACAGCCGCGTCCGCGCGGGATCCCGCCGTGTTGATGGGGCAGGCGTGAGGCGGATCCGCGCCGACCGCTCGGGAGGCGCTCCAGGTTGAGCGGCCAGCCGAAAGGCGGTTTCGTCGGGAAAGGGACAAGATTAACAGGATTTTTCCGGAAAACGCCTAACCAACCGCGCCGTCTGACGGCGCATCAGGAACTCCAATGCTGACCATCCAACATCAATGGGTTTTGCGGGGCCCCAACATCTGGGCTCATTTCCCGGTCATCGAACTGCGACTGGACCTGGGTGAAATCAGAGACACCTCGTCCGAGGAGATTCCGGGATTCAATGATCGGCTCAAGTCCTGGCTACCGTCGCTGATCGAGCACCGTTGCAGCGTCGGCGAACGGGGCGGCTTCTTTCAGCGGCTGGACCGGGGCACCTACATGGCGCATATCCTGGAGCATGTCTCCCTGGAACTGCAAACCCTGGCCGGCACCCCGGTGGGCTATGGTCGCGCCCGCGAAACCGAGGAGGAGGGAGTCTATAAAGTCGCCATCGAGTACGAGGAAGAAGCCTTGGGCCTAGCCGCGATCGCAGTGGCCCACGAGTTGATCCTCGCCGCCATCCACGACGCCCCATTCGAGGTGACGGCTGAGCTGGAGCGTCTGCGCGACCTCTGCCATGAGGTTCGGCTCGGTCCCAGCACCGCCGCCATCGCCAATGCCGCCCGCGCCCGCGGCATTCCCGTCCGACGCGTGGGATCCGAGAATTTGCTGCAACTAGGCTGGGGTCGCCGCCAGCGCCGCGCCTGGACCGCCGAGACCGACCGCACCAGCGCCATCGCCGAAGCCATCGCGCAGGATAAGGAATTGACCCGGATGCTGCTGCGCGCGGTCGGGGTGCCGGTCCCCGAGGGCCAGCCGGTGACGAGCGCGGAGGATGCCTGGCGGTTCGCCCAGGCGTTGGGCGCACCGGTCGTCGTGAAGCCGCGCTATGGCAACCACGGCCGTGGCGTCACCGCCAACCTGATCGGCCGCGAGCCAATCGCGGCAGCCTTTGCCGCCGCCCGGGAAGAAGGTTCGTCCATCCTCTGCGAACGCTATATCCCAGGGGCGGATCATCGTTTGCTGGTCGTGGGCGGGCGTCTGATCGCCGCCGCGCTGCGAGAACCCGCCCAGGTCGTCGGCGACGGGCGCTCCTCGATTCAGGAGTTGATCGACGCGACCAATCGCGATCCGCGCCGCAGCGCCGGTCATGCCACCATGCTGAGTCTGATCGAGCTGGACGCGATCGCGCTCGCGATGCTCGCCGAGCAGGGTCTGACCTCGGAGTCAATCCCCGCCGCCGGGCAGCGGGTGCTGCTACGCCGCAACGCCAATCTCAGCACCGGCGGCACCGCCGTGGACGTGACCGATCAGGTCCACCCGGCAGTCGCCGCCCAGGCGCTGGAAGCGGCGCGGATGGTGGGCCTGGATCTGGCGGGAATCGACATCCTGGCCGCCGATATCGCGTGCCCCCTGGAAGAACAGGGCGGTGCCGTGGTGGAGGTCAATGCCGGTCCGGGACTGCGCATGCACCTGGAACCCTCCGCCGGTCAACCGCGCCCGGTGGGCGAGGCCGTCGTGGACCTGTTGTTTCCCGAGGATACCGACAGCCGCATTCCGCTGATCGCGGTCACTGGGGCCAGCGGCGCCGACGCGACCGCACGGCTCATCGCCCACCTGATCCAGAGTCGGGGCGATCTGGTGGGCTTGGCCACTCGTGAGGGCATCGAGATCGGCAACCGCTGCATCGATCCGCGTGACGGCTCCGGCCCCGAGGCGGCGCGCACCTTGCTGATGCACCCGCGACTGGACGCGGCGGTCCTGGCATTGGCGGCTGGCTCCATCCGGCGCGAGGGGCTGGGTTTCGACCGCTGCCGCGTCGGTGTTGTCAACCAGGTCGGTCAGACACTCTCCCTGGGACAACCCGGGATCGAGACGCTGGATGACCTGGTGCGAGTCAAGCGTTGTATCGTGGAGGCAGTCGCCCCGGACGGCTGCTGCGTCCTCAATGCGGATGATCCCCTTGCGGTCGGGATGGCGGAATCCTGTCGAGGTGCCGTGATCTGGTTTGCCAGTGACCCGGAGACCCCGTCGGTGACTCCGGGGATTGGCCGAGCCGTGTTGGAGCGGGATGACTTGATCGTCCTCGCGACGGGCGATGCGGTGGAGTCACTCTTGCCGCTGGGACAGGTTGTCTGGATCGAGCAAGGGCGGGAGGAGCCCCAGATCCAGCCAATCCTGGCCGCGGTTGCCACGGCCTGGGGGCTGGGGTTGTCTCTGGACGAGATACGCGCTGGGCTGATGACGATTCCACCGTCACCAAGCCACAGCAGGTAATCACGGGGCCTGGGATCCCAAGCAGAGTCAGACTGAGCACGAGCAGGATGACATGCACCTGGCGGCGTGCGCTCAGGTGGCGGGAGATCCAGTCCGCATAGGCGTAGCCACCCAGAAGCGTGACCTGGAAGAACACCATGCAGACCGACCAGACCGCCGCCGATCCCCCGAACCAGGGCAGGATTTGCTTGGCGATCAGCGGCTGGACCAGAAACAGCAGAAAGGAGCTGGAGAAGATGGTCCCCGCGAAGAGGAACTTTGAGCCTAGGCTATGCATGGGGGATGACTGGTTCCTCGTGAATTTAAGCATGGAGCATCGGGTGTCAACAGGGGCGTTTCTCCGCTGTCGTTCGCTTTCGGCTCGGCCGTCTCCATAGCTACGCGATTATCGAGACACCATGTCCGCATCGTTTCTCGGATCGCTGCATTGGGCGGGGGTTGAACACCGACGTTGTGCCCTGAGGTGGGCGATCATGGATTTGGATGATTTTCGAGATTCTCGCCCTCAATTAGGCTGCACCCAGTAAAAAGCCGAGGTTCCACCCGCGGCCATCCCTTTCATTCATCCAACGACTCACCACAATGCCGCGCCGTATTCTCCCGTTCATCATCCTGCTCGCCGGTCTTGGCGGCTTTTTCGCCCTCAAGGAAACCCGCCCAACCCCCAACCCCGTGGTGCCGACGGAGCGCATCTGGCGGGTCGCGGTCACTGCGGCCACGCCGGCGGATCACCGCCCTATCCTCTCGCTGTTCGGTCGCGTGGAGGCGCCGGATCGGGTGCGCGCCGCCGCCCCGGTGGCGGGACGGCTGCTGGAGGTGCGCGTGCGCGACGGTGAGTTGGTCGAAGCCGGGGCGGTGCTGGCGCGGCTCGATCCGCGCGATCTTGAGCCGCGCCGGCTCAAGGCGCGCGCCGAGGTCGAAAAGGAACGCCTGCGTCTGACCCACGACACCGAGGCGCTGGAACAGGAACGCGAGCTGCTGCGGCTGGCCGATGCCGCGGTCACGCGCGCCGATACGGTGCAGTCCAAAAAGCTGGGCTCCATCTCCAGCGTCGACGAGGCGCGCGAACAACTCGCGCGGGCACGGCTCGCGGTGACATTGCGCGAGCAGTCGATCGCCGAACACCCGTCCCGGCTCGCGTCGCTGAAGGCGACGCTGGCCGAGGCCGAACGCGATGCCGCGCGCGGCGAGATCCTGGCCCCCTTCGCGGCACGCATCGGCGCGGTCGAGGCGGCGGCCGGCGATCAGCTTCAGGCCAATCAGACCATTCTCACGATCGTCCCGCTCGACGGACTCTATCTGCGCGCCAAGATCCCAGGCGCCTATGGCGAGGAACTGCGCCGGGCGCTGAACGCCGGCGAACGCCTGACCGCCCGCGGCCAGCATGCCGGTAAAGACCTGACGGCGGTGCTGGAGCGACTCGCCGGCGAGGCCGACGCGCGCGGGGTCGACGCCCTGCTGCGGCTCGACGCCGGCGCCGACCTCCCGCTGGGCGCCTTCGTCAATCTACGTCTGGAACGCCCGCCGGCGCCCGATACCGTCGCCCTGCCCTTCTCGGCGCTGCATGGCGGCGACCGTATCTTCGCGGTGGACGACGGCCGGCTGCGCGGGATCGCGGTCGAGCGGATTGGCGAATTCGGCGGCGACACGACCGAGGCGGGACAGGTGCTGGTCCGCGCGCCCGAGCTGACGCCGGGGACGCCGGTGATGGTCACGCATCTCCCCAATGCGCTCGACAGCCTCAAGGTGGAGACCATCCAGTGAACGACGGCTTGATCGCGGTCTTCGCCCGTCACCGACTGCTCGCCAACCTATTGATGGTCATGATCTTCATCCTGGGCGGGATCAGTCTGACCCGGATGAACATCCAGTTTTTTCCGACCTTCGCGCTGGACATCATCTCGGTACGGGTGGTCTGGAGCGGGGCGGCGGCGGAGGACGTGGAAAACGGCATCCTGATCCCGCTGGAAGAACGGCTGAAAACCATCGACGGGCTGAAAAAAATCACCTCGACCGCCGCCCAGGGCATCGCCAGTCTGTCGCTGGAGTTGCAGGAGGACACCGATCCGCTGCTCGCGCTGGACCAGACGCGCCAGCGCGTGTCCGAGTTCCGCAACCTGCCCCAGGACGCCGAAACCCCGCAGATCAGTTGGGTCTCGCGCTACGATTCGGTGGCGCGACTGTTGGTCTCGGGTCCCAGTCTCGCCGATCTGCGCCCCTGGGTGCGTCAGTTCGAGCGCGAACTCCTGGCGCGCGGGATCGACCGGATCGACATCAGCGGACTGCCCGAGGAACGCATCGCCATCGAGGTGTCGGGGCGGACCCTGGAAAGCCTGGAACTCTCGCTGGATGGCATCGGCGAACAGGTCTCCCGACTCGCCCGCGACCTCCCCTCCGGCCTCGCCGGCGACGCCGACGGCGCGCGCGAACTGCGCAGTCTGGAGCAGCGCCGCGATCCGGTGGACTTCGAGGATCTGGCGATCGTCAGCGACGAGCGCGGCCTGGTGCGCCTGGGCGACGTGGCGACCATCGTGCGCGAGGCGCGTCCCGCCAGTCTGCAACTGACCGAGATCGCCCTGGACGACACCTCGGAAACGAACCGCGACAACGCCCCCGCCACGGTGGAGATCCTGGTCCAGCGCGCCGAGAACGGCAACTCGCTGACTGCCGCGCGGATCTTCGAGGAATGGCTCGCGGACACCCGCCCCACGCTCCCGCCCGCGCTCGAACTCACCATCTTCGACGCCCAATGGGAACCGATCCGGGACCGCATCGACCTGCTGATCCGCAACGGTCTCCAGGGCTTCACCCTGGTGCTGCTGCTGCTCTTTCTCTTTCTGCCCGGACGGGTGGCCTTCTGGGTCGCGATGGGCATCCCGACCGCCTATCTGGCCGCGCTGACCCTGCTCTGGGCCTTTGGCGGCACCATCAACATGATCAGTCTGTTCGGACTGCTGCTGACGCTCGGCATCATCGACGACGACGCCATCGTGATCGGCGAGCATGCCGAGGCGCGGTTTCGCGCCGGTCTGGCGCCCGCCGATGCCGCGATCGCTGGCGCGCGACGCATGTTCTGGCCGGTGGTCGCCTCGGCCCTGACCACGGTGGCCGCCTTCCTGCCGCTGATGGTGGTCGGCGGCATCATGGGCAACATCCTGGGCGACATTCCTTTCGTCGCCATGATGGTCCTGCTCGCCTCGCTGCTGGAGGTCTTCCTGATCATGCCGGCCCACCTACGCGCTGCCTTCGCTCATCACGCCGAGGCGACGATTCCGCGCTGGCGCCAGCGGGTGAATGCCGGCTTCGATCATTTTCGCGATGGTCTCTACCGACCGCTGGTGACCGCGGCGGTGCGCTGGCGCGGCGTCACCGTCAGCGCGGTGGCGGTGCTGATGCTGCTAGCGGTCGGGCTGCTCGCTGGCGGGCGCATCCAGTTCGTCTTCTTCCCGACCCCCGAATCGCAGATCGTCTTCGCCAATGCGACCTTCGTCGCCGGCACCCCGCGCGAGCAGAGCGCGGCCTTCCTCGGCGAAATGGAACGGGCATTGCGCGAGACTGAACAAACGCTCGGCGGCAACCTGGTCGAGGCGGCGGTCGCCCGTCTGGGCAGCACGGTCGCGGTGGAGGCCGGCGCCGGGGCCAAGGGCGATCAACTGGCCGCGATCCTGCTGCAACTCGTGCCCTCCGAGCGGCGCGAGGTCCGCAACGAGACCTTTCTCGCCGCCTGGCGCAAGGCGATCCGGATGCCGGCCGGGCTGGAAAACCTGGTCATCTCCTCGAACCGCGCCGGACCGCCGGGACGCGATCTCACGGTGCGGCTGACCGGCGACGACGCTACCCGTCTCAAGGCCGCGGCGCTGGAACTGGCGCAGAGTCTGGAGAGCGTCCCCGGCGTCTCGGACATGCTCGACGACATGCCCTTCGGACGCGAGCAGTTGATCTACCGCCTGACCCCGGCGGGACAGGCGCTCGGTCTGACCACCGAGCTGCTGGGACGGCAACTGCGCGCCGCCTTCGACGGGCATCTGGCGCAACTGGTCCAGGTCGGACAGGACGAGTTGGAGGTCCGCGTCCTGCTCCCGCGCGCCGAGCGCACCCGGCTCGACGCGCTGGAACAACTGCTGATCCGTGCCCCGGACGGCGCCTTCGTCCCGCTCGCCACGGTCGCCCGTTGGGAGTCCCGGCGTGGGTTCGAGACGCTGCGTCACGCCGGCGGACGTTTGGCAGTCGAGGTCTCGGCGGACATCAACCGCGCCCTGAGCACCCCAGATAATGTGCGCGAGGCGCTGGAGCGCGAACTGCTGCCCAAGCTCGCCGATGAATACGGGATCGAATACAGCTTCGAGGGCCGCGCCGCCGATCAGCGCGAGACCCTGGGCGACATGCGTCTCGGGCTGATGCTGGGACTGGGGCTGATCTATCTGATCCTGGCCGCGGTCTTTTCGAGCTGGGGCTGGCCGTTGGTGGTCATGACCGCGATCCCGTTGGGTCTGGTCGGGGCGATTACCGGACACTGGCTGCTCGGGCTGGATCTGACCCTGCTGTCGCTGTTCGGTCTGTTCGGGCTGTCCGGCATCGTGGTCAATAACGCCATCATCCTGGTCAGCATGTATCACGAACTGCGCGAGACCGGGATGGAGGTCGACGAGGCGCTGGTCGAGGCCGCTACCTCGCGCCTGCGGGCGATGCTGCTGACCTCGGCGACCACCGTGGTCGGTCTGGGACCGCTGATCTTCGAGACCAGTCTACAGGCGCAATTTTTGATTCCGATGGCGGTCTCGCTCGCCTTTGGCGTCAGCTTTTCCACCATCCTGGTGCTGATCTTTACGCCGGCCCTGCTGTCATTGCACGAGAGCCTGCATCGGCGGATGGGGCGGTTGTGGGACTGGATGCTCGATCGGCCCGCGGCGGCAGCGCTTCCCGCGCGGAGCGAAGCGCGCTCCGAGGCGCCAGCACCGGGCTCCTGACCGATCTGGCCTTGCGTTGGCGCGGGCGCGGGGTGGCGGCATGAGCCTGGAAGCGCATGGGCTGCGACTGATCACGCATCAGCCCGAGATCGTCGCTGGACTCCTCGAGCAGCATGCCGAGCGCCAGCTGATCGAATTTTTCCAGGCCAGCGAATATGCGACTAACGAGAAAAGAGCGCTTCACCGTCAACCCGAAGCGATGGCTTCCGCCATCCAGTCTTCCAGTTGCCTGATCGGCATGGGCCGGGCGAACAAATACCCCTGAGCCTCCTGACAGCCCATCGTCAGCAGGCAACGGCGCTGCGCCTCGGTTTCCACCCCTTCGGCGATCATGATGAGGTTGCACTGATGCCCCAGGGCGACAATGAGCTGCGCGATACCGCTCTCGGGATTCGATGGCTCCAGTTCGTGCACAAAGGCGCGGTCGATCTTCAGGCGGTCGACCTTAAGCTGCCTGAGCACGCTCAACGAAGAATAGCCGGTGCCAAAATCGTCGATGGCGATCGCGACGCCAAGACGCCGAATCTCGGCCAATTTGGCGGTGATCGCGTCGATTTGCTCCATGGCGATCGACTCGGTCAATTCCAGCTCGACCTGCGCGGCGGCAACCTGGCAGTCGGCGAGCACGCGCTCCAGCATGGGGACAAAGCCCGGTTCGCGAAACTGCGCGTGCGAGACATTGATCGCCATCCGAAATCCCGCATGTCCCAGTTCGGTCAGGCGGCGAAGCTGCTGACAGGCGGTCCGGAGCACCCATTCGCCGAGCGGCACGATCAGGCCTGACTGTTCGGCGAGCGGGATGAATTGGTCCGGGGGAATCCACTGTCCCTCGTCGGTTTCCCAGCGCAGCAGCGCCTCGGCGCCGACCGGCCTGCCGCTGGCCAGATCGATCTGGGGCTGGAAAGCGAGCGAGAGCCGCTCGGCGGAGAAGGCGGCGCGCAAGTCGGTCAGCATCCGCATCCGCTCGCGCGCTGCGTGGCCGAGGGCATCCGAAAAATAGCTCGCCTTGCCGCGACCGAACCGCTTGCCCTGCTTGAGCGCGATGCTGGCGTCCTTGAGCAGTTCACCGCCCCGAGCCGGGTTTCCGTTCAACCGGATCAGGCTGCTGGTGGCCGAAATGCGGATCGTCTCGCCTTGCACCGTCAGGGGGCCGGCAAACACCTGCTGAAGACGGTCCGGATTGAGATCGTCCCGCGGTCCGAGCAGACCAAAGGCATCGCCGGCGACCCGGGCCAGAATGACGCGCGGTCCAAAGGTTTGCCCCAGCCGGTCGGCCACCGCCTGGAGCACCAGATCGCCAAAACGATGGTCGAGCGCGAGGGCGATCTCGGCGAAATCGTCGAGATCCAGCAGCGCCAGCGTCATGTCCGGATCGGTGCACTTTTCCTCAAGGAGTTGAATGAACCGGTTGCGGTTGGGCAGACGCAATAATTGGTCGTGATAGGCGAGATCGAAAAGCTGGCTGTGCAGCAGAACGTTCTCGAAGCCGACCGAGACGTTGGCGCAGAACACTTCTAGCAGATGGCGATCCATCGGGCAGGGTTCGCGCGCAATCTTGAGATAGGCCGCCATGTCCCGCGTCTCGCTGACATTGAAATACAGACAAATGCCGTGCGTGAAAAGGTGCCGCTTTTCCAACAGGCACTGTTGCAGGGCGTCGCGGACCGGCGCTTCGGGCAATCCCCGCAGGGGACGATGGATCGTCTCCCGATAACGCCCGGCGGCAGCGATGACCAGCGGCTCCCCCCCGTCGGTGAGCGCACCGGCGGACGAGGCGCAGATCAGACCCTCCGGGGCGATATTGAGCAGGGCGCAGACTTGAGTGACCACCCCTTCGGCAAACTGTTGAAGGGCGCGAAGACGGTTCAGGCCGGTGCTGGCCGCGACGATGAGTTCCAGACCGCGCCGGCTCAGCTCGATCTGGCGGATCTGCCAATAGGAGCGGATCGCCACGGTCAGGCTAGTAAAGAGGCGGACCCGCGTCAGCTCGGATTTGGTGCGGTAATCGTTGATGTCATAGGCGCGAATGGTCTCGATCTCCGGCGCATAACCGGGTTGTCCCGTGCGCAGGATGATGCGGACGGACTGGTTGTGGAGTTCGTCGCGAATCCGCCGGACGAGTTGCAGTCCGGCGTCCTCGGACTCCATGACCACGTCCAGCAGAATGACCGCCAGCGCCTGGTCGCGCGCGAGGATGGCGTAGGCTTCCCGCGCGGAGTAGGCATGGAGAAAGGCCAGCGGACGGCCCTCGATCGTCAGGTCGCGCAAGGTCAGCAGGGTCGCCTCATGGACATCGGCCTCGTCGTCGACGATCAGGATGCGCCAGGGCTCGACCGATGCGGCAGGTGCCCGGTCCGAAGGGTCATCGATGAACTGGACGATATCGTCGTCATCCAGGGAAGGAACATCGCTCATGCGCTTATCCTATGCGACGGATCGTGAAAGGCCGGTCCGGTCGCGCGGCGGGGTTCGCGCCCCGCTCCGCTCGCGGTGGCAGCTCCCACCATAGCGAGTGGCGCGATCGAGGGCAATTCGATGTCGAACGCGGTGCCCTGGCCAGGGACGCTCTGGACCGTGATCGTGCCGCCGAGCAGCCCCGTCACCAGATTGTAGACGATATGCAGTCCCAGTCCGCTGCCGCCCTGACCCAGCCGGGTGGTGAAAAAGGGATCGAAAATCCGGCCCAGATTGGCCGGGTCGATCCCGCAGCCGTCGTCGCTGATCCGGATGCCGACGTGACCGGGAGCGGCAGGGCGGCTTTCGATACGAATCTGGCCCGCCGCGCGTCCCTCGAAGGCATGCAGCAGCGCGTTCTGGATCAGATTCATCAGAACCTGGCCAAGCGGCCCGGGGAAGCTGTCCAGCCACAGATCCGGCGCGACGCTCACGTCCAGGGTTGCGGGCGAATGCCGCAGGCGCGGATGAAGGGTGAGGGCGATCTCCCGCGTCACCTCCTCCAACGCGAAGTTGCGACGCTGATAACTTGCCTGGTCGACGGCCACCTGCTTGAAACTGCCGATCAGCTCCGCCGCGCGTTGAAGACTGCGCAGCAGAATCTCGCTGTTGTCGCGCACGGCGTCGACAAAGCGTTGCAGGGCGGCACGGCTCAGCCCCGCCGCCATCTGCTCCCTAAAGTTGAACTCCTGGTCGGCCAGGGTGCTGGCCAGCATGACGGCGTTGCCGATCGGCGTATTCAATTCATGCGCAATGCCGGCCACCAGATCGCCCAGCGCCGCCAGCTTTTCCGACTGTACCAGATCGGTCTGCGCGCGTTCCAGTTGCGCCAGGGTCTCGCGTAGATCGTGCGTGCGTTCGGCCACGCGCTGTTCCAGTCCGTAATTCTGCGTGGCGATGTGCGCACGCGCCAGCCCGAGTTCCCGGTTGAGCTTCGCCAGCCGCCGATTCCAGACCAGTACCGCCCACAGCATGGCCCCGGCAATGCCGACGACCCCGGCGACGATTTTCCACATCAGGACATAATCGAACACCTTCTCGTAGTGGGTCGAGAGCCAGCGATTGACGATTTCCTGACGCTGCTCTTGGGGGAAGGCATTGATCGCGGACTGAAAAATCTCCTGTAGTAACGGCTCGTCGCCGCGGGTGGCGATGGACAGATTCCAGGAGAGATTCTGACTATCCTCCAGTTGTCCGGCGATTTTCATGTCGAAGAGCGCCTGAGTCTGAATGCGATAGGCAATCGTCGGCAGCGCGTCGATAAATCCGAACACCCTGCCCTCCTGAACCTGCCTGAATCCGTCCTCGGTATTGGCGACTTCCCGCAGACGGATACCGGGATAGCGCGCCTGTAAGGCGTCGATCAGGGCATAGCCCCGGACGATGCCGAAGGTTTCGCCCAGGACGGACTCGAAATCGTTGATGAACACCTGCTGGGTCTGGGTCGCGATCACGGAGCGGAACGAGAGATAGGGCGTCGTAAAGTCCAGGAAGGTTTGACGTGAGGGTGTCGAGATCGCCCCGGACAAGAGATCGCAGCGTCGCTCCTTGGCATAGGCGAGGGATTCCTCCCAGTTCGCGGTTGGCGTCAGCACGATGTTCGTTTCAAGCATCTCGGCGAGACGGGCGAACACATCGGCGATGATGCCTTCGTGGACGCCATCCTCGGTGATGCGTTCCGCAGGCATCCAGGCGGGATCGACGCACATTCTGAGCGAACCCTTGCGACGGAGATAGTCGCGCTGCTCGGGGGAAAGAGTGAGGCGGGCCGCCTGGCCGCCCGTCTCGCCAAACCACTTGTCCTGCAAGATCCGCAGTTCGCCCGGCGGCAGCGACGCCAGCGCCTTGTCGATGATCGTCTGAAACGTCGGCCAGTCCTTGCGGGTCGCGATATGGAGCGCGGCGTACTCCTCGCCCCTGTCTTCCCGGTTCCACACCCCCTGAACTTTCAGGTTGACGTAGCCCGAGCGGGCAATGTGATAGTTCAGGACGTTGGCAAAGTCAGTGGTAAAGTCGGCCCGCCCCTGGTTCACCGCATCGATCGCCTCCCCGATGTTGTCCGTCTCGATGATCCTGAATTTGTCGCCGAAGCGTCGTTTCAGCAGTTCGGTCTGCTCCCATCCTTTGGGAGAGGCCGCCACGGAACCGAACAGATCGGCAATGGAATGGACCGCCGGGCGATCCTTGCGGGTCAGAAACTGATTGGCGACCTGGATGATCGGCGGCGAGAAACTCCCACAGTCCAGCACCTCTCGTGGCTTATCGGAGGGATGCAGCAGGTCGATCCTGCGGGCACAAAACCAATCGACCAGTTCGTCCCAGTTCGCGCCCTGCACGAACTCGAGGGTCACGCCGATCCGCGCCGCCAGCAGGTTCATCAGGTCGACCGAATAGCCCCGCGGCATTCCGTTCTCGAAAAAATCGTAGGGCGGCCAGTCGAGTTGATTGCTGACACGCACCACCGGATGGGCCTGGAGAAAGGCGCGCTCGGCCTCGGTCAGCGCGAGCGTCGCGGCGGATTTGGCGTCGCCATCGGTTCCCGTGGGCTCGAAGATCATGCCCTCCAGCCGGTCGAGAGAGGTGGCTTCTCCCGCCTGGACCATGGTTTCCCCGATCCGCCGCAGTTTGTTCGGATCGATGCTGCCCACCGGATAGACCTTCGGCAGCATGACTCTGGCGGTTTCCCGCGCCTCGAATTCCAGCGCGGCGCGGGTTTTCCCTCGCGAGTCATATTGACGCAAAATGAGATCGATGATGTCCTCGGGATGCGCCAGGGCATAGACCCAGCCACGGTCGCTGGCCTGCCTGAAGGCCCGGACAATCTCGGGGTTGGCGCTGGCATAGGACTCGCTCGTCAAGAGATTGATGTCATCGGCCTCGCCACCGTAATGGCTCGGATCGATGATGTTGTAGGGCACCCCCGCCTGCTGAAGCTCAAAGAGATCGTTGGTCAGGAAAACCGACATCGCATCGACCTTGCCGGCAATGAAATCCTGCGTATCAAAGCTGTGCGGGACGATCTTCAGGTCCGTCCCGGTCAGTCCGAATTGTCGAAACATGGTCGAAAAACTAACGCTATCGAGCTCCCTGGTCTCGACCATGAAACCTTTACCCTTCAAATCGCTCGGGATCCGAATCTCGGGTTTGGCGACGATGGCCAGCGGCGAACGCTTGAAATAGTTGGATAGCAGCAGCACCGGGGCGCCCTGTAACCGGCGGCTGACAAGGTCGGATCCAGTGACCCCAAAGGTTTTTTTGCCGTCGATCACCTCCTGCGTCGGATCAATGCCCGCCTCGTACTCGAAAAATTCGACATCCAGTCCGGCCTCTGCGTAGTAACCCTGCTCCTTCGCTGCGTAAAAACCGGCAAACTCGAATTGATGCATCCATGAAAGTTGCAGGGAGACCTTCCGAAGAGGCGCGTTAACCGCTCCCGCCGCGGACACGGCAAGCAGAAGCGAGAACAGCAGAAACGACTGGATGCGAATCACGCGGGGGGCTCTGATCGGTTCGCCGTTCGAGGAGCCCGCGTCAGGGCTCGACGGTTGACCGTTAAAGACGGCTGACCGTTAAAAAAGAAACGTTCGACCGACGGTGAACAAGAGCACGGTATCGCCAGCCGCGTCGCTCAACGTCGTGCCGCTCACGCCAAGCGCGACATCGAAACCGGCGTAGGTGGTTCGATTCATGACCTGCCAGTGAAGATAGTGATCCCGATCCCCATCCCAGGCGAAGCGATCGGCATCGAGACTGGTCGACCGGTCAAGCTGTGTCGCAATGGTCCAGCGGTCGTTGATTGTGAAATCCTTTTGCAGCATGACCACGACGTGCCCGACATCCAGACCGGAATAATCGTGGCTATACCAGGTATTCAGGTTGAAACCGGCGATGCCCAGTTTGAGATAGACCTCGGAATAATTGGTCTCCGAGCTGTCGCTGCCGCCATGATAGGTATAGAGGGCAACACCAGTATCGATCGAATAGCCGGGGCGATATTCGACGGTATACCCGAGGTAGACGTCCACTTCCGCAGTGGTGTCATCGCCAAAATCGACATTCGAGGCCCAGGTGCCCGCGTAGATTCCCGCTGCTCCGGACCAGTCCAAACTCGCCTGCGCCGCCGGTTGATGATCGGTTTGCGTCACGCCATTGAAAAGATAATCGCTCGCGCCGGTGAAGGTCGCGGACCAGTCCGCCTGAGCCGTATTCGTCAAGCCGGCGACGGCCAACGCGAGCAGGGTTTTCGTCTTCATGCATTCATGCCTTGAGCAGATTGAGCTGATCGTCGAGCGTCTGGATGGCGCCATGAGTTGCCTGGGCCGCCGCCTCGGAAACCTGCGCCAG
Organism: Thiocystis violascens DSM 198; assembly: GCF_000227745.2. NCBI lineage: Bacteria > Pseudomonadati > Pseudomonadota > Gammaproteobacteria > Chromatiales > Chromatiaceae > Thiocystis > Thiocystis violascens. Next base: position 34,440 of record NC_018012.1, on the reverse strand, counting down.
ATGCGCCAAATCCCGAGCGGCATCGCCGATGGCGGTGATGCTGCGATTGATATGCTCGCTGACCTGACTCTGTTCCTCGGCGGCGGTGGCCACCTGCAGGGCATGGCTGTCAATCCGCTTGACATCCAGGACGGCGCGATCAAGCAGTTCCGCGCTACGATGCGTGAAAGTCAGGGTCTGCTCCATCTCGCCACGGCTGCTGTCGAGCAGTTGCTCCGCCTGTTTCACGTCGCCCTGAAGTCCCTTGATCAGTTCGTCCACATCCTTGGTCGAGTCCTGGGTGCGTGTGGCCAGGTGACGGACTTCCTCGGCGACCACGGCGAAACCCCGCCCCTGTTCGCCCGCCCGCGCGGCCTCGATCGCCGCGTTGAGCGCCAGCAGATTGGTGCGTCCGGCGATTTCGCGGATCGTCTCCAGTATCCCATCGATCGCCCGGCTGCGCTCGGCGACCTGACGCATCTGGCTGGACGCTTCATCGACCGAGCGCGAGAGCAGTCCCACCTTGTCCTTGGTGCCGTTGAGCGCCTGCTGGGTCTGGTCGATGTGCTCCGCCGCCTCGCGCGACGCCTCCGCCGTCTGGTGGGCGAGATTCGCCACTTCATTGGCAGTGCTCGACATCTGGGTCATGGCGGTCGCGACGCTATCGATCTGCGTATTCTGGGTCGCGGTGGCCTGCCCGACTTGGCAGGCATAGTCGCCTAAGTCGGCAGAATGCCCGGACAGGGTCCGACTTTGCTCCTTCATGACCAAGATCATCTGGCGCAGTTTGTCGACGAAGCGATTGATGCTCTTGCTCAGATCGATCAGTTCGACGTGATGATGCACCATGACCTTGGCGGTCAGATCGCCTTCCGACGAGGCCAAGGTTCGCATACCTTGGGCAAGCTGCCCCAGCGGTTGCGTGATGGTCCGCATCAGGATCACCATGACTAAGAGCCCAAGCACGGTCATGACCGCGGCCCCCGCCGCCAGCTTGGCGGTCGCCGCGCGGGCATCGGCCTGCAGTTCGTTCTCCAGGGCATTGGCGGCGGCGAGAACCTCCGCTTGCGGAACCGCGATCGAGAGGGTCCAGGTCGCGTTTGCAATCGCAATCGGTAGGCTATGCAGCCAGCGGTCGCCGCTGGTGCTGTAGCCGGTTGTCGCACTGGCGGTCGCTAGGTCCGGAGCGACATCCTTCAGGCGCTTACCGATCTGATCGGGAAAATGCGACGAGGCGGCAATCAGCCCCCCGTGACTAACCAGGGTCAGATCGCCCTTGCCGTGAAACAGCCGTTGGGAAATGGTCTTGGTGGCGGACTGGAGGGCCGAAAGGTTGATGTCCATGCCGACGACGCCGATGAATTGCCCCGCGACGACGAGCGGCAGGGTTAGGCTCGTCATCAACTCCTCGTATCCTTCTCTGATTTCGTAGAGGTAGGGATCCGTGATACAGATCTGTTGACGTTCCTTCGGGCAGAGATACCACTCGGCCTCGCGCTGGCCGTAGTCGTTGAGCGTTTCCTTATACTTCTCGCTCGGATCCAGGGTCTCATGAAAGACGAGCGCGTCGCCTTCGCGCACGAAATAGATCTCGATGGTGCCGGTCGGGGAGCTATGGGACAGATTGCCGGCATGCTCGCTGTCCCTGCCGTCATACCCATTCGGTTCGAATTGCGCGTAGACGGAACTAATGAACGGGTTGCTTTGTAACGTATTGAGGACCAGCCGTTTGAGCTGTTCCCGCTCGTAGGGCGGCGTCTCGCTGCTCGCGGTGACGGCCGAACTCGTGATCTGCCGTTGCAGGACCGAGGCGCTCGCCAGAGTCACGGCCAGCAGCCGGCGGATTTCCTGGCTGGTGCCAAGCGCCGTCTCGCTCATGATCTCGGCGGCCTGTTGCGAGAGGTTGGCGGTCATGGAAGCGCTGGCAGTCTGGATCGAGTCGCGGAAGATCAGGGTGGCCGCCGCGATGATCATGCCCGCCGTGAGCACCAGGATGGTCCCGGTGACCAGCAGCAGTTTCAGACGCAGACTGAGGGTTCGCATGTCGGAGTAATCTCGTGGAGGAAGCTCCAGCACGGAACGTCAGCGTGCTGGAGGATCGGTCGCTTGTGTCCGATCAAGCGGCCTTGCCTAAACGGGATTCCGTGAGCATATCAGCGGATGATGAAGGAGACGTTAATGCGCGGTACCGCAGAGCGATGTCCCCGTAGACGTCAGAATCATGCTCCATGCGGCATCTTAATTTGCCTGCGTAACCAATTTCTGAGCGGTAAACAACATGATGAAACCACAACCAAGAACCGACCTCGTCACCGGTCAACTCGGGCTTGGGCAAGGCGACGGCGCCCGTGCTAGCCAGCGCGGGATGGCGCGTCGGACTGGTCGCGCGCGACCGCGCGTGCGGGGAGTCGGCGCTCGCCGAGATCCAGTTTGCGGGAGATCGGCGAGACGCTGACTTTTCAATTCGATGGAGACGATTATCCTCTTGCGTCAGGGCTATGCGGAAACGGACATCTGGCTCGTCTGATTGGTCTGATCCGTCGATCCATAGCTCTGCATCAACTGCATGATCGTCCGCATCACGGCGGTGCTGTTTGTTGCGCCGTCATCGGTAGCCTCCGAGGAGGATGCCTGCGACTGGCTGTAGGCGAGGAACTCCTCCATGCTGACCGTTCCATCCTCGTCGGTATCGGCCGCGGCGATGATCTGGCTCGCATCGGATTCGCTCTCCTCCGAGGGCGGCGGCCCACCCATGCCTCCCGGACCGCCTGGCCCACCCGGACCTCCCGGCCCAGCCGGTCCCCCCGTCATACCTTGGGCGTTTGCCGTGGCCGCGTCCTCGCTGGATTGTTCCAGCGTCATCGCTTCCTGAAACGTCACGCGCCCATCGTCATCGGCGTCCGCCGTCTCGAACTGGCTCAGAACATTGGTCAAGAGTTCGGCGCGCGCCGTCTCCTCATCAGTCAATGAATCCGCTTCATTGAGTGTGGCCAGTTGGCTCGTCAACTCTTCCTCGGTGAACCCGATATCGTTTTCACTGCCACCCGGTCCACCGCCCATGCCTTGAGCGAAACCGATGCTGTCGGCGAGTGTCTGGAGGGTATTTGTTAGCTCGGACTCCGTGACCTCGCCATCCTCGTCCGCATCGATTGCCGAGAAGACCTCGTCGGTGCTTGCAACCGAGGAATCCCCATTCGCCGAAGACATCTTCTCGATGGCCGCCTGAAGCTCCGACGCGGCGAGCGTCCCATTGCCGTCGGAATCCAGGTCGGAAAGCAGGTTTTTCGCCATGGTGGCGGGATCGGGTGGCCGCACGTTGCTCCTGGCCCCTGCCCCGTATGTCATCGACGAAAGACTACCGATCCCGCTGATCGCGCTCATGTCACACTCCTCATGGATGAAACGACCACAACCGCCCGTCTTCCGGGCGGTCTGCTGCTGAGTCAAAGTATCGGCTTTTCTCGGACAAGATGGGCACTCGCCAAGGTAAAAGTGGGTAAAGATTCAAGTGCGTCGATGCCATCGGCGGACAGTTCACGTCAATCGAGCAGATCGCATGAATCTATCCGAGGATCTCCGGCTGCGGTTGCAGCGGCAGGCGGATCTCGACACGGAGTCCGCCATCCTCGGGCAGCGAGGCCAGGATCGTCCCCTGATGGGATTGAATGGCGCGACGCGCGATGGCCAATCCCAGACCGAAACCCTCCGTGGCCGCATTCCGATGTCCCCGGTGAAAGGGTTGGAAGATCGTTTCCAGTTCGCGCGGCAAGACCCCAGGTCCATGATCGCGGACGCTGACGCAGACGTGACCGGAGTCCGCGCCATCCAGCGCGACCTCCACCGTCGAACCCGGACAGGTATATTTCACGGCGTTGCGCAGAACATTCTCGAAAGCGCGATGCAATGGCTCCGCCCGCCCCAGGACAAACCGCTCGCCACTGCCTGAAAAATGCAGATCCCGTCCATTGGAACGCGCCTCGAAGCGGGCGTCCTCGGCGATGTCCGCGAGCAGTTCGACCAGATCGAGCGACCTCGCGGGCGTCTCGTCACGCCCGGACTCCAGTCGCGCAAGGGTCAGGAGTTCGCCGACTAGGGTCGCCAGCCGCGTGGACTCGCATTCGATGCGGTCGAACGTCATCTCGATCTGACGGGGATCCTGACGGGCCAGTCCGATCGCGGCCTGGAGACGGGCCAGCGGCGAACGTAACTCATGCGAGACATCGTGAAGGAGTTGGCGCTGCGACTCCACAAGGCGTTGCAATTCCAGCGCCATACGGTCGAAGTCGCGGCCCAGGTCGGCGATTTCGTCGCGGCGGCGACCCATCCGCGACTGGATTCGCGTCTCCAGTCGACCCTCGGCCACCGCACCCAGCGCCCAACGCAGATTGCGAACCGGCTTGGCGAAATACCAGGCCAGCAGGGCGCTGGCCGCCAGACAACCGAGCAGGATGGCGAGCATCGGCAGATAGGGCGGCGGTGGTGGCGGTCCTGGGGGCGACGGAGGTGCAAAACCTGGAGCCCAGGGCGGCGAGCCGGGAGAATCTGCTCCCCATGGAAAATCCATCGCGTCATTGTCCGCTTGCCAGACATGCGACATGGCGTGTGGCGGCGGTGGACGCGGTTCCCAGGAATCCTCGAATACGCCAATGGTCAGAAACAGCGCCAGCGCGGCAAGTCCCTGAGCCAGAAGGAAGGCGAGAAAGAATTTCCAGAACAGACGGCCCACGCCGGATTATTCCCTGACCAACTGATAGCCCATGCCGCGAACGCTCTGAATCCAGGAGCGACCGCTCGGCAGGGCGCCGAGCTTCTGGCGAATACTGCTCAGATGAACGTCGATGCTGCGGTCATAACGCGCCAGGGGGCGACCCAGCCCCTGTTCCGACAGGATCTCCTTGCCGACGATGTGGCCGGCATGACGCGCCAGTACTTCCAGCAGATTGAATTCGGTGCTGGTGAGTTCAAGCGGCTGTCCCTGCCATTCGGCGCGACGACGTTCCGGCCACAGGGTCAGAGGACCGGCGCTCAGGGTCGCGCGCACCGTATCGACCTGGCCAGCCGTGGAAACACGTCGCAGGATGGATCGCAACCGAGCCACCAGCTCACGGGGCGTACAGGGCTTTGGAACATAGTCGTCAGCCCCCAGCTCCAGTCCCACGACGCGATCCAGATCATCGCCACGACCGGTCAGCATCAGCACCGGGATCTGACTCGTTTGACGGATTCGGCGCAACGCCTCAAGCCCGTCGAGCAGGGGCAACATGACATCCAGGACGACGATGGCATAGTCGCCATCCAGCGCCCGCGACACGCCGGCCTCGCCATCCTGGACGGCATCGACCTGAAACCCCTCCCCTTCGAGGTATTTCTTCAGCAGCGCGCTCAGACCCAGATCGTCGTCGACCAGCAGAACCTTGTGCATCGAACTCAATCCGTCGGACGACGCAAGGCGTCCAGACGCTCGCGGATCGGATCGATGACGGGGGCGAGCTTGCGGCGCATGAGACTGCCCAGCGTGGTGGAGTCGGACAGAATGGGCCGGATCAGGCCATAGCCCACGCCGGAGAGAAACCGCATGGCCGCGATCTCGGGGGCCAGGGCCGGTATCCGCCGCAGAATCCCGGCGACCCGTGCGTCCGGGGCGTCCGCATCGACGAATTGTCCGGCGTCCGCGAGCAGGGCGTCGAGCGCGAGATCGGGATCGCCCCCCGGGCGCAACGGGGCGAAATACGCGCGCAGACAGGCGAAGGCGGCGAGCACGATCTCCTGACTGGGCGGCTTGGCGAGCACGTCCCCGACTGTCTTGAGAAACGCCTGACCCTGCCCCGAACACGCGCGCTGGAGCAAAGCCGCGACGGTATCGTGTTGCTCCACCAAGTCACGGACAGTCTCCGCCAACGCGCGCGCGGGCGGCGGTTCCGGGAGATCGTCCGGCAATGCCTGGAGAAACCCGACCAGATAGGCATGCTTGCGAGCGGACTTGCGCCAGAGATCGCCCCGCCGTTCCGCGTCGAGCAGACCCGGCTGCAGCATCAGCCGAACCGATTCGACGATCGCCTCGCTTTCGGTCTCGAACGGCAGGTATTCCATCAGATAATCGGCAAGCACCCGACCCATGGCGCTGCGGACGATGGCTGGATTGGCGAGCATGCGGCGGGCATTGCCGGCGTCCTCCATCGCCCACCAGGCGCGTCGCGCCAATTCCTCGCTGAGTCCAGGCGCGCAGACGGCGGCGACCACCGCCTCGGGCTCGCCGAGCAGCAGCAGTTGCGCGAGGCTGTCGTCACGCATCTGGCCCATTCGGGTCCAGCGTCGCAGATAAATGGGATAGCCGCCGGGCGAGCCCAGGACATGCCCGGAAAGCAACTCCCGCACCCGGCGCAGATACGGCTCCGGGCGGGTATTGGGATTGAGCCGAATGGTCGCTTCGCCCTGGGGACCAAGCCCCTGGACAAGCATCCGGCACTCGTCGATGCGGATCGCCTGGGGTTGGTTGGCGAGCAGGACGTTGAGCCGGAGGCGATCCTCGGGAGTGAGATCCATCGGATCAGGACGCCCGGGCGAACCGCCTGGCGGTGGTTGAAGAACGCATCGCTAGTCCTCGATCGGCGGCTTGAAGTTCGGGTCTTTCGGATTGAGAAAGATGAAATGAAACTGGCCCGGTTCGATCTCGACATAATCCATGGTCGCCTGATCCAGCAAGGGAACCTGTTCGAGGGTCATGACAACATCGACGCCCGCGCAGTTCATCCGAATGTCGTCCTCGGTGAGTTCGTCGAACCCCATGCGATAATCGATCCCGCCATCCGGCTGCCGGACGGCGGCCAGTCGCAGCGACAAACCCTCGGCGCCACCCTGACTCGCCGCCTTGAGAACCTGTTCGGCGGCTGCTGCTGTGAGTTTGAACATCTCAGACCTTTACCTGTTGGCTATTCGCGTCGAAACTCTCGTCAGTTTAAACCTTCTGATGCGAGTTTTGGACCGCGCCGCTTGTGCGGCATGCCCTCGATCAACGTCCACGAAAGAAAAAGGGAGAACATCCGCCGCCTCGGAGCGCGAAACCGTTCGTGGTTCGAGTGCCTCACCACGAACGGTTTCTTAGGTGATCTCCTGACAACAACCTACCCACGGAGAGACTGTCAATCTTGAAAAATCCTGTGAATCCTGTCCATTGAAAGCGTTGATTCCGGTAGAAACTTTCCCGGAAATCGCCTTATCTCTTTTCATCGAACGCCGGCGCCTGCTTGGGAAGATCCCGCGCCAGCGTCGCCACCTCCCGGCTGAAATCGGCCAGCGTCGCGCTCAGGGCGGCAATCAGTGCGTTTTCGTCTTTTGGCGCGGCCAGCGGACGCTGGTAGCGGCTCTCGCGCACGGCCAGCACCCGATCGAGATTGGGGTCGAGGACGACCCAGCGCACCTTGAGCAAAGCCTGAGCGTCGGCGGTTCCCTGGAAGGCCAGAACCTCGGCGGCGATCCTGACATCGAGCGGATAGCGCACCTCGCTCGGCAAGATCAGAATGCGGCTGGTACCGAGCAAACGTGCCAGGTTTTCGCTCCAGACCCGCATGAAATCATCCTGCAGCGTCCCGCCCCAACGATGGAACTCGTCGACCGCGAGACGATTTCCACCCGTCTGGGTCACGATCTGCGGCCGATCCAGAAAGACCGGAAAGGACACCGGACCCAATCCGATCGCCAGTTCGCTGTCCGCAGGGGTCGGCGGTCCGTCCATGGCCGATAAGACGGACAGGAGATAGAAACTGGACGGCGGCGTACTCGCGCACCCGCCAAGATTCAGCACCGCCAGAACGACCAGGGTTCGCCACGGCAACCTCGGACTCATCGGCCCTTCCCCTTGAGCAGCGCCTCGGGATGACGTTCCAGATAATCGGCCATCAACCGAACCGAGCGCGCCGCCGTGGAGACTTCCTGAAACATGCGGCGCATCTCGATCGAGACGGCCGAATTCTCCGAAATCGTCGCGCTCGTCGCCTTGAGCGTGGCGGCGGTTTGTTGGAGCGTCAAGGCCAGTTCCGGCGCGATCCGGTCGTTGAGTTGCTCGGCGGTCGCGCGCGCGCCGACCAGCGCGCCTTCGAGTTCGACCAGCGTCCGCTTGAGTTCGGGCGAGTTGATCAGAGCGTTGGCGCCCGCCACCGTCTGACTCAGTTCCTCGCCGATCCGGTCGAGCGGGAGGCGCTCGAGCTTGTCCAGAATGTTGGCGAGCTGGGTCGTCAGCGCCTCCAACTGTGCCGGGAGCGTCGGGATCACCCCGTAGTCGCCATGGCGCGCGACCCGCGCGGGCTTGGCCTCGGGATAGACATCGAGATCGACATACAGCTCTCCGGTCAACAGGCTGCTGGATTTGAGCTGCCCCCGCAACCCGGTCTCGACCAACCGTTCCACCATCCGCTGCCCCTCAAGTTTGCCGGAATCGCCCAGGATCGCGATGCGGTCGGGTTCGATCTCGATCAGCACCGGGAGACGGAATTGCGCATCCTCGACGCTGAACTGAAGCTGGACATCCAGCACCCTGCCCAGATCGATGCCCTTCAGCAGCACCGGCGCGCCGATGGCGAGCCCGCGTACCGAGCCATCGAAAAAGAGCAGATACCGCTCCTTGCGCGCATAGGTCTTGGCGTAGGCCTCCGCGCGACTCGAATACAGCATGAAATGCCCCGCGTCTTCGCCGGGCGCCAGCGCCTGATCGCTGGCCCCGAGCGGAGTCGCGGCGATGGTCTCGGGGGTATCGAAGGAGACGCCGCCAATCAGCACCGACAGGAGCGAGAGCGTATCGACCTTGACTCCGGCGGAACTCAGCGAGAAATCGATCCCGCTCGCGTTCCAGAACCGGGTTCGGGGGGACACCAGCGCATCGTGCGGCGAGGAGACGAACACCTCGATGCTGACCGCCTGGCCATCCGCATCCAGCGCATAGCCGGCCACCTGCCCCACCTGGATCTGACGATAATAGACCGGCGAGCCGATGTTGAGCGATCCCAGGGTCGGCGCGCGCAGCACGAAACGCCGGCCCGGCTCCGAGGTCGTGAACAGCGGCGGTTCTTCGAGTCCTGTGAAATCCCGTCTCGGCCGTCCGTCGGTGACCGGATCCAGAGCAATAAAGGCGCCGGACAACAGGGTCTCCAAGCCCGAAATTCCGCTCGCCGAGACGCGCGGACGCTCGACCCAGAAACGGGTTTTCTCGGTCAGAAAATCCGCGAAGACATGCTTGAGTTCGGCGGTGACGATCACGGTCTTGAGATCCGCGCTGACATCGACGGCAGTCACCTGCCCCACCTCCACATCCTTGAATTTGACCTTGGTTTGCCCCGCGGCAAGCCCCGAGGCGGTCTTGAATTCGATGTGGATGGTCGGCCCCTGTTCCGCGAGGGTCTTGACGGCCAGCCAGACGCCGATCGCCAGCGCCAGCAGCGGAATCAGCCAGACCAGCGAAACCCCGCCGCGCCGGACGAGTGCCTCGGGGAGCGGCTCGGAGGGCGCGTCAAGGGACGCCGGTGGCGAGGCGGTGCGATCGCTCGGGGTTTCTGACATGCGGCTCCCGCTCCAGGACATCCCAGATCAGTCTGGGATCGAAGGACATGGACGCGAGCATGGTGACGACCACGACCGCGCAAAAGAAGATGGCGCCCGCCTCCGCCTGAACGCTCGCCAGATGTCCCAGCCGCACCAGCGCCACCAGGATGGTGACCACGAAGATATCCACCATGGACCAGCGCCCGATCAGCTCCAGGACACGATAAAGCCGGGTGCGCTCGCGCGGACGCCAGTGCGAGCGCCAGTGCACCGACAGCAGCAGAAAGACCAGGATCAACAGTTTCAGGAGCGGCACGACCACGCTGGCGATGAAGACGACGAGCGCCAGTGGCCACAGGCCATAGTCCAGCAGAAAGAGTACGCCGCTGAAAATGGTATCCGATTGAACGTAACCGAGCGAGGTCATCGTCATGATCGGCAGCAGATTCGCCGGGAGATAGAACGCAATCGCCGCCGCCACCAGCGCCCAAGTGCGCTGAAGAGTGTGCGGCTTGCGCCGGTGCAGCACGTCCGCGCAACGCGGACACCGCGGGAGGCGGTTCAGCGCGAGGCCGAAGGAGCGATGATCCCGCACGGCATCCGAGCGGTGCATCACCAATTCGCAGACATCGCAGACGAGATGATCGTCGCCGGGTCGCACCGGTCGCGAAGGGTCGATCTTCAAAGGCACCCGCGACCACACCAGATCCGGATCCAGGGCCGCCTGCGCCGCCGCCAGAATCAGAATCAGCGCGCCAAAGGCAAAGAGCGAGGCACCCGGAACGATGGTTGCCATCTCCGACAGCTTCACCACCGAGACCAGAATCCCGAGCATGAAGACATCCATCATGCCCCAGGGCGCCAGGGTTCGTACCCAGCGATAGAGACGCGGCAGCCAGGGCGGCATGTGCCCCAGCGCAAGCGGAATCAGCACCGCCAGCAGTAGCACCAACTGCAACCCTGGCGCCAGGGCGCTGGTAAAGAGCACCACGGCGGCGATGAACCAGTTACCGCCCTGGTAGAGATCCATCACGCCCGTCAGGAGGGTCGTCTGGGTCGACTGTCCCTGCATCTCGAACGACAGGAACGGGAACGCATTGGCGACGATGAAGAGTACGAACCCGGCAATCGTCAGCGCTAGGGTGCGATTCAGACTATCCGGTCGGTCACGATGCAGGACGCAGCCGCAGCGGGCGCACTCCGAGACACCTCCGGGCGGCAAGGCCGGATTGCGTTGAAGCAGGCCGCATTCGAGACATTCGGTCAGGGTGTCCTGGGTCATCCGATGTCATCTCATGCTCGCAAGCGCGAGCAATGAACGTGTCATTCGAGATTGAACAGGCGTCGGTAATTATCGCCGGTGATGGCCGCGATCTCCAACGGATCCATGCCGCGAATCCCGGCGAGACAGTCCGCGACATGGCTCACGTACCGCGGTTCATTGGGTTTGCCGCGATAGGGCACGGGCGCCAGATAGGGCGAGTCGGTTTCGATCAGCAGCCGATCCAGCGGCACCTGACGCGCGACCTCGCGCAATTCGACGGCCGCCTTGAAGGTCAGGATGCCCGAGAAAGAAATGTAAAAGCCGAGATCCAGTCCCTGACTCGCCATCTCCCAGTTCTCGGTGAAACAGTGCAGAACGCCGCCGACCTCGCTCGCCCGCTCTTCAGTCAGGATGCGGATGGTGTCCGCGCGCGCCTCGCGGGTATGGACGATCAGCGGTTTGCCGCAGGCGCGCGCGGCGGCGATATGGGTGCGGAAACGCGCCTGCTGCCAGGTCAGATCGCCCTCGCTGCGATAGGTATCGAGACCCGTCTCGCCAATGGCGACATTGCGGGGATCGGCGGCCAGTTCGACCAATTGCTCGACGCTCGCCTCGGTCCTGGTCTCCTGATTGGGATGCACGCCCACCGAGACCGCGACCTGAGGGAAGGGATCGACCAGTTGGCGCATCGCTGGATACTGCTCAAGGTCGATGGAGACGCACAACAGTTGGGTCACGCCGGCATCGGCGCAGGCGCCCATCAGGCGTGCGAAGTCGCCGTCATAGGGCTTGAGATCCACCCGATCAAGGTGGCAGTGAGAGTCGACGAGCATCGCGGTTCCTGACTGTGCGCGGTTGCGCGGTTACATGGTATGCGTGGGCCGGTCGGAATTGAGCGCGCCGGCCAGATAGGCCTCGATCTTGCGCCGCGCGCCTCCCTTATCCTGTTCGCTGAACTGGACACCGACACCAATGGAGCGGTTCCCCTCGGCGCCCGCCGGCGTCACCCAGACCACCTTGCCGGCGACCGGGATGCGGTCGGTCTCTTCCATCAATTGCAGCAGCAGAAAGATCTCGTCGCCGAGTTGATAGTTTTTGGTGGTCGGAATGAACAGACCGCCATTCTTGATGTACGGCATAAAGGACATATAGAGCGCGCTCTTGTCCTTGATGGCGAAACTGAGAATCCGCTGTTGCCCGCCCAGCGATCCAGCGGACGTCGTGGTCGCACTCATCTTCAGGGTCTCCCATGATCGCGAAGGTGATTGAGCATCGACCATTCGATGGCCAGCGATTCCAACAGCAAGAGTGGATTGACATTGGTTTCGGCCTGGGCGCGCCCTTCCAGAACCTGCCTCAGGAAACGATGCCCGGACGCCGGATCGAGGTGCCCCGCGAGACGCGCGAAGTCCGCGTGCCGGTCCGGGTTGTCCAGTCTGACCGGTTCGTTGGCGACCATCAAGCGCAGCAGATCGCACAGCCATCCCGCGAGCCAGTCCAGGATCTGCCGCGCGCCGAGCGTATTCCAGACCGCCGCCTCGCTGACCGGATCGCGGGTTCCCGCCGCGATCGCGAGAAATCCGGCCAATCGCTGGCGCCGCTGTTCGAGCAGGTCGTCATCGAATTCGGCGAGCGCGCGCAGTGGAGCGCCATGGGCCAGCCGCAGCCGGAGTGCCTGATCGCTTCGCGAGGTCTGTGCGCTCAACCAGGCCAGCGCGTCCGACTCAGCCGGGATCGGCACCTTGATCTGCTGACAGCGACTGCGGATGGTCGCGGGAAGCTGGCCGATTCGCTCGCCGATCAGACAGAGGATGGTCCGTCCGGCGGGCTCTTCGAGGGTCTTGAGCAAGGCATTGGCCGCCGCGGGGTTGAGCCGATCGGCAGGATCGATCAGCGCCACCTTCCAGTCGGCGCGGCTCGGCGTGAGCGATTCGCGCCCCGCGAAGTCGCGGATCGTCCCGATCGTGATCTCGCCGGACTTGGCTTCGGGGTCCGGTCCGACCCGGATCAGATCCGGATGGCTTCCGGCGGTCACCAGATGACAATCGGCACAGCGTCCACAGGCCACACCCTGAGCGTCGCGTTCGCGACACAGGAGCGAACGGGCAAGGCGTTCGACAAGCTGGCGTTTGCCAACCCCGCGCGGACCGCTGATGAGCAGACCGTGCGCCAGCCGATCCGCCGCGCGCGACGCTTGGAGCCGTGACCAGATATCGGCCAGCCAGGGCAAGGGGGCGTCAGGCACTGTCATGCGTTCGAATCCGCGTACCGACCGTTCAGCGTCAGGTCAATAAAGACCGTCGCCAGTTCACGGACATGATCGGTGACTTCCGGAAGAGACGCGCTGGCATCGATCAATCGATACCGTTCTGGACAGGCGTGCGCACGTTCGCGGTAGACCGCGCGGACGGACTCGAAAAACCGTAGCGCCTCCTGCTCGAAGCGATCCGCTTGGCCGCGACGTCTGCGCGCCCGCTCCAGGCCCAGAACCGGCGGCAGGTCGAACAATAGGGTTAGATCGGGACGCAGCGAACCCTGCACCAGATTTTCCAGAATCGCGATGCGCGCGGGATCGACCCCGCGGCCGCCGCCCTGATAGGCATAGGTCGCATCCGTGAAACGGTCGCAGATCACCCAGATTCCGGACTCCAGGGCCGGACAGATGGTCCGCTCAAGATGCTCTGCACGGGCGGCGAACATGAGCAGCAATTCGGCCGTCTCGCTCATCCCGGTGTTGAGCGGATCCAGCAGCAAGGCGCGCAGGCGCTCGGCAATGGGCGAACCGCCGGGTTCGCGCGTCGTGATCAGGCTTAGGCCGCGCTCGCGCAGAAGTCGGGCCAGTTGATCGACCTGGGTGGACTTGCCAGCGCCTTCGATGCCTTCGAGCGTGATGAAACGCCCTCGTTTCGTGGATTCCATGATCTCAACCGCTCTTTCTAGGTGTTCCAGGACTCGGATCGATGCGCTCGACGCGAAGGTTGCGCGGCATCCCTGTCGGGGCGAATTCATTCGCCCCGACAGGCCAGCGTCCTGCTCAAGGGATGGAGATGCCCTTATCTCCGTGCGAATCCCACACAAGTAGAATTGATGACACGCCCTACGGCTTACCCAGAATATAACGCCGGACGGCTCGATTATGCGCATCGAGCGTGCCCGAGAATTCGTGACTGCCATCGCCCCTGGCAACGAAATAGAGACTGTCGCCGTCCTGCGGCTGAAGCGCGGCGCGGATCGCCTCGCGCCCCGGCAGGGCGATCGGAGTCGGCGACAGGCCATTGATCATGTAAGTATTATAAGGATTCGACTCGCGCAGATCGGCGCGCCGAATGTTGCCGTCGTAGCGCTCGCCCAAGCCATAGATGACCGTCGGATCGGTCTGCAGCCGCATGCCCTGCTGGAGCCTGCGCACGAAGACCCCGCCGATTTGCGGACGCTCGGCGGGCACGGCGGTTTCCTTTTCGATGATCGAGGCCAGAATCAGGGCTTCGTAGGGTGTGCCGATGGGCAGACCTGGGCGGCGTTTCTCCCATTCCTCCGCCAACACCCGATCCATGCGTTCCAGCGCGCGACGCAGAACATCCAGCCCCCCGGTCTTGCCTGGAAAGCGATAGGTATCTGGAAAAAACCGGCCCTCGGGATGCTCTCCAGCCCGCCCGAGTTGGGACATCAATGCCTCGTCGGTCAGATTCGCGAGCGAATCGCCGCCAAGCCGCGGATGAGCGTCGATGGTCGCGAGTGCCTGACGGAAGGTCCAGCCCTCGACCAGCACGATGGAATATTCGATCACCTGGCCCGAGGTGATGCGCTCCAGCACCTGCGGCGGGGTCATGGTGGCCGTCAGCTCGAATTCGCCAGCCTTGATGCGCGCCTGATCGCCCTGCAGATAGGCCAGCGCGATGAAATACCAAGGATGTCTCAGGATGCCCCGGTCGGTCATGCGGCGCGCGAGCGCGCGGAGCGAGGTGCCCTTGGGGATGTCGAGGGTCATGCTTTCGGCCGGCAGGGTGACCGGCGCGGTCACGAAGCGGCGATAATCGATTGTCAGGACGGCCAGCAGGGATCCTGCGGCAATCAGGAAAACGAAGAGGCTGGTGCGCCAGATCATCGAACAAAATCATCCCGGTGTTTGAGCGGCCTGTCGGACAGCGTCCAACAGAGACCAGGGCAAACGCGTTAGGTCGAACGAATGCCCCGCGAGTTCCCGCACGGGCCAGATGCCCACGATGGCGTTGGTGAGGAACAATCCCCGCGCGAGGCTGAGATCGGCGGGTTCGAGCCGTGACTCGACGCAGTCAAGACCCGATTGAGCCGCCAGATCCATGGTCAAGGCCCGCCGGGTTCCGGCGATCCCGCTACGATCGACCGGCGGTGTCAGAAGCCGCCTCCCATCCCACAGAAAGAGATTGGTCCGGGTGCCGCCGACGACACCACCGGACGGATCGAGCATCAGTCCCTCGGCAATCGTCGGATCGCTCCATTCGCGACTGCCCAGGACGGAATCCAGCCGGTTCAGGTGCTTGATCCCAGCCAGCGCGGGATTGATGGAGGCGGGAGTGCGGCAGTAACGGACTGAGACGCCCTCCTCCCAGGATCCGAGCGGATCGAGAGGCAAGGGATAGGTCAGCAGGATGCGCCGCGGTTGCGGCGAGTCTGGCGGACGATAGCCTCTGCCGCCGCGCCCTCGGGTCAGGATCAGTTTCAGCACGCCGTCATCCAGTCCGTGCGCCGCGTCGGCAATCTCCGCAGCCAGGCTTTTCGGGTCGGGCGATGGAATCCCCAGTCGACCGGCCCCGCACGCAAGTCGGTCGAGATGCCGCTGCCATTGACAGGGACGCTCGTCCCGAAGCCGGATGGTCTCGAACAGACCATCCCCGTACTGCAAACCCCGATCGACGACCTCGAGCAGATCCTGACCCCGGCCATCGACCAACACCCGCAACGGGCCACCGCTCCTAGCGGAAAATCCCCGTGTCGACACCATTGGCTTGACTTTTCAATGGGTCCATCGAAACCCGAATCAGGCGCGACGGAAGGCCAGCGTCCCGTTCGTGCCGCCAAAACCGAAGGAATTGGAGATCGCGACATCGATCTTCATCTCGCGCGCCGTGTTAGGCACGCAGTCGAGATCGCAATCCGGGTCCGGCGTCGAGTAATTGATGGTCGGCGGCGCGACCTGATCGCGTAGCGCCAGGATAGTGAAGATCGCCTCGGCGCCACCGGCCGCGCCCAGCATGTGCCCGGTCATGGACTTGGTCGAGCTCACCGCCAGCTTGTAGGCATACTCGCCAAAGGCGCGCTTGATGGCCTTGGTCTCGGCGATATCGCCCGCCGGAGTGGCGGTGCCGTGGGCGTTGATGTAGTCCACCTGCTCCAGATTCAGACCCGCGTCGTTCAGGGCCAGCAACATACAATCGCAGGCGCCCTCGCCGGTCTCCGACGGAGCGGTCATGTGATAGGCGTCGGAGTTCATGCCAACGCCGACCAGCTCGGCATAGATGTGCGCGCCACGCGCCTTGGCCCGCTCGTATTCTTCCAGCACCACGACCCCGGCACCATCGCTGAGGACGAAGCCGTCGCGTTCCTTGTCGAAGGGGCGGCTGGCTCCCTCGGGATCGTCGTTGCGGGTCGAGAGCGCGCGCGCGGCGGCGAAACCGCCCAGCCCGACCGGCGAGGTCGCCATCTCGGCGCCGCCCGCGATCATGACATCCACATAGCCGTGGCGGATCATGATGGCCGCCTCGCCAATGTTGTGCGAACCGGTGCTACAGGCCGAAACGATGGAGTAATTCGGTCCCTTGAGCCCGAATTTAATCGACAGATTGCCAGCCACCATGTTGATGATGTTGGCTGGGACAAAGAAAGGCGAGATGCGCCGCGGCCCTTTATCCCGATACGCCTGGTAGTTGTTCTCGATGCCGGTGATGCCGCCGATGCCCGAACCGATGGCGACACCGATGCGCCGACGGTTGGAGTCGTCGATCGTCAGACCGGAATCGGCGATGGCCTGACAGCCCGCCACCATGCCGTAATGGATAAATTTATCCATCTTCTTGGCTTCTTTTTCCGAGATATATTCGCTCGGATCGAAGCCGTAGATCGGCCCGCCGAAGCGGGTGCTGAACGGTTCGATATCGAAGTGGGTAATCGGTTTAATCCCACTCTTGCCGGCCAGGATGCTCTCCCACGAGGACTTGACGTCCAGACCAACCGGAGCCACAAGGCCCAATCCAGTGACGACTACCCTTCTGCCTGCCATTACGTACCTCTATCGTTCAGAACGCCACAGTCGACGCGCCCGAGCCGCGCACCGTGCGTCGCACAGCCCCGCGCGGTTCGAAATTTCGAAATCAAGCCTGATGCGCGTTGATGTAGTTGATGGCCTGCTGGACCGTCGTGATCTTTTCCGCGTCTTCGTCCGGAATCTCGGTTTCGAATTCTTCCTCGAGCGCCATGACCAATTCCACGGTATCGAGAGAGTCCGCGCCCAGATCGTCCACGAAAGACGCTTCGGCGGTGACTTCCTCTTCCTTGACACCCAATTGTTCGATCACGATTTTACGAACTCGATCTTCAACGCTGCTCATAGGAACGATTCCTCACGGATGAATAAAAAAGGCCCTTGCTGGACCACGCGGTATTCTAGTGACAAACGATGGCCGATGAAAGCTGCGCGATGAACGGCTGCCATTCCCGGTCTTCTTTCAAGTGACTGATTGAATTCCTTCAACTCACGCCATGTGCATACCGCCATTCACGTGGAGCGTTTCCCCGGTGATATAGGCGCCCGCCGCGGAGGCCAGAAAGACCGCCGCGCCGGCGATCTCCTCGGGTTTTCCCAAACGTCCGAGCGGGATGGCGCCAAGCAGGGTCTCGCGCTGCGCATCCGGCAGGGCGCGGGTCATATCGGTATCGATGAAACCCGGCGCGATACAGTTGACCGTGATCGCGCGGGAGCCGACCTCGCGGGCCAGCGCCTTGGTGAAGCCCATCATCCCAGCCTTGGCGGCGGCATAATTGGCCTGACCGGCATTGCCCATGGCGCCGACCACCGAGGCGATATTAATGATGCGACCCTTGCGGGCCTTGGTCATGGCACGCAGACAGCCCTTCGAGAGCCGATAGACCGAACTCAGATTAGTGTCGATCACCGCGTCCCATTCGTCGTCCTTCATGCGCATCAGCAGATTGTCGCGGGTGATGCCGGCGTTGTTGACCAGGATGGTCGGCGCGCCGAGCTGTTCGGTGACCTGACTCAACGCGGCGTCCACCGATGCCTGATCCGAGACATTCAGCACCAGACCGATGCCCGGATAGCCGGCATCGCTCAGCGCCTGCGCAATGCCAGCCGCGCCGACCTCGGTGGTGGCCGTGCCGGCGACCCTGGCGCCCTGTTCGGCCAGCGCCATCAGAATGGCGCGGCCAATCCCGCGCGAAGCGCCGGTGACGAGTGCGATTTCATCGTTAAGCATGGGCTGTCATCTCCAGTGCCGCGTCCAGTGTCTTGGGGTCGAAGACCGGCAGCGTCGTCAGGTTGTCGTCGATACGTTTGCAGAGTCCGGTCAAAACCTTGCCTGGACCGCACTCTATGGCTCTTGTCACCCCTTGCGCCGTGACCGAACGAACCGTCTCGACCCAGCGCACGGGGCTGTAAAGCTGCCTGACCAGGAGATCGCGCAGCGCCTCGACACTGTCGGCGGGCGCGACATTCACGTTATGAATGACCGGGACAGTCGGCAAGGACAGGGGGACATCCGCCAGTCGTTGCGCCAGACGCTCGGCGGCGGGACGCATCAGGTCGCAATGCGAGGGGACGCTGACCGGCAGCGGCAGCGCTCGCTTGGCGCCCGCCAGCTTGGCGGCGGCGATCGCGCGCGTGACCGCGGCGGTTGCGCCGGCGATCACCACCTGTCCGGTCGAATTGAAATTGACCGCGGCCAACACCGCGCCTTGTGCCTGTTCCGCGCAGAGCGCGATGACCTGATCGTCGTCGAGTCCGAGTACCGCCGCCATGGCGCCCTCGCCCGCCGGAACCGCTTCCTGCATGAAACGAGCGCGGTCGGCGGCCAGACGCACGCCGTCGGCGAACGGCATCGCCTCGGCCGCAACCAGCGCCGCATATTCGCCCAGGCTGTGTCCAGCCATCAGGGTCGCCGGTCGACCGCCCACCTGTGTCCAGACCCGCCAGACGGCGACCCCGGCAACCAACATGGCAGGCTGCGTGTTCTCTGTGCGGTCAAGATCGTCTTTCGGCCCCTGACTGACCAGTTGCCAGAGATTATGACCCAGCGCCTCGGACGCCTCGTCGAAGGTGTGCAGAACGCCTGGATAGGCGGCGGCGAGCGCATCGAGCATCCCGACGGATTGCGCGCCCTGACCTGGAAAAAAAACCGCGAGCTTCTGTGTCATGAAAAACGAACCGCTAAAAATCAGTAACGAATCAGCACCGAGCCCCAGGTAAAACCGCCCCCGAAGGCTTCCATCAAGAGCGTCTGGCCGCGCTGGATACGACCATCGCGCACCGCCTGATCGAAGGCGAGCGGAATGGAGGCGGACGAGGTGTTGCCATGTTCGGCCACGGTCACCACCACGCGCTCCATCGGAAGATCGAGCTTGCGGGCGGTCGCCTGGATGATGCGGATATTGGCCTGATGCGGAATCAGCCAGTCGATGTCGGATTTGCTCAGGTTGTTGGCTTCAAGCGTCTCGTCGACGATCCGGCCAAGGGTGGTCACGGCGATCCGGAAAACTTCATTGCCCTTCATTTCCATGAAGGCGGCTTCCGGGCGTCCGTTTCCATGCCCGCCCGGAACCTGAAGCAGGTCTTTGTAAGCGCCATCCGCGTGCAGATGGGTTGAAATGATTCCCGGCTCCTCGGCGGCACCGAGCACGACAGCGCCCGCGCCATCCCCGAACAGCACGCAGGTGCCGCGATCTGTCCAGTCGAGCAGGCGAGAGATGGTCTCCGCCCCCACCACCAGGGCATGCTTCGCGGCCCCGGTGCGGATGAATTTATCGGCGACGTCCATCGCGTAGACAAAGCCGGCGCAGACCGCCTGCAAGTCGAACGCCGGACAGCCGTGCACATCGAGACGCTGCTGCAACAGACAGGCGGTGCTCGGAAAGAACTGATCCGGCGTGGTGGTCGCGACCAGGATGAGATCCAGATCCGATGCCTGAATTCCGGCGGCCTCCAGCGCCTTGCGCGCGGCAGCCTCGGCCAGATCGCAGCAGGTTTCGCCCTCGGAGACCAGATGGCGCTGCTCGATCCCAGTGCGTTCCCGAATCCAGGTGGCGTTGGTGTCGACGATCGCTTCAAGATCGGCATTGGTGACGACGCGCGACGGCAGATGACTGCCCGTCCCGAGCACACGGGAATACTTCATCAGGCCGTTTCCCTGTATTGTTCGCTGCCCAGGTGGAGACCGACCTGTTCGCTGATGCGCCGGGGGATATCCGCGTGGATTTCTTTTTCGGCGATGTAAATCGCATTCTCGAAGGCGAGCACATCCGCGCCGCCATGACTCTTGATCACGATGCCGCGCAGCCCCAGCAGACTGGCGCCATTGTAACGACGCGGATCCATGGTGCGGCGAAAGCTTTTGAGAATCGGCATTGCCGCCAACCCGGCGAGACGGGTGAACCAGGTTCGCTTGAACTGGCTGGTCAGCGAATGGCGCACGAACTTGGCGACGCCTTCGCTGCATTTCAGCGCGACGTTGCCGACAAAACCGTCCGACACTACTAGATCTAGGTCGCCCAGGAAAATCCCGTCGCCTTCCACGTAGCCGATATAGTTCAGACCGCTATGCGACAGGAGTTCGTGCGCCTGCTTGACCTGCTCGTTGCCCTTGATCTCTTCCTGACCGATATTGAGCAGCGCGACCCGAGGCCGGGCGATACCATCGACCGCGGAGACCAGCTCGCTACCCATCACCGCGAATTGAAAGAGATGCTCGGCCGTGCAATCCACGTTCGCCCCGAGGTCCAGCATATGCGTGTGACCATGGACGGACGGCACGGCGGTGATGATGGCCGGGCGATCCACATTCGGGAGCATTTTCAGCACGAAGCGCGCGGTCGCCATCAGCGCGCCGGTATTGCCGGCACTGACACAGCCATCGGCCACGCCATCCTTGACCAGGTCGATGGCGACCCGCATGGAGGAATCTTTTTTGCCGCGCAACGCCTTGGACGGCGATTCGTCCATCGCCACTTCCTGCGTCGCCGGATGGATGCGAATCCGCTCGCGGGAAGCGCTGCCCAAGTGCTCGTTGATCCGGTCCTCGTTGCCGACCAGAATCAATGCGACCTGCGGGTTATCCGCCTGAAACCGCAGCGCCGCCGCAACCACGACTTCCGGACCATGGTCGCCGCCCATGGCATCCAGCGCAATTGTGCAGGTCGGCGCGGGCCGAACCTGTTTGTCGCGACGCGAGCTCACAAGACGAACGATGCCAAAGCGACTGGGTCCGGTCACTCCGATTTATCCACAACCTTGCGACCACGGTAAAAACCGTCGGGGGAAACATGATGACGGAGGTGCGTCTCGCCACTGGTGGGATCGACCGACAGCGTCGGCTTGCTGAGCGCATCATGCGAACGGCGCATGCCGCGCTTCGAGGGGGTCTTGCGATTTTGCTGGACAGCCATTTCTAAATCTCCGGGCAGGACACGTACCGACGAAGCGTCATGGTGCCTGCAAAACGTACATGAAAATTTGATAAATCTTGTGTCCGGAGGCGGTCAGCGCCTTGTCACAAGCCAATCCCAGGTAATTCCGCACCCGGTTACGCCTTATCGACGCCCCTGATCCCCGCCAGGACAGCGAACGGGTGCGGTTTTTCCGCTGATGGATCGAGACCGGATTCCGACGCGCTTGCGCTCCGTTCCGGCGACCGGGAAGACGCACGCGCCTGTACCGGTTCCGGCGGCTGACAGAGGCCATCGCCATGGCGCGGCACTGCGGGAATCGCGAGCAGAAGCTCGTCCTCGATCAAGGCCGCGAGATCGAGCGAATCCCCCGCGACCACGCACGGGTCAATGTCGTCGGGCAGTTCCCCGGCCAATTGATCCGTCTTGACCAGCGCCAGCCGCAGCGGTGCGTCGACCGCGATCTCTACCGCCCCCAGACAGCGTTGACACGGCAAACGCAGACAGGACCGGACGTGACCGATCACCAGCGCGCGGCCTTCCGGATCGCGCTCGAAGCGCAACCGGTAGTCAACCCGCGCCGGCGGTGCGTCCTCACGCGCAAGAACGATCTCAGCCAAGCGCGGCAATTGGCTCAACGCGACCTCGCCGGTGAATGCGAGACCGTACCTGACCGCGCGCCAGGGATCGAGATGATCGGATAAGGCAATCGACATAAGCGCGTAAATTTAACCGATCAGCGGTGATTCCGTCAATTGGCCTGAACGGCGTCCACTCGGGCATTGCGGTTTGATTGGGCTTGCGATGCCGCGCGGATTGCTGCGCTCGGGAGACATTTTTTTGGATCCTGCCCGTACCGCGCTGATGGTGAACGTTTTTGCAACACGCTGCATCGTCTCGGCGTTAACCCTGCAATTATCTGATCGTCATGCGTTTTTTGTGAAATTTCATCAAGCATTCGCGCGTTCATGTGTATTCGCATCGATACAGGGGAGAAACTCAATACGTTATTGTTATTTAAGTTATTTCTTGAAAACAGGATTTTATCGCTCACCGGAAGACACAATTTCCTACCGGCCACAATTCAAAAACACAATAAAATCAAAATATTGAAAATTGGCACTAACTTTGCTTTTCGGAATGACGTGACTGCCCAACGATTCTGCACCGATATGCGCCGCACAGTTTGAGGCGTGTATCGCCAAGGCAGTGATTCGGGACAGAACAAATTCATTTCTAAAATTAAGGCCGACAAGAAGGAGCCAAACCGATGAGAACGACGACGCGAATTGCCCTGCTCGGAGGCGTCTTGATCGGTGCTTCATGCGCTGCAAACGCCGAAACGAGTCACGCCATTGCGTTGAGTGTTGAACAAATGGATGGCGTCACGGCGGCTGGATTGACCTTCGGCGCCCCGCTGGCGAGCAGCGAAGCACTCTCTCATGCAACAGGCGCATTCGTCATCACAGGATCTCAGAGCAAAACCCTAACATCCAAAAGCGACCCCGCTGGCCTCCCCCCGGTTCTTAACACGTATGGAACCGTCTCTTACGGTTTGTCCATGGCGGCTAACGGTGGCGATCAGAGCATCCCTGGATCAAGCGAGGCAAATGTAACGGCCACAAACTCACTGCCATTCGCGGACGTCATCGGAGGCACGGTACATGGCCGGTACGAAGGTGCGAACGGCGTGATCGAGAGCACCGCATCGGTCTATATCGGAGGTGCTTGGATCTCCATGGCGCCTGCCTGGGTCAAGAGTGGGCTATGACAGGAAGCGGGCGGTTCCCTACGCGTGAAAGCCGAGGATTAAGTCCACGGACTTAGATTGAGAGGCGGATACGTACAGTCATCTTTACCGCATGACAGGGATGCCGTGCTGCAAGCAATGGTGCCCAGCATCGTTGCGTGAACGGATGAGGGAGGATTCTTTATCTCTCTCATGCCGACTGATATCAGGAAGAGTCAAGTCGGCAATTCGCGGCGGGCGACCGTCGTAGTCAAACTAAAATTACCTTTGTGGAGAGATCAAATGAAAAATTTCGCGATTAGCCTGAGCGCTGCTTCCCTGTTGGTCTTAGCCGGTGTCGCCTCTGCGGGGCAGCAGTTGACGAGCGCCGAGATGGACGGCGTGACGGCTGGTGGTTTTGCTGGCGGCTTCGCTTGGGGCACGGCCACTGGCCCTAATGTCGTGACGTATGGCACAGTCAACACATGGACTGCGGGTGGGCAAGCGGTCGATCCACAGGCGGGTGTTTTCTACCCGGTCACTTCCCACGTCGACACCGAGGCACTGGCCGTCGCTAATGCCCCGACAAGCGAGGGCGGACCTGGTGGTGGCGTCTACGGTGCCGGCGCAACTCTCGGCCAAGCAACTGGCAACCTGTTCTCCGAAACCGCGAGCGGTTTCCAAGACGATGAAGGCGTCGTGTTTGATGCGACCACTGGCTTTGCGAGTGTTCCTGGCCTGAACAGCAGCGGTTTTGCCACCAATAGCTCCGCAGCCGCATCCGTGCTCGAGCCGGCTACTGCCCACAGCTTCGCCGCTGCGGCCTCTGGTCTGTCGTTCTGATGAAGGCGACTTGCCGTCTCAAGCGTTCTTGAGTTCGAGCGCGAGAGGATGCCCCCGCGCCACGGCGCGGGGGTATTGCTTTGTCAAATCGGACCTTACCCGCTTTCAGTCCAGCAGAGGCGATGACTTTTATGAACCAGGAGATGCGTCAAACATCAATGTGCGCCGTTCTGTGTGCGATCCTCTTGCTACCGCTGACAGCCGCACAAGCTCAGACCATACCCTATTTTGCGGGCGCTTGGTCAGGCAGCACAGCCGGTACATCCAATACGGCCAGTTCGACCACCGCAACCCTGATTCTGACCTGTGGTCTACCCGGAGCCAGTTCCAGCAACCCCTCCTCCACCGCTAGCGGCAATTGCACCTGTACCGAAACCGGCAGCGGCAGCGTCTCCTGCAGTTGCGCGAGCGGAACGGGCAACGCACCAGCCGTCGGCACTGCCGGATCCTTCAGCTTTTCCGCCAGTTCCAATACCCCCGAGGCGCTGCTCGATAAAGTCAGCGCCGCCGACAATTGCGCCGAAGCCAAGGCGCTGATCGAATCGAATTCGGGACGCAGCGGCGGTGCCTGCTCCATGATCTCCGCTGATAGTCTTGCCCCGCTCCTCTTCGTTTGCGACATCGTCGGCGAGAGTTTCTGACATGCAGCCCCGCCGTCTGGCTCCCTTCGCCGCCTTGGCGCTAACGCTGTCGTGTGGCATCGGCGTCGCCGCCGATCCCGTGAAGTCGCTTCTGGAGATACGTCGCGAGAACGTGGTGATTCAGGAATGGGATCTGAGCTGCGGAGCGGCCGCCCTGACCACTCTGCTCCATCACCAATACAAGGATCCGGTCACCGAAAAGGAGGTCGCCACCGCCCTCATCGACCGTGCCGAGTACATTGCAAACCCGCAATTGGTTCAGGTCCGCGAGGGGTTTTCTCTGTTGGATCTGAAGCGTTACGTCGATGCGCGCGGCTACACGGGCATCGGCTTAGGCAAGATGACCCTGGACGATCTGGAGCGGAAAGCGCCCACGCTGGTGCCAATCCATACCAACGGCTATAACCACTTCGTCGTGTTCCGTGGCCGTCTGGGTAACCGCGTCCTGCTCGCGGATCCGGCCTGGGGCAACCGCACCATGACAACCGAACAATTCAATCGCGCCTGGATCGAGTATCCCCGGATTGGCCGGGTTGGGTTCGTCGTGGAGACCGATGACAAGCGCGTGCATGCCCTGGGCTCGCTCAAACCCAATCCAAGGGATTTCGTGACGTTCAACTAACGTCTCAATGTCCGGCGGACGCGGGGAGTGCCGCGCGGATCTGCCCCGCCAGACCGCGTGCCTGCAGAACCACGGCATCCTTGATCGCCTTCGCAAGCGCCGGTCGCGACAACAGGCGCCCGTTCATCTCCAGACTGGTCGGCGAGGTGCCATAGGCGGCGAGCGGATCCGCCAGCGTCAGCGCCGTGTCTTCGACGGATCGCCAGGGATATCCGCAGACCGCCTCCCCGGCGCTCGGAGTCTCGAAACGGAGCCGGATCGACAGCCCGTCATAACCACGCGCATCGATCGTCACCCCGGTCCAGACCGCCGGCGTCGTGGCAGGCAATTGGGTCAGAACCAGCGTGCGACAAAAACTCAGACGGACATCCTCCGAGGGATTCCCGCAGCCGGAGAGGAACGTGGCGCATGCCAAGAGTCCGAAGAGGGTGCCAGGCATCTTGTCAGAGGTTCTCATCGTTCGCCTATAAAATTCCCGAATATCATTGTCCCTGCTGCCAGACTCAGGACTTCCTGGCCTTGGCAAAGGCATCCGCCATGGTTCCGCCCGCCGCTGGCGGCGCGGGTTTCGGAGCCGGCGCGGATGGACGCTCGTGTGCCGGGCGCTTGGACGCCTGCTGGCGCGCTGGCGGCGCTCCGTGACCGGAAGGGCGCTCGGCACGCATTCCTGACTCCTGATGCCGCTCGGCGGACTCCCCCAGCCGCATGCTCAGTGCAATCCGCTTGCGCGGCAGGTCGATCTCCATCACCTTGACCTTGACCAGATCGCCGGACTTGACGACCTCGTGCGGATCCTTGACGAAGCGGTCGGACAGCACCGAGATATGCACCAGACCGTCCTGATGCACGCCGATATCGACGAAGGCGCCGAAATTGGTGACGTTGGTCACCGTGCCCTCCAGGATCATGTCCGGCTTGAGGTCGGCGAGCGTCTCCACGCCCTCCTTGAACTGGGCAGTCTTGAACTCGGGGCGCGGATCGCGACCCGGTTTTTCCAGTTCGGCCAGGATGTCCTGAACCGTCGGGACGCCGAAGCGCTCGTCGGTGAACTGCCGGGCATCGAGCTTGCGCAACGTGGCGCTGTCGCCGATCAGCGCGCGGATGTCCTTGCCGGTGCGCTCGACGATGCGGCGCACCACGGGATAGGCTTCGGGATGGACCGCCGAGGCGTCGAGCGGCTCGTCGCTGTCCGGCACCCGCAGAAACCCCGCGCTCAACTGGAACGCCTTGTCGCCGAACCGTGGCACGGCCATGAGTTTTTTACGATTCGGAAAGGCGCCATTGGACTCGCGGAACTGCACGATATTCTCGGCCAGACCGCGATTGAGTCCGGACACCTGGGTCAGCAGCGGCACCGAGGCGGTGTTGAGATCCACGCCGACCGCGTTGACACAGTCCTCGACCAGGGTATCCAGCGCGCGGGCCAGGCGGCTCTGATTGACATCGTGCTGATACTGGCCGACCCCGATCGCCTTGGGATCGATCTTGACCAACTCGGCGAGCGGATCCTGCAAGCGACGGGCGATGGAGACCGCCCCGCGCAGCGAGACATCCAGCTCGGGGAGTTCCTTGGACGCGAATTCGGAGGCCGAATAGACCGAGGCCCCAGCCTCGCTGACCACCATCGCGCGCAGACCCAATTCCGGATGACGCGCGATCAGGTCGCGCGCGAGCCGGTCGGTCTCGCGCGAGGCGGTGCCGTTGCCGATGCTGATGAGCTTGACGCCGTGCGTCTTGGCGAGCGTCCCAAGCCGCGCCAGCGAGGCATCCCACTGATTCTTGGGGACATGCGGATAGATGGTGTCGGTCGCGGCGACCTTGCCCGTCGCGTCGACCACCGCGACCTTGACGCCGGTGCGCAAGCCCGGATCGAGCCCCAGGGTCGGCAGCCGCCCCGCCGGCGCGGCCAGCAGTAGCGCCTTGAGATTGAGACCGAAGACCCGGATGGCTTCCTCCTCGGCGGATTCCAGCAGACGGCCCTTGAGTTCCAAATCGAGCCGGGTGAGCAGCTTGATACGCCAGGTCTTGCGCACCGTCTCGGCCAGCCAGTCGTCGGCGGCACGTCCCTGATGACGGATACCGAACCGCGCGGCGACCCGTGCGCGGCAGAGCGCGTCGGGATCCTCGCCCTCCCCGGCCAGCAATTCCAGGCTCAGAACGCCCTGATTGCGGCCCCGGAAAAGCGCCAGCGCGCGATGCGACGGGATCTTGGCGATAGCCTCGCGGTAGTCGAAATAATCCGCGAACTTGCTGCCTTCCTGCTCCTGCCCCTCCATCACCCGCGAGACCAGAATGCCGCGCTCCCAGAGATCGTCGCGCAGTTGGCCGGTCAGTTCTGGATCCTCGGCGAAGCGTTCCATCAGGATCTGGCGTGCCCCTTCGAGCGCGGCGGCCGGGTCGGCGATGCCTTTGGCCGCGTCGACGAAATCCGTGGCGCGGCTCTCGGGGGTCAGGGTCGGATCGGCGAGCAGTGCATCCGCCAGCGGTTCCAACCCGGCCTCGCGGGCGATCATCGCCTTGGTGCGGCGCTTTTGCTTGTAGGGCAGATAGAGGTCTTCGAGCCGCTGTTTGGTTTCGGCGGACAGAATCTCGGCATGCAGTTCGGCGGTCAGCTTGCCCTGCTCCTCGATGCTCTTGAGTACCGCCACCCGGCGTTCGCCCAATTCGCGCAGATACCCGAGCCGCTCCTCCAGATGACGCAACTGGATATCGTCGAGACCGTCGGTGACTTCCTTGCGATAGCGGGCGATAAAGGGCACGGTCGCGCCCTCGTCCAGCAGCCGGATGGCCGCCTCCACCTGGGCCGGGCGGGCGGCGATTTCCTGGCTGATGATCTCGATCATGCTAATCATAGGGTTCAAAATGTCCGGTACAGGCTGGAATCAGCGTCGACATGCACGGTCGATGCGCTCGATGGGGTTCAATCGATACGGCAGGTCTCGCCATAGACGGCCATGATCTGCTTTAATTCGGCAATCAGCAGGGCGCGTTCGCGGGGGCTCAGGCCCTGAGTCTCGGGAAGCGCGGCACCCGCCTCCAGGGCGGCGAGATCGCGCCGCACCTGACGACAGCCCTTCTGACACAGGGCCTCGATACGCGCCTCGACGCGGGATTCTTCTAGCGTGTGCACAAACGCCTCCTGATCCTGGGGCGGGCATTATAGGTGGATTTCCAGGGACTCGGTGGATTTGGGACGGACTCGGGTGGATCGACCGAGTCGCGGACGGAGATCCCACGGGCAAACAGAAGATGCCCGTCCCCTTAGAAGCATAGACAGGATCATGCAGGATTTGCGATGTCAGAAGTCATCCATTGGAGACCCGCCCGCGGATCGTTGGACCTCGACGCCGGGGATCTCCATCTGTGGCGGATTCGCACCGACGACCGCGGCCTGGATCTCGACGAGGGTCTATCGTTGCTCGGCGAACATCAGCAGGCGCGCGCCCGGCGCATGCGTCACGCGGCCTACCGCGAGCGCTATGTCCGCTCGCACGCGGGATTGCGTCTGATCCTCTCGCGTTATCTCGACCTCGCACCCCGCGCCATCGCGTTTGAACACGGCCCGGCCGGCAAGCCATTTGTTACGGCGAGCGCCCTTTCGTTCAACCTGACCACTACCGGCGATCTGGCCCTCGTCGGCCTCTGCACCGGAGCGGCGAGCGAGTTGGGCGTGGATTGCGAGTGGATTCGCCCGCGTGTCGATCTTCAGGGCGTCGCGAAGCGCATGTTCGAGCCGGACGCGCTCGGGAGACTGGCGGCAGCCCCCGAAACGGAGCGGCTGGAGTGTTTTTATCGGGCCTGGACCGCGCTCGAAGCGGATGCGAAGTCGGACGGACGCGGATTGTTTCGACCCCGCGCCACCGACGCGGTCCGGCCCGCGATCGCGCACTGCATCCCCGAAACCGGGTATGTCGCCGCCGTCGCCCGCGCGTGGCTTCCGCCGATCGCGCAATGGCTGACGTTTGAACTGGATTCGCGCTAGCCTAGCCGGACAGGCTCTCCATCCGAATCCTCATCACCGCTCCCTGCACCGACTCCAGCGCCTCGATCCGCGCGATGGCTTCGTTCATCCGACCCTCGATCACCCGATGGGTGAGCATCACCAATGGCACATGGGTTTCGCCCTCGCCCGGTTCCTTCTGCTTGATGGCCTCGATGCTGATCCCCTCCTCGCCCAGGATACTGGCGATGCGCGCCATGACGCCCGGCTGGTCGAGCGCGGAGAGACGCAGATAGTAGGCGGTCTCGATTTCGTCCATCCGCAGCACCGGCGTATCGACCAGCTCATCGGGCTGGAAGGCAAGATGCGGCACGCGGTTGTTGGGATCGGTCGTCAGGGTGCGCACCACGTCGACCAGATCGGCGATCACCGCAGAGGCGGTCGGCAGAGCGCCGGCGCCAGCGCCGTAATAGAGAGTCGGTCCAACCGCGTCGCCCTTGACGAGGACCGCGTTCATCACGCCGTCGACATTGGCGATCAGACGACGCTCCGGGATCAGGGTCGGATGAACGCGCAACTCGATGCCGCCCGGCGAGCGCCGCGCGATCCCGAGATGCTTGATGCGATAGCCCAGCTCGGCGGCATAGGTGACATCCAGCGCGCCGATCTTGGAAATGCCCTCGGTAAAGCAGCGCTCGAACTGCAACGGAATGCCAAAGGCCAGCGAACCCAGGATGGTGAGCTTGTGGGCCGCGTCGATGCCCTCGACATCGAAGGTCGGATCGGCCTCGGCGTACCCAAGCGCCTGCGCCTCGGCGAGCACGTCGGCGAAATCGCGCCCCTTGTCACGCATCTCGGTCAGGATGAAATTGCCGGTCCCGTTGATGATTCCGGCGATCCATTCGATATGGTTGGCGGCCAACCCCTCGCGCAGCGCCTTGATGATGGGGATACCGCCGGCGACCGCCGCCTCGAAGCCGACCATCACGCCCCGCGCCTGAGCGGCGGCGAAAATCTCGTTGCCGTGACGGGCGATCAGCGCCTTGTTGGCGGTGACGACGTGCTTGCCGTTGGCGATCGCCTTCAGAACCAGTTCGCGCGCTGGAGAATAGCCGCCGATCAGTTCGACGACGATCTGGATCTCGGGATCGTCCACCACCGCGAAGGCATCGTCGCCGATCCGCCCGACGTGCTCCAGCCCCTCGATGGACGCGGGGTTGTAGTCGCGCGCCGCGGCATGTGCGATCTCGATGCCGCGTCCCGCGCGCCGCGCGATTTCATTCGCGTTGCGGGTCAGCACGGTCAAGGTTCCGCCCCCGACCGTCCCCAACCCCAACAATCCAACCTTCACCGGTTCCATTCATTTCACCTCGTTTAAAAACCAGAGTCGGATGGCGCAAAGCACCAGACACACCCCTGGACACCGCGGCGCGGTGTCACGAAAAAGACCAAACACTTCGTAAAAGCGGGCCTCAAGCCGCTTTTACGAATGGCGGAACATCTCCTTGATGCCGCGTACCGCCTGCCGCGTCCGATGCTCGTTCTCGATCAGACCGAAGCGCACATGGGTATCGCCATACTCGCCAAAGCCGATTCCCGGCGAGACCGCGACCCGGGCCTCGCGCAGCAGCTTTTTCGAGAACTCCAACGAACCCATTTCCCGATAAGGCTCCGGAATCGGCGCCCAGACGAACATGGTCGCCTTGGGCGGCTCGACCGCCCAACCGGCGGCATTGAGCCCGCTGCAGAGCACGTCGCGCCGGCTCTCGTACATATCCCGGATCTCGGTCACGCAGCCCTGCGGGCCTTCGAGCGCGGCGATGGCCGCGACCTGAATCGGCGTGAAGGTGCCATAGTCCAGATAGGACTTGATGCGCGCCAGGGCGCCGACCAGGGTCCGGTTGCCGCACATGAACCCGACGCGCCAGCCGGGCATGTTGTAGCTTTTGGACATCGAGAAAAACTCGACCGCAATCTCCTTGGCCCCTGGAATCTGGAGGATCGAGGGCGCCTTGTAGCCGTCGAAGACGATGTCGACATAGGCAATATCGTGCACCACCCAGATGCCGTGCTCGCGGGCGATGTCGATGACCTTCTGGAAAAAATCCAGCTCCACGCACTGGGTCGTGGGATTGCCGGGAAAGTTGATCACCAGCATTTTCGGCTTGGGCCAGGATTCCTGGATCGCCTTCTGGAGTTCCTCGAAGAAATCCACCTCGGGCGTCAGGCGCACATGGCGCACGTCGGCGCCGGCGATGATGAAACCATAGGGATGGATCGGATAGGCCGGGTTGGGCACCAGCACCGTATCCCCGGCGCTCATGGTCGCCAGCGCCAGGTGGGCGAGCCCTTCCTTGGAACCGATCGTCACGATCGCCTCGGTCTCCGGGTCCAGATGCACATCGAAGCGATCCCGATACCAGTGACAGATGGCGCGCCGCAGGCGGGGAATGCCGCGCGACATCGAATAGCGATGGGTATCCTTGCGAACCGACGCCTCGACCAACTTGTCGACGATATGCTGGGGCGTGGGCTGATCCGGATTGCCCATCCCAAAGTCGATGATATCCTCGCCTCGGGCTCGTGCCTCCGCCTTCAACTCATTGACAATGTTGAAGACATAAGGCGGCAACCGCTTGATGCGGTGGAAATCTGACTCGGGGGCAACCACTGGCGACCTCTTGATGTTGGCGTGGACTGAAGGCATAGAGTCTACAGTCGCGCCGATGCACAAACAACGCATGCCATGATGAACCGACTCCCGACCCGGTTTTGCCTTTTCCTGATCCTGACGGCAACGCTGACGAGCGGCGGTGGTTGCAGCCGTGTCAGCATCGTCTACAACAGCGCCGATTTTTTCGCCAAGCAATACGCAGACGACTATCTGAGTCTCGCGGACGACCAACTCGCGAGCTGGGAACCGCGCCTGAAGGCGGAACTCGCGCGCCATCGCGCGGAGGAACTCCCCGCGCTCGCGGCCTTCTTCGACAAAACGCGACTGGCCAGCCGGGCGGGCTTCGACGCACGCAACACGGCCTGCCTGATCGCGCAATTCCGCGACCTCTACCGGCGTCACGCCCGAGTCGCGGTCACGCTTGCAACGCCGTTGCTGGCCAACCTGACACCCACCCAGATCGACGCGCTGGAACGCAAATTCCGCCAGCAGGCGCGCGAGGACCGACAGGATCTGGCCACGCGCGACCTGGCCTGGGAGAAACGCAAACGCGCCAAACGCTACGTCAAGGCGATCGAGGACTGGACCGGACCATTGCAGGCCGGTCAACCGGAAATTGTCGCCGAGGTGACTGGACGCATGCCGGATTCCGAGACGGCCCTGATCGACTATCGCGCCCGCAAGCGCGAGGAGCTGCTGTCGCTGCTGAGAACACGTGCCGACGAAGCCCGGATTCAGGCGTTCATGACGGCCTGGCTGGTCGAGTTCAGCGACCTGCCGTCCAGCCTCGAACGCGACGGCGATGCGATTGGCGAGCGCATCGGCGAGCTGTTCATGCGTCTCGGCGCCAGCCTGGACGAGCGCCAGCGCGAGCGGCTCGACCAGCGTCTGCGCCAATTGCGTGACGAGCTGCTGAATCTGCAGAATCAGCCGCGCCTGGCACCGCTGGATTGCTAGGGCGAGCGCTCGACGCGTATGTTGCACGGCATCCCTGTAGGGGCGAATTCATTCGCCCCTACAAGCCTGCATCCGGGGCTGCATCTCGCCCGCCAGCTCCGGCGCTTCGCTGATTTCCGAACCGATTCCGATAAAATCGCCACACCGAATCCCCACGGATTCGCCCAACCTCCGAGGATTTCACAGTGACTGAACGTGTTGTCGACGTCGCCATCATCGGTTCCGGTTCCGCCGGACTCAACGCACTCGCGCAGACCCGGCGTGCCGGCAAGACCTTTGTCCTGATCAATGGGGGCGAACCAGGCACCACCTGCGCGCGAGTCGGCTGCATGCCCTCGAAGGCCATGATTCAGGTGGCCGAGGACTACCATCGCCGCACCCATCTGGGTAAATACGGCATCGACGGCCACGAGGCCATGACCCTGGACATCCCGGAGGCGCTGGAACATGTCCAGGATCTGCGCGACACCTTCGTGGATCGGGTGCTCGGCAGCAGCACCGACGACATGCCCGAGGATCTCTTTATTCAGGATCACGCCCGCTTCATCGAGCCGACCCTGATCGAGGCCGCCGGTCAGCGCATCCGGGCCGGAGCCGTCGTCATCGCGACCGGCTCGCGCCCCGTGGTTCCGGCGGCCTGGACGCACTTCGGCGAGCGGGTCATCACCACCGACGACCTGTTCGAGCTGGCCGACCTGCCGGCCTCCATGGCCGTGATTGGCCTCGGCACCATCGGTCTGGAGCTGGGCCAGAGTCTGTCCCGGCTGGGCGTGGACATCACCGGGTTCGATCAACTCCATGTCATCGCCGGCACCCAGGATCCGGAGGTGAGCCAGACCGCAATCGACCTTCTCGGCAAGGAGTTCCCGATCCATCTGGGACAGGCCGCCGAGATCCACGAGGAAGGCGAGCAGCTTCGGGTCACGGCTGGCGCTCACAGCGTCGTCGTGGACAAAGTGCTGTGCAGCATCGGGCGGGCACCCAATGTCGCGGGGCTGCAACTGGAAAACCTCGGGGTGCCGCTCGACGCGCGGGGACTCCCGACCTTCGATCCGAACAGCATGCAGGTCGGCGATCTGCCGGTCTTCATCGCCGGAGACGTGACCGGCGACCTGCCCCTCCTTCACGAGGCCGGCGACGAAGGCAGGATCGCCGGGTACAATGCCGCCCATGGCGAGACCGCCAGATTCCGCCGCAAAACCCCGCTCTTCATCAATTTCTGCGACCCGAACATCTGCGCCGTCGGTCTGCGCTGGAACCAACTGGACATGGAGACGACCGCCGTCGGTCAGATCCGCTTCGCGCCGGTCGGGCGCGCGCTGATCATGGGCAAAAACAGGGGCGTGCTGCGGGTCTATGCCGACAAGGCGAGCGGACGTCTGCTCGGCGCCGAGATGATCGGCCCCAAGGGCGAACATCTGGCCCATCTGCTCTGCTGGTGCATCGAACGGAATCTGACCGTCGGGGATCTTCTGCGCCTGCCCTTTTATCATCCGGTCATCGAAGAGGCGCTCCAGGCCGCGCTCTATGACCTCTATGCCAAGGTCGACACGAAGAATGAAGGCGGATTGATCGAGCTGGCGAGATTGCCGGATTAAGGTCATTTCCGG